>CAZQIZ010000016.1:0-66510 GCA_964593585.1 uncultured Ignavibacteria bacterium
CATCTGCCTTTTAAGCAGGTGGTCGCAGGTTCGATCCCTGCCACCCTCACTTCGGGCGCGACCTCCCTCTGTGCACGACCTGAATCCCCATCACCATTAGGCCTTGACAATCCAGAGGGTTTTCATCTGATTTACGGCAACATCAGGCGCGGCGTCGCGATCGCGGCGCCGATCGCGCGATCTTTCACACACCGTTATCGCTGCAAGGAGGATGCCGTGAAGTTACGCCCTTCCGTGGTGGCCGCCGTGGGGATCGGTCTGACTTTCGTGGTGCTCTTCGGCGCCAAGCTCAACGCGCAGGCGCCCAGCGCCGAGCGCCAACAGATCTATCAGGAGATCGAAGCGACGCTGGGGATTGTCCCTACGTTCGTGAAGATGCTGCCGGACAATTCGCTGCGCCTGGAATGGGAGACATTGAAGGCGGTGCAAATGGCGCCGGGGGCGATTCCCAACAAGTACCGGGAATTGATCGGCGTCGCAATCTCCGGCGTCACCAAGTGCCGCTACTGCACCTACTTCCACACCGAATTCGCGAAGCTGAACGGCGCGACCGACGCCGAAATCGAGGATGCCATCCACTACGCCAAATCGACGGCGGGCTGGAGCACTTACATCAACGGATTTCAGCTGGATTACGACCAATTCTGCAAGGAAGTCGATCAGATTTGCGCGCATGTACGCGCCCAGTCTGGTTCGGCACAGAGCAACGGCAAGTAGGCCCCATTGCCAGCGCCCCAGCGAAGAGGGCCCTCCGTTGCGAGGGCCCTTTTCCATGACGTGCTTACTGACTGGTCCAGGCCTTCGCAGTCTCTCTCGCGTAATCCTCAAACCGGATCAGCGGGCGTCCGAGAATCTTGGTCAGACGCTCGATGTCCTGGGGCGTGCCTTTCAGACCGTGCTCCTGGAAGTATTCGTACATCATGCGCCAATCAAAGACCAGCCAGTCGGGGACCCGCTGGCGGAACATCGCTTCCCAGGCGTCCATGTCATGACCGATGTAGCGGATCGGCTTGCCCAGAAGCCGAGTCCACAGCTCGGCGGTCGCCGGCCCAGTCCATACTTCGGGGCCGACGAGATTGAGCATCTGGCCGTTGAGACTGCCGGTGGTCAGCGCGATCACGGCCACGGCGGAGATGTCGCGCACGTCAACGCGATGGAGGCCGACGTCGCCGAGCGGCTGCGGGTAGACACCGTAATCGAGGATGGCCGACTTGAACCACTGTTCGTTCTGATGGAAGTTGTTTGGACGCAGGATCGTCCATTCCATGCCGGAGGTCTTAACGACATTCTCGATGGGCACCTTGGCGCCGAAGTGCGGCAGGTACTGGGCCGTGTCGGCCTCCTGTACCGACATATAAACGAACCGACGGACGCCGCAGAGGCGCGCGCCATTGACCGCCATCAACCCCTCGTGGGTCTCGGTCTGCGACGAGGGATTGAGCATGAAGACCGCATCGTAGCCCTTGAAGACGCTGCGCACAAACGCCTGATCGAGGGTGCTGCCTTTGTGAACATGGACGTTGGGATGGATGGACTGCGCCTTGGCCTCATCGCGCGTGACGAGGGCGACCTCGACTCCTGCCGCCTGCAGATCGCGCACCACCTGTGTGCCCACCGTGCCGGTACCGCCGATGACCAGAACTTTCATTCTTGTTCCTCTCCTTGGTTTGACATCAAGTCTGCTTGCACCAAACCCAGCCGCACCCGGCTTTGTTCGCCAAGATAGCAAAAAATCGGAGAAAAAAAGG
Organism: uncultured Ignavibacteria bacterium; assembly: GCA_964593585.1. Lineage (GTDB taxonomy): Bacteria > Zixibacteria > MSB-5A5 > WJJR01 > WJJR01 > JACQFV01. Next base: position 1,749 of record CAZQIZ010000016.1, read on the forward strand.
CGACGCAAGTCGGCGCCGCCTGAAACTGCGGGGGCCCGCCCGCGCTACTGCGTCAGGTTTTCAATGTTGCCGTAGGCGGTGGGGAAGTAGACGGCGTTTAAGTTGATGTTCTCCACCCGCGGAAACGGGTTGCCGGTCACCGCGTCGCCCAGCAGATACACCTTGGTGGCGCCGGCGTTGACCTGCAGGACCCGGGTGACGTTGAAGTTGTTCACATAGGCACCGGAGGGCAGCGATGAGACCACGGAGAACTTGGCGGAGTTCCCGCTGCTGTGGGTCGTGCGTGAGGTCGAAAGCGAGACGGTGGCGGCGCAATTGCCGGAGCCGAGGGTGTGGTCGCGGATGAAATACCCGCTGGCCATGACCAAAATCCAGCCGGCCTTGGGGACAATGACGGTCACCGAGTCGACCTGAGTGAGCGTCGAGGACAACAGCACGGAGGACGTGTACGCATGGGCAATCCCCGGCTCATCGACCAGACGGGTGGCCCCGATCGACTCGACTTCGATTTCGCTGGAGTCGATGGCCCCCTGCGGCAGACGGCTCTCGGCCAGTGTGCCGATGGACAGCTCGGAGGCATCCACGGTCTTGTCATGGTGGGCATCGGCGACGGCGGCATGGGCGGCGATGGCTGCCAGGATTTCGGCCGATTCCTCCAACTGCGCGGCATCGAACCCGCCCACCTGGTCGGCGTTGCGGGCGCGCCAGGCATAGGGCACCACCGACAGAAGCGAGCGCGGCAGCACCGGGTCGGACCCGGACGGCTGAATCTCCAGATAGGCGCTGTCGGCATAGAAGACCGACTGCGGAATCGTGTCCTGCACCCCAAGCATCACGGAGAAAACGCCATCGACGGTGGCCACCGTCTGGGTCTCCTGCCAGAGCAATGCCCCGCCGGCGGCGGCATCATAAAGACGGAAGGTGACGCTGTAATTGCCGTCGGCCAGCGGCACGCCGTTGGCGTCGTCGAGACGTCCCTGATAGTTCATCAGGTTGGGAAACAGGGCGTGAGCCTGCGACGCAGCGAGGCAGAAGACGACAAGGGCGGCGAGCTTGAGCGATTTCGTCATCGGGGCGACTCCGGGTTGGGCGGGCACAATTCCAGCGACCGGCATTCCGTTATACGCCGCAACCCACCAGACGGTGGGACGTTCCGTCGCGGGCTTCTCCGCCTAACCTCTTGACTGTTATCGGCATTTCCGATACGATCCTGACCCATCGACGGGTACCGGGAGGGATAATGGCCAAGAGCAAGCAACATGATTGGACGCAATTCGAACTGGGAATCTTCATCAAGGCCCGTCCGGAAGAGATCTTCACGCTGCTGAGCACCGCCAGCGGGCTGTGCAAGTGGTTCCTGCGAAACGCCGAGTTTGTGCCATCGGCCGGGCCGCCGGCCAAGCCGGGAAAAGAGAAGCTCCCCCCCTTCCCGACCGATGAATTCCGCGCCGAGAACGAGGCCTGTCGCGCCAAGGATCGGTATTTATGGGAGTGGTACTTCGACGGCGGGTTGAGCGGTGAGGGCTGGATCCTTGAGATGCGTCCGCCGACCCGGATCCGTTTCACCTTCGGCGACCGGATGGAAGTCGAGATCGCCATCCGCAAACAGGGTCCCTGGTGCGAGGTGAACCTGCGGCAATGGGGCATCCCCGACACGCCGCATGGCCGCTGGGAGATGCACATGGGGTGCCGTGTCGCCTGGGCTTTCTTCCTCACCAACCTGAAATCCGTGGCCGAAGGCGGGCCGGACCTGCGCGAAGTCGACCGGGCGCGGACGCGGCAACTCCACCTGGTGAACATCTGAGTCGCGCGAAACTTGTGGTTTACCGCCTCCGGCAGAAACCGTATCATGGCTCCGCCACAGGGGCGAATCGGGGCATGGCTCCAGGATGCAAGTTGCAAGCGGGAGGGGAGATACATGAGGTTCAAAACAGTCTTGGTGTTGGCGGCGTTTGTGTTGATCTCCGGATGCGGCAACAAGTCGATGGATGGCGATGGTGACGGTGTTCCTGACAGCAAGGACAAGTGCCCGAATTCGCCGCCGGGCTGCCAGGTGGACGCCAACGGCTGCGAGCAGCCGGGAGAAACCGCCCAGCAGCCGGAGAGCCAGAGCACGGAGGCGGTTCAACCCCCGCCGACACCGGTCGACGCGGGGATCCCGCAGGTGGCCGGCGATACGGTGAGCACACCCTCCGGGCTTAGGTACATTGACATGAAGGTGGGCGAAGGCGAAGTGCCGCAAGCCGGCGACCTCGTGCAGGCGCACTACACCGGCTGGCTGACTGACGGGAAGAAGTTCGACTCCTCCCGCGACCGTGGCCAGGCGTTCATGTTCCCGCTGGGCATGGGGCGGGTGATCAAGGGATGGGATGAGGGTATCGCCTCCATGAAGGTGGGGGGACGCCGTCTGCTCATCATCCCGTCGACGCTGGGGTATGGCGCCAACGGCGCCGGCGGCGTGATCCCACCCAACGCAACCCTGATCTTCGATGTTGAACTCCTGGGGGTCCAGAAACCCGCCTCGGGTCAATAGCCGGACGACCAGGAAGAATTATGCCGCCCCGCGCCGGTTGGCGCGGGGCGGTTTGTATGTTATCTTTGTATCAACTTGCGTGTTGCGGATACCCCTAAGATGAGATTGGCAGGACAATTGATGAAACGCTCCCTGCAGATGATCACCATGACGATCGTCGCGATCGCGCTGACAGTTGCCGGCTGCGGCGATGACGACAACGGATCGGACAACTTTGGTCGTGTCGATGGAACGGTCTACCTGCCCTCGACGCTGTCGGCCTCGCTGCAGCCGGCGGAGGGCGTGACGGTGCGTCTGTCGGGCGGGGATTTTCTCGAAACGCTGACCACCGGCGCCGATGGACGGTTTGGCTTCGATGATGTTCCGGCGCGGTCCATGACGCTGGCTTTGACCCCGGGCACCTGCCTGGCCGACACACAGATGACGGTGACCGTGGTCAAGAACGACACCCTGACCAGGGATGTGACGCTGCGCGTCGACGCCGGAGGCGATTGCATCCCGCTGCCCTACGCGGGGGCTGCGCGCATGGAGATTGACGGGGCCTCCAACCGCGGCGTCCTCCTCTATGACACGGCGGTGCGTGCCAAGCCGGCGTTGGTCGTCATCGACCTGGCCACCGGCGCGGTCGGCGCCGTGGAGTTTGCCGATCTGGCCAATGTCTACGACCTCGCGTTTGTCACCGGTGATGTGGTGGTTTTCAACTGCTTCAAGACGGGCGAAGGATACTATCTGCGCTTCTGGAACATCTCGACGATGACCGCGCACCGGGGCGACATCTATTACACCAGCGATCCGGTGCAGGTCGGGGGGCATCTGGCGGTGGCGCCGGGTGGCGGCGATGTGTTCGTGTCGCACCAGACCCGTCCGGGGCTGTTCAGCTTCGACGGGCAGGTGTACTGTCTGAACGTCGAGAGCGGCGACTTTACCGATGCCGACAACTGGGAGCTGGATGGCCGGTTCGGCTTCGACAGCAGTCTGGTGGGCGCGTCGGTGAACTGGCCCTATGGGCTGGCCATCGACCCGACAACATCGGAATTGCTGGTGGCCAATTACAACGACACGGTCATCGTGGCGATCGACCTGAATTACTGGGGGACATTCGACCGGACCGCCAATCCGACCGCACCGATTCCGGGAGTGCGCAAGATCGCGATGAGCACCGGGCAGGCGGGGTACCGCCCACTGCTCTGGGCCTTCGGCGGCGATCGCGGAGTGGCCGCCAGCCCCTCGTTCGGGATGCTCGGCTACCAGTCGGGCGCCAGTTCGTTCTCCGGTTTGCTGGTGGAGCCGAGTCTGACGCTGACGTCGGGGAGTCATCATCTGGTCATCGACGATACCCGCGGCACTTGGTACACCTTGGTCTCCGATCCGGCCCGTCCGCAGTCCACTCGCGAATCGGTGGAGGAGCGCTCTCTGACTACGTTGGCCAAAATCCGGCATTTCGGGACGCGATTCATCGAGACCCCGGCGCTGGACCCGCGCGCGTTTGCCGTCAATCCGCAGACGGGCAGACTCTACGTGGGCTATACGAACAAAGCCATTCTCGAGATCTTCCCGCTGGATTAAGACCGCGGCTGTGGGAAAGTACAGAGTGCCCCGCGAAGATGGTGGTCGCTCAGGACCGCAGTTTTCGGATGGTTTCGGCGTAGTCCTTCGTCCCGAACAGGCCGGAGCCGACCACCAGGATATCGGCGCCGGCATCGACGACGGTCCGGTAGGTCGCCAGGTTGACCCCGCCATCAACCTCCAGGAGGCACCGGTGCCCGGCGGAGTCGATGGCGCGACGTATGGCGGCGATCCGTGCGGTGGCTCCCTCGAGGTACTTCTGCCCGCCGAAGCCCGGGAAAACGGACATGATTAACAGCAGGTCGATCTCCCCCAGGTAGGGGGAGATCCGGTCCAGCGGGGTATCGGGGTTGAGGGTGAGCCCGACGCCGACGCCCTTGTCCCGCAGCCGGGCAATGAGCGGGCGCGGGTCGGGGACCGCCTCAATGTGGAAAGTGATCGAATTGGCCCCATTCGCAATGAAGGCATCGGCATAGCGCCCTGGGTCGGTGAGCATCAGGTGGACGTCGAGAAAGGTATCGACGGCCCGGTGGAAGGCCCCGGCAATGTCGGGACCAAAGGAAATATTGGGCACGAAATGACCGTCCATAATATCGAGATGCAGCCAGTCGGCCCCGGCGTCGACCACGGCGCGGGTGTCTTCGGCCAGACGGGACCAGTCGCAGGCCAGCACGGAAGCGGCAATTTTCACCATCGAGGTACCCCCTGTCGCAGGACAAATCTGGGATTTTCCCCGGGGAATTGCCAGTCCGAAGCGGGTGCTCCGGGGTGACCGTGGGGGCGGATCACCCGGCGGCGGGGGGTACCCCCCGGGAGTCCCGCCGATCCGGAAGCTACGGTCCCCTATGAAAAAATCTCGTTCTCATAGGGGAAAATGCGATTTTCTGCTTGCGCACCCTCGGAGTGTGCGACATGCTACCTGCGATTTCAGAGGGAAACTCCTCTGGGAAGCGAGGGATTTCAGAGGGAAAGAAGCGGTCGGCGACGCACGGATGAGGGCCGATCGCAGCGTGAATGCCAAGCGTGTTCCCGTTGTCAGCGTTCAAACCACCACTCACACGGAGGCAGGTATGCCAATGAAGAAGGCCAAGAAGGCGGCGAAGAAGACGAAGAAGACCGCCAAGAAAGCGGCCCCGCGCAAGAAGACGGCGAAGAAGGCGGCCCCGAAGAAGAAAACCGCTCGCAAGCCGAATGCGGCATTTATGAAGCCGATGCAGCCGTCGGAAGCCCTGGGCGCCGTGATCGGCACGAAGCCGATGCCGCGCACCGAGGTCACCAAGAAGCTGTGGGCCTACATCAAGAAGAACGGTCTGCAGGATGCCAAGAAGCGCACGATGATCAACGCCGACTCGGCGCTGCGCACCATCTTCGGCGGCCGTTCGCAGGTCTCGATGTTTGAGATGACCAAGCTGGTCTCCAAGCATCTGAAGTAGTCCGCCGCGCGCCGTGTTTCACGCCCCGGACCTTTGCGGTCCGGGGCGTTTTTTTGCGGCCTATTCGGTTTGACATCCGAGCGCGCCTCTCGTATAACCGAGGGGGAGGATCAACCATGGGCGACTTCTACCAGGGCGGCGTGATCGCCACATTCCATCGACTGGGCAAGACCGACCTTCCCCGCATGGAGCGGGAGCTGGAGTCGATCGCGCGTGTTCGCGGCGTGACGCTGGTCCTTCCCTCGTTGTTTTCCGAGCTGGCTCAGCCAGCGCTGTGCAACATCGTCGAGGAGCTCAAAGGCGCGCGTTACATCCGCGAAATCGTCGTCTCCCTCGGCCCGTGCAACGCCGAGGAGTACCGCTACGCGCGCGAGTACTTCTCCGTCCTGCCCCAGAAGACCACCGTGATGTGGTTCCACGGTCCCCGCCTGCAGGCGCTGATTGACCACATCGCCGCCGCCGGGCTCAATCCAGGACCGGACGGAAAGGGCAAGCAGGCCTGGCTCGCCTACGGGTACGTCATCGCCGAGGGAAACAGCGATGTGATCGCCCTGCACGATTGCGACATCACAACCTACACCCGCGAGCTGGTGGCGCGGCTGGTCTATCCGGTCGCCTCGCCGCAACTGGACTTCGAGTTCTGCAAGGGATATTACGCGCGCGTGACCAACCGGATGCACGGGCGGGTGACGCGGCTGTTCGTCACACCGCTTCTGCGCGCGCTGGCCATCATGGTCGGGCATCGGCCCAGCATCGAGTACTTTGACAGCTTCCGCTATCCCTTGGCCGGCGAGTTTTCAATGATGACCAATCTCGTACGGTTGGTGCGTGTGCCATCCGACTGGGGCTTGGAGATCGGCATGCTGGCCGAAATCTACCGCAATTGCTCGCGCAAACGCATCTGCCAGGCCGAGCTCTGCGAGAACTACGACCACAAGCACCAGGAACTCTCGCTGGAAGACGCCAGCAAGGGGCTGCACAAGATGGCGGTGGACATCGCCTCCTGCCTCTTCGCCACTCTGGCGACCGAGGATGTCGTCTACTCGAAGGGATTCTTCAACTCATTGCGGGCCACCTACCGCCGCATCGCGCAGGACATGACCGTCCGGTACCACGGCGACGCGATGATCAACGGGCTGGAGTATGACCGTCACACCGAGGGGCAATCGGTTGAGATGTTCACCGACGCGATTCGTCAGGCGGGCGAACTGATGGAAGATGACCCGCTGGGGGCGCCGCAGATTCCAAACTGGAACCGCATCTTTGCGGCCATCCCGGATTTCGGGGATCGGCTGCTGGCGGCGGTCGCGGAGGACAACGCGGGCAAGCCATGACCAAGTACGACACCTCCCTCCGTCCCTGGCTCGTGCGCCGGCTGGAGCAGATCGACCGCGCCGACATCGTCGCCGGCATCCCCTGCTACAACAACCAGGACACCATCGGGCATGTGGTCCGCATGGTCTCCTCGGGGCTGCACGAGCATTTCCCCGACAAGCGGTCGGTGATCATCGTCTCCGACGGAGGCTCAACAGACGACTCGCGTGAACTGGCGCGGGAGGCGGCCAGCCCGCCCTGGCAGGAACGGATTGTGACCATCTACCGTGGGCTGCCCGGCAAGGGGTCGGCGTTGCGCACCATCTTTGAGGCGGCCGACCGTCTCGATGCCATTGCCTGCATGGTGGTCGACTCCGATTTGCGCTCCATCAGTAACGACTGGGTGCCGCGACTTCTGACGCCGGTCGTTGGTTACGGTTACGACTTTGTGGCGCCGATCTACACCCGTTACAAGTACGATGGCACGATCACCAACAACGTCGTCTACAGCCTCACCCGGGCGCTCTACGGTTGGCGGATCCGTCAGCCCATCGGCGGCGACTTTGCCTTTTCCGGGCCGTTGGCCCGCTACTACATGCGGCAGGATGTCTGGGACACCGACGTGGCCCGTTTCGGCATCGACATCTGGATGACCACCAGCGCATTGGTGACGGGGTTCCGTGTCTGCCAGGCCCGGCTGGGCGTCAAAATCCATGATGCCAAGGACCCGGCGGCCGCGCTCGGCCCGATGTTCCGTCAGGTGATCTACACGCTCTTTGCCTTGATGGAGCAGAACGAGATGTTCTGGAAGACAGTTCGCGGCTCGGAGCCGACCGAGATCTTCGGGCAGGCGGGTGGGCAGGAACCCGAGCCGATTGAGGTCAATCACACCGCGCTCTGCCGCGCCTTCCGCGAGGGACTCGACAAGTTCGGGGTCCTCTGGCAGCAGGTCTTCCGCGCGCACACGTTCGAGTCGATCCGCCGTTGGGCGCAGCGGGAGGATGCCGACTTCCGCATTGAGATCGCCGAATGGGTGGAAGTGCTCTACGAATTGGCGGTCGTCTTCCATCAGTGGCCGGCCAATCGCTACAAACTACTCGAGATCGCCACCCCGCTTTACAACGCCCGCGTGGCATCGTTCATCAACGAGACCCGCGACTTGACCTCGCAGGAGGCCGAACGTGTCGTGGAGGCGCAGGCGGAGGCGTTTGAGAGTGGCAAGGACCGTCTGTTGGAACTCTGGGGCAGCGCCGCGCGGCCGCAACCGATCTTGACGTAGCCCCAACGGAAAACGGGGCGCCGAGGCGCCCCGTCCGCCGAAGCTTCGTGCTGCCTGATCAGACCAGCTTGGCTTTGAGGGTGATCTCCGGAACTGCGGCCAACGCCTTGGAGATCGGGCAGCCCTTCTTTGCGCCCTCTGCCGACTCGAGAAATTTCTTCTCGTCTATACCGGGGACTTCGGCGACGCAATCGAGGTCGATACGGACAATCCCCATCCCGTCACCCAGCTTGTCGAGGTGAACGGTCGCGGTGGTCTTGATGCTGACGGCTTTGAAGCCGGCCTTCTCCAGGGTGGCCGAGAGCGCCATCGAGAAGCAACCGGAGTGGGCGGCGGCGATCAGTTCTTCCGGGTTGGTACCCTTTCCTGATTCGAAGCGTGAGGCGAAGGTGTAGGGCCCCTCGTAGGCGCCGCTGGTCATCTTCATGACCCCGTGGCCCTCCCTCAACGTTCCCTTCCATTCTGCGGATGAGGCACGTGCTGGCATGCGAATCTCCCTCCGTGATAGACGACATCAACCGGCCCGACCCTCTGCCTGAGGTGACAGTCACCGGCGGGTGGAATGTAGGCAAACCCGGGGGAGCGAGGCAAACGGGGCGCGTCAGAATTTCAGACGCAATCCGACCTTGGTGGGGCCGGCGACCACATGCAGCCCGGCTTCTTCCCTGCGCGGATTGGGAGTGACCAATTGGCCGACGGCAATCCCCAGCGCCGCCCCGGCAACGACATCGGAGAGGTAGTGACGGTCATCCTCCATCCGGGCGACACCGGCGAACGCGGCCAAGCCAAAGGCGGGGACGCCGATCTTCCAGCCGTGCCGACGGGCGAGGATAGTGGAAATGGTGAAGGCGCCGGAGGTGTGGCCGGAGGGAAACGAGCGGGTGTCGGAGCCATCGGGGCGCGACCGGCCGACGGCCGACTTAAGCGTGGCGACCAGAACGGCATCCAGAATAAGCCCCTTGAGCATCGTGCCGCCGGTTTGACGCAATTCCGGCTTGCGGGCGATGGCGCCCAAGCCCCAAGTCGCGACCGACAGAGCCGCCAATTGCGCCCCGTTGCCATAGGAATCGCCGACATCGACCCCGCCGAATTCCATCCAGTTCCGCGAGGTCATGTCATGGCGGGCTGGCGAATCGAAGTGGGTCGCAAGCCGCGTGAGCGCCACACCGGCAACAATCGTACGGGTAAGTTCGGAACGCCAGATGCGCTTGGCCCAGGAGGCGCCGCCGGTCTCGGAGGTATGCACCGAGAGGGCCGAGAAGGACTCGGGAGTCTGTCCGAATGATTCGAGCGGGACAATTAGTATTGCGATCAGGCAGCAGCAGGATAGCCGGCGGCGCATTTACCCATCCTTGATTTGGTGACGACTGGCAATCATGCCAGTGGCTTAATCAGAACGCGTGTATCTTCGCCGGCCTCCTATGAGTATTTGAGCAAGAGATGTCTCTCGTTTAACGAATGACGGGGCCTGCAGGTTCCAGGCTTTATTCGTCCGTATTCCGAAGTCAGGGACATACAGGCAAGGCAGCCCCCCGGAAGATGTAGCCGACCATGGCCACCACATCGACCACGTCGACCGCCCCGCTGCAGTCCAGATCGGCCGGGGATGAGCCGCAAGCGGTTGGACAACTGCCGCGGAAGGCGCAGCCCACGGCCTGCACGACATCGACGACATCCAGCGCGCCGGAGTAATCCAGATCGCCGCGCAAGGGGTCGGTCAGGGTCAACGTACCCCGGGTGGCGGAGACCGGCATGACGAGGTTGCCTTGGGGATCGGAGAATTCGGCGAGCCCTTCGATTTCGAGATGGGCGACCGTTCCGGAAATCGTGTCGGCGTTGCAGGGGACACGGGCGCGCACAAAGACCAGGGTCTCACCCAGGGTCAGTGGCGGGATCGGTCCGGGTTGACCGTTGAGATTGAGATCGGCAATCGAGGTTATACTCGCGCTCTGCGGTGAGTAGGTAATCTCCTCGAAGTATTCCCATCCCGAAGACAGGGTCCCGGCCGAGTCGGAGACTGTGCCGGCGTCAAAAACCAAAAGCCCCGGCCGGTCGAAGGCGAAGAGGACGGAATAACCGGCGATCGGGTGGGTGTAATTGGCGATCCAAAGCGGGATTGACACGGTCTGACCCAGATAGATGGGCCGGTCTTCGAAGGCGATGAAGATGGTGGTGTCCTGCCCAAGCGCGCATTCCGGCGCTGCGGCAAGCGCGATCGCCAAGCAGGACAACAGGATGACAAAAACTCTTCGGGCTTGTGACGGCATGGTGTGTAGACAACTCCGGAGGACCGGAACAGCCACCGGGGTAAGTATATGCACGACCACGAGATTTGTCAAATGGGCCAAACCTTCTGGCCCGCCCGGTCACACCGGGCAAGAGTCTTTGACATTCATGGCGTTACAACTACTCCGTTGGGGCTGAAACGGCTTGACTATCTGCGGGGAAAGTGGGTAAGAATCAGCCGCCCAAGAAGTCCTGTGGGCGGAGGTGGACTGCCATGTTCAACGTCACGCGTAAAGTGGAGTATGCCCTCATCGGCATCGCTCACATTGCCTCGCAGCCGCCCGGCACGATCGTGACTGTTCGCGAGGTCGCCGAGCAGTATCAGATTCCCGGTAAGTTGTTGGCCAAAATCTTCCACGAGTTGAAAAGCGCTCAGCTTCTGCGCTCGCATCAGGGGAAAAACGGGGGCTACTCAATGGCCCGCGTGCCGGCCGACGTCAGCCTCGCGCAGGTGATCGACGTGATTGAGGGGCAATCGGATGTCGTAATTTGTTTCGACAGTGAGGGATACCGATGCCCGCAGTATGACAATTGCAACATCATCCATCCAATGGAGCAATTGAATGTGAAGTTGCGCAGTTTTCTGGAGTCTGTCAGCCTGCGGGATTTTGTCGCCAACAAATCGCAGGCGTGGGCGTCAGTGAGTTGACATGATCGGATCGCGCTGGACGGCAAGTTTTGCTTGCCTGCGGACGTGATCGACTGTATACCGAAGCGCGGCACCGGTCTTTGGCGACCGGCGGGCCGCAGGAGGAGCCGAACGACATGACGTACGTTATCTGCGAGCCGTGCATCGGGACAAAAGACACCGCGTGTGTCGACGCCTGTCCGGTGGACTGCATCCATCCGACCAAGGAAGAACCGGAATTCGAGGAATCGGAACTGCTGTATATCGACCCGGCCGAATGCATCGATTGCGGCGCCTGCGTGCCGGCCTGCCCGGTCGAGGCGATTTTCGAAGAGAGCGAAGTGCCCGAGAAGTGGGCGGAGTTCACGGCCCGCAACGCCGAGTACTATCAGAAGTAGCCGCGGGGCGCGCCCGGTCGCCTGACCCGATCGGGCCGCCTCGATCCACGTAAGAGGATGAGAACGGCTTCGGCCGTTCTTATTTTTGCGGAGGATTGAGAAATTAATCACTATTGGCCGATTCTCGTCATCGCCTCGTTCATCGGATTGATCGTGGCGGTGATGTACTTCCTGGGCGAGTGGCTCGGTCCGCGGGTGCGGACCGGCGTCAAGCAGGAGCCCTTCGAATGCGGCGAAAGCCCGTTCGACACGCCGGGGCGGCCGTTCAGCGTCAAGTTCTACCTCATTGCGATCCTGTTTGTGATCTTTGACATCGACTTGGCCTTCCTGTTTCCCTGGGCGGTGGTTTTCCGCGATGTCGGCCTGTTGGCTTTTTACTCGATGCTGGTGTTTATCGGGATCCTGGCCTGGGCGTTGTGGTACATCTGGAAGAAAGGAGCCTTCCAGTGGGATTGAACGCTGATCGGGGCGGATTCATCACGTCGCGACTCTCGGACGGTATCGCCTGGGCGCGGAAGTGGTCGCTGTTCCCTTACCCGTTTGTGACCGCCTGCTGCGGGATGGAGTACATGTCGGTGTCGTCGGCGCACTACGATCTGGATCGGTTCGGCGCCGCCTGGCCGCGCTTTTCGCCGCGCCAGGCCGACATGCTCCTGGTGGTGGGCACCATCTCGCACAAAATGGCGCCGGTGCTGAAGAAGGTCTACGACCAGATGTGCGAGCCGAAGTGGGTGGTGGCCTTTGGCGTGTGCACCTGCACCGGCGGATTCTACGACAATTACGCCACGGTGCAGGGCATCGACCGCATCATCCCCGTGGACTGCTACATTCCCGGCTGCCCGCCGCGTCCGGAGGCGGTGCTGGACGCGCTCATGAAGCTGCAGGCGAAGATCCAGGCCTCGCGTCACCCGCTGGCCGGCTCCGTCGTTGAGCGACCCCGGAACTAGATCCTATGACCGACGTCACGCTCACCGAACATCCGGCCCTGGTCAGACTGCGCACGCAGTTTGGCGACGCCGTGCTGGAGACCCACGCCCACCGCGGCGACCACACCGCCGTTGTCGCCCCGGAGCGCTATCACGATGTGATGCGCTTCTTGCATGACGACCCGGAATGCGATTACGATTTCCTGACCGATCTGACCGCCTGGGACCGGCTGCGGATGGAGCTGTCGCCGCGCTTTGAGGTCGTGGCGCATCTCTACTCGACGTCGCGCAACGATCGATTGCGGATCAAGACCCGACCGACCGACGACGAGGCCCCCGCGGTCGACTCGGTCGTCGATGTCTACCGCGCCGCCAACTGGCCCGAACGCGAGGTCTGGGACATGTTCGGCATTCGGTTCCATGGGCACCCGAATCTGAAGCGGATCCTCCTGTACGAGGAGTTCGTCGGGCATCCGCTGCGCAAGGATTACCCCGTCAACAAGAGGCAGCCGTTGGTGGAGGAGCGTCCGATTCCGGACGATCGTCCGTCGACCCTGTTTTACACATGAGCGATGTTGTGACCACGTCTCCCGCCGTAGCACCGGGGACGGCGCCGGAATCGGTGCTGACCACCCGCGACATGCTTCTGAACATTGGGCCGTCGCATCCGGCGATGCACGGGGTCATCCGGATTTTGGCTTCGCTGGATGGCGAAAAGGTCATCCACTCCGATATCGAGATCGGTTATCTTCACCGCGGCTTCGAGAAGGATTCCGAAGTGGTCGGCTGGGGACAGGTTTTCCCCTACACCGACCGTCTCAACTATGTCTCCCCCCTTATCAATAACGTCTGTTATGCCATGGGGGTCGAGAAGCTGCTCGACTTGCAGACCACCGAGCGCTGCCAGTACATTCGCGTCATCATCTCCGAGATTTCGCGCATCACCGACCACCTGACCTGCATCGCCGCCTCCTCGATGGAGCTGGGGGCGATGACGGGGTTCATCTATCTGATGAAGGCGCGTGAGTATCTCTACGAGCTGGTTGAGGAGCTGACCGGCGCGCGGCTGACCGTATCGTACGTGAAAGTCGGCGGGGTCAAAGCCGACCTGCCGGACGGTTGGCTGGAGCGGCTGGAGAAGGCGCTCGACTTGGCCGTGCTGGAGATCAAGGAGGTCGATCGGCTTCTGACCCGCAACCGCATCTTCATCGACCGAGTCAAGGATGTGGGCGTCATCTCCGCGGAGGAGGCCTGGTCGCTGGGCTTCACCGGTCCTGTGCTGCGTTCGACCGGACGGGCGCGCGACTTACGCAAAGACGAGCCGTATTTGGTCTACGACCGGCTGGATTTCGACGTTCCAGTCGGGGCGGTGGGGGACAATTACGACCGCTACTTGGTGCGTATGGAAGAAATGCACCAGTCGATTCGAATGATCCGCCAGTGCATCAAGCAGATTCCCGAGGGGCCGGTGCGCGTCGATCTGACCGGGCGGCCGCTCTCCGGCGCCGAGATGGTGGATTCGGCCAAGATGGGGATGACCGCCGATTTGTTGTTGCGGACGGTGCGTCCCGACCCGACCCTCGACGGCGCCGACCGGCTGCATGCCCGGCGGGTGAATGTCGACGACAAGTCGGTGGTCCTGCCGCCGAAAGAAGACACGTACGGAAATATCGAAGGCCTGATGAACCACTTCATGCTGATCATGGAGGGTGAGGGACTCAAGCCGCCGCCGGGCGAAATCTACATCGGCAACGAAGCGGCCAACGGCGAACTGGGATTTTACATGGTCTCCGACGGCTCCGGGCGGGCCTACCGGGTGCATTGCCGCCCGCCCTGCTACTACCTGATGCAGGGTCTGGACCGTATGATTGAAGGCGGCATGATCGCCGACGTGATCGCCACCTTTGGCACCATCAACATGATTGCCGGCGAACTGGACCGTTAACCGAATCTGAGCGGCGCATGTCACAAACGACCCGCACACACGATCTGAGCACGATCGACTACGGGATGCAGGATCATCCTGGCCCGGTGGCCTGGAGCGAGGCGGCGCGTCAAGAGATCGACGCGATCTTTGCCAAGTATCCGGACAAGAGTTCGGCGACGCTGCCGGTCCTGTGGTTGGCGGTGCGCGAGTTTGGGTGGATCTCCTACCAGGTGGAGATGATTGTCGCCGAGGTGCTCGAGCGGCCGCTCAACGAGATTCACCAGGTGGTGACGTTCTACACGATGTACCCGCGCCGTCCGATGGGCAGACATCACATACAACTGTGCCGCAACATATCCTGTTGGTTGTCCGGCGCGGTCGACTTGCGGGAGCACATCAAGCAGATTTTGGGGATCGAGGTGGGCGAGACGACGCCCGACGGGCGTTTTACGCTCTCCGAGGTCGAGTGCCTGGCCTATTGCGAGTGCGCCCCGGCGATGCGGTTTGACGACAAGTACATCGGCAACCTGACCAAGGATTCGGTCGCCCGGATTATCCAGGAGAATTCCTGAGACGATGTTGAAGCTGGTCACCAGGAACATCGGAGTCCAGGACTCGCACACTTTGTCGGTGGCGCGCGGGCACGGGGCGTACAGCCGTGTCGAGAAGGCGTTTGCCATGACGCCCGAGGCGCTGACCCAGGAAGTGATCGCCTCGAACCTGCGCGGCCTGGGCGGCGCGGGATTCCCGGCCGGACGTAAATGGAGTTTCCTGCCGAAGGATTCGCCGAAGCCGCGCTACCTGGTGGTGAACGCCGACGAGGGCGAGCCGGGGACCTGCAAGGACAAGTACGTGATGATCCATGACCCTCACCTGCTGTTGGAGGGGATCATCATCACCTGCTGGGCGATTCGAGCCCACCGCGCCTACATCTATGTGCGCGGCGAATACGATCTTCCCATCGCGCGTCTGGAGCAGGCGATCGCGGAGGCAAGGGCGGCGGGCATCCTGGGCGGCAAGGTCATGGGGCACGATTTCCCGCTGGAGATTGTGGTGCACCGCGGCGCGGGCGCCTACATCTGCGGCGAAGAGACGGCGCTTCTGGAATCTCTCGAGGGCAAGCGCGGCTGGCCGCGTCTGAAGCCCCCCTTCCCCGCCGTCGAGGGCTACATGCGCTGCCCGACGGTGGTCAACAACGTCGAGACGCTGGCCTATGTCCCGTTCGTCGTCGAGATGGGCGGGGCGGCGTTTGCGGCGCTGGGGACCGAACGCAACGGCGGGCTGCGGATGTACTCGATCTCGGGGAGGGTGAACAAACCGGGCGTGTACGAACTGCCGGTGGGTACCAGCCTGCGCACGATGATCTATGATGTCGCCGGCGGGATCGTCGGTGGGCGCGCCCTGAAGGCGGTCATCCCCGGCGGCTCATCTGCACCGATTCTGCGCGCCGACGAGATCGACGTGCCGATGGACTTTGATTCGCTGGCCAAGATCGGGTCGATGCTCGGCTCGGCGGGTGTGGTCGTTCTGGACGAGACCGTCTCGATTCCCGAGGCGCTGATGGTGCTGATCCGATTTTATGCGCACGAGTCCTGCGGGCAATGCACGCCCTGCCGCGAAGGGACCGCGTGGCTGGCGATGATTGTCGAGCGCATCATCCACGCCAAGGGACGTCCGGGCGACGCCGACAATCTGCTGCGCGTGGCCAGGAACATCGTGGGCAACACCATCTGCCCGCTGGGCGACGCGGCGGCGCTGCCGGTGATCAGTTATGTCACCAAGTTCCGCGCCGAGTTCGAGGAATGGCTGGCGAAGGCCCGTCCGGTCGAGGCCTTCCCGCTGCGGTCGACACACATCGGCGAGCCGGTGACGGCCGGTTAAGATTGTACAGGGGACGTGAACGAATAACCAACGACAAGGGCGAGTATGGCGGAGACGACGGCAAAGGCCAAAGAGAAGAAACGCCCCAAATTGATGGCGGTCATCGTCGAGGAAGGTTGCACCGGCTGCGAGGTCTGCATCGACTTCTGCCCTGTGCCCAACTGCATCGTGCCGATTCCGGGGCCCGATCCGCGCAATCCGAAGTTCGCGCAGACGGTGCGCGTGGTCGATGATCTGTGCATCGGCTGCCGTCTCTGCGAGAAAAACTGCCCGTGGGAAACCATCGACATGGTGCCGATCGAGGAGTACGACCGGCAGTACGTCAAGTACGAGGGGCTGGGCACCCCCGCCAATTACAACGCGTAAGACCGACGCCGTATGCCGAAAATCACCATCGACGGGCGTGAGATCGAAGTCGCCGCCGGCTCCACCATCATCCAGGCGGCCGAGAAGCTCGGCATTTTCATCCCGCACTATTGCTACCATCCGGGGCTGCCGATTGCCGGCTCCTGCCGCATGTGCCTCGTCGAGGTGGAGAAGGCGCCGAAGCTGCAGATCGCCTGCTACACCTTCGTGACCGACGGGATGGTGGTGCACACCACCACCGAGCCGGTCAAGACGGCGCGGCAGGCGATCCTCGAGTTCCTGCTGGCCAACCACCCGCTGGACTGCCCGGTCTGCGACCAGGCGGGCGAGTGCAAGTTGCAGGAATTCTATATGCAGTTTGGCCGCTATGACTCGACCTTCCTGGAAGACAAACTGAAAAAGCACAAGGCGATCCCGGTCGGGCCGCACATCATCCTCGACTCGGAGCGTTGCATTCTCTGTTCGCGCTGCACGCGTTTTGTCGACGAGGTCACGCACACGCACGAGTTGAGCATCTTCAACCGCGGGCACTGGGCGGAACTGCTGCCGACCGAGGGCAAGGTCGTCGACAATCCCTACTCCGGTTGCCTGGCGGATGTCTGTCCGGTCGGCGCCCTGACGGATCGGGATTTCCGCTTCAAGGTCCGGGTGTGGTACCTGTCGAAGACCAACTCGGTCTGCCACGGGTGCGCGCGCGGATGCTCCATCGAGATTCACACCAACCGCCGCCGCACGCATCATAACGACGGGAAGCTGATCGCGCGCTACAAGCCGCGCCCGAACCTGGATGTGAACGGCTACTGGATGTGCGACGCTGGTCGGTACTCGTACAAGGCCATCGAAGCCGACGACCGTCTGCGCGAGCCGCTGGTGGCGGGCATGCCAGCCACCTGGACGGCGGCGCTGGCGTCGGCCGATGAGGCGATCAACCGCACGGTGGCGGCGCACGGCGCCGGCGCGGTTGGGATCATTGCGCCGCCCACACTCTCCAACGAGGAATACTGGGCGGTCAAGCGGCTCTTCCGTGATGGCATCAAAGTCGAAAAACTCGCGCACCGCTGTCCGCCCGACCCGCGGGGCGTGGAAGACAACCTGCTGCGCAAAGCCGACCTGTACCCGAACACCTTCGGGGCCGAACGCATCCTGGGTTCGGCGGTGACGTCGGATGCGGTCCTGGAGGCCGCGGCCAAGGGGACGGTGAGACTGCTGATTGTGATCGGCGGAGAGTTTGTCATGGGCCCGCACGAGGCGGGTTTCGCGGCCCTGGCCGGCAAGCTGGATGGGTTGATCGCAATTCGGGCGCATCGCTCGATGGTAACCGATCAGGCCAGCATCGCGCTGCCGATGTCGACGTTCGCCGAAACCGACGGCACGGTGACGAATTTCGCCGGGCATGTGCAGCGCTACTGGGCGGCAATCGAGCCGGTCGGGCAGTCGCGTCCGTTGCTGGACATCCTCGCCGAATTGGGGGCGCGTTTGGAAATCGCCGCCGCCCCGCGCGTCGCCGAAGCCTGCTTCAATGAGCTGGCGGCGCAGAACGAATACTTCCACGGGCTCACATACAAGGCGCTGGGCCGTACCGGCCTGAATCCGTCGACCCGAAAGGCCGCCGCGCCGGCCGCGTAGCGGGATGGACCCTACCCCATGCTGACCACAGTGACCATCAGCGCCGCCATCGCCACCACGGTCTTCATCGTGTTGTTCGTGCTGACGCTGGCCGGGATTTTGACCTGGGTGGAGCGCAAGCAGTCGGCGATCATGCAGGACCGTATCGGCGCCAACCGCGCAAAGATCCTCGGGCTGCGGCTGTGGGGCTTGTTCCACATCATCGCCGACGCGGTCAAGATGTTCACCAAGGAAGATTTCATCCCGAGCACGAAGCACCGGTTGCTGTTTTCGCTGGCGCCGGTCTTGTCACTATTCTTCGCGCTTCTGACCTTTGCGGTCATCCCCTTCGGGCATCAGATCACGATCGCGGGATATGTGATCCCGCTGCAGGTCGCCAGTGTCAACGTGGGCATCCTGTTCATCTTCGCGATGATGTCGGTGGCGGTGTACGGCGTGGTGCTGGCGGGCTGGTCGTCGAACAACAACTACGCGCTGCTCGGCGGCATCCGCGCCTCGGCGCAGATGATCTCCTACGAAATCACCATCGGCCTGACGCTGGTCGGGATCATCATGATCTTCCAGACGCTGTCGCTGATGGAGATCGTCAAGGCGCAGGGGCAGCTGCTGTTCGGCTTTCTGCCGGCGTGGGGGATTTTCTACCAGCCGGTCGGGTTCCTGCTGTTCATGATCGCCGGGATCGCCGAGAACAAGCGGATCCCGTTCGACATTCCCGAGGGCGAATCGGAGATCATCGGCTTTTTCCTCGAGTACTCGTCGATGAAGTTCGGCATGTTCATGTTCGCCGATTTCATCGAGACGGTGCTGATCGCGTCGCTTCTGACAACCTTCTTTTTCGGCGGCTGGCAGGTGCCGTATCTGGCCGACACCGGGTTTGTCTTTCCGTGGGGCGGGCAGTGGGACCTGAATGTGTGGCTGGTCGAAGGGATGCGGGTGATTTCGTTTATCGTGAAAGTCTGCCTGTTCTGTTGGCTGTTGATGCTGATCCGCTGGACGCTGCCGCGGTTCCGTTTTGACCAGTTGATGAACCTCGGCTGGAAGGTCCTGCTGCCGCTGTCTTTGGCCAACACGATCGTGACCGCGGCGATCGTTCTGTGGCTGGATTGAGAAAGGCCGAATCCCGCCGGCGGCTGAGCCGGTAGAACTTTGAGAGTGATGACGACACGCACGGTCAATGTGGTGAATGTCTCGGCGCGACGCCGCGAGTTGAATTTCTGGGAGCGGATCTATCTGCCGGAGGTGTTGCGCGGGCTGTGGGTCACCGGCCGGCATTTTTGCGTCAACATGTGGCGGCATACGTTGCGGGCAATCGGCATCAAGAGCGTGCCGCCCGGCGCGGTGACCTATCAGTACCCGGACGAGCGCCGTCCGGCGGCCGAACGTCTGCGCAGTCTGCACCGACTGGCGCAACGCCCGGATGGCACGCCGCGGTGCGTGGCATGCATGATGTGCGAGACAGTCTGCCCGGCGTTTTGCATCAAGATCGTGGCGGAAGAAGTCGCCGACCCGAATATCGAGAAGCGGCCCAAGACGTTTGACATCGACATCGGCCGCTGTGTCTTCTGCGGGTACTGCGTGGAGGCCTGCCCCGAAGATGCGATCCGCATGGACACGGGTATAACGGAGATCGGTTCGTATTCGCGACGGTCGATGGTGTTGGACATTGACACACTCCTGTCGCTGAAACCCGCCGCGGAGAACCAGGGCAAACCGGTTGATTTCTTGCAGAAACGTCTTGTATCATAACGACTTCCGGTTTTGGCAATGACCGGACCGGATAAGCCGTACTTAGACAGGACATAGCCGACCGAGAGGGTTGCGAGTATGGGCCTGACCGAAACCGAGAAAAAGGTCATACAGAAGGCGCAGGAAACTCTGTCCCTGGAGGGGCGTCACGGGAATAACGTGATCGTGACCTCGGTGGACAGTCTGTTTGCCTGGGCGCGGAAGTCGTCGGTGTGGCCGATGACCTTCGGCCTGGCCTGCTGCGCGATCGAGATGATGGCCACGGCGGCGTCGCGGTATGACATCGACCGCTTCGGCATGGGTGTGATGCGCGCCTCGCCGCGCCAAACCGACCTCATGATCGTGGCCGGCACGGTGACGATGAAGATGGCGCTGCGTGTCAAGCGGCTCTACGAGCAGATGCCGGAGCCGAAGTATGTGCTCTCGATGGGTTCCTGCGCGACCTGCGGCGGGCCTTATTGGAAACACGGCTACCATGTCCTGAAGGGCGTCGATCAGATCGTGCCGGTGGATGTTTACGTGGCCGGCTGTCCGCCCCGTCCGGAGGCGCTGCTGGAGGGCCTGATTCTCCTGCAGGAGAAGATCAAGAAAGAGGAACTGATCGGCAAGAAGCTCGCCCCGGTCATGTCGGCGTAGCGGGAGACGGTGTCCTATGACAACCCAGGAAATACACGCGAAACTGCAGGGAGTCTTCGGCGACAAGATCGGGCCGCTGGTCGAGGGGGTCGATCCCTCGTGCGTGGTGGCCACCGAGGCGATCGCCGACGTGTGCCGGTATCTGGCCACGCAGCCGGGGTTGGAGTTGACCTCGCTTATGTGCCTGTCGGCCACCGACGACAAGACCAACCTGGGCGTGGTGTACAACCTCTGCTCGATGACGCACAAGCACAAGATCACCCTGAAGGTCGAACTGACTGACCGCGAGAACCCGCGTGTCCCGACGGTGTCGGGCGTGTTCGGGACCGCCGACTGGCACGAGCGCGAGGCCTACGACATGATGGGGATTGTCTTTGAGGGGCATCCCGACCTGCGGCGGATCCTGTGCCCGGACGATTGGGAGGGCTGGCCCCTGCGCAAGGATTACAAGGTGCAGGAGTACTACCGCGGTTTGAAGGTGCCGTATCCGGAAGGGAAGGATCACGACCGCGGGCATTGGGTCTTCAAGGAAGTGCCGGATGCCAAGTCCAAGCCGGTCGAAGTGCAGAACCCGGATTTGTCCGGGATGTAACGAGAGGCGGGGTGTCGATGTCAGCCGTGGCCTATCACCTGAAGGGTTTCTGGTCGTTGATCGTCGGGTTGAAACTGACCTGGCAGCATCTGTGGAAGAAACCGGTGACGTTGCAGTATCCCGACGAGACCTGGGATCTGCCGCTGGGCGCCAAGGGGCAGTTGTTCAACCGCATCGAGGATTGCATTGGCTGCCTGCAGTGCGCGCGCGTCTGCCCGGTCGACTGCATCGCGATCGAGACCGCCAAGGCGGGCAAGGACGAGGATTTGGGCACCACGTCGGACGGGCAGAAGAAGAAGCTGCATGTCCTGCGCTTTGACATCGACTTCGCCAAGTGCTGCTATTGCGCCCTGTGCACCGTGCCCTGCCCGACCGAGTGCCTGTATATGACCAAGGAGTACGAGAATTCGGTCTACAACCGCGACAACCTAATCTACCACTACGCAACCTACAGCCCGGAAGAAATCGAGCGGATTCGCACGTCGGTCGACGGCAAGACGCTCACAGTCGGTATACATCCCTGATGATAGTGACGTGAGGAATTCAGCATGGCGAGATCGACCAGCAAGATGTGGAAAAGTTTGGCGTTGGCCGTGGCGGCGGTGGTAATGGTGTCGTGCGGCGGCGGAACCGGTTCGGGTTCGCCGACCGCCAATCCCTCCTCCTCCGAGTTGCTTGACCGCTCGTATGGGTACCTGATCCGCGGCGACGCCGACTTCGCGCGTTTTGCGCCCAACTACGCGAACCTGCGCCCGTTCACCCGCGACACCGCCATGGTGGTGGAGTCGAAGTCGGAGCGGGAAAAGGCCGGGAGCCCGGCGTCGGACTACCTCGAGCATTTCTATGTGCGTATCAACCGGCCGATGACGGTCCGGATGATCGTGGCGGATTCATCGGGACAGGGGCTGATCTCCTTCGAGTTTCCCAATCTGCCCAACGGCGAATACACTATTGGCAGCAAGGGATGGCCCAAACCGCAGACGGATATGGTCATGGGCAACCCGTATGTGTACGTCTATTTCGTCGGCGACCAGCGGTTCCGGTCGCGCTACAAACTGGGTCTGGACGCGAAGTATCACCTGACCTACATGCCGCAGCCGGCGCTGCCGGGTTAGACGACCCGAGAAACCAGGCGGTTTTGCATGCACGACATTTTTGCCCCGCAGTCGACACCACGGTATGAGTGGGATGACGACGATCTGCTGTTCAACGTGGCCGGCGAGCCGGTGGAGTCGAAGTACTCCGGCGCCTACCTGACCGACCGTTACAGCATCAACATGGGCCCCCAGCACCCGTCGACGCACGGCGTGCTGCGGTTGCAGTTGGAGATGGACGGCGAGGTGGTGCTGGGGATCAAGCCGCACATCGGCTACCTGCACCGCTGTTTCGAGAAGCACGCCGAGAATCTCCCCTACGCCGAAGTGGTGCCGTTCTGCGACCGGATGGACTACATCGCCGCCATGTCGCAGGACATGGGGTATGCGGTCGCGGTCGAGCGGCTGATGGGTCTGAAGGTGCCGGACCGAGTCGAATACATCCGTGTCATCACCAGCGAGTTGCAGCGTATCGCGAGCCACTTGGTGGCGCTGGGCACTTACGGCCTCGACATGGGGGCGTTCACGCCGTTTCTCTGGGCCTTCCGCGACCGGGAAATGATTCTCGATCTGCTCGAGTGGCTGACCGGCGCGCGCATGCTGTACAACTACATCTGGGTCGGCGGAGTGGCGCGCGATCTGCCCGAGGGGTGGACCGACAAGTGCCGGCAGTTCCTGCGCTACTTCGAGCCGAAGCTGAAGGACTTCAATGATCTTCTGTCCTACAATCACATCTTCATCAACCGCACTTGCAACGTCGGCATCCTGCCCAAGGACATCGCGATCTCCTACGGCGTCACTGGACCGAACCTGCGCGGTTCGGGTGTCGATTGGGATCTGCGCCGCGATGATCCGTATTCAATCTATGACCGTTTCGATTGGAAGGTGATTGTCGGCACCGGGCAGTTCGGCCCGGTTGGCTCCTGCTGGGATCGCTACATGGTCCGCGTCTATGAGATGGCCGAGTCGGTCAAGATCTGCCATCAGGCGCTCGACAATTTGCCCGAAGGGGATGTCCACGAGGCGCTGCCGAAGAAGGTGCGTCCGCCCAAAGGCGACGCCTATGTCCGCACCGAAACGCCGCGCGGCGAACTGGGCTATTACATCATTTCCAACGGGACCGAAGTGCCGCTGCGCTGCAAGGTGCGTTCCCCCTGCTTCACCGCGGTGTCGGCGCTCGACGCGATCCTGAAGGCCTCGAAGAAGCCGATGCTGATCGCCGATGTGGTGGCGACCCTGGGTTCCATCGACATCGTGCTGGGCGAGATCGACCGGTAGACAGATCATTCATCGGAATAAGCGACGGCCCCGGAGCAACGATCCGGGGCCGTTGTCATTATGTGGGGCGGAATCCGTCCGGCGGCTCCTCTGGGCGTTCCCATGTCCGAAGGCCCCCACAGGCAGCTCAAGTGCCACCTGTGATCATATGCGCAGGGGAGCGCCCCAACGCAAATCCAGCGGGCGGAGCCCGCCCTACTCGACTGTTACGCTCTTGGCGAGGTTGCGCGGTTGATCGACGTCGCAGCCGCGCAGGACCGCCATGTGGTAGGCGAGCAATTGCAGCGGGATGATCGACAGAAGCGGGGTCAGGCATTCGAGCGTTTCAGGGACATAGAAGACATGGTCGACTTCGCGGCGGATGCGCTCGTCGCCCTCGGTGGCGATGGCGATCACCGTGCCGCGGCGCGCCTTCACCTGCTGGATGTTGTTGATGACCTTGTCGTAGACCGAGTCGCGCATGGCCAGCACCACCACCGGCATGCGCTCATCGATGAGCGCGATCGGGCCATGCTTCATTTCGGCGGCGGGGTATCCCTCGGCGTGGATGTAGGAGATTTCCTTCAGCTTCAGCGCGCCTTCCAGCGCGACCGGGAAGTTGTAGCCGCGTCCGAGATAGAGGGCGTTGTCCTTCTTGCAGTAGTCGAGCGCCAGGCCGCGGATCTCCTCCTCGCGGTCGAGGATCGACTGGATCTGCGCCGGGATCTTCTCCAGCGCCTGGATCATCTTCAAGCCGCGTTCGGCCGACATCTCGCGCTGACGCCCCAAGAGAAGCGCAATCAAGGCCAGCACCGTGACTTGGGAAGTGAAGGCCTTGGTCGAGGCGACGCCGATTTCCGGACCGGCGTGGATGTAGACGCCGCCGTTGGATTCGCGGGCAATGGTGGAGCCGACGACATTGACGATCCCCAGCGCGGTCGCCCCCTTGTGCCGGGCCTCGCGCATGGCGGCCAGCGTGTCGATGGTCTCGCCCGATTGCGAGATGACAAAGACCGCGGTGTTGGGCCGGATGATCGGCGAGCGGTAGCGGAACTCGGAGGCGTATTCGACCTCGACCGGGATGCGCGCCAGATCCTCGATCATGTACTCGCCGATCAGCGCGGCGTGCCACGAGGTCCCGCAGGCGGTAAAGATGATCCGGTCGATGCGTCCCAGTTCATCGAGGTGCTTTTTGATGCCGTTGAGACGGGCGGTCGCTTCCTCGTGATTGAGACGGCCGCGGAGGGCGTTGCGCACGGTGGTCGGCTGCTCGTGGATTTCCTTCTGCATGAAGTGCGCGTAGCCGCTCTTTTCGATCTCATCCAGCGTCCATTCGATTTCCTGGATTTCGCGCGAGACCTGGGTGCGGTCGATCTTGGTGACTTCGAACCCGTCGCGGGTGACGGTGGCCAGATCGAGGTCATCGAGGTAGACCACTTCCTTGGTGTAACGGATCAGCGCGGCGGCATCGGAGGCGACGAAGTTCTCCCCCTTGCCGTGTCCGAGGATGAGCGGCGAGCCATGACGCGCCGCAACGATCAGGTCGGGGTTTTTGGTGCAAGCGACGGCGATGCCATAGGTGCCCTCGACCTGCAACAGCGCGGTGCGGGTGGCCTCGACCAGGTCGCCGTCGTAGTGATGGGCGATCAGTTCAGTTAAGACCTCGGTGTCGGTTTCGGTGCGGAAGATGTGTCCCTGCCGCGAGAGCCACTCCTTGAGCGCGGCGAAGTTCTCAATGATGCCGTTGTGGACCAGCGCGATGGTGCCGGTGGAGTCGATGTGCGGGTGCGCGTTGTGGTCCAGCGGCTCGCCATGGGTGGCCCAGCGGGTGTGCGCGATGCCCCAGTCGCCGGGATAGACCCGATCCTTGATGTGCTCTTCGAGCCGGGCGATCTTGCCGGCGTACTTTTCGGCCAGGATCCCCTGCCGGCTCATGATCGCAAACCCGGCGGAATCATACCCACGGTACTCCATCCGCTTGAGACCCTCGATCAGGATGGGGAGGGCTTCCTGCTTGCCGACATAGCCGATGATTCCGCACATGCGATCGGTCTCCGGAGGTGAGGTCGGTTCCCCTTCCGCGGAAGGGACGTCCACTGATGCGTATTACGTCAATCCCAGACTGGCAATGGCTTCCGCCAGCAACGCTTTGGCGCGCGCCGGGGTGCGCGCCTCTGCGGTTATACGCACAATCGGCTCGGTGTTGGAACCCCGCGCCAGCATCCACCCGTCGGGGAAGCCGACTTTGAGGCCATCACGGTCGTCATAGTGTTCTTTTATGTACCGGCGTCGCATTCGTTCGATACGCGCGGCCCAGTCGGCCGGTTTCGGAAGGGTTTTCTTGGCGAAGGCCGACGTGGGCATGCGGGCATCGATGGCGGAAACCGGATCGCGGCTGTGCGCCAAAAGCGAGAGAACCAGGGCCATGCCAAGGAGGGCGTCACGGCCGGGATGCAGTTGCGGCAGGACCACGCCGCCGTTGCCCTCGCCGCCGATGACCGCGCGGCGTTTGCGCATCATCTCGGCAACGTTGATCTCCCCCACCTTCGAGGTGTACCCGTCGACGCCAAACCCGGAAGCCACTTCCATCACCGCCTGCGAGGTCGACAAATTGGTCACAACCGGGCCCGGCTTGCGCGACAGCACCCAGTAGACCGCCAACACGAGGGTGCGTTCCTCGCCGAGCGGACGGCCGTTCTCATCCACAATCGCCAGACGGTCAGAATCGGGGTCGACGGCGAAGCCGATCCGGGCGCGCGTGTGTCGGACCATCTGGCCGAGGGCGCGCAGATTCTTCGGCACCGGCTCGGTCCCGCGCGGGAAGCGGGACTCAGGGCGGCAGTGCAACGGCGCCACACGGCAGCCCAGGGCTTCCAGCAGCGCCGGACCATAGCGAAACGCGGCGCCGCCGCCGGCATCGAAGACCACCTTGGGACGGGCGCGGCGAATGGCCCTCACATCGACTAAATCGAGTCGGAGGATCTTATCGATGTGGACCCGGATCATCTCATCGGAGATGGCGCAAGAGCCGATGCGACGCCAGGTCTTCCAGGCCGGCGTGCCGGAGTCGGCAAATCGGTAAATCCGCGCGAGGAATTCGGGCGGCAGGACACGTTTGGCGGAGCCGAGGAATTTCAGCGCGTTCCACTCGATGGGATTGTGCGAGGCGGTGATCGCCAGCCCGGCGCGCGCCCGGAAATGCGTGACCGCCAGCGGCACGGTCGGGGTTGGCGCCACGCCGATATCCATCACATCACAGCCGACGGACACCAGCCCGGCGATGGCGGCATCGCGAATCATTGGTCCGGTAGGACGTGTGTCGCGCGAGACGACCACACGCCCGCCCTTCAGCAACGTGCCGAAGGCGGCGGCATGGCGGAGGACGACCTCGGGTGTCAGGTCGGTCCCGACAATTCCCCGAATCCCTGAGACTGAGCGCAGCAGCATGTCTGGTTGTCCGGCTTTCTCCCCATGGGGGAAGGCAAGTTAACACTCCGGCGAGTGGGAGAAAAGCCGGGGTTGGGCCCGGCGGCGAAAGTCGCTGTCTCGTCCGGGCTTCGCGTGTATACTGTGGCGACCAGGGAGGAGCCGATGCCGCGTCCGCGCATCAATATCATGATCATGACCCAGGGCGAGCCCGATGCGCCGGTGCGCTCCTATTCCCTGCCTTGGTATGCGCCACGCGCGGCGATCATCATCGGCGCGGCGGTTGTCCTGCTGCTGCTAGTGACCAGCGCTCTGTTCCTTTACTACTTCAGCGAATCGCGAGAGGTGGTCGCGCTGCGCGGGCAAATGGATTCGACCCGGGTGGCGGTCGAGAAGATCGACGCCTTGCGTCAGGAACTGATTTATCACCGCGAGTTCACTCAGAGGATCGCGGGACTGCTGGGGATTTCCGTGCCCAATTTCGCCGATTCGGTGGATCAGTCGAGACGGCGTCCGCCCGCGCTGGCGGGTTTAACCGACCCGGGCGCGACGATGGAGTTTGAAGATCTCGGGGATTCCTTCGAGCCGGTCGGGGTCTTGGTCACCACTTGCCCGCCCGATCCCAACAACCGTCCGCGTGGGCTGCCCCTGTCCGGACGGATGTCACGCGGATTCGCCTCGCGGCAGAGCAACCCCTCGCTGCGCCACAAAGGCATCGATTTGGCGGCGCGTGAAGGCACGCCGGTCCTGGTCACCGCCGACGGCACGGTCGAGTTTGCCGGCGAGCACGAGAGTTTCGGGTTATTGATCGTTGTCGATCACGGCAACGGCTTCAAGACCAGCTACGGCCACAATTCGCTGCTTCTGGTGCGCGAAGGCGAGAAGGTCGGGCGCGGCGACCGGATCGCCTTTTCGGGCAACACCGGCATCTCCACCGCGCCGCATCTGCACTACGAGATCACCGAGAACGGCGAGGCGGTCGATCCGGCCGGGTTCCTGGGGCAATAGACGGCATGATTTGCGAGCAACAAAAAGCCCCCGGTCCTGCGGACCGGGGGCTTTGGCGTTCAAATCAGAGAAGCCGGAATTACTTGGTGCCGCCGGTGCTGACGGTGACGGCGGTGGCCGGCTTGGTCTCTTCGACCTTGGCGGTGTTGGCCGAGGCCTTGGAGGCGCAGCAACCGCTGCCGGAGGCCGAGGCCTTGGTGGCGGTGGCGCAACCGGAGGCGCTGGCGGTGATGAACTTCACTTCGCCGGCGGCTTCCGCCTTGGCGGCGGCGACTTCGGCTTCAGCGCGGGTCAGGCCCGAGGCGACCTTGGCGTCGATCCACGCTTCACGCGTGTAGTCGGAGCCGGTGATCACATTGGCCTGGGTGGCCTTGGCGGCCTGGCACTTCTCGTAGCAAGCTTCCGCTTCGGCGCGGGTCAGGCCCTTTTCGGCCATGCACTTGGCGATGCAGGCTTCCTTGTCACCGCAGGACTTGCCTTCGGTGGCGTTGGCAAACGACGCGGTGGTCTTTTCCGACGAGCAACCCGAGGCGCTGGCGGTGGTCGCCGAAGCCTTTGAGGCGCAGGAGGCGGCGCAACCCGAGGCGCTGGCAGTCTGAGCCGAGGCCTTGGAAGCGCAACCCGACGCGCTGGCGGTCTGGACCGAAGCCGAACCGGTGTGGCAGGCGCCGGAAGCGACCATCGCGGTGTAGACCTTCTCGGCCTCGTCACGGCTCAGGTTCTTCTCGGCCATGATCACCTTGACGCACTCTTCCTTCGAGCAGGTCTTGTTCTCGGTCGCGGTGGCCGACGCGGCCTTCACGTTCGAGGACTTCTCGGCATCGCAGGCCTTGTTGGAGGAGCAACCCGGACCGGCATAGGCCGTGGTGGTGGAAAACAGCGAGCTGATGAGGCAGCCGTTGCCGCTACAGGTCATGCCGCTGAAATGCGCGGCGCTGCCCACGAGCGCGAACACGGCAACGAGAGCAACCGCGGTCTTGTGGTTCTTCAGGAACGTCATGCGAGCTTCCTCCCTTGGTTTATAGCATACCTGTCTTTAATTTCGACTGTATCAGACAAAAACTGTAGACCATCAGCGGGTCTTGCACTACTACACCGGGCTTTGCCAGTTTGATCCCGAAAATCGACCCACGGGGACCGATTTTCGCTGGCAAAACGACGTGCTCAACTTAAATATACCCCGCCTTAAGTCAATACTTTTTCGTAAATC
Organism: uncultured Ignavibacteria bacterium; assembly: GCA_964593585.1. GTDB lineage: Bacteria > Zixibacteria > MSB-5A5 > WJJR01 > WJJR01 > JACQFV01. Next base: position 30,881 of record CAZQIZ010000016.1, read on the forward strand.
GTTAACCGACAGCACCCTGGACACTGCCGACCGGGACCACTTATGGATGGACAACTCGAAGTTCTGCTGGGCACGGCCGCCACGCTCGGCTTTATCCACACGCTTCTGGGACCGGATCACTACCTGCCTTTTGCGGCGCTGGCCAAGGCGAAGGGGTGGTCGGCGCGTAAGACGATGGTTATCACGGCCTTATGCGGACTTGGACATGTTCTGGGCTCGATTTTGCTAGGAATGCTTGGCATCGGGCTGGGTTGGGCGTTGGGATCGATGGAGAGTTTCGAGGCCTGGCGCGGTGAGTGGGCGGCTTGGGCACTGATTGGCTTCGGGCTGGCCTATTTCACCTGGGGGGTGCGTCAGGGAATTCGCAACCGTCCCCACACTCATCGCCATGTCCACTCGGATGGGACGATCCACAGCCACGTGCATGGTCATCAGAGCGCGCACGCCCATCTGCATGAGGCCGCATCCGGTGCGCCGGTGACGCCCTGGATCCTCTTCATCATTTTCGTGTTGGGACCCTGTGAGCCGCTGATCCCGGTTCTCATGGTGCCGGCGGCCGCGCACAGTTGGGGCGGCGTGGTCCTGGTGGCCGCGGTCTTCGGCGCGGTGACGATTGCCACCATGTGCGCGATGGCGTGGGCGATTCTGTATGGACTCGGGCTTTTGCGCGTGCAACAGTTGTCGCGCTGGGCGCATGCGCTGGCAGGGTTTTCGCTGTTTGCCTGCGGCGGCGCCATCCAATGGCTGGGCTTGTGACGCCCGTGGTGAAAGGAGGACGATGACGCACCGACCCGTCTGCGGTTTGATCTGAAGATAGTGTGTTGGCATCCGGGATTTGGGGTTTTTCACCGTTTCAAATTGGGAGTGTTGCATGGCCAAGATCATGCTGTTCATCGATGGCACCTGGCTGTACTCGAACATGCCCCGCCTCGCCGAGAATTACCTGCGGCCCGACTTCCACATCGACTTTGGCAAATTGCCCCGAGTGCTCTCCGCCGAACTGGCGGCGCAGTTGGGCGGCGACGACGACATCCGTCTGGATGTGGTGCGCACCTACCTGTTCGGCAGTTACGCCGCCAACTACGATCTGCGCGACGAAGACGCGGTCCAGCGGCGCTTGGACTTCTTTGCGATGCTCAAGGAAGATTTCCACTACGAGGTCGAGACGTTTCCGATCAACTTCCGCGGGCGGCGTCTGCGCGGCATCGACCGCGGCGCCGAGGACACCTTCGAACCGAAGGAGAAGTGCGTCGACATCGCCATGGCCACAACGATGGTCCACCTCGCATCGATGCCGGGCGGGTACGACATCGCCATCGGCGTGCTCGGCGACGAGGACTTCCGTCCGGCGTTGCAACTGATCCGCCGCCTGGGCAAACGGGTGGCGATCGCCTCAATCAAGTCCAGTTGCAGTCCGGCGCTCTCCGACCCGCGCGACGAGGCGCGGGTGAAGGATTTCGACATCATCTGGCTGGATGATCTGCGCGACAAACTGGAACTGCGGTATGAGCCCCATCTGCGGGAATGCGAGTCGCCCATCCACAAAGGCGACCGCAAAGTCTGGACCACGTTCTATCCCCGCCGCGGCAAGCGGTTCTACTGCGATGCCTGTCGCGCCGAATTCGCCCGTCAAAAGGAAGAGCAGCGCGACCTGATCAGTTCCGGGGTGGAAAACGGCGACGAGGCGGAGATGGAGGCCGACACGCCGCTGCCGGCGATCGGTGCGACCCTGATCGGACGGGTGGCGCGGCGGTTCCCGGAGAAGGGGTATGGCTTCCTGCAGGGCTCCGACGGACGCTCGTACTTTTTCCACATCACCGACATCACCGCCGGGCTGGATTTCAACGCGCTGGAGGAGGGCTGGCAGCTGGACTTCGACGTCAAGCGGCACCCGTCGGAGGACAAGGCCGGCGCCGCGGCAAATGTCCGTCCGCATGTGGAGGCGGGCGCGGAATCGGAACCGCGGATTGTGCTGTAACCGGCGCCAAGGGACGGTGGCGTCGGCCTCACGGAATACCGGCATTGTCATGCTGAGCGCAGCGAAGCATCTGCCTTTGTGGGGTTGGGGACAAGAAGCAGACCCTTCGCTGCGCTCAGGTGACAGGGGTTGTGGCGGGGCGACAGTTCGGCGGGTGTGAGGGCAGGAGCGGGCGAACACGAGGTTCGCCCCAACTGGGACTCGAGATTCCTAATGCGTAGAAGCGGCTCTTGAGCCGCGTCACGGCGATCGGGTCAGGCAACGTGTAGAGACGGCGGGTGGCGGTCAGTCGGCCCGGATGAGGAGCAAAGTCTGATCGTCGTCCTAGGAGCCGTGGGCACGCACCGCGCGTAAGATGCTGTCGAAAATCTCGGGGAGGGGACGTTCGGCGTGCTGGCGGATCAGCGCCTCGATGCGGGGCTGACCGAATTGATCGCCGGCGGCGTTTTCCACCTCGAGAAAGCCATCAGTGAGCAGCACGAAGATATCCCCCGCGGCGAAGGGAACCGAGCTGGTGGTGTGGCGCAGATTGGCAAGGATGCCGGTCGGCGGGTAGTTGCTCTCCAGTTCGGTGATCTGCTCATTCGCCCGATGGTAGTGCAGAATCGATGGATGCCCCGCCAGGAGGAAGCGGGCGGCGTCGGTGCCGTCGAATTGCAGGCAGGCACGGTGACGAACATGTCCATTTCCTTGACCTGCATCACCACGCGATTGAGATCATCCATCAGGCCATCGAGCGAGTCATCGGACAAAAGACGCATCCGGGCCGCGCTTTTGATCATCGCCATCAGCACTCCGGCACGTACACCGTGACCGGAGACATCGGCGACGAAGGCGCCGACGCGTCCCTCCTTTTCCACCACATCCAACAGATCGCCGCCGACCTCGCTGGAGGAATCGGAGCGGCCATAGCACTGCAGGCGGCCGATGCGCCGGTCGATGGGCGGCACCAGACGGGCATGGATCTGCTGGGCCAGGCGAATTTCGGTCTGCAGGCGCATGGTCCGGGCGCCTTCGGTGCTGATAAAGGAGATGAAGAGCACATACCCCGCGACCAGCGCGGCAATCGTGATGAGCGCCAGGGGTCCATCGAACGAATCATGCGGGACCATGCCGGGCAGAAAGTGGAACCAGTGCCGGAGCAGCGGCGGGGCCAGGAACGAAAACGGGATCACCACCGCGATGAACTTGCGATTGAGAGTGAAGGAGTAGGCCCAGCCGACGGCGACGATGCCCGTGAACACAAACCAGGTGACGACGCCATACCACGGCACGGGGCGTTCCATCGCCATGCAGTAGATCGAGCCCGTCGCGCCGAAGATGCAGAAGACCGCCAGCTAAATGCGCAGCCGCGACCCGAGCGACAGCGAACCGAAGAACTCATCGGCGGTGCGGGATTTGGGTGCGCTCATCGTGAGAAGAGTGATGTAAGTGGTCCAGAAAGTTGTCTGCCGTATACGAGGTTAAATGCCTCGGGTTGCCCGATCAAGTCCTCATTCACACAAGACCTTGGGGAGCAATTCGTTAAATAGCGGTTGAATCGGCTGAGGGCATCGCTTATCCTCGCCAATTCCCGCCTTTGCCGGGCGGATGTGTTGCCTGTGTCGCATTGCGGGCGGGACGAATTGCGCCGAGGAACCGATGACCGAGAAGAAGCTCGACCCCAACAAGATCAATGTCATTCTGGCCACCGACTGCGGCTCCACCACCACCAAGGCAATCCTGATTGAGAATCGCGGCGGCGAATACCGCCTGATCGTGCGCGGTGAAGCGCCAACGACCGTCGAGGCGCCGTTTGAGGATGTCACCATGGGTGTCCTCAACGCGGTCGGCGAGGTCGAGGAACTGGCGGGGCGCAAGCTGCTCGACGAGAATGGCCGCATCATCACCCCGGCCAACGGGAATGTCGGGACGGACATTTACATCTCGACCTCCTCGGCCGGCGGCGGATTGCAGATGATGGTGGCGGGGGTGGTGCGGTCGATGACCGCCGAGTCGGCCGAGCGAGCGGCGCTGGGCGCCGGGTCAATCGTGATGGATGTGATCGCCTCCAACGACAAACGTCTCCCCCACGAGCAGATCGAGCGTATCCGCCGGCTGCGTCCGGACATGATCCTCCTGTCGGGGGGCATCGACGGCGGCACGACCACGCACGTGGTCGAGATCGCCGAACTGATCGCGGCCGCCGATCCGCGCCCGCGCCTGGGCACCGGCTACAAGCTGCCGGTGATCTTCGCCGGCAACAGGGACGCCACCGAGGCGGTGCGCCAGACGCTGCAGGAGAAGACCGATCTGTCGATCGTGGACAACCTCCGCCCGGTGCTGGAACGCGAAAACCTCCTGCCGGCGCGCGAGAAGATCCACGACCTGTTCATGGAACATGTGATGGCGCAGGCGCCGGGGTACCGCAAGCTGATGGAGTGGGCCGATGCCCCGATCATGCCGACCCCGGGCGCGGTGGGCTCGATCATCAAGCGGGTCTCGGAGATGGAAGGCATCGAGGTGGTGGGCGTCGACATCGGCGGGGCGACCACCGACGTGTTCTCGGTCTTCCAGGGCGTGTTCAACCGCACCGTGTCGGCCAACCTCGGCATGTCGTATTCGATCTCGAATGTGTTCGCCGAGGCCGGGTTGCCGAACGTGATGCGCTGGGTCCCCTTCCACATGGACGAGCGCGATTTGCGCAATCGCGTCAAGAACAAGATGATCCGTCCGACCACCATCCCGCAGATGATGGAGGAGCTGATCTTCGAGCAGGCGATCGCCAAGGAGGCGTTGCGCCTGGCCTTCATCCAGCACAAGTCGTTTGCGACGGTGCTCAAGGGTGTGCAGCAGCAGCGCACGATCGCCGACGCCTTCGAGCAGTCGGCCTCCGGTCAGACGTTGGTCAACATGATGACGCTGGACATGTTGATCGGGTCGGGCGGCGTGCTCTCGCACGCGCCGCGTCGTCAGCAGTCGGCGTTGATGATGATCGACGCCTTCCTTCCGGAGGGGATCACGCGGCTGGCGGTCGACTCGATCTTCATGATGCCGCAGTTGGGGGTGCTGGCCGAAGTGCATCCCAAGGCGGCCACCGAAGTGTTCAACAAGGACTGCCTGATTCACCTGGGCACCTGCATCGCGCCGGCCGGCGAGGCCAAGGGCGGCAAGGGGCCGGTGATGGACTATCACATCGAATTCCCCGACGGCCGTGTCGAGAAGGGCACGCTGGAATTCGGGACGATGAAACTGTTCAAACTGGGCATGGATGAGAAGACCAGTCTGCCGGCGGTGGCCAAGGCGGTCTTCGAGCCGCAGCGCGCGTTCGATGTGGGCGCGGGCAAGGGCGTAAAGGTGGAGCGTAAGATTTCCGGCGGCGTGGTCGGGATCATCCTCGACGGTCGCGGACGGCCGTTTGCGGTGCCCACCGACGACGCCACCCGTATAGCGAAACTGCGCGAGTGGATGCTGGAACTGGACATCTATCCGCGCGCGGCGTTGGAGCGGGCGTAGGGATTGGGCCGATCATCTCAGACGATTAGGATCACATGGCACACGCATACACCCCCGGATTAAAGGTCACCGACGAGATTCGCGTCGTGAAGGAACGCATCCTCCCCCTCAAGGGCGAGGTGCTGGTCAAGAAGGGCGACAAGGTCGAGCCCGATACGGTCGTGGCGCAGACCCATCTGCCCGGGCCGGTGGAGCCGGTCAATGTCGCCAACCTGCTGGGCGTGCCGCCGGAGGATGTGCCGGAGTGCATGCTGCGAAAGGAAGGCGAGCCGGTCACAGCCGGCGAGGTGATCGCGCGCTCGTCGTCGTTCTTCGGCCTGTTCAAATCGGAAGTGAAATCGAAGATCGATGGCACGGTGGAAAGCGTCTCCAGCGTCACCGGGCAGGTGCTTCTGCGCGGCAAGCCGGTACCGGTCCAGGTGAAGGCCTATCTGAAGGGCGAAGTGATCGACGTCCACCCGGCCGAAGGCGTCACGGTGGCGTGTGTGGGATCGTTTGTGCAGGGCATTTTCGGGATCGGCGGCGAGACCCACGGTCCGATCAAGATTCTCTCGCCCGATCACACCGCCGTTCTCGATGAGACGGACATCACGCCGGAGTGCAAGGGCCAGGTGCTGGTGGGCGGATCGCTGGTCACGGCCGCGGCGCTGAAGAAGGCGATCGCGGTGGGGGCGGTGGGGATCGTGGTCGGCGGCTTCGACGACCGCGATCTGCGCGACTTCCTCGGCAAGGACTTGGGCGTGGCCATCACCGGCAGCGAGGATCTGGGCATCACGCTGGTGGTGACCGAGGGCTTCGGCCGGATTGCCATGGCTGAGAAAACATTCCAACTGCTCAAGCGCCATGCCGGACAGATGGCCTGCTTAAACGGGGCCACCCAGATTCGCGCCGGCGTGATTCGTCCCGAAGTGGTCATTCCCAAGGCCGTCTCCTCGGCCCAAGCAGCCAAGACCGCCGAAATCGCCGGATTGGCGGTGGGCTCGCCGGTGCGTGTGATCCGTCAACCCTACTTCGGCCGTCTGGGCACTGTGTCCGACCTGCCGGCGCCGTTGCAGGTGCTGGAGTCGGAGTCGCACGCCCGCGTGTTGGAAGTCGAGTTCGAGGACAAGACCCGCGCGGTGGTCCCGCGGGCCAATGTCGAGATGATCGAAGAAGTCTGATCGCGAGAATCGCTTGACAGCGGTTTGATCAGCCGGTTACGTAGTCCTGATCGCGCTCCGTGGTGGCGGAGCAGAGTCCATTCACATCGCAACCCCGCGGCCTCACCAGCATAAGCGGCGACTTGTCGGAACGGGTCAACATAGGAAGAAAGCCAACAGGCACCCTCCTCCGGCAGGGGCTCTTTGTCCTGTTGATCGTCCTTTCCATCCACGGTCCGGCCTTCACCCAGTCTCCCCCCAGCGACAGCCTTGCGGCGATCGCGCCGACCATTGCGGAACCGCCGGCGCCGCAACCGCCAACGGGTGTGCGCGGATCGGATGCCCCCAATGATAACGGCGGGGCGATCATCGTTAGCTGGAATCTCTCGCCGGATGACGGCGCCGGGCTGGACAATGTGGAGTCGTACCTGATCCTGCGCGGGACATCGCCGGGCGGGCCCTTCGACACCGTGGGCGCCGCCGCGGCGGGACAGACATCCTTCACCGACGCGACGGTTCACTCCGGCACCAATTACTATTACATCGTCTCGGCGGTGGCGATGGCGCCGGTTCCAGGCGGCACGCCGAAGTCAATTTACATTCAGTCGGATCCGTCGCCGGCGGTGCACGCAGTGGCCCAGTGGTTCCATTCGCGCCGTCTCAACGCGCTAGTCGCCGTCGTCATCCTCTGTTCGGCGATTCTGTACTTCATCAACGCCGCCCGCTCAGGCAAGTCGATTTACATTCGCAAGATCGGCGGGCTTGAAGCTGTCGATGAGGCCGTCGGACGCGCCACCGAGATGGGCAAGAAGATCTTCTACATTCCCGGCACGCAGGATATGGACGAAGTCCAGACGCTGGCCGGGATTACCATCCTTGGCCGGGTCGCCAAGGTGGCCGCCGACTACGAGGCCAAGCTGGAAGTGCCGGTGGCGCGGTCGCTGGTGATGGTCACCTGCCGCGAGGTGGTCAAGGAAGCGTTTCTCAACGCCGGTCGCCCGGATGCCTACCGCGAGGAGAGTGTCTACTACCTCACCGACGACCAGTTTGGGTACGCGGCCGGCATCGACGGCCTGGTGATGCGCGACAAGCCGGCGACGATGTTCTACATGGGCGCCTTTTACGCCGAATCGCTGATTCTGGCCGAGACCGGCAACTCGATCGGGGCGATCCAGATCGCCGGAACCGCCATGCCGGCGCAACTGCCGTTCTTTGTCGCCGCCTGCGACTACACGCTCATCGGCGAGGAGCTGTTCGCGGCGTCGGCGTACCTCTCCAAGGAACCGAAACTGTTGGGCAGTCTGAAGGGGCAGGATGTCGGCAAGGGAATCATCCTGGTGACGATCCTGGTCGGGATCATCCTGACGTCGATCGGGGCGATCACGCTGAAGACCAGCGACCCCGAGAAACTCGGTCCCTATAACATCGGACAGTATTTCGAGGTCGAGTAGGCCGGGCCATGCGTCGCGAAATCCCCACATTCATCGCACTGTTTGTCGGCGTGGTCTGCATCGTGCAGTTCTTCATCCCCCACCGGCCGTTCGGGATGCTGGTCGACACATTCTCCGACTGGTTCGGCATCCTGCAGGCGTTCGCGATTTGGCTGGGGGCGCTCAATTTGCTGCGGGTGAGCACGCAACGGACGCTGGCCAAGAAGAGCCATGACCGCTGGTACGGCGTCGTTGTGATCCTGTCGTTCCTGCTGATTGCGATCACCGGGCTTTTCTTCTCAGGCGGACGCGGGTTCCAGTTGGCGGGGACGCGTTTCGACTATCTGTACGTCAACGTCTACACGCCGCTGTCCTCGACGATGTTCGCGATCCTGGCGTTCTTCGTCGCCTCCGCCTCCTACCGCGCTTTCCGCGCGCGCAGTTGGGAGGCGACGTTGCTTTTGCTCGCGGCGTTTCTGGTGATGCTCGGCCGGGTGCCGGTTGGCGACACGCTCACCGGTTTCCTGCCGGAGGGGTATCGTTTGTCGGATGTGGCCAGTTGGATTATGACCTATCCGCAGGTGGCGGGCCAGCGCGCGATCATGATCGGCATCGCGCTCGGCGTGGCCTCGGCCTCGCTGCGGCTCATTCTGGGACTGGAGCGTTCGTACCTGGGCGGCGAATAGCCGGACTTCGACATGTCAGCCACCGAGCCCACCATGACGCGCGCGCCCTTCCTGGAGCGGATGATGCGGATCGACCGCCGCGTCATCTTCATCCTCATCGGCGTGGCGCTGATCTTCCCGCTGTTTTTCGATATTTCGCAGAAGTTGCCGGTGTCGCGCGAGGTGCAGATGGCCGCCGACGCGCTGGAGGCGGTCCCCGACGGCGCGCTGGTGCTCTATTCCATGGACTACGATCCGCCGTCGGCCCCGGAATTGCAGCCGATGGCAGTCACGGCGTTGAAGGTCGGGTTGCGCAAGAAGTGGCGGATGGTGATCATCGGCCTGTGGCCGCAGGGCCCGCAGCAGGCCAATTTGGCGCTGCGCTCCGCGCTGGCCGACGAGGAGTTCAAAGACGTCCGACTGACCGAGGGCGTCGACTATGTCAACCTCGGCTTCCAGTCCGGCAACGAAGCGGTGATCCAGAAGATGGGATCGGATATTCCGTCAACCTTCCCGCGCGATTACCGCGGCATCCCGGTCGGGGAGATCCCGATCATGCGTGGCATCAAGAATCTCGGCAACTTCGATTTTGTCGTGAATGTGTCGTCGGGCTATCCCGGCACCCGTGAATGGGTGCAATTCGGGGTGGACCGCTTCGGGGTGCGGATGATTTCGGCCAGCACCGCGGTGCAGACCACCGAGATGTTTCCGTATGTCGGGCGTCAGCTGGCCGGGCTGGTCGGCGGGATGCGCGGCGCGGCCGAGTTCGAGCAGATCACCAGCACCCCGGGCCGCGCGCTGAAGTTCATGGTGGGGCAGTCGGTGGCGCATGTGGTGGTCATCCTCTTCATCGTGATTGGCAACGTCGCCTACTTCGCCACACGGAAAAGCCGGAGGGACAAATAGCGCCTATGTGGATGGATCATCCCGGCTGGGTCCTGTTTGGCACGTGGGTCGGCGCGCTGCTCACGCTCGGCATCATGTCGTTCCTGTACAAGGACAACCCGGTCTACAAGTTCTGCGAGGCGCTCTTTGTCGGAATCTCCGCCGGGTACTGGTTTGTCAGTTATTTCTGGTCGAACCTCCTGCCGAAGTTGGGCGACCCACTCATGCGGGGCGACCTGCTGGTCCTGATTCCCGGGGTGCTGGGCATCATGATGCTCCTGCGCCTGGTGCCGAGCATCGGCTGGATCTCGCGCTGGCCGCTGGCGTTTGTGGTGGGCTTCACCGCCGGGCTGCGTCTGATCACTTACCTGCAATCGAACGCGATGACGCAGCTGCAGAACTCGGTGCAGCCGGTGATCAGTTACAGCGCGACCGGCGCCTTCCAATTCTGGCCCTCATTCAACATGCTGTTGGTCACCTTGGGGACCTTTGCCGGACTGCTTTACTTCTTTTTCTCCAAGGAGCACAAGGGCGCCTTTGGCACCATCTCCCGGATCGGAACTTGGTTTCTGATGGTGACTTTCGGGGCGGCATTCGGATATACTGTGATGGGACGTATGTCGCTTCTAATCGGACGAATCGATTTTCTGCTGGCCGACTGGCTGCATCTGATCAATTGAGCCAGCGCGGCGGCCGCCGGCTCGGGCCGGACCAACGTCATGAATCGCGCCGACCGCCTATCAGTTCTGGCCGCTGTGCTCTGCCTGGCGATTCTGGCCCTGGCCTTCTTCCCTGACATCGCAATGCCCCAACCCTCGCCGGAAACGGCGGCGTCGCCCATGGCGCGTCCGCCGCAGAATGTCCGTGCCAGCGACACCAAAGGGGACGAGGGCGGATCGATCACAGTCACTTGGGATCTGTCCCCCGACGATCATGGCGAGGCCGACACTGCGACCGCGATCATCGGCTACGAGATTCTGCGTTCGGAATCAGCGGGGGGACCGTTCCAATCGGTCGGGTTTGCGCCGAAGGGCGCGACCCGCTTCGCCGACGCCTCGACCCATGACGGGGTGGGCTACTACTACCAGGTAATGGCCAGCACGGCGCAGGGCGGCGCGTCCGCCGCGCCGGTGGGCCCGGTGATGTCCAGCGCGCAGTGGTTCAACACCAACCGGACCAATGTGCTGGTCATCGGGCTTCTGCTGTCCGGCTCCATCATCTACTACATCGCCTCCGCCCGCCGCGGCAAGAAGCTGTTTATCCGCCGGATCGCGGGACTGGAGGCGGTGCAGGAGGCAATCGGCCGCGCCACCGAGATGGGGCGTCCGATCCTCTACATTCCCGGCATTCAGGACATGGACGATGTGCAGACGGTGGCCGGGGTGACGATTCTCGGCTATGTCGCGCGCACGATCGCCGAATACGACACCAAGATCGAGGTGCCGACCTCGCGGTCGATTGTGATGTCCACCGCGCGCGAGACGATCAAGGCGGCCTACATCGCGGCGGGGCGTCCCGATGCCTACTCCGATGACGCGGTCCACTATGTGACCGACGAACAGTTCGGGTATGTGGCGGCGGTCGACGGCATCATGGTGCGCGACAAGCCCGCCACCTGCTTCTACATGGGCGCCTTCTTCGCCGAGTCGCTGATCATGGCCGAGACGGGCAACTCGATCGGCGCGATCCAGATCGCCGGGACCGCCATGCCGGCGCAATTGCCGTTTTTTGTCGCCGCTTGCGACTACACCCTCATTGGGGAGGAGCTCTTCGCCGCCTCCGCCTACCTCTCCAACGAGCCGAAGCAGTTGGGCTCGCTGAAGGGGCAGGATGTGGGCAAAAGCATCGCCATGCTGGCGATCGCCTCCGGCGTGATCCTGTTGACCCTGCATCAGGTGACACGGGTCGAGTGGTTCATGAAGGCGGGCAACTGGGTGAAGGACCTGTTCTTGTTGAACTGAGGACCGGAATTCGATGCGTCGTCAAGTTCCGCTGATCATCACTCTCATCGTGGGCGCGGTGCTCATCATCGCCGCGTTCATTCCGCATCATCCCTTCGGCCGGCTGGGCGAGAACTTCTCGCTTTATTTCGACATCATCGCGGTGTTCGCGTTTCTGTTGGGCGGCGGCAACCTGGTTCGCATTCACGGCGCGCGGTTCTTGCGCGGGGTGCGCACCTCGGTGCAGGAAGCAAAGAAGGGCGGCGGGTTCTGGCCTCTGAAGTTCCTGGTCGAGTTTCCCTTCTTCGCCTTCGGCGGCCTGGAAGACAAGCGCGGACGCGACTGGTTCTTCTCCCTGATCACGCTGGCGGGGTTCTTCGCGATGCTCTACGCCGGCCTGTTCAAGATCGGCAATCCGGACGGGTGGCAGGGGAACGTGACCCAGCCCGGCGGGTTGTTCCAGGAGTTCTACCAGTCGATGTTCAATCCGCTGCAGGCGACAATGTACGCGCTGTTGGCGTTCTTTGTCGCCTCGGCCTCATACCGGGCGTTTCGCGCCAAGACGCTGGAGGCGACGATCCTGCTGGCGACGGCGTTTATCATTCTGCTGGGACGGACGCCGGCGGGGACCTACGCCACCGACTGGCTACCCTCGTGGTTGGATTTCTTCCACATTCCGAATCTGGCCAACTGGATCATGGCGGTGCCGAACCTGGCCGGCCAGCGGGCGATCATGATCGGCATTTCGCTGGGAGTTATCGCGATGTCGCTGCGCGTCATCCTCGGCGTCGAGCGGACCTATCTCGGAGCCGACGAGAAGTAAGCCATGGCCAACGGCGAGCGTCCCACATTCCTGGAGCGGGTGCAGGCGATTGACCGCCGCATCATCTTCCTGTTCGTCGCGCTGGCGGTCTCGCTGCCGCTTCTGTTCCACGTCATCTTCCCGGAGAAGATCTCGCCGATCGTGTCCTCGATGTTCGAGCGCATCGAGAGTCTGCCCGAGGGATCGCGGGTTTTGATCTCGTTTGACTATTCGCCGTCGACGGTGCCGGAAGTCCAGCCGATGGTCGACGCGGTGGTCCGCCATTGCGCCGCGCGCAAGCAAAAGCTCTACCTGATGGCGTTGTGGGCGACCGGGCAGAACATCACCGATGAGACCATCCACCGCGTGATCGAAAAGGAATTCCCCGAATACCGCTACGGCGAGGACTACCTCAATCTCGGCTACAAGTCGGGCAACCAGGGGCTGATCAACGTCATCCTCACCGACATGAAGAAGATGTACACCACCGACGTGCACGGGACCGCGATCGACTCGATTCCGATGATGGCGCAGATCCGCAACCTGCGCAATTTCGACATCATCTTCACCTTCGGCGGCGGGTTCCCCGGCACCAAGGAGTGGGTGCTCTTTGCCGGCGATCCGGGAAAGATCCCGGTGGCCAGCGGCGTGACCGCGGTCCAGGCGCCGCTTCTGTACCCGTACTATCCCAGCCAGTTGCTGGGACTGATGGGCGGCATCAAGGGGGCGGCGGAGTACGAATACGAACTGATCCGCCGGTATCCGCGGTTTGCGAATGTCGCGCATCCGGGGATCGACATGATGGGGCCGCAGGCGGTCGCCCATCTGGTGATCATGCTGTTTATCGTGATCGGCAACATCGCCTACTTCGCCGGCCGTCGCCGTGAGGCCAAACGACAGGGGACGCCGTAATGGAACGCCGCCCGATCTGGTATCTGGTCGGCCTGATCGCCGTGGCGCTGGCCTTTGCCGTTTCCACCAATCTGCGCGGCTTCTATATCACGCTGGGCTCATTTCTGACCCTGTCGATTCTCAGCTTCCTCTACAAGGACAACATCTTCTACAAGGCCGCCGAGCACCTGTTTGTCGGGGTGTCGGCCGGGTACTGGATGGTGATGGGGTTCTGGTCGGTCCTGATCCCCAACCTGATCGGCAAGCTCCATCCCCCGCTGGTGCGTCCGTTTGTCCCGGCCATCGCCGACCAGCCGCCGTCATACTGGTATTTGATCCCGGCGGTGCTGGGCTTGATGCTCCTGTGGCGACTGTCGCCGAAGTGGCCGTGGATTTCGCGCTGGGCGCTGGCGTTCATCGTCGGCACCACCGCCGGCCTGAATTTCATCCGCTACATGGCCTCCGACCTGCTTGGTCAGATCAACTCCACGATGGTGCCCTTGGTGGTCATCGAGGGGGGCGCGCTCGACACCCTGACCTCAATGTCGAACATCGTGATCTTTCTTGGGGTCTTCTGCGGGCTGATCTACTTCTTCTTCTCCAAGGAGCACAAGGGCGCCTTCGGGGTCGGTTCACGAATCGGCATCTGGATCCTGATGGTGACCTTCGGCGCCGGGTTCGGCTACACCGTCATGGCGCGCATTTCGCTCTTGGTGGGCCGCTTCCAATTCCTGCTGGGCGACTGGCTGGGCATTCTCAGTTAAGCGGATCGATCGCCCCCCGGTTCCGGGCTGCGAATTTGAGGGGTGGCATTGCGGTTAGTCGTTGCATCGATAGACTGCACGGTTTAAGTTGGCCTGTGTTGGACCCTGCGACCATGCCACACACGCCCGCCTCGTCATACACTTCGCCAGCGCGACCTCTTGCCTTGGGCATGGTGTTTCGGGCCATGCTGTGGGCAACTCTGACGTGGGCGCAGACACCGGGCGACACAACCGCGACAGTGGAGGTCGAGACGGCGCCGGCGCCTCAGCCGCCGCTTCCGGCCACCAACATCCGCGCGCATGACGCGCCCAACGACGGCGGCCACGCCATCACGGTTGAGTGGAACCCCTCTGCTGATGACGGCCAGGGCCGCAACAACGTGGTCATGTATCGGGTGCTGCGGACGCCGGCTCTGCGCGGCCCGATCAGCCCCGATTCGGTGCCGCCGGGCGACCCCGCCTATCGGCTATTTGACAGCCGGGCTTACGGAACCGCGACCTGGCGCTTCATCGAGAACCAATGGGACACGCTGGCGGATGTCCCGATGGGCAGCACCCGCTACGAAAATCGCGGCGGGAAACAGCGCGCCTCGAACGATTTCTTCCCCGATCATATCGAATTTCGCTACAAGGTTCTGACGATCAATGACGCCGGCGGGATCGCCGAATCCGAAGTCTCGGCGCCGGCATCGGCTTCCGGGCAGTATCTGCACACCAACAAGCTGCTCCACATCGGCATTCCGGTGGTCGTGTTTCTGGCGCTGGTCCTGTACTTCATCAACGCGGCCAAAAGCGGCAAGGAACTCTATATTCGGCCACTGGCGGGCATCAACGCCGTCGATGAAGCCATCGGACGCGCCACCGAGATGAACCGGCCGATCCTGTATGTCCTGGGGTTGGGCGCGGCCGATGAGATCGCCACAATCGCCTCGCTGACGATCCTCTCGCGCGTGGCCAAGAAGGTCGCCGAGCACCGGACCGAACTTCTGGTCCCCTGCTATGACGCGGTTGTGATGTCGATCGCGCAGGAGACGGTCAAACAGGCCTACCTCGACGCCGGCCGTCCCGACGAGTACAAGGACGACATCGTTTACTTCGTGACGCAGGAGCAATTCGCCTACGTGGCGGCGGTCAACGGCACGATGCTGCGGCGGCAGACGGCAACCAATTTCTATCTCGGCGTCTTCTTTGCCGAGTCGCTGATCTTGGCCGAGACCGGCTCGATTGCCGGGTCGATTCAGATTTCCGGAACCGACCGGACCACGCAGATTCCATTCTTTGTAGTGGCCTGCGACTACACGCTCATCGGCGAAGAGCTATTCGCCGCCTCGGCGTACCTGAGCCGCGAGCCGAAATTGCTGGGCACGTTGAAGGCCCAGGACTACGCCAAGGCGATCTTCCTCGGCGTGTTGATCGCCGGATGCGTCGGCGCCGCCCTGCAATGGCAGTGGATTGCGCGGACGTTTCACCTGAGTTTCTAGACCCGACGAGCGAACCAGACCATGAAGCGCCAACTGCCACTTGCCATCATCTTTCTGTGCGGCGCCTTCACGCTGTTCCAGTACTTCATTCCGCACGAGCAGTCGGAGTATCTCTACGAGTTTGTCGCGCTTGACTGGCCGCCGATCATCGGCGTGTTCGCGCTGATGCTGGGCATATTCTCGCTGATCCGGGTGTCGTGGGGGAAGATCCGCCGCAAGGCCGAGAACTGGCCGTATGCGATCGTGACGCTGGTCGGACTGGCGGGGATGATCGCGGTTGGGCTTCCCGGCATTGGCGACCACAACGCCCCGGCGGTGCGCTGGCAGTTCAATTACATCGTCTATCCGGTGTCGGCAACGATGTTCTCGATTTTGTCGTTTTTCATCGCCTCGGCCGCTTACCGCGCTTTCCGCGCGCGGTCGTTTTTGGCCACCGTGCTTCTGGTCTCGGCGGTTATCGTCATGATCCGGTTCTTCCCGCTGGGGCCGCTGACCGACCCGGTGGGCATCACCGCCGACTGGGTGTTGAATGTGCCGAACCTGGCGGCCAAACGCGCGATCGTGATCGGCGTCGGGCTGGGCATCGTCGCCACGGCGCTCAAGATTGTGCTGGGCATCGAACGGTCCTACATGGGCCGGGATTGACGGGGATGGGGCAATGAACTTCTTCGAGAAAATGTTCGCCATCGACCGGCGTTGGGTCTACCTCACGCTGTTTGTGGCGGTCATTGTCTCGCTGCTTTTGCACTTCACCATCCCCGTGCCGATTTCAAAGGAAGCGCGTAACATCTACAACTACGTCGAGGGGCTGGGCGCGGGCGACGCCATCCATCTGGCGCTGGACTATGACCCGTCGGTCTCGGCGGAGCTGGATCCGATGACGTTGTCGATCCTGAAGCAGTGCTTCGCCAAGGACATCAAGGTCATCATCACCGCGCTGCACCAATTCGGGCCGGCGCTGGCCGCTGAGCGCATCGACACGGCGGTGGCGCGTCACGAGGCGCTCACCGGCGAAAAGAAGATCAACGGCGCCGACTTTGTCTACCTCGGCTACAAGCCCTACCCGGTGCTGATCATTCTCGGCATGGGACAGAACTATCGGATTCCCTTCCCGCGCGACTACTACGGCGTGCCGTTGGATTCGCTGCCGATGATGTCCGACATCCGCAACTACAGCGACGTGAAGGCTGTGATCAACATCTCCGGAACCTCGGCCACCGACTGGTGGATCTCCTACGGCAACGGCCGCTACGGGGTGCCGCTGGCGATTGGCGTGACCGGCGTCATGGCCACCGAGTACTACCCTTACCTGCAGACCGATCAGATCTTTGGGCTGCTGGGCGGGCTGAAGGGCGCGGCCGAGTACGAGATGCTGGTCAAGACTCCGGGCCCGGCGGTCGAGGGGATGAAGGTGCAGATTGTGGCGCACGCCATCATCATTCTGTTCATCGTGATCGGCAACGTCGGATTCTTCGCGATGCGTCGCTCGGAGAAGCGGAAGGCATAGGAGCAGAGACCGGGCACTTATGGATTGGTCAACGACGATTGGAATCTGGGTTGCGGCGCTCCTGACGCTGGCGATCTTCTCATTCTTGTACAAGGACAATCCCTTCTACAAGTTCGCCGAGCACCTGATGGTCGGCGTCTCGGCGGGGTACTGGGTCCTGATCCTGTTCTATACCGCGTTCATGCCCAAGGTGGTGCAAAACCTGCAGGCGGGGAACTGGTGGTACCTGATCCCGACACTGCTCGGCCTCCTGATGTGGACCCGTCTGTTCAAGGGCTGGTCTTGGGTGTCGCGCTACCCGCTGGCGATCTACATCGGCGTGACCTCGGGAGTGGCGATCACGCTGGAGATGAAGGCCAAGGTGATCGAGCAGTTGTATGGCTCGATCGACCTGGTCACACAAATGAACAGCGCCAACGCCAGCACCGCCCTGACCATCAACAACCTGATCATCCTGATCGGCGTCATCACCGCGCTTATCTACTTCTTCTTCTCCAAGGAGCACAAGGGCGCGACCGGCTTTCTGGCGCAGATCGGCATCGCCACGCTGATGATCGGGTTCGGCGCCTCCTTCGGCTTCACCGTGATGGCGCGCATTTCGCTTCTCATCCAACGCCTGCAATTCCTGATGTTCGATTGGATCAATCTGCCGCGCGGATAGCGGCGGCCACGTACTGTATGGACATGACGTCTCCCCCGCGCCGGGTGGTCCCGGCGGCGTGCCTCGCAGTCTATGCGGCGGTGTGGGTCTGGATGGCAATCGACCCGGTCTATCCCGCCGACTGGCTTTTGGAGAATGTGCTCGCGCTCCTGGCAGTGGGGTTCTTTGTCTTCACGTACAAGCGCTTTCCGCTGTCGAACCTGTCGTATATCCCGCTCACGCTGTTTATGATCCTGCATGCGGTCGGTGCGCATTACACGTACGCCGAAACGCCGATCGGCGACTGGCTGGCCCCGATCTTCGGATGGCAGCGCAACAACTTCGACCGGGTGGTGCATTTCCTGTTCGGCTTGCTCCTCGCCTATCCGATGCGCGAATTGTATTACCGAATCATCGGCGCGCGGGGAATCTGGGGCATTGTGCTGCCTGTCGACGTCATGATCTCGCTGTCGGGGATCTATGAACTGGTCGAGTGGGGCGCGACGGTGGTGGTGGCCCCTGAGGCGGGGGTGGCGTTTCTGGGCGCGCAAGGCGATCCCTGGGACGCGCAGAAGGACATGGCGCTGGCGTCGCTGGGCGCCTGTATCACCATGACGATCACCTTTGTCGTCATCCTGAAGAGCAATCCCAACTTCTGGAACGAATGCAAGGAGTCGCTGCGGATCAAGCGCCGCCAGCCCCTCGGCGAGCGCAAGTTAGCCGAGTACCGGGCACAGCGCGCCGACAACGACGATTAGCGGGCGAACTCTTCGTTACAGATTCCGTGTCAGCCAGCGCATGATGTTGCGCGCAAACTGGCAGTTATCGTAACCCGACAAACTCATGCCGAAGGGCACGCGATTGTGCACCTGCGCGGTGAGCATCGCCGCCTCGCCGAGTACAACCACCCGTCCCTGGCCGACTGTCATCGCCAGGCCTTGCGCCGCCCCCGCCGACGTCGAGTCGTATTGCCCCTCGCGGTCCGATGGGATGTACTCGATTGCCGATTCCGGCAGCCGCAACAAAATGGCGGCATCGTCCGGACCATCCAACGACTGGCCGGTGAATGTCGCCATTCGCGCAATTGTGGTGTGTGGGCCGTCACCGGACAGAATCGGATGCGCGCCGAGCCGGCCGTTGGCGCGTGAGAACTCCAGTGGATCGGACACTTCGCCGGGCACTTCCACGAATCCCTTGTACATCGTGACGCCAAATACCTCTGCCAGGTCCGCGGCGGCGGCGCCGAACGGCGCATGATCGGCAACCAGCAGAAGCGAACCGCCGCTTGCGACCCATTCGTAGAGGTGGCAAATCTCATCGCGGCTGAACGCGGACTTTGCGCGGTCTTCCGCTGCATCCGCCCCGAACGGCAGGTTGATACCGAACAGTTGAGGTTTGGCGGCGCCGGAGGCGTTGACAATTACCAGCACATCGATGCCAGCAAGATTCTCTGGACTGAACGTGGCGTACCCCGACCGCACATCGTAGCCGTCGGCGCGCAACAACCGCGCGAACGGGAAGTAGCGTCCCGTCCAGTTCGCGGTGGAGGCGTTGTGATGCGCCGCATCGACGACCACCACCGGGTGCGAGTCCTTGTATGTGGGTTCATCGATTGCGGGCGACCAGCCATAGTCAGCCCGCTGCGACCAGAAGAAGGCCGTGACGGCAAAGGAAACAACCGGAGCCACTATCAGCAGCACACCGAGCGTCAACGCGAGTCGCTTGAAGATCTTTCGTGACATGACCGCCTCCTGCGACGCCGATTTGCGGCGTTTCAGTAACTAGAACGCGCCACCGCCACGCCGGTAAACAGCGACCCGGGCCAAACGAGACCGACATGAAGCGGTTGTGGGGGGATCATCAGCGGACGGTCTTGTCGTGCAGCGGGCATCTGCCGATATCCGCATGTAATGAGAAGTGGATTCCTCCCCGCCTGCGAAGAACACGGATGACCTGCCGTCGCTGGGACGTCGGAGTGGATCAACGCGTCGGTGCGATTCAGCGGACTTCGCGACGGGAAAAGAAAGCGGCGATCTTTTTGGCGCGCTTTGGGCCGATGCCGTCGACTTTGGTCAGGTCCTGGGCGTTGGCGGCAAAGACGCCGCGCAGGGAGCCGAAGCGCTTCAACAGGGCGCGGGCAGTGACCGGCCCAATCTCGGGTATCATGCGGACAATCTGCTCGGTGGCGCTGCCGGGATCGACTGGGGAGGCGCCATTTCCGTTGCCGTTGCCGTTGCTCACATTGTGCTCGGCCACGTCCTGGGCGGGGGCGGCAGGAACCGCCGGCGCCGCCGGCACCGCTTCGAGCGTCACGCCCATGCCGTTTTGCAGTTGATTGACCATGGCGTAGATGAGATCGGCCGAGTCCTTGGGGTCGCTGGCGAAGAGGACCGGCACGCGGTTGTGAACCGCGACGAAGGCGAGCGCGCCGCGGAAAGCGGCGGTGGAGACGGTGCGTTCGCCGTTTTCGACACCCTCCACGATCAGGACGGGTTCACTGACGGCGCGCTTCAATTCGGTGATGCGGCGAAAGATGGTCTTGTCGGCGATCCACCGGGTGAATTCGGCGCGCGAGAGATGCTGGATGACGCAGGCGCCGCTGACGGCGTAGGTCCCCGCCGGCAAATTGGCGGGAGTGACCTGGACGCCGCGCTCGCTGAGTTGTTGCGCCACCGGCGATGCGGCCGAGAGGGTCTCGGCCATTATGGATAGCTGTCTCACGACATACCTCGAACTCTGGCGGATGTGCCCGGAAGACCGCTGAGGAACGGCCTACCTGTACAACGCACGGGACCGCGCAGGGTTTCCGCTCGTCTTGGTTTTTTTGCTTTCTGCCCGAGCGGCGCCGACCATCGGCGCGTCGCGCGAGAGAAAATCGGGTCACTTAAGCGGTTTGCGCAGGCCCCCCCCGGAGCCGGCGCGGCATGTACCTACACCAAAGACTGCGTTCAATGCGCGAACCGTCGATCCTCTTCCTCGTGTTGCATGCCCAATATAACGCGCGCGCCGCGAAAATCAAGGGGCATTCTGCCGGTCCGCGTCAGGTCTTGCGCTCCTTCTTCCGTGCGGCCGGGAAGAGCACATTGTTGAGGATCAGCCGGTAGCCGCCTGAATTCTTGTGCAGCGCCAGCTCGGTCGGCGGGTCGTAAATCAGGTGTTGATAGTCTTCCGGATCATGTCCACCCAGAAAGGTAAAGGTTCCCTTGTCGAGGTTGCCGTGCAGGTAGCGGACCTCGTTTTGCCCCTCCGACTCGCCCAACAGAGTGACATACTTTTTCACCAGACTCTTCCGGAAGGCGGTTGTTTGTCCCATGAATCCACTGACCGCATCCTGGTGGCACTGCACCAGCATCGTCGGCACCGGGTCGAGCTTGGCGGAGAACTCAAACAGGGTGAAGACATCCCCCTCCGGGCCCAGACGCGAGGCGATCCGGTCGGGGGAGGTGTCGATGTCGGAGTGCGAGTATTCGAAGGCATCGAGCGACACGGTGAAGTCAGTGAACGCCATGCAACGTGAGTAGTCCAGCCGCTGCTGGCAGTCGGGATCCGGCGGGTCGCCGTCGAATTGCTCCGGCACGATGTCGGTTTCAGAGGCCGCCAGGGCGATGTCGAGGGTCTCCGGCGCCGAGCACATGGCAAAGAGGAAACCGCCGCGCGAGACGTAGTCCTTGATGGCCAGTGCCACCGCCTTCTTGCAGTCGGGAACTCGGCGGAACCCCAGCCGCTGGGCGGTCTCCTCGCAGAGCTGGACGTCCTGGCGGTACCACAGTTCGTTGCGATAAGAACCGTAGAACTTGCCATACTGGCCCGTGAAGTCCTCGTGGTGCAGATGCAGCCAGTCGTAGTGGTCCAGATCGCCGCGCAAGACTTCTTCGTCCCAGAGTTTGTCATAGTCGATCTGGGCGTAGTTGAGCACGAGCGTCACCGCATCGTCCCAGGGATCGTTGGTGGGGGGGACATAGATCGCAATCCGCGGCGCCTTCTCGAGGATGACCGATTCCATGTTCTCCTGCTCGATGGTGGCGCGGATGTCGGATTCCTGGCCGGCATCGACCAGTTGGTAGGTCACGCCGCGCACGTCGCAGGTATCGAGGATTTCGCGGTAGACATTGGCCAGAAATGAGCCGCCGCGGTAGTTGAGCAGCCACTCGACCTTGATCCCGCGGGTCAGGCAATGGAAGGCCACGCCGTAGGCCTTGAGGTGGTTGGCCTGGCTGTTGTCCATCGGGATCAGCAGCATCTGCGCCGACGCCGACGAAGCGGCGCCCAGCCCGGCAAGGAGCAGGAATAAGACTGGCAGGATCCACCGCACAGGGTGGATTGATCGGCGATGGGCCCGTCGCATCCGGTTTACTGCGCGATTGTCACGCGTCAGTTGTCTTATACGCATAGGTTCGGCAAAAGATGGGGTCGGGTGAGAGGAAACTTGCGGTCATTAAAAGGTGATCGTCAATGCCAGCCGCCAGCCATCGTTGGACTGTCGGTCGCCCCAGAAGTCATCCCCGGCGTCCCGCGTCTCCTCCAGGGTGAGCAGATACCGGTCGGCATAAGCATCAAACATCGAAACGAAGACAGTGATCCCGGTCAGCCAGTAGAAATAATTGCGGCGGTCGCGGGCATGAGAGAAATCGGCCAGGTTGTCGGCGTCGCGGGCGCGTTCGCGCCAGATCAGGGCCTTGGTGATCCAATAGCTTTCGATGGCAAAGTAGACCGCCGCCTTCTGCTTTTTGCCGTTGGACCACTGCCCCCAACCGGGAAAGGCGACCGAGCGAAGCAACGCGCCGGTCGGCGAGGCGAAGAATCCCTGACGTTTGAGATGGCGACGGACCGCCATCACGGTGGCGGTGTCAACGGCCTGATCACCACGCAGCCGGAACTGCTCGCCTCCCGGATCGACGGAGCGGTGCAGAGTATCAACGGCTGGCGGCAGCGTATCTCTGGCCGGAGCGATGGCATCCTGGGCCAGACTTTCCACTGGCAGGTTTGCCAGCGCGAGCCCAAAGGCACACCCGATCCAACTCCATCGCGCCGTTGGCATGGGGGGCAATCTCCGAGATAACGGGCCAACTGTCCACGGGATAGTGAGTCTAGCCCCGGCTTAGCATTGTACCCGGTCGGGAGGGCGGCGTATATTGGGCTCATGTCGGAAATTACTCCCAGTCCGGAATTGGTGGACCGCATGCGCCGGGCGCAATCGGTCACAGTCGTGACCGGCGCCGGGGCATCGGCCGAAAGCGGCATCCCGACGTTTCGCGGTCCCGGAGGCCTGTGGCGGGAATTTCGCGCCGAGGATCTGGCCACCGCCGAGGCGTTCGAGCGCAACCCCAAGCTGGTGTGGGAGTGGTACATGTGGCGACGTGGGATTGTCGCTCGGGCCTCTCCCAATCCTGGCCATTATGCGTTGGCGGCACTGGAGGCGGCCAGCGACGATTTCACCGTGGTGACCCAGAATGTCGATGGTCTGCACGCCCGGGCCGGATCCCAGAACTTAGTCGAGATACACGGCAACATCATGCGCAGCCGATGTCATGCCTGTGGCGCGCCGGCCGGGAACGCCGGCCTCGACGCCGATGGACAGTTGCCCATGTGCGACTGCGGTGGAATGGTGCGTCCAGCGGTGGTCTGGTTTGGGGAACTTCTTCCGCCAGGGGCACTACAACGGGCAGGGCAGGCGGCGAGACGGGCGGATGTCTTTTTGTCCGTGGGCACTTCGTCCGCCGTATTCCCGGTCGCCGGATTGGCCGATATCGCACAACAGGCAGGAGCGTATCTGGTGGAGATCAATCCGGAAGCCACGGAGCGGTCCGACGGGTTCGATGAGATCCTCCGCGGTCCCTCGGGCGAAATCCTGCCCTTGATCTGCCGGGCGTTGGGCCTGAACATTGCACCCCCGTGCCCGGTTACGCATTCATGACGCCGATGTCCATTGCCGCCAACCGCCGCTTGATTCTGCGCCTGCTTCTGGTCGTCTGGACTGTGGGCAGCACGATGGGGTTGTCGGGGTGCGTGTACTGGAACACAATGTACAACGCCAAGAAGCTGTTCAAGAACGCGGAAAAGCAGAACAACCCGGAATTCGGCGGCACCAAGATGACCGCCAACCGTCGCCTCTACGAAGACGCGATCGCCAAGGCGGCAAAGGTGGTGCAGAAGCACCCGAAGAGCAAATACCACGATGATGCCCTCTTCCTCATCGGCGTCTCCTATTTCCGCATCGAGAACATTTCCAAGTCCGAAAGCGCTTTCCGCGAGCTGCTGGCGGTGCATCCGAAATCGGAGTTTGTCGAGGAGTCGCAACTGTATCTGGCGCGTTGCCGGATGCAGTTGGGCGACGAGCAGGCGGCCTACCGGACCTTCACGGAGTTGGCATCCAACGCCCGCAAGCCCGAGTGGCGCGCCGAAGCCACCTTCCAGCGCGGACTGTATTTGTCGCAGATCGATTCGCACGATTCGGCGGTGGCGGCGTTTCAGTTGATCCTGGATCAGTATCCCCAATCGGCGCGCGCCAATGAGGCGCGTCTGCTGGCCGCGACCGAACTGCGCCAGCTCAAGCGGCCGCAGGATGCGATGGCCCTCTACCAGCCACTGACCAGCGACAAGGAGATCGCACTGCGGTACCCGGCCCTAATCGGCTACGGCGAGGCGTGCTACGAGGCCGGGTTGGTCGATTCGGGGATCGCGATCTTCTCCGCCATGGCCGAGGATGACGCCTACGTCGACTCGATCGGCACGATCCGTCTGCTCCTCGGGGACGGCCTCGAGCGGCAGGGCGATCTGGACGGGGCGTGGCGTCAGTACGAGCAGGTGGCGGCGGCGCTGGAGCGCACCCGCTGGTCGGCCGAGGCGTACTTCAACATGGCCGAGATCAAACAGTACAAGCACAATGATCTTGGGTCCGCCCAGGCCTACTACGACAAGGTCCGCGAAGAGTATGCCTCCGGCGATCTGTCGGCGCTGGCGCTGACACGTTCGGCCAACATCACCAAACTGGCCCAATTCCGTAAGTCGCTGGGCCGCGGGGAACTGACCAGTGCCACGACCGGCGATAGAACCGGCGTCTACGATCCGGAGAACCTGCCGCGGCTGGAACGGCTGCTGAAATCCTCGCCGTTGGAGGCGCGTCCCGCCGACTTTGTCCACTCGCGGGAACGTCAGAAGTTGATCGACGACTCGCTGGCGGCGTCGGCGCTGTTGACGGCCGCCGCCGATTCGGTCTCCGCCTATGGTCCGGCGACGCCGGACGAGTTCAAGAATCCGCTGGACGATCCCAATCGCTTCGGTCCGCCGACGCCGCCGGAGTTTGTCGGGCTTGGTGTCGGCGACACCACGGAAATCGAAACGGCCGGATCTGCCGACAGCGCCGGGACGGTCGTCGTGGTACCTGAAATCTATGGCCCGGTGGTCGATTCGCTGGAGATGCTGCAGAATCTCCGCGCCGAGGAACTGCTGGCGGTGGCGGTCTGGGAGGACATCGTGGCGGGCGACTCGCTCTATGGTCCGCCGTCACCGGCCGGTCTGTATGACTTCGGCGTCGGCGACGTGTTCGGCCCGGCGACCCCGACCGACATCCTGATGGGCCGTCTGGCATCGGCAGTCGTTGACAGCAGCGCCATCCGTGACCGGGAAATGCGCGCGGCGTTGCGCGCCGAGCGCGAGAAGACCTTCGCCGACATCTCGACCGCGGCAGAGACGCAAATGCAGCTGGCCGAGTTGTATCGGTTCGACCTGGGCTACCCCGATTCGGCGCTGGTGGAGTATTCCGGGATCGTGGATCGTTACCCCGGCACACCGTATGGCGCCCAGGCGCTCCTGGCGGCGGCCGATATCTATGAGTCCGAGTTCGCCGACACCGTGGCGGCACAGGCGCGGCTGCGCCGCATCCTGGCGGAGTATCCTTACACCGACTATGCCGGCGACGCCATCGCGCGACTGGCTTTGAAGGGAACCGACGCCGACACGGCGCACCCGGCCAAGGCCTACAGCGCCGCCGAGGATTTGTATCTCGTCGAGAACCGTCCGGGGGATGCCATCGACGCCTTCCGGGCGTTTGTCGAGAAGTATCCATACTCCCGACTGGTCCCGCGGGCCGAGTATGCCATTGCGGTGTTGACCGACCGCTACTTCCCGCGAGAGGACTCCTCGGTCATCTGGGCCTACCAGGAGATCGCTTCGACCTACGCGCAGACGGAACTGGCGGTGGCGGCCACGCAGCGCTTGACACCGACAGTGCCGCGCCCGCGTCCCCGTTCGGCGCCCGCTCCGAAAAAGGAGGAAGCGATCCCAGCCCAGGCTGGCGGGGCCTCCGCGGTTGACAGCGCCGAATCGAAGGCAACCGAGCTGCCGCGCGCGCCGCGTCCGAAGTTTGCCGGCCAAGTCGAGTTCCCCTCCGCTGATGTCGGAGTGATCACTCGTGAGGTGGTGGTGGTCTATCGCATCGTGATTGACTATTCGGGGCGGATTTCCGAGTATGAGTTGATCCAGAAGTCGCCATCGGAGGATCTGAACGAGGCGACGCGGCGGGCGATCATGCAGACCACGTTTGACCCTGATTCGATCCCGGTGGAATCGTTGAACATTCCGTACCGTTACGAGATGCGTATCACGCCGCCGGCGCCCGACCCCGACGAGCTCGACTGGTACAACCGCACCG
This sequence comes from uncultured Ignavibacteria bacterium, assembly GCA_964593585.1. Classification (GTDB taxonomy): domain Bacteria; phylum Zixibacteria; class MSB-5A5; order WJJR01; family WJJR01; genus JACQFV01. Next base: position 57,148 of record CAZQIZ010000016.1, read on the forward strand.
GAGGACAGCCGCAGATACCCGGCCAACCGTGAAGCACCGACTGACCTCGACGCTTGTCTGGACCCGACGAGTCGGGCCCAACATCTTTCACCAGCGCTTCCATCAACCTACGATTGCCCGCGCGGCAAAGGCGGGGCAATTTGTCCATATTCTGCCCGCCAATGACCTCCTGTTCCGTCGCGCCTTCTCGATCTACGCCGCCGATGCGAAGGCGGGCACGTACGATGTCCTGCATCAAGTGCTTGGCGCCGGGACACGGTCGTTGGCCAACGATCCGGTGGGGTCCGAACTTGACACGCTGGGGCCGCTGGGGAATCGTTTCACGCCGCCGCCATCGGGATGCACGGCGGTGCTGGTGGGCGGCGGATTGGGGATGGCGCCATTGCGACTGTGGGCGTTGGAGCAACTGCGGCAATCATCGCGGCGGAAGTCCACGCCCACGCCGGTGATGATTCTGGGCGTGCGCACCAAAGCGCAGGCGGTGGCGCCTTATCAATTGGCGCAACATGGTCTGCGGCCGGTGTGGGCCAGCGATGACGGCAGCAAGGGATTCCATGGCACGGCGGTGGCGTTGTTCGATCACCTCGTGCAGAGCGGCAAACTGGACGCCTCCCGGATCGCGGTCTACGGTTGCGGACCGGAACCGATGATGAGCGCACTGGCCAACGTCTGCGCCATGCACCAAACCTACTGCGAGGTCTCGCTGGAACGCTCGATGCCGTGCGGATACGGCGTCTGTATGGGGTGTGTGGTGCAGGGCCGGGACCGGTCCGGGTATGAGACGTTTCGTCGGGTCTGCCGGGATGGACCGGTCTTCGACGCGTCGACGATTATTTTCTGATGAAGCCCAAAGCGACCAAAGCACCCAACGCACCCACGGTTGATCTGTCCGTCGAGATCGCCGGGTTGCGTTTTGCCACGCCGATCTGGACCGCCTCCGGCACCGCCGGCGTGGGCGAAGAGGTGGCGGAGTGGTGCGACACGGCGCGTCTGGGAGCGATGGTGACCAAGTCGGTGTCGCTGGAGGCGCGGTCGGGGCACCCGTATCCCCGCACCTGCGAGACCACCGGTGGCATGCTCAACGCCATTGGCCTGCAGAACAAGGGTGTCGATGATTTCATTCGCGACGAACTGCCGCGGCTGCGCGCGATGGCAACGCGCGTGGTGGTCAACATTGTCGGGCACACACAGGATGATTACGTCGGCATGGCGCGGCGCCTGGCGCAGGAAAGCGGGATCGACATGCTTGAGCTCAATCTCTCCTGCCCGAATGTCGCCCGCGGCATCGACAACGGTTCCGATCCGGCCTGGGTCGAGGAGTGCGTGGGCAAGGTGCGCGCCGCCACCCGCACGCCCGTGGTGGTGAAAGTGACGCCCAATACCAACGACATCGCATCGCTGGCGCGCGCGGCCGAGCGGGGCGGGGCCGACGCGATCTCGGCCATCAACACGCTGGTCGGCATGTCGGTCAACTACAACACATTCAAGCCGCGGCTGTCGAATGTCACCGGCGGGCTCTCCGGTCCGGCGATCAAGCCCGTGGCGCTGGCCTGTGTCCATCAGATCGTGCGCGCGGTGAAGATTCCGGTGATCGGCATCGGCGGGATTGCCTCGGGCACCGACGCCGCCGAATTCCTGATTGTCGGCGCGCGCGCGGTGCAGGTGGGCACCGCCAATTTCCGTATGCCCGATGCGCCGATCCGCGTGGCCGACGAGCTGGCCGCCTATCTGACCGCCAAGGGCATCAACCGGGCCACCGACCTGATCGGCAGACTCTCGCTCTGATCCGCTCCGGCCTTTCCCCTGCTGAAACCTTTTGCAGGTCCCCCCGTAGTAGTCTGGATGTCAGCCCGCGGCGCCACGGCGGCCGTGGTTACACCGGACAAATGCATTCGGGGAGTCACCCATGGTCAAGAAGATCGGATTGGGCGTAATCGGAATTGTTGTCGTCGCCGGCCTTATCTTCATCATTCAGAACCGCTCCGGACACACCGACGCATCCTTCAAACTCGTCAAAGTGGATCGCGGCACGATCGTCGATAAAGCGCTGGCCATCGGGCGCATCGAGCCGGACAACGAGATCGCGATCAAATCGAAAATCTCCGGGTTGGTCAAGAAGTTGCATGTTGAGATCGGCGACTCGGTCAGTGTCGGCGATCCGTTGATCGAGGCGGCGCCCGACCCGACGCCGCTGGAGTACGCCGAGGCCAAGCGCAATGTCGAATTGGCCGCGGTCGAGTTCGACAATGCCCTGCGCGACTACAACCGCGCGCAGGAAATGCTGGCGCAAAAGCATATTTCGGAACAGGAGTACGAGAAGGCGCGGCAGCGAAGAGACGAGTCCGATCTGCGCCGCAAACTGGCCGAGGAGCGGCTCTCCCTCATCGAGTCGGGCAAGGTTCAGATCGCCGGCAAGGCGGTCGAGTCGACGATCCGCTCGCCCGTGGCCGGCACGGTGCTCGCCCGTCACGTCAACCAGGGCGATCCGGTGGTGCCGTTGACCTCGTTCCAGGAGGGCACCGAACTGCTGACCCTGGCTTCGATGGAGCGTCTGCTGTTCAAGGGCACGGTCGATGAGATCGATGTCGGCAAGCTGTCGATCGGCATGCCGGTGGAGATTAAGATCGGGGCGTTGCCGGAATCAAAGGTCAAAGGCGAGCTTTACAAGATTTCCCCCAAGGCGCGCAAGGAAGACAACGCCGTCATCTTCGATGTCGAGATCCAGTTGACCGAGGTGGGCGATGGGACGCAACTGCGCGCCGGCTACTCGGCCAACGCCGAGATTGTGATCAATCGCAAGGATTCGGTGCTGGTGCTGCCGGAGCGTCTGGTGACCTTCCGCGCCGATTCCGCCTATGTCGAAGTCCCCAACACCGAGAAACCCAACGAGGCCAAAGAGATTCCGATCAAGACCGGATTGTCCGACGGCCTGCAGGTGGAGATTTTGGCGGGGCTTGAGCAGGGCGCGGAAGTGATCGAGCGTCCACCCAAGCAGATTCAATAGCGCGCGACACCGACCGCCGGCAGAAGACGTCATGGCCATCCGCGTATTCCTGACTTCGCTTTTGCGCGACATCCGTTCGCAGAAGATGCGCACCGCGCTCACGGTGTTCGGCATTCTCTGGGGCACGGCGTCGGTGGTCCTGCTATTGGCCTTCGGCAAAGGCATCCATGCCCGCCAGCAGCAGGCGGTGCGCGGCATGGGCGAATATATCGTGATCATGTGGCCGGGGCGCACCTCTAAGGCGTATCAGGGCCTGCCCAAGAACCGCATCATCCGCCTCCGCGAGGAGGATGCCGCGCTTCTGAAGGCCAACGTGCCGAATATCGGCGAGGTCTCCCCGGAATTCGGCCGCGGCGATATCAAAGTCCGGGTTGGGAAGATCGAGAAGCTGGTGCGCGTGGTCGGGTGTTGGCCCGAGTACGGCTCGATGCGCAACATCATCCCGCAGGCCGGGTCCCGCTGGATCAACGACCAGGACTTGCACAACAAGCGACGCGTCATCTTCATCGGCCCCGAGCTCAAACGCGACCTCTTCGGGGAGGATGAGGCGGTCGGGCGGATCATCCTGGTCAATGGGACGCCCTTCACCGTCATCGGCGTCATGATCGAGAAACAGCAGGACTCGTCGTACCAGGGACGCGATGTTCGCATGGCCTTCATCCCCACCACGACATTCCGGGCGATGTACGGCGTGGAATACGTGAACGACATTGTCTTCCGCGCCGATGAACCGCGCAACACCGAGAAGGTCATCGCCGGCGTGTACCGCGTGCTGGGGTCAAAATACAAGTTCGATCCCGAGGACCGTGAGGCGCTGGCGATGTGGGACACCACGGAGAACGAGAAGTTCTTCTCGGCCTTCTTCATCGCCTTCCGCACGTTCCTCGGCGTGATTGGCGCCTTCACGCTGATCGTGGGCGGCATTTCGATTTCGAACATCATGAACGTGGTGGTGGAGGAGCGCACCAAGGAGATCGGCATCAAGATGGCGCTCGGCGCCAAGCCGCGCTTCATCATGGGCCAGTTCGTGTTTGAGACCCTCTTCCTCACCGGGATCGGCGGCGTTCTCGGATTCGCGTTTGCGTCCGGCGTCGTGGCGCTGGTGCCCAGCTTCCACGTGGAGGACTACATCGGCACCCCGACGATTTCCTTGTCGGTGGGTCTGGTGACGATTCTGGTGCTGGGCTTAATCGGGCTGGTCGCGGGATTTTTCCCGGCGCGACGGGCGGCGCAATGCAATCCCATTGAGGCGCTGCGGTTGTAGGCGGGCGGATGGCATGAATCTGGTGGGCTTCCTCAAGTATTTCTGGGCGGATTTCCGCAAGCAGAAGAAGCGCGCGGCGCTGACGGTGGCGGCGATCGTCTGGGGGACGATGTCGATCCTCCTGCTTTTGGCCTTTGGCGAGGGGCTGAAGATGCAACTGGACCGCAATCAACGCGGGCTGGGCGAAAACATCATGATTGTCTGGGGCGGGCAGTCCTCGGTGCCCTTCCAGGGGTTGCCGCGGGGACGCCGGATCCGTTTCCTCCCCGAAGACCTCGATCTGATCAAGCAGAGCATCCCCGAAGTCGAGGAGGTCGGAGCCGAGTACTCCACTTGGGGCATCGACCTGGTCCATGGCCGCAAGATTGTCTCCGAGCACATCTGCGGGGAGTACCCGTCGTACCAGCGCATCCGCGCGCATTACCCGGAAAGCGGCGGCCGCTACATCAATCAGACCGACATGGAACACAAGCGCCGCGTCATCTTTCTCGGCCACAACCTCGCCAGGCGGCTTTTTGACGATGAGGATCCGATCGGCAAGCAGATTCAGGTCTCCGGCATGCCGTTTACGGTGATCGGCGTCGGCACCGACAAGCAGCAGATGGGGATGTATGGCGGACCCGATGTCGAAAAGGCCTCCATACCCGCCACCACCTTTCACGCCATCTTCGGCTACAAGTATCTGAGCAATCTGGTGATCATGCCGCGCTCCGATCAGTTGAACAAGGTGGTCGAGGGGCGACTCTACGAAGTGCTGGGCGCCAAGTACAAGTTCGATCCGGCCGACAAGCAGGCGCTGTCGATCTGGGATACGATCGAGGGGCGTCAGGAAATGATGAAGATGATGATCGGCATGCAGATCTTCATGGGGATCATCGGCGCGATGACGCTTCTGATTGCCGGGGTGGGCGTGGCGAACATCATGTACGTGGTGATCAAGGAGCGGACCAAGGAGATCGGGATCAAGATGGCGCTGGGCGCCAAGCCGCGGCTCATTCACAACACCATTCTGCTGGAGGCGCTCTTGATCTGCTTTTCCGGCGGGGCCATCGGCATCTATGTCTCCCAGTTGATCTGCGACCTGCTGTCGCTGATCCCGCGTGACACGGAGTCGACCATGTCGTGGTTGGGCAACCCGACCATCTCGCTGCCGATCGGACTGATCACTGTCTCGATCATCGGGGTGATCGGCATCATCTCCGGCTATTTCCCGGCGCGCAAGGCCGCGGCGCTCAACCCCGCCGAAACACTGCGCTACGAGTGAGGCAACCGTCATGAACGCAAACGGCAACGGCAACATCATCGAGCTGCATGGCGTCTGGAAAATCTACGACACCGGCAAGGTGAAGGTGGAGGCGCTGCGCGGGGTCGACCTGAAGGTCCGCAAAGGCGAGTTTCTGACCCTGGTCGGACCGTCGGGCTCGGGCAAATCGACGATGATGAACATTCTCGGCTGCCTCGATGTGCCCAGCCAGGGCACGTATCTGTTCGGCAACGAGGAGGTCAACCGGCTGTCGGTGAATCGTCTGGCGGAAATCCGCAATCAGCACATCGGTTTTGTCTTCCAGAATTTCAATCTGCTGCCGTACCTCACCGCGCTGGAGAATGTCGAGCTGCCGATGGTCTTCCGCGGGATGGGAACCTCGGAACGCCGCAAGCGCGCCACCGAGGTGCTGACCCGTGTCGGCCTGGGTGATCGGTTGCATCACAAGCCGACCGAGCTTTCCGGCGGGCAGATGCAGCGTGTGGCCATTGCGCGGGCACTCGTCAATAATCCGTCGTTGCTGCTGGCCGATGAGCCCACCGGCAATCTCGATTCGGCGTCGGGCCGCGAGATTGTCGACCTGTTTGAGGAGTTGTGGAAGGCCGGGCACACGATCATGATCATCACCCACGATCCGAATCTGCCGATGCGTTCGGAGCGGATCCTGCACATGCGCGACGGCCTCTTGGGCAACGGCAACGGCGCCCACTAAGCCCTTCTATCCCATTGCCTTATCAGGCCGCCGGAGTATTCCGGTATGGCTTGATTCCCGCCGCATTTTCTCGCATACTCGCCGTCCACCTTGTAGGCAAGGAGCGGATGGAGCAACGGTATGGTCGAACAGAAAAAGAGCATCGCGCGCACATGGGCGGAATTCGCCGCGCAATTGAAGTTCGAACAGATTGACCCGGAATCGGTGGTGCATGCCAAGCGATTCCTGCTGGATTCGTGCGGTTGCGCCCTCGGCGGCTTCCATCACGAAGACATCGAGATCATGCGCAAGACGCTCGGGGAATTCGGCGGCAGCCCCGAATCGACGGTCTGGTCCTCGGGCGAGAAGACCAACGCCTACTTCGCCACACTGCTCAATTCGCTGGCCATCCGGGTGATGGATTACAACGACATCTACTGGGAGGCCGATCCCTCGCATCCCTCCGATTTGATCCCGGCGGCCACCTCGCTGGGCGAGCAGTACCGCAAATCGGGGCAGGATGTGATCGCCGGGATTGTCCTGGCCTATGAACTGGAGATGCGCCTATGCGAGTTCGGCATCCCGGGCATCCGCGAACGCGGCTGGCATCATGCCTCGCTGACGCAGATCGCCTCGCCGGTGGTGGCCGGATTCATGATGGGACTCTCGGTCGATCAGATCGTCAACGCGATCGGCATCTCGACCTGCCACAACATGACCATGGGCGCGGTGGCGGCCGGCAAATTGACGATGATGAAGAACACGGTCGACCCGATGGCGACGGCATCGGGCGTGTTCGCCGCCCGACTAGCGCGTCACGGCTACATCGGCACCGAATTGATCATCGAAGGCAAGGAGGGATTCTGCCAGGTGCTCGGACCGGACTGGGACATGGGGCGTTTGACCGACGGCCTCGGCAAGAGCTGGCGCATCGGGCACTGCGCCTACAAGGCCTTCCCGACCGAGGCGCTCACGCACTCGCCGATCTCGGCGGCGCTCGATCTGGTCAAGACGCATGACATCAAGCCCGAGCAGGTCGCGCATGTCAAGGTGCGCACCATCGCCCGCGCCAAAGACATTCTTGCCGATCCGACCAAGTACCATCCCGAGACCAAGGAGACCGCCGACCACTCGCTGCCGTATGTGATCGGCGCCGCGATCATGGACCGTATGATCACGCCGCTGCAGTTTACCCACCAGCGGATTCATGATCCGAAGCTTCAGGCGCTGTTGCAGAAGATCGAAGTGGTCGCCGACCCGGGCTACGAAAAGCAGTTCCCGGCCAAGAAACTCTCCGGGGTGTCGATCACAACCGCCGACGGCAAGACGGTCGAAAAGGAAGTCGAGTTCCCCAAGGGGTACCCGGCCAACCCGATGACCAACGCCGACCTCGAGGAGAAATTCCGCGCGCTGACCTCCGAGGTGATGGACAAGGCGGCGCAGGACCGTGTGATCGAGGCGGTCGGCAATCTCGACCGGGCGCCGAATCTCGACGCCTTCCTCAGGGCCATGACGGTGAAATCCCACGCGTAGAAGCGGCTCTTGAGCCGCGAAAGCCCGCAATAAGACGCCGGGGTCGCAGATCAGCGACTCCGGCGTTGTGCGTTTTTGTTGTATGGCTTCTGCCCATTACGGACAGGGCGCGCAGAACTCGGCGGCGGGATTTGCCCCGCGGAAGGCGACGTTGACCACGCGGACGACATCGATCACGTTGCTGGCCCCGGAACAATCCAGGTCGACGCGGTCATAGGGGCAGGCGCTGTCGCGCACCGTCGCGGCGCCGCGAAAGGCGACCGCGACAACGGTGACGACATCCTGCACGTTGGCAATCACGCCATCGCAGGCCGGATCGCCGGCGCAGGGGCAGTCGCAGGGGGGCTGCACGGCGCGGGCGGCGGTGTAGATGAAATCGCCGTTTAGGGAACCATCGTTGTCGGCGGCGTTGCCGGCGGCGTAGATGGTGATCGGTCCGACCGGCGTGGCCGGCGCGATCCAGCCGAAGAGCCAGCCGGGGGCGTTGTTGGCGACCCCCGGGTCGGTGCCGGTGGCGGTGTGCTTGATGTACTGCCGCCCGCTGGCGGCGATTGACAATTGGGTGCGGGGCGTGTCGAGCACGAGGATCGCGCCGACCGCCTGCGCCAGTGAATCGAGCACGGTCGCCTCAAATCCCCAGCGGCTCTGTCCCGACTGGAACAGGCCGACGCCAATCGGCACGGTGTCTCCCGGCGTGTATTGCGCGGGGGCGGTCAGCGTCAGGGCGCCCTCGCCGATATTGAGCTTGTCGTGGCAGGTAGCGCAGGTGCTCTCGCCGGGAGCGCCGGTGCGGGCATTCGGCGGCCCGCCGGAGGAGGCGATGGCCAGGGCGGTCAGGCTCAGCATCAGCGAAATGCGCACCACGGCGCGTTGAGATATCATCGAATGAAATACTGCGATGAGTCCAGGGCTTTCCATGCGAACGCAACAATGAGACCGGAACCGTCCTTCTCGTGGCAATCCTCTGTGTGCCCGACGAGCACCTAGCCGGAGGCTATCTCAGCTGTGTCTCATGCGCGATAGGCAAGAACTTCGTCATTAGACGTGAGTACTCTGCGTAGAAAGCAGCCCAGTCCCAATCGCTGTACTCCTGAGGTCTTTGTTCGACGTTGCGTTCGATTAGTCGGTAGCAAACAGCGTCAGCCACGATCTCAGCTAGTAAAACTCGGAAGTGCTTTTCCTCTTGTCCGGGATACTCTGGGCCAGGTCCAAGATATCGAGCGAGCGACGGATGTCGAGCGGCAACATACAAAGTACTGCCGCGCCAGAAGGATCTTTGGTTTCCCCAATCACCAGAATGAAACTCAATTTGAATCCCAGCACCGATCGGCTCCAGCGATCTTATTTCCGCAGAGCAGCTATGGCCACAAGCCGACGCGGTCAGGGTAGTGGACTTTTCTGGAGTGGCACACGAGACCTTGATTCTGCAGATCGCCACCCCCAGTTCCGGATACGGCACTATCAGCTGCTCCCCGCTGATCGAAAGAAAGGTCTTGTCGTAATTGAGCTCTACAGGTATTTTGGTGGAAATTACTCCGGGATAAGGAGCGAATATCTGTAGTTACCACTACTTGATCTGACAGTCTCGGTTCACGTGTCGGTTAAGT
>CAZQIZ010000017.1:0-65704 GCA_964593585.1 uncultured Ignavibacteria bacterium
GCCACATAGAACAATTCGATCAGCATCAGCAAGGGTTTTTCAGCAACCTGCTAGGTACCGACACCGGCTGAAATCCCGCACGGGAAGGCGAATCTTCCGGCAAATATGGATTACGTGAATGGGTGGGCGCGCCTCGCGCGCCCACCGCGATAGTGAGGATTATTCGTGGATGTCCGAACGGATGGGTTCGGAATCGAGACGTTCCTGCGAGAGGCGCTCGCATTCCATCGTCAGGTTGCGACAGCGGCTGACCATGGCGGCGATGCGTTTGACCACATCGGCCACTTCGGCGTGGGTGAGCCAGTCGCTGAACTGATCGGCGCCCTCGTCGCGGGCGCGGCGCAGGAGCGCCTCCCCGGCCTCGATCTGCTTTTGCAGGAATCCGATTTCCTCGAGGTCGGCGGGGATTTCACGTTCCTCGCCGCGGGCGAGACGGTCGCGCTGTTTCTGCAGCAGGGCACAGAGGGAGCGATAGAAGCCGAGCTCGCCGTTGAGAAACTTGACGAGCTGTTCGGGGCCGCGAATGCTGGTGGTGATGTCCGTCATGGCGATAGTCCGTTAGTGGCCGGCGGCGCCGGCGATTTCATCCTCGTAATCGAGTTCGAAGAACAACTGTTCGCGGCGCGGCTTCGGCATCCGCGGCGGCTCGGGCACAAGCGGCGGCTCCGGCTCCGGAATGGTGATGTCGGCCACCGGCGTGCCATCCCACTTGCGAATCAGCCGGGAACGATGCGAATGTCTGGTCTTACGCATGCGGAAACCTCTTGGCACGGGCCATCCGGGCGGTCCCCTGATCGGCTCTTACACCGAGATCGCCGGCTCGGTCTCAGCGACAGGCTCTTCGCCGAGCACCATGAACCGGGTCGGATACTGGCTGCGGGTGAGCACCAACTGCTTGCCCAGCCCGTTGCGGCGGTTGATCACAACCGGCCCCTGCAGATTCGCGGACATGCGGCGCGGATCCTCGGGGACGGTGAGAATGACCCACAATTCGGTGTCGGCCGCGTCGCGGGCGCGCAGCTCGGCGATCTCCATGGGGTCGATGCGCACGGTGTAATCGGGCACGAACACGCGCGGCGGAGCGATCACAAACGACAGCCGCGGCTCCTCCAGGGAGCGCAACCGCGCGAACGGTTCCCAGGCGGGGTCGCGTTCGATGCGGAAGGTACGATTGTCTTCAAAACCCAGCAGGCCGCGCGGAAAAGTCAGCGTGCGCGTGCCGGGTGTCTCGGCGGTGGTGTCGGTGAATGCGATGTCGGCTACGACGGCGGTCACGGCGTCCCTCCCCGGCGATCAAGCGTCCTGGTCCTCGCCGTAGCAGAAATTCGAGTCGACGCCGCGCGGCGGCTCGGAGGCGTGCTCATTCTGGCGGCTATGGGGAACGTGAATGGTGTGGTGACGGTGATGGCGCTGGATGCTGTCGGGCCCCTTGCCGGGTCCGGCGGACGGCGACGGGGTCGCATCAGGTTTGCGGCCAAAGAGGCTCATCGGTTCACTCTCCCTGTGCCCGAGGGCGTCGTTGCGGGTGGATGCCATGATGCGGACGCGGGCCGGCCTTCAGCTCGATGCCGCCGGCGGTGTCGGCGCCGGAGTCATCGCCTTTCACCTTGCCCTTGATGAGACGGGCCAGTCCGGCGATGTCGGTCTTCAGCGACCGCGCCTTCTTGTTTTCTTCCTTGATCTTCAGGTAGACCTCTTCGCGGTGCACCACAACCTTGATGGGCGCATCGACCCCCAGGCGCACCTGGCGGCCATAGACACCCAGCACGGTTACTTTGATGTCATCTCCGATGGTGATGCTCTCACCCTGCTTGCGCGTGAGAATGAGCATTCACCCTCCCTGGTGTTGCGTGATGGCCTCCGCGCCGTCACGAGTCCTGCTCAGTGTTTCTATCGGCGGGCGCGCGGGGCTCCTGAATCGCATCGGGGCAAAGTTGACGAGAAATCGTCGGGAAACCGTCGCGCGCGGCCGCAACCGTCGCGCGGATGTTCAGAAACCGGACACGGGGTGTGGGAATCGCCCGATAGACGGGCGGCAGAATTACGGCACCGGGCCTTCGGCGAGGATGCGCGGGAGCAGATCATCGACCGGGAGCGCCGCCAACTGGGCGATCAGACTGACCCGCTCATCGAACGATGCATACGCCGGCGGAAGGTTGATCTCGATGTCGCAGCCGGAATGGGCGCGGGCGATCTGGCCGAAGACGGCGTTGATGCGCTCGGCCAGCAAATGGAGCTGCGCATCGGCCAGCCCGCGCGCTTCGAGGATAAAGTCGCGCTCGGGCACCGTGGTCATAAAGCAGGTCGAGGCGGCCACCGCGCCCTGGAACATCCACGCGGTTGCCGGACTCAGGCCGCAGGGGATCGACGCGGCCGGATCAATGACACCAGAGGCCTGCACATGAAACTGACCGTCGGGCGAATGCAAATCCACCGGCAGGAGCGTGCCGCCGGCCAGCGTCGTCGCATCGCCCAGCGCCACCACACGCGCCGGCAGCGACGCGCCGGGATTGACTCCGGGGCAGATCTCGGCCTGAACAAAGACCGCCGCTGCGGTGCCCACCGGCATCGGGACAGCGGGCAAGGCAATGCCCAGGTGCTGGAGCGTGGCCGCGAAGGTAACGTCGGTGTGGGGAATGACCGCGCCATCGCCGGTGCCGGGCAGGCCCACGACCACGCCATACCCCGAGACAGTCACCGGCGGCCCGACGATGTAGGAGACATCGCGCAGACAGACGCTTCGCCCGGAATTGTCGGCGGCCAGGGCGGCCACAACCGGGAGGGCCAGCATGGCCGCCAGCCAGACGCGGACGGGAATCGGGCAATACGGACGCTGGCAACGAGACTTCAGCACTGCGCACTCTCCCCTGCCGGCTATTCGGGCCTATTCGGGACGTGTTGACCCCGGTCCCGGCTCGACCCATGTGGGTCTCCCGGGTTCCGCGGGCATGTTCAGATCGGCCGGGGCGACCTGGCGCACCCAGCGCAACAGGTGACGGGCCAATTCCAGCGTGTCATTGAGCGACTGCGACAGCCGTTCCAGCGTGCGCTCATCGGGCACGCCGATGGTTTCGACGGCGTTCCACAGGTGCTGCGATTGCGGCTTGGTCTGGGCAAACCCCTGATCGATGGCGGTGACGGCATCGGAGACATCATGCGCCACACGCGTCACCTTGGCGACCAGGTCGAGCAATTCCTGGTTGAGCCGGGCGCCGCCGACCTGCATCTGCTTCAGTTTGGCGGTGGCGACCGCCAGATTGACGGCCAGGAAACGCGCCCGTTCGCCCAAATCGCGAACGGAGGCGACCACCTGCCCGATATCGTTCTGCAGATCCGGATCAGGAATGCGGACGTCTCCGTCCATGCCTGCCCCCAATGCGGCCATGCCGCGGTCGGTTATTCCGTCTCGATTTCGATCTGCCGCTGGAAGACATAGCGCGAAATCAGCCGCGACAGACCCTGCGAGAACTCCTTGGGATGATCGGCCATCCGGGCCAGTCCATTAGCGATCACCGGGTCGTCGATCTGTTCCACCGCCAGGAACTCGACGCCCATGAGGATTTCGCCGTCCTCGCAACGCTCCACCCGTTTGACCTTGCCGATGACGTTGGTCAGGGCGTCGAAGCCGTGGACATCGAACTTCATCAGCAGGAACTCCCCTTCCGTGACGTGGTCGGTGGTCGAGACCAGGACCCCGCCGCCGGAGAGATTGAGCAGCACGCCGGACTTCTTCTCCGGATGCAGACGGACCCGCTTATCGGGTTCGACCACGACGGAATTGAAGGAGACCGGCGAGAAGACTTCGATGCGCACGAAGCGACGTTTCTGCCGATTCGCGGAGTTGTGACCGGGCTGGTTGTTGCTCTTCATCTGTTCCCCCAAAGTGGCTGGCGTCCCATGTGAACTGCACGTCCCATGAATTGTCATTCGATGCCGGCGGCGACGTCGTAGAGACGGCTCGCCTGCCGTTCGGCCAGGTCGGCGATGTGCCGGGCCAGGGCCGAGCGGCTGCGATCGGCGCCGCTGTCGGCGATGGCGGCGGCGGCCGCCTTGCGCGCCAACGCGAAGTGCCGTTCGGCCTCGTCGAAGTAGGCCAGACGGCGGGCCAGTTCGCCGATCAGATAGGCGGTCATCATCGCGCCGTTGCCCGCCGCGATGCCGCCGTGCGCGTCAAAAGCCAGTTTGTAGTGATGCAGCGCGCGCAGACGGGCGTCGTCCTCGTGGATCGCCACCAGCGGCGAGTCCATCTTCAGCGCGCGCAAAAATTCGGTGTACGACGGGTAGTCGCCGAAGGGCTCATTGACCAGGGCGCCATCGGTGGCGCCGACAAAGCCCGCCTCCGCGGCGCCGCCGGCGTTCAGCGCGGCGATCGTCTGCCCCAGCGTCTGCAGTTGCTCATCGAGCTGATGCAGCTGCTGCCGGCACTGCGAGGCACGCAGGTCATCGTCGGGATTGCGTTGCACCGCCTCCGGGTGGCTCTGGAGAAACCGGGTCATGCCGATGGCGCGCGCGCGCAGCCGCTCCAGATCGGCGGTCATCTCCTCCAGTGCGCGGGCCCAGTCGCGGCGGCTTTGCGCCAACGGCGAGGTCCAGTCGATCCCCGGCCGCGGCGACAGATCGCAAAACAGCCAGGCGATGCGCAGATACCAGCGCGCCAGATCGGAATGCGACGGCGTCGGCAGCAGGTGTTCGCAGTGCACGGCCAACAGCAGTTTGCTGATCGCGGTGCGGTAGGGATACGACTGCGGCCAGAGCGAGGCGCTCAAACGACGGATGACGCTGTTGGGATTGGCCAGCTCCTCGAGATGGCGGCGGCGCACCTCGCGCCAGACCTCCGGCTTGCAGCCTTGCGTCGTCTCCCCGTCACGGAAGGCGCGGGTCATCTCGCGGGTGAAAAAGCAGGTCGAGCAGGTGGCGGTGAAATACAGGAGCGGATGCACCGCCTGGTAGCCGGGATGGGTCCAGCGGCGCGACAGCGGACGGAAATCGGTGTCGGTACCGACCTCCATGTAGGCGCCGGGGCGCACGGTCTCATACTCGTTGACCGTACGGCAGACCGGACAGGTCACCCGGACCAGTTGGATGGGGTTCTCGTCACCGGTGGTCATCATCGCTTCGCCGGCATCCGATGCGGCGCGGGGATGGGCCTCAGACACCGAAGCGCTCCCGCACCATGTTGCGCAGCTTCCCCACCGACTTGGTGTGGATCTGCGAGACACGCGATTCCGAGATGTTCATCGTCTCGCCGATCTCGCGCAGCGTCAGTTCCTCATAGTAGTAGAGCGCGATCACCAGCTTTTCCTGCTGGGTGAGATTGGAGATGGCGTTGATCAGGAAGGCGCGCAGTTCCTGGCGTTCGATGTCGCGCAGGACGCTGTCGGCGTTGGGGCATTCGAGCGTTTCGACACGCGGCACCTGGCGGTTGTCTTCCTCGCGGTAGACCAGTTCATCCAGTGAGAGGATGGTGGTGCCGGAGACATCGTCGATGGCGTCATGGAGCTCGGATATCGAGATCTTCAGGTCCTCGGCCAGTTCGGTGCGGGTCGGGGTGCGTCCGAGACGGTTTTCCAGCTTGGAGGTGGAACGGTCGATTTCGCGCGCCTTGGCGCGGGTCGAGCGCGGCACCCAGTCCAGCGAGCGCAGTTCATCGAGAATGGCGCCACGGATGCGCGGCACCGCGAAGGTCTCGAACTTCACACCGCGGTCGGGATCGAAGTTCTTGAAGGCCTCGATCAGGCCGATCACGCCGGTCGACACCAGGTCGGGCAGCTCCACCGACTTGGGGAACCCCAGCGCCATGCGTCCGGCGACATTGCGCACCAACGGCAGGTAGCGCGACAGCAGCTGGTCGCGTATTTCGGGATCGCCGGAGAAGCGCCAGGCCTCCCATTGACGGGCGGCGCTCATCGGCGGCTCGGGGGCCCGTTTGTGACGGGGGGCGGTTTTGCTGGCGGCGGAAGTCCGTGTCGGTCGCGGCAAGGTCGCGGTCGCTGGCATGGGCTTAGACTCCATGTTGGTTGGTGTTTGACTCCAATGTCGCTCGATATGCCGTTTGAATTGGTAGCAGGTGTTCGCGCCGGCCGTGTGTGTCCGCTGAGCGTTTGTCGGCCTGTCGTCGTCTTCGATCTGCGACCTCCCCGAGGCGCAGAACGCCTGTCTCGTCCAGTTCTTGAGCAAGGGCGGTGCCAACTCTGCAGGGATTTGCAGCGTCGTTGTGCGCGAACGACTTTGCGCCGTTGGCGAGCATGGACTTTGCGGACGGCCGCGGCGCGACACGGAAGTTTTTTCCGGTCATGCGGCCGAAAACTCCGCATTGGCGGGGCCGCGAAGTGTGGGATCGCGGCGATAGTACGTGGGCGGCGCGCGAGAGTGTCAAGAAGCCCTCGCCACGCCCTCTCTGATGTTTATCGGCAGCAGCGATCCTGTTATTCTGTCTTTTGTCACGCGGCGGACAACTTCGTGACGGAGGCCGAATGCGGACTTTGACATCCTTTATAGGTGGCGCCTGGGAGCCGGAGGGCGGGGCCGCGCGGGAGATTCGCTCGCCTTATGATGACCGCGTGGTCACACGCGCATTCATGGCCGGCGCGGCACAGGTCCATCGCGCGCTGGACCTGGCCGCCGAAACGCGCGCGATCATGCGGCAAATGCCGCATCACGAGCGGGCGCGGATTCTCGATGAGATGGCCCGGCGTGTCGCCGCCGAGCGCGAGTCGCTGGCGCAACTGCTGGTCGAAGAGGCGGGAAAACCGATCGCGCTGGCGCGTCTGGAAGCCGACCGTTGCGCGCAGACCATCAGTGAGGCGGCGCGCTGCGCGCGGCTTTACGCCGATGAGATGTTCCCGCTGGACGGGTACGCCCCCGGGACCGGCAAGACCGCGATCGTGCGGCGTTTCCCGCTGGGATTGGTGGCCGCGATCACGCCGTTCAACTTTCCGCTCAATCTGGTGGCCCACAAGATCGCTCCCGCCATCGCCGCCGGCTGCACAATGGTGCTAAAGCCGGCGTCGCAGACACCATCGACCGGCGCGGCGTTGGTGCGGATCGCTCATGAGTCCGGGCTGCCGACCGGCGCGCTGAACATGGTGCTCGTCGGCGGCGGCGATGCTGGGACGCTGGTCGATGATCCGCGTGTGGCGATGGTGACCTTCACCGGTTCGGCCGAAGTCGGCTGGGGCCTCAAGGGACGGCTGCCGCAGAAGCGGGTTACGCTCGAGCTGGGCGGCAACGCCGGCGCAATTGTCGAACCGGATGCCGATCTGAAACTGGCGGCGCAGAAACTGGCGATGGGCGCGTTCGGGTATGCCGGGCAGTCCTGCATCTCGGTTCAGCGCATCTTTGTCCACGCGTCGGTCGCGGTGCCGCTTTCGGATGAACTGCTGGCGGTGACCGCGGCGATGCCCTACGGCGACCCACAGGACCCGAAGACCATCTGCGGACCATTAATCGATCGCGCCAACGCCGACCGTGTGGCGGCGTGGATCGGCGAGGCCAAATCGCTCGGCGCGCGCGTTCTGTGCGGCGGCGGGCGGACGGGCAATGTGATTGCCCCCACGGTGGTCGCCGATGCCCCCAACACCGCGCGGCTCAATTGCCAGGAGGTTTTCGGGCCGGTGGTCAATGTGACCAGCTACCGAACGCTGGATGAGGCGATCGCCATGATCAACGACTCGGAGTATGGGCTGCAGGCGGGGATTTTCACGCAGGATGTGCGCAGTATCTGGAAGGCGTTTGAGGCAATCGACGTCGGCGGCGTGATGCATAATGAGGCCCCGACCTTCCGAGTGGATATGATGCCCTATGGCGGGGTCAAGCTCTCCGGCAACGGCCGTGAGGGTCCCCGCTGGGCGATCAAGGAGATGACCGAGCCGAAACTGCTGGTCCTGAGCGCATAAGATGCCGGCGATCAACTTCACCATCGGGACAACCCGCTTTGAGGCGGTGCGCGGCGACATTACGCACGAGACCACCGACGCGATCGTCAACGCCGCCAATTCCGGACTGCGCGGCGGCGGAGGAGTCGATGGCGCGATCCATCGCGCCGGCGGGCCGACAATCCTGGACGAGTGCCGCAAGATCGGTCGTTGCCCGGTCGGCAAGGCGGTGGTGACCGGCGCGGGCAATTTGAAGGCCAAGTGGGTCATTCACACCGTGGGGCCGATCCACGCCGGACTGCCCAGCGACAAGACCGAGCTGGCATCCGCCTACCGCGAGAGTCTTGCCCGCGCGCAGGAACTTGGCGCACGGTCGATCGCCTTCCCGTCGATTTCGACCGGCGCCTTCGGCTATCCGATCAAGGAGGCGGCTTCGATCGCGGTGCGCACCGTCTGCGACTTTGTCGGCGCGCATCCGGGAGCGTTTGATCTGATTCGATTCATCCTGTTCTCCGACTCCGACTATTCCATCTACTTCGCCGAATTCAGCAAGCGCGGCGCGCAGCACCCGACGATCTACCGCTGAGGGCTCACAAGGGGCTGAAAGCCCCATGCCCCGCTGATGTTATCGCACCGCAGCGGTGGCACGGCCCTTCAGGGGCGGCGCCGGAGGCGTCGTCGCAATGGCTGCTTTCGCGCGGGGCTCCGCCGCACGAGTCTTATGACCCGTGCCACCGCACTTCGGAAAGAGATTCGTAGAAGCGGGTCTTGAGCCGCGTCCCCACTGCGTGCACCGCAGACAGTGTCCGGACTTTCCATCCCCGCCAAAAGCAACAGGGGCGGGTCAAAACAGCCCGCCCCTGAGATGGTTCAATGAACTAAACCTTGTGCTTCCACCGGGTGCCGGTGGGGGTGTCCTCGACGATGATGCCCATCTTCTCGAAGAGATTGCGGATCTCATCGGCGCGTTTCCAATTCTTCTGGGCGCGCGCTTCTTTGCGTTCGGCGATCAGGGCCTCGATCTTGGCCGGATCGACCGCGGGCGCATCGGGACGGAGCACATCCAGCAGTTGGTCGATCTCCTCGATCAGCGTGCGCGCCGCGCGGGCATCCTCCGCGTTGACGCCTCCGATGTCCATGCGCTTGTAAGTCTCGCGGATGAACTCGAAGAGCACACCCAGTCCGCCGGAAATGTTGAGGTCGTTGTCGAGGTTCTCGGTGAACAGCGCGCGTGTCTCGGCGATCGCGGCGAGGAAATCCTCGTGGGCCGCGCCGGGCGCGCGCATCTCCCCCAGCCGGTGATGGAAATCGCGCAGCCGCTCGATCGCCCCCTTGGCGGCGTCGATGCCGGCGAAGGTGAAATTGAGTTGGGCGCGGTAGTGGGTCGAGATCAACAGGTAGCGCACCGCCACCGGCGAGTACCCCTTGGCGAGAATGTCGCGCAGCGTGTAGAAGTTGCCCAGCGACTTGGACATCTTCTTGCCGTCGACGATCAGGTGTTCGGAGTGCATCCAGTAACGGGCAAAGGGCTTGCCGGTCGCCGACTCGGACTGGGCGATCTCGTTTTCGTGGTGCGGGAAGATGTTGTCGACCCCCCCGGTGTGAATGTCAAAGGTCTCACCGAGGTACTTCATCGACATCGCCGAGCACTCCAGATGCCAGCCAGGTCTCCCCTTGCCCAGGGGCGTCTCCCAGAAGACCGCGCCATCCTGCTCGTCCCAGGCCTTCCAAAGGGCGAAATCGGAGACCGAGTCCTTCTCGTACTCGTCGGAAGCGACCCGCGCCCCGGCCTTCAGTTCCTCGAGGTTCATGTGCGACAGCTCGCCGTAGCGGGGGAAACTGGCGATGCGGAAGTAGATCGAGCCGTCCTCGGCCTTGTAGGCGTTGCCGTGCTCCATCATCCGCGAAACCAGCGCCACCATCTCGGGCACATGCGCGGTCGCCTCGGGATAGACCTCGGCGCGCTCGAAGCGGAGGGTGTCGATGTCCTCGAAGAACGCTTGCTTGAAAGGCGCGGTGCAATCGGCCAGCGGCAGGTTCTCTTCGCGGCAGCGGCGGATGATCTTGTCGTCGATGTCGGTTAAGTTCATCACCTGCGTGACCCGGAAGCCGCGCCATTTAAGATAACGGCGCAACAGGTCCTCGAAGAGGAAGGTGCGCAGGTTGCCGATGTGGGCGAAGTTGTAGATCGTCGGTCCGCAGGTGTACATGCGGATATGCCCCGGCTCCAGCGGTTCGAACTCGACCAGCGCCCGACGGCGGGTATCGAAGACCTTCAGGCCCACTAACGGCGTCCCTTCGCCCGCGTCGCCCGCGCGCCGGCACGCATGCCGGTGAACGATTCCACCGTCGCCTGATCGAGACGCTTGAGGACCGCCAGGATCAGTTTCAGGCAGGCGTCGTAGTCGGTGCGCGAGATGATCGAGTTGTGCGAGTGGATGTAGCGCGACGGCGGTCCCAGCGACACGGTGGGCACGCCGGTGCGGGACATGTGCACACGGCCGGCGTCGGTCGCGCCGCGGTCCATGGACGAGAGGTGGTACTTGATCTTGTTTTTCTCCGCGGTCTCGATCACCAGCTTCAGCAGTCCCTTGTTGGGGATCATGCCGGCGTCGTAGATGTCGATCGCCACGCCGCCGCCGAGCCGCTCGCCGGGCGGGTCGATGCCGGGCGTGTCGCGGGCGATGCCGACATCGACGATCAAGGCCACATCGGGATCGATCGTCCAGGCGGCGGTGCCGGCGCCGCGCAGTCCGACTTCCTCCTGCACGCTGCCGACGCCGTAGATCGTGTAGGGCTGCGTCTTCGGCTTGATCGCCGCCAGCACATCGCAGACCAGCGCGCAGGCGACGCGGTTGTCGAAGGCCTTGGCCAGATACAGATCGGGGTTGGCCATGATCTGGAAGTCGGAATAGGGCGTGACATACATCCCGTTGCGCAGTCCGAGCTTCTTGGTCGCGTTGAATTTGTCGGTGGCACCGACGTCGATGTAGAGCTCCTTGGGTTCGATCACGTTCTTCCGCTTCTCATCGGGCAGAAGGTGCGGCGGGGTGGAACCGAAGACGCCGAGGATCGGGCCGTTGTCGGTGTGGACCCAGCAACGCTGCGAGAGCATGACATGCCCCCACCAACCGCCGAGCGGGAAGACCTTCAGGTATCCCTCTTTGGTGACCTCGCGCACCACCCAGGCGACCTCGTCCATGTGCGAGCCCAGCAGGACACGCGGGTGCTCGCTTTTGCCCGGGACCTGGGCGATGAGCGAGCCGAGTTTATCGGTCGACAGGCGGGCGTAGGTCGGCATGTGCGCCGCCATCACGCCGCGGACCGAGCTTTCGTCGCCGGGGGCGCCATGCGCCTCGGTCAGCGATTTGAGCAGCAGTTCGGTCTTGTCCAAGTAACCCTCCCATGTGATCGCGATGGTTGCCGCGACAGAATGATTAATTTAACAAATCCGCAAATCCGGCTCAACCGGCTTTTCGGCGCGCCTGTCGGGGGCAAGCGATCACGCTGTCGCGATCTGGGGAAGGTCTCAAACTCGCCCTTGTCACATTCGGAAGCCTCACGACCGGGGGAAAAAAGTTTGCTTCGTAGGCCCCATCCGCCTCCGGCGGATGGGCCTCCTCGCAATGACCGTGTCATTTTATGGCAAGCCACATGGGGCAGGTCTCAGACCTGCCCTTACGATTCACGAATTGTGTGTGCGGGACTTAATGCTGCCATCGGGCGACAGCAGCGGGATCAACTCGGCCAGCGACCAGATCTCGCAGGAGCGGGTCTTCCCTTCCTCGTACTTTTTGCCGGGACGGCGGATCAGGCAGGCGGTCATCCCGACTTGCTGCGGGCCGAGGACATCCTCCAACTGGCGATCGCCGATGTACAACGAACGCTTCAGCGAAACGCCGAGCCGTTTGGCGATCAAACGGTACGGCTCGGGATGCGGCTTGCGGTGAGCGATCGTCGAGGTAAAGAGCGCAGCATCGAGATGGGACCAGAGGCCGAAGTGTTCCAGCTCCTGACGGTGATCGTGCACACGAAAAGGCGTATTGGACAAAAGCCCGATGGTGTACCCCATCCCCTTCAGGGCGGCGAGCGTCGGCTTCGCCTCCGGGTAGACGGTCAACTGGCGGCGAATTGCGGCGTAGTAGGCGTTGACCGCCCCGGAGAGTTCCTTGCCGCGCAGATGGATGCCGAAGCCGGCGGCCAGTTCACGGATCAGCGGTGTGATGTGGTACTCGCGCATCGCGGCGCGGATGCGGGCGCGACGTCGCTCGAGCAACACGATAAACCGCTCCAGCAGGTGATCATAGTCGGGCACCCGCTTGCGGCGACGCCCCAGCCAGCGATGCAGCGAGTGCACCGAGGAGGGATAGAGCGCATCCCAGGGGACATTCTCAAACTCGATCAGCGTGCCGCCCATGTCGAAGATGGCGGCGTCGAACCGGCCGCCGTCTGGCGGCGCCAGCAGCGTGGGCGCGGGGGATTTCATCGAGCAGCGCGGCAGTGTATCGTCTACAGAGCCAATCGGCAGATGCGCGCGACCAGATCGGGAAAGGCGATGCCCGCCGCCTGCGCGGCCTTGGGCACCAGTGAATGCGAGGTCATCCCCGGCAGGGTGTTGACCTCGAGGCAGTACATCTGTCCGTCTTCGATCATGCGGAAATCGGCGCGGGCATAGCCGCGGCAGCCCAGCGCGCGAAACGCCTCCATCCCCTGCTCCTGGCAAGCGCGGGTCTGCGCCGGCGTGATCGGGGCGGGACAGAGATACTCGCACATCCCGTCGGTGTACTTGCATTCGTAGTCGTAGAGACCATGCTTGGGTCGAATCTCGACGATCGGCAGCGCCTGATTGCCAAGCACGCCGGCGGTCAACTCGCGGCCATCGATGAACTCCTCAACCAGCACCCGGGCATCCCAGCGGAAGGCCTCCTGCAACGCCCCCTCCCACTGGCCGCGATTTTCGACCAGCGTGAGCCCGACGGTCGATCCCTGTGCGTTGGGCTTGACGATCAGCGGGCTGCCGAGAGTCTCGACGGCCTCTTCGTAATCGAGATCGTCCGGGGTGTCGATCGTGCGCCAATCAGGTGTCGGAATACCCTCGGCGATGAAGATGCGTTTGGAAGCGTCCTTATCCATTGCCAGCGCCGAGGCGAGCATGCCCGAGCCGGTGTAGCGAATGCCGGCCATGTCAAGCAGGGCCTGCAGACGGCCGTTTTCGCCGTCGCCCCCATGCAAGGCGATGAAGACCACATCGATGTCCTTCAATTCCGACAGGACAAGATCGGACGGCGCGATGGTTGGACGCGCGCCGGAGAGCCCCTCGGGCGGCTGGGTGCCGATCTGGTCTTTGGCCAATTGCGGCGTCCAGGCAAGGATGCGCGGGGACACACCGGGGTCGAGGGCGTAGACATCGGCGCCGGCGCCGGCCAGGGCCGCGGCGACTGCCGCGCCCGAGGAGAGCGAGACATCGCGCTCGGCCGACCGTCCCCCCGCCAACACCAGCACCTTCAAGCCGGCCACTGTCGCCTGCTCGGCATTCACTGCGCCACCTGTCATCGTTAACGCGTCCATTCCCTGTCCCCTTTTGTTCATTCGGCCCGTCTTGCGCCACGGGCCCGATTCACTCGCCAGACAAAGACCAGGACTCCAATTCCCAGCAGAATCCAGATCAGCAGATTATACGTCTGCCAGACGGAGCGGAAGCGGTCCCAGTTGGTGTGCAGGACAATCGCCGCCACCGCCAGCAGTCCATTCCAGATCGCAATCGACAGCGCGCCATAGGACATCGTCGTGGCGGGCGGAAAGTCCCCGACGCCCGCGACGATCGGCACCGCCGAACGCACTCCCGCCAGGAACCGTCCGAAGATGATCACCCAGACTCCCCAGCGTTTGAACCATGCCTCGACCCGATGCAGTCGTTCCAGTGAAAACAACCCGGCGTTGCGACGGATAAACAGCGCCCGTCCCTTGATCCGTCCGAACCAGTAAAGCAGCGCGAAGCCCGTCAGCCCGCCGAGTGTGGAGGCGATCAGGCCGCGCCAGACCGAAATCTCGGCCGACTGCAGAGTGATCAGTCCGAGGAAGAGGACCGCATCCCCCGGAAAGGGAGGAAAGATCATTTCGGTAATGGCGGCAATGAAGAAAATCCCGAAGGTCCACCAAAGTGACTGAACCGCCCAATAGGAGAGCCAATCGGGGAGCACCGGTTCCATTCAGCGGTCCGCGGGCGCGATGACCGCCACCGCCTGCGCCGCAATGCCCTCTCCCCGGCCGATGAAGCCCATCTTCTCGTTGGTGGTGGCTTTGATCGAGACCATGCCCGGGCCGATGCCAAGTTCAGCGGCGATCAGCGCGCGCATCTCCTCAGCGCGCGGCATGATCTTTGGCGCCTCGGCGAGGATGGTGGCATCGACCTGCACCGGACGGTACCCCGCCTTGCGCAACAGCTCGACGGTGGCGGCCACCAGACGGCGCGAATCGATGCCGGCGTAGCGTTGGTCGGTGGGCGGAAAGTGCCGGCCGATGTCGCCCAGCGCCGCGGCGCCCAGCAGGGCATCGCAGAGCGCATGCAGCAGAACATCGCCGTCGGAGTGGCCGATCAGCCCGCCGGCGTCGGCGAAGCGCACGCCGCCCAGCACCAGCGGCCCGGGGCCGCCCAGACGGTGAGTATCGTAGCCCATGCCGACGCGCATTGCGGCGGAAGATACGGTCATCCCGGCGATTCGTTCAGCCAAAATCCAGTCCTCGGGCGTGGTGATCTTGATGTTCATCGCGGTCGAGGGCACCAGCGCCACCTTGCCGCCGGCGCGTTCGACCAAAAGCGCGTCGTCGGTCGCCTCGACCGCGTCCTTTTCGGCGCGCTCGTGGGCGTGCAGCAGGATCTCGCGGCGAAAGACCTGCGGCGTCTGCGCCAGCCAGAGGCCGGCACGGTCAACGGTGTGCAGCACGCCGGCCTCGGGGCGTTTGAGCGTGTCGGACACCGGCACGGCGAGAATGGCGCCATCCTGCTTGTGGCAGTGCGCCACCAGTTCGTCCCACTTCGATTGCGGCCAGAAGGGACGGACCGCGTCATGGACAGCGACAATCCCGATTTCGGGCGGCAGGACCTTGAGCGCATTGGCGACCGATGCGCGACGGGTGGCGCCGCCGAGGATGATATCGGAAGCGACGGTCCTTCCCTCGTTGAGTTGCGCGGCGGCTTCGGTGTGGGCTTCGTCAACGACCACGCCGATCCAGGAGGGAGTCTGAAATTGCCCCAGCTTCACCAATGAGCCACGCGCAAACGACAGCCAGGAACGCTCGACCGCCGAGAGGCCGGCCAGCGGTTTCCATTGCTTGGGCACATCGCCGCCGAAGCGCTGCCCGGCGCCGGCGGCGACGATGATCACCCCGATCGGGGTGGATTCGGTGACGGGCTTGGTTGCGGCCACAGGTCCTCGGTTGCGCCTACAGAATCAGCATGGCATCGCCATAGGAATAGAAGCGGTACTCCTCGCGCACGGCAATATCATACGCCCGCTTGACCATCGCCAGTCCATCCCCGCCCTTCTGCGCGGCGAAGGCGGCCACCAGCGCCAACAGCGAAGATTTCGGCAGGTGGAAATTGGTGATCAGGACATCGACCACGCGGTACTGATAGCCGGGACGAATGAAAAGGTTGGTGCGGCCGACGAGAGCCTCGAAGGTCTGGCGTTGGATGCGTTTTTTCGGCATGCTCGCCGCGAGTGATCGTCGCGGCCACTCACGGATCACTGCCAGCGTTTCCAGCGCGCGGGTCACAGTGGTGCCCACCGCCACCACCCGTCCCTCGCCCATGTAGCGCTTCCAAATGCGTTTCTGGGTCACCGTGCCGATCTGGTAGGGTTCGCTGTCGAGGATGTGGTCTTCGACGCAGTCGCTGGTGATGGGGCGGAAGGTGCCGGCGCCGACATGCAGCGTGAGCGTCGCCAGGTCGATCCCCTGCTTCTTGAGCCGGTCGATCAGGACCGCATCGAAGTGCAGCCCGGCGGTGGGCGCGGCGACCGCGCCGGCCTTGCGGGCAAAGATGGTCTGATAGTCGCGCTTGTCGCGCGGTTCGGCGGGACGGTCGATGTAGGGCGGCAGCGGCATCGCGCCGACGGTGTTCAACCACGCGTCGAACTTGCCCTTCCCCTTGAAGACCACCGTGCGGGTGCCATCGGGATGCGCCTCGGCGATTGCGGCGGTATAGACGGCATCGCCGGCGCGCGGAAATTCGACGACCGCGCCCGGACGCAGCTTCGCGCCGGGACGGACCATCGCCCGCCAGGTCCGCGCCCCCTTTTTGTCCAGAAGCAGAATTTCGGCCTTCCCCCCGCCGGGGACGCGATGACCGAGCAAGCGCGCCGGAATGACGGCGGTGTCGTTGACGACCAGCAGATCGCGCGGCGCAAGCAGCAACGGCAGCTCCTCGAAGCGATGGTGGGCCACCTCGCCGGTTGCACGGTCCAGCACCAGCAGGCGGCACTGACGGCGCACCCGGCTGGGATGGAGCGCGATCAGATGCTCGGGCAGATGATAGTCGAGGAGTTCGGTCTTCATGGCCGGGGCCGCGCGCGTTTTCGGACGGCGTCAAGATACGTATTCACCGGGCCGCTGTTGCCCTTTTCACGCGGCTCAGAGGAGGCGTCCGGAGTCGGCGGGCGTGTGGGTGACGCCCAGATGCTGGAAGGCGCGCGGCGTGGCGGATCGCCCGCGCGGCGTGCGGTCGAGGAACCCTTCCTGGATCAGGTAGGGTTCGTAGATTTCCTCAAGGGTTTCGGCCTCTTCGGCGACGGCGACCGCGAGGGTGTTGAGGCCGACCGGGCCGCCGCGGAACTTGTGGATCAATGTCTCGAGGATCTTGAGATCCATCTCGTCAAGCCCGGCCGCATCGACATTGAGCGCGGTGAGCGAGGCAGCGGCGACCTGGCGGTCGATGGTGTGCACGCCCTGCACTTCGGCGAAGTCGCGCACCCGGCGCAGGAGGCGGTTGGCAATGCGCGGCGTGCCGCGCGACCGACGCGCGATCTCATGCGCGCCATCCCCGCCGATGGCGACGCCAAGAATTCCGGCGGAGCGGGTCACGATGTGGGTCAGATCATCGGCGCTGTAGTAATCGAGACGCCCGACCACGCCGAATCGCGAGCGCAAAGGCGATGTGAGCAGCCCGGCGCGTGTGGTGGCGCCGACGAGGGTGAATTTCTTCAGCGGCAGCTTGACCGCGCGCGCCGCCGGTCCCTTGTCGATCACGATGTCGAGCGTGAAGTCCTCCATCGCCGGGTAGAGATACTCCTCGACGATGGTGTTGAGACGGTGGATCTCATCGACGAAGAGGACCGAGCGTTCCTCGCAGTTGGTCAGCAGTCCGGCCAGATCGGCGGCGCGTTCGAGCGCCGGCCCGGAGGTCGATTTGAGCGGCACTTCCAGTTCGTTGGCGATGATGTTGGCCAGCGTGGTCTTCCCCAGCCCGGGGGGGCCATAAAGCAGGACATGATCGAGTGCCTCGCCGCGTTTCTTGGCCGCCGAGATGAAGACGCGCAGATTGTCGAGCAGTCCCTTCTGTCCGACGAAATCCTCGAAGCGGCGGGGCCGTACCGAGCCCTCCACGGCCAGATCGTCGGCCAACGGCGCGGGGGTGGTGAGACGTCCCAGCGGCTCCTTCTCGGCGCGTTTGGGAAAGATGGGACGTTGGGGACGGTCGGATGGCATGGGTTTGTCCGTCAGGCCGGCGAGAGCGCCAGCGCCCGGCGGATCAGTTCCTCGGTGGTGACCGGGGTCTTCTCCATGGCGGCGGCCGCCTTCTTCACCACATCCTGCGCTTCCTGCCGGGAGTAGCCGAGCACGACCAGCGCCGCCATCGCCTCATGCGCGACGCCGTCGATGCCGGCTCCGAGTTTGACCGTCTCGCCGACACCGGCGCCGGCCTTTTCGATTTTGTCCTTCAATTCCACCACGATCCGTTCGGCGGTCTTCTTGCCGACGCCCGAGACCCGCGCCAGCATCGCAACGTCCTCGTAGGCGATGGCACGGCGGATTTCGGCCACGGTCAGCCCGGAGAGCACTGCCAGCGCGACTTTGGGCCCGACGCGCGAAACGCCGAGCAGCAGATCGAAGAGGGCGCGTTCCGACTCGCTGGCAAAACCGAAGAGGAGATGGGCATCTTCGCGCACTACCAGCCGGGTCAGAACCCGGCAGCGGGTGCCTTCGGCGGGCAGACGGTCAAAGGTCGACAGCGGGATCGCCAGCTCATACCCGACGCCGCTGCACGACACGATGGCGCGTGTCGGCATCCGTTCGACCAGTTCCCCTTCGACAAAGGTGATCATCGTCTATACCTCGATGGCGGCGCGGCTGCGGTGCAAATGGCAAAGGGCGATGGCGGCGGCATCGGCGCAGTCGGCCGGCTCCGGCGCGCGCATCAGACGGAGGAGCCGCTGGACCATGAAGGCCACCTGCTCCTTCGACGCGTGGCCGTTGCCGGTCACCGACTGCTTGACCTGCAGCGCGGTGTAGGAGCGTACCGGGATGTTGTTCAGCGCCGCGCCCAGCATCGCCGCGCCCCGCGCCTGGCCCAGGGCCAGCGCCGCCTTGGTGTCGCGCGCCAGAAAGACATCCTCGATGGCGACCTCATCTGGCGTGTGCGCATGGAGGACCTCGCCCACCCGCCGGCAGATTGCCAACAGCCGTCCGGCCATGTCCTCGGCCGCGCGGGTGTGGATCGCCCCAAAGGCGACCAACTGGGGATGCTCGGCATCCCCGGAGACAATGGCCCAGCCGGTGGTTCCCAGGCCGGGATCGATGCCCATGACGATCATCGGCGCGGACTCTCCCCCCACGGCGGAATGTATGCCCCCCGCCCGATCCGCAACATCATAAAAAAACGCCCCCGCTGAACGGCGGGGGCGTCAAGCCGTGACCGGTCCCAACTCAGGCGGCGCTGAACTGCTCCATCACCGACGCCTCGATGTCGAAGTTGGCGTAGACATTCTGGACATCGTCGTGGTCCTCAAGCGCCTCCATCAGTTTCATCATCTGCTGGGCTTCCTTGCCCTCAAGTTTGACCGACGTGGAAGGCACCATGGCGATTTCGGCGGAGGCCATGGGAATCTTGCGCGCTTCGAAGGCGGATTTGACCGCCTCGAAGACCTGCGGCGAGCAGTTGACCGTATGCACGCCGTCTTCGGATTTGACATCATCGGCGCCGGCCTCGAGGGCGATTTCCATCACCTGGTCTTCCGAGGCGGCGGAGGCGTCGATTTCGATTACGCCCTGTTTGCTGAAGATCCATCCGACACTGCCGTTTTCGCCGAGGTTGCCGCCGTTTTTGGAGAGGATGTGGCGCAGTTCGCCGACGGTGCGGTTGCGGTTGTCGGTGACCGCCTGCATGAGGATGGCGACGCCGCCGGGACCGTAGCCCTCGTACTGGATTTCCTCATATGCCTGCCCGGGAAGTTCGCCGGTGCCGCGCTGGATAGCCTTCTTGATGTTGTCGGCGGGCAGGTTCTGGCTGCGGGCGGTCAGAAGCGCGGTGCGCAGGCGCGGGTTGGAACTGGGGTCCCCCCCGCCGGCACGCGCCGCGACCGTGATTTCCTTGATCAGCTTGGTGAAAATGCGCCCGCGGGCGGCGTCGATCGCGCCCTTCTTGCGCTTAATGGTTGACCATTTGGAATGACCCGACATAGCCCTCTATCTCCCGTGCGAATCGCCAGACAAACGGTGAAGATAAGTCATCCGTCCGCGCTGGGCAAGGCCGCGGGCAGGCGACGGTCATTCCGGCGTGACGCTGAAGATCAGGCCGGCCGACGCCGACAGGTAGCGCACATTGCGATCGGCGGTGAAGACGTTGTTGAAGATCGCATCCAGCGACAGCCGCACGGTCGGCGAGACGCGCACCAGCACCCCGGGGCCGAAGGACACGCCGAGATCGGTGAACGATTCCGAGCGGGCATAGTCGTTGGTGGTGCCGCTGTTGCGGACCTGGCGGAATTCCGCCTTCAGCTTGCTGACATACAGCCCGGCGCCCGCCTGCAGGAACGGATTGATGCTGCTTTCCGGCTGGAGGAAATAACGCGCCCGCGCGCCGAAGTGCACCGTGCGCCAGGTCAGCTCGGCTTCGTCCAAGCCCTCGTAGGGAGCCGAGTGGAAGTCGAGGAAGTCCTGGAGCACCGACTCGTCGAAGGTACCGAAATAGACTTTGAACTCGCCACCGACGGAGAGACGGTCGGTCAGCATACGGTCGATGGCGCCCGCCAGGCCGGGGCCGGGTTCGATGTCGGAGCCCATGTCGACATACGGGACATCGTCCATGACCGGCGACGGGTAATCGTCGGTGGGCAGGTAGAAGAGCCCATACGGCCCGAACATGATCTCACCCTTCTTGACCTCGGCCTGCGCCACGGCGGCGCAGGCAGTGACCGCAATCACCGCGACCAACAGAATGACCAGAAACTGTCTGTTCACCGGACCCTCCCCATCACAATCGTCGCTGCATCGCCCGCGCCGCGATCTGGCGCGTATCGCATACTACCGACATGCGGCGCAATTATTCGCCGGAATGCGGCTGCAATCCAGAAAAAGAAATGCCCGCCTCCGGTCGGAGGCGGGCACTGGACTGCCAGATTCATGCGGAGTTACCAGATCCAGAACCGAAGCGACAGGTTCGCAGTCGAGCCGATGTTGGTCGAGGACTCCTGAAGGACGATCTCGTCATCATCGGCGGCTTTGATTTCGCCTAAGGATGTAATCGTCGGTCCCCAAGTGCCAACCAAATCGACACCCTCGGCCAACGGCGCCGAGGCTCCGAGATAGACGCCAAACGAGAAGTTGGTCCAGCTGTCAATCTCATCGCTCAGGTCTCCGCCCGGCGACCAGAGGTCGATCATCGCCATGCCGCCAAAGACGGGCGTGATGCCGTCCATCTTCATCTGCTTCTCGACTCGGACGCCAGCGCGAATATTCGTAATGCTCAGATCGAAATCCGCAGGGACCTCGCCCTCGTCGATATAGGGGATGTCCGTCTCGCTCTTGTCGAAGCCGAGAATCGGCTCAATCACCATCCCCGAGGCCATCTTGATAGGTAACACCATGTTGGGAACGATCCCATTGCCCGACCACACGACTCCAACACCCATCTCAGCATTGGCCGTCCCGGCCACGCTGAGTAGAGTCAGCGCGAATAGAGCGATTGCGAACTTCTTCATTTCCGACCCTCCCTTTGAAAGGTTGTTGACTTGCAATTGACTCCAAATCCACCCGACCCCCACCCGGGAGTCGGCGAGAGTAAATCACCGGGGCAGAATTCTGTCAAGAGTATAATTCTCAACCATTTAAAAAAAGTTCTGTGGGTAATAAAAAGCGCGCGGCAGCCAAGCGGCTGTCGCACAACGCGTTACGTGATCGGATTTCTCGGATTTTCTACCGGAGCATAAAAACCACACCAAAGCGCAGCTCCCACCAGTTGGTGTTGGACTTGGCTTTGAGGCGGTTGCCGTCATCATCTGACTTAACTTCGAAGGTCTGCCCATCAGTTTGAGTGAAAAGGTCCGTACGCGCGGTACCTTTCGAGTGTACTGTAGTAAACCGCGGTTCCAAACTGACTGCCAGTCTAGGACTTGCCGGGATCAGGAACCCGACACCGGCCGTAACGGATGTTGTGAGGCTCACTTCGCTTTCCAATTGATTGACCTCCGAGTTAACAGGACTCCCGAAATAGGCGGGCGGGTCAAACTCGGCTTTGCCTGTCGGCTTCCCGATCCCGGCACCCAGAAGAAGATAGGGCTGCCAGTGTGCGTATCCCCCTCTCAGGAAGAATCTTCCCCAAGCCTGTGCGGACCACACGGAAGTATGGCCGGTATGCTCAAAACCGGGCGTGTTGGCGACGTCCAAGTCGAATCGGTTCATGGCGAACCCAACCCCAATGCAGGCAAAATCACTCACGAAGCGGCCCAAATCGACACCAACGCCAAATCCGGTCTTGTTGCCGTCTTTGGGAGCCGATGCGGTCTCATCCTTCTCGCCGAAGCGTCCGGTTGGAAACGCCACCGCGCCGCTGGGCCAGACCACCCAAGAGTGGGCATTGGACTCCGGCTGGGCCGATGCGGGGGATGCCATACCGATCGACACGTACACACCCACGAGCGCCAGAGTCACCGCGACAGCGGCAACACGGGTCTTCAGACCCGTGCACCGGCGGGAGGGCTCACGCACGGATCTGACGACCCGTGCCGCCGCTGATTGAGAGTTGAATGGATTCAATGACGTCATCTCGCCTCCCTCCGATTGCGCAAATGATAAGGGCCGGAGAATCCGGCCCCTACACAAATCGCGATCCCGCCATCATCAGGCCTCAGCGGCCTTTTTGGCGGCTTTGGCCTCCTCGATCACTTTGCCGGCCACCTCGCGCGGGACCTCCTCGTAGTGCGAGAACTTGCGCGCGTAGGTGCCGCGTCCCTGCGTGAGCGAACGCAGGGTGGTCGAGTACTTGTACAGTTCGGCCAATGGCGCCTGGGCGCGGATGCGCTGCCATTTGCCCAGCGGCTCCATGCCGAGGATCTTGCCGCGCCGCGAGGACATGTCGCCCATGACATCGCCGGTGTAGTCATCGGGCACGGTGATTTCGACTTCGTAGATGGGCTCCAGCATCACCGGATGGCACTTCAGGAAACCCTCCTTGAAGCCCATCATGCCGGCGATCTTGAAGGCCATGTCCGATGAATCGACATCGTGGTAGGAGCCGTAGTAGACCGCCACGCGGACATCGACGACCGGATGGCCGGAGAGGCCGCCTTCGAGCATCGCCTCGACCACGCCCTTTTCCACCGAGGGGATGAACTTGGAGGGGATGACGCCGCCGGTGATCTCGTCGACGAACTCAAAGCCCTCCCCGCGTTTGCGCGGCTCCAGGCGCAGGAACACATGGCCATACTGGCCGCGACCGCCAGTCTGCTTTTTGTGTTTGTATTCGACTTCGGCCTTGGTGGTGATGGTCTCGCGATACGGGATTCGCGGCTTTTCCAGGGTGACTTCGACCCCGAAGCGCTTCTTCAGTTTGCTCACCACGACATCGAACTGCAACTCGCCCTGACCGTTGATGATAGTCTGGTGGATGTCGGGCATCACCTTGTGCGAGAAGGTCGGGTCTTCCTCGTGCAGACGAGCCAGCCCCTGCCCGACTTTTTCCTCGTCGCCCTTGGAGGCGGCCTTGATGGCCATGTCGAGGATCGGCTCGGGGAAGGCGATCGGCGGCAGGACGATCCTCGCTTTGCGGTCGCAGAGGGTGTCGCTGGTGTGGGTGTTTTTCAGCTTCACGATCGCGCCGATGTCGCCGGCGGTGAGCACGCCGATTTCGGAGCGGTTTTTGCCGTTGAGGACATAGATCTGCCCGATGCGTTCATCCTGCCCGCGGGTCGAGTTGCTGACATCGTCGCCATGCTTCAACTGCCCGGAGTACACACGGACCAGCGAGAGATCGCCCAAATGGGCCTCGGAGACGGTCTTGAAGACCAGCGCCGAGAACGGCTCATCGGGGGAGCATTTGCGCTCAACGGCGGCATCGCCATGGTCGGGATCGGTCCCGGACACCGGCGGGCGCTGCGCCGGCGAGGGACAGTACTGGTCGATGAACTCCAGCAGCGGACGCACCCCGGCGGCGGTGGTGGCCACGCCGCAGAGAATCGGGAAGACCTTTCCCTGCGCGATGCCCGAGGCCAGGCCATCATGGATTTCCTGCTCGGAGAGTTCGCCGGAGCCGAAGAACTTTTCCATCAGCTCATCCGAGGCCTCGGCGGCCGCCTCGGTGATCTTGCCGCGCCACTCGGCGACGGTCGCTTTCAGCTCATCGGGGAAGGGCATTTCGGAGGCCTCCCCCTTGGCGTCGAACTTGTAGGCCTTCTGGCGGATCAAATCGACAATGCCCTTGAAGCCGGCGGCCTCGCCGATGGGCCACTGCACAGGCACCGCGCGCACGCCATAGCGCTCGATTAAGGCATCGACGCACTTTGGGAAACTGGCGTGCTCCTTGTCCATTTTGTTGATGAAGAAAAGCCGCGGGAGGGTGGTTTCATCGAGCATCTGCATGGTGTGCTCGGCGCCGACTTCGACGCCGGAGGGGGCATTGAGCAGCACGACCACGGTGTCGACCACGCGCAGGGCGCCGACGACCTCGCCATGGAAGTCGGCGTAGCCGGGGGTGTCGACGATGTTGAACTTCTTGCCCTTCATGTCGATGTGCGCCAACGCCAGCGACAGCGACATCTTGCGGGCGATTTCCTCGTCGGAGTAGTCGGTGGTGGTGTTCCCTTCTTCGACGCGGCCCATCCGGCTGACGGCACCCATGGTGAAGAGCATCGCCTCGGCCAGGGAGGTCTTACCGGTGCCGCCATGCGCGACGAGGCCGAGGTTGCGAATGTTGTCGGTGGTAAACTCCTTCACGTTTCTCTCCTTGGCTGGCCCCCAAATGGACAGAAAGCCGAAGATATTTCTCCACTTAGGGGGAGTCAACCCCGCCTTGTCAGATTCGCGGCAAAGACTCAGGCGGAGCGGTAGGCGGCCAGGATACCGCGGGCGTGGCGTTTGACCCAACGCGCCAGCGAATCGGGAGCAAGGACACGCGCCTCGCCGCCGAAGCCCAGCACCCAGCGGCCAAACTCCTCGATCGAATTGACCGTTACCGAATAGATCAAGGTGCGCGGGTCCTTCTGCACGAATCGCTCGGAGGGATGACGTCGCGCCCCGGCCACAATCCGCGCGGCATTACCGGTCAGCCGCACGGTCGCCTCAAACGGGGCGCCGAGATAGACTTCCCAACTGTCGCGGAAGAGCCGTTCGGCCGACAGGGCCGGGTCGCGGACAAAGGTCTCCGCGGTGACCTTCAGGGAGCGGATGCGTCCGACGCGAAACAGACGGACCGCATTCTTGCTGTGGCACCAGCCGACCAGATAGAAAGCGCGTCCGCGGAAGACCAACAGATACGGATCGACCCGCCGGATGCTCAGGCCGGAAGTGATGGCGTCATACTTCATCTCCACACGCTGCGAGGCGGCGATCGCCTGTTCGAGCGCGGCGAACAGACGCGGGTCGGTGACCCGGTCCTGCGAAGTGCGCGGGCGGACATGGAGAATGGGGCGGGCCGGCTTCGGCGGCGCCTCCTGCCAACTTTCGATTTTGGCCTGGATGCGCTTCAGCGTCGCCCGGTAGGCCGGGGTGTTGGCCAAAGGCCAGCTGTCCAGCGCCGACTGCAGGAGCGATTGCTCCTCGGGAGTAAACTGCGGCGGCGGAAACGCGGCGGTCGGCAACAGCCGGTAGCCGCCGTCGAAGTATATCGGGTAATTCGCGCTCGAAATGGTGTCGATGTCGCGGTAGATCGTGCGCGGAGTAACTTCGCACTCGCGCGCCAGTTCGGACACGGTGACCACCCGCCGTGTCTTCAGAAGCGAAAGGATGTGCAGGAGACGGTCGTGACGGGCCATGCGCGCACTCCGGGCGTGTCAGATCACTTTGGCCTCGCGCAGGCGCTGGAAGAGCGTCTCGGCCACCTGCGCCGGCTCCCCTTCGAGAAACTCACAGCCGGTGCGCGAGGGCGGCGCATGCATGGCGACCACCCGGGTGGCGGAATTAGCGCCGACGGCGGACAGATCGATTCCGATGTCGGCGGCTCCCCACTTCTCCACCGGAGCGCTCTTGGCCTTGATCTTGCCCTTCAGCGACGGCAGCCGCGGCTCGTTGATCTCCTTGACCACGCTGAGCACCGCCGGCAGCGCCAGTTGCACCCGGTCGAAACCGTCCTCGGTCATGCGCAGGGCGGTGAGGGTCTTCCCCTCCAGCGACTCGATCTTCTTGACGAAGAGCGCCTGCGGCCAGGCGAGGAATCCGGCGGCGGCGCCGGGAACGATCGAACGGTCGGTATCGACCGCGTTCTTGCCGAAGAGCACCAGATCGGCGTCGCCGATTTTGCGGATACCGGCGGCGAGGATGCGGGCAATGGCGACTCCATCGGAGCCGGCGAAGGCGGCATCGTGCAGGAGCACGGCGCGGTCGGCGCCCAGCGCGATCGCGTCGCGCAACGTGTTGACCGCGGTCTCCTCGCCGCAACTGAGCACGGTCACCGTGCCGCCGTGTTTCTCCTTGAGACGGATCCCCTCCTCGACGGCGTATTCATCGAAGGGATTGATCGCCCCCGGCCCCGGCGGCAGCACCACCCCGCCCTTGCCATCCAGGGTAACCAGCGCGATCTCCGGAACCTGTTTAATGCAGACGACGATATGCATGTTCGATCTCTCCTGTCGCGTATTTAACGATCATCACCTTCGTGAGACCAGTTGCATGTGTGCGAGGCTACGCTTCTGTGGAGGGCGAGGCTCCAGCCGAGCCTGCTCTTTTGGTCTTTTGCTCTCTTGATCTTTGGTCGTCTTTCACGTCGCTCGCTTACCTGTTATCTTTCGGACGCTCTCTACCACCATTCAAGCCGATTCAAATCGCCAGTGTAAGGCCTTTTGTCCAGTCATCAACAAGTCCGTGCCGGACGGGGTTTTCTCTGACATACCGCCATTTGTCCTCGTATTGCGCGGCCGACCGCATGGTCGTATCCCAATGCCCAGCCTGCCATTCGCGACCATCGACACGATAGGTCTTCGTGAACTGTGACTTCCAGTATTGCATCCAGTTACGCAGGGGAATGTCATTCATCCAGCTTGCGAACAGGTGCAAGTGGTCGGGCATGATGACATACCGTCCGGTCATCCAGGCATCGGCGCGCCTCCAGACTTCGCGCAGAACAGCGTGCACGCGCTCGTTTGCCAGCCAGGGCCTACGGTCCTTCGTGCAGGCGGTGACGAACACGATGGTTGGGTGATGTCGGAGCGGTTCGACCTGGTGCACAGGTCGGCGACGTGGCGGGTGCCAGCCCTTGGGGAGATTGGCGGGATTGGGAGTGTGAGGCAGCGGATCGCCTGCGCAGAGTCTAGTTGTCGGGATGATGGAGAGTACTGGGGTGGCCGTGGGCGAAAGAGCAGGCTCGGCAGTCCACCGCGGCGGATCGCCCTCCACACGAGCGACTTTGGGCTTGGTAGATGATTGGATCATGGCGGCGAAAGAGCAGGCTCGGCCGGAGCCTCGCCCTCCACAGGTGCTACTTTGGAATTGGAATATCTTTGGCTCATCGGGAGCGGAAGAGCAGGCTCGGCAGTCCGCCGCGGCGGATCGCCCTCCACAAGAGCATCCAATCGAAATTTGGTTCTCGCTCGCACGGGTCGTTCTACGTCGCCACCGACTCGCCGTTGACGTGGACGCCGAGGGTCTGCAGGGCTTCGCGGGCGGCCAGTTGTTCGGCGTCCTTTTTGTTGGAGCCGACGCCGCGTCCGGCAATTTGGCCGTGGGCGTGCACGACCACGGTGAAAACCTTCTGGTGGTCAGGGCCGGACTCGTCGATGACCTCGTAGCGCGGCATGCCCAATCCGCGACCTTGCAGGTACTCGAGCAGGTCGCCCTTGTAGTTGACCTCCACCAGCTCGGGGACATCCTCCGCCAGCGGCACCAGGAGGATGCGCTCGACCACTGCCGCGGCGGCATCGAGACCGCCGTCAAGGTAGATCGCCCCGAGCACCGACTCGAAAACATCAGACAGGATCGAACCGCGTCGCCGTCCGCCGGCCTTGTCCTCCTCCGGCGACAGGCGGATCCACTGGCCGATGCCCTCACGCTTGGCCACCTGGGTCAACGTCTTGAGATTGACCAGCGAGGCCTTGCGTTTGGTCAGCTGCCCTTCGGTCTGCTCCGGATGTTTTAAGAACAGGTGCTTGGCGACGATCAGGCCGAGGACCGAGTCGCCGAGGAATTCCAGACGCTCATAGGTCGGGTGATCGGAGACTGAGTTGGCGTAGGAACGGTGGGTGAGCGCCTCGCGCAGCAGCTCGGTGTTGCGAAAACGGTACCCGAGGATGGTGTCGGGCAGATCGCCGGTCGCGGCGCGGGGCCACCGCGTAAACAGCGACGTGATGCGGGAGAAAAAGTCCGCCATGGTCCCTCAACTCTCGGTTGCGGAAGTGGCGCGTGGCCACGCGCCGGGGCGGGACGGCATCGGTGCGGCGGGGAAGTCCTATCGGCAGCCCCTCCCGTCGGGGAGATGCGGATAGGGCTTTGGTCCTCGTGGACGCGGAATACCGGTCCCGTGTGCCTTGAGTGTTACGTTTGGCGACAAGCGATCGCGATACGGATCGTTGCTACCCTCCGTTGTGACCATAGGCCCCGACGACCAGCGTGACGTTGTGGCCGCCGAAGCCGAACGAATTCGAAATCGCCACCCTGACCGGCCGTTGGACCGGCTTCAAGGGGGCGTAGTTCAGATCGCACTTGGGATCCGGGGTCTCGAGATTGATGGTCGGGTGGATGGTCCCGGTTTCGATCGATTTGACGCAGGCGATCAGTTCGACGCCGCCGGCGGCCCCGAGCAAGTGGCCGATCATCGACTTGGTCGAGTTGCAGACAACCTCGCCGGCATGATCGCCGAGCACCGAGCGGATCGCCTCGGTTTCGCAGATGTCGCCCAGGTCGGTGGACGTGCCATGGGTGTTGACGTAGTCGACCTGGTCGGGACGGATGTCGGCATCGTGGAGCGCCGCCTTCATCGCGCGCGCCGCGCCCTCGCCGTGCGGCGACGGAGCAGTCAGGTGATAGGCGTCTCCGGACATGCCGGTGCCCAGCAGTTCGGCGAGGATGCGCGCGCCGCGGCGGGTGGCATGTTCGAGCGACTCCAGGACAAGAATCCCGGCGCCCTCGCCCATGACGAAACCGTCGCGATCGGCGTCGAAGGGCCGCGAGGCGCGTTCGGGCTCGTCATTGCGCGTCGACATGGCGCGCGCCGAGCAGAACCCGGCCAACGCGACCGGGGTGATCGTCGCCTCGGCGCCGCCGGTGACCATCAGATCGGCGTCGCCGCGCTCGATTAAGTGCATCGCATCGCTGA
This sequence comes from uncultured Ignavibacteria bacterium, assembly GCA_964593585.1. Taxonomy (GTDB): domain Bacteria; phylum Zixibacteria; class MSB-5A5; order WJJR01; family WJJR01; genus JACQFV01. The sequence continues at coordinate 28,828 of CAZQIZ010000017.1, forward strand.
TCGCATGGCCGGCGGTGGCGCAGGCCGACACGGTCGCGTAATTGGGGCCCTTGAACCCGTACCTCATCGACACCAACCCGGAACTCATGTCGATAATCATCATCGGAATGAGAAACGGCGACACGCGCCCCGGACCCTGGCTGAGCAGAGTCTGGTGCTGCTTTTCAAAGGTGTCGATGCCGCCGATGCCGGAGCCGATCACCACGCCGCAACGGTCGCGGTCGAGTTTCTCCACATCGAGGCCGGCCATCTTGACCGCCTCGTCGGTTGCGCCCAACGCGAACAGCAACGCGCGGTCCAGCCGCCGGGCTTCCTTCTTGTCGGCGACGGTGTTCGGGTCGAAATTTCTCACTTCGCAGGCGATCTGCGTCGGATAGGGCGAGACATCGAAGGCGCTGATGCGCGCCGCTCCCGACGTCCCGGCCAAAAGCGCGTTCCAATAGGCATCGACGCCGATTCCGATCGGCGTGATCGCCCCCATGCCGGTGATCACCACCCGGTGGCGGGGCTGCGGCTTGCGATGAAAGGAGTTTTCTGTCATAGAGAAGCCGGCGGACGTGTTGCACCATCACGCCGGCGCATCAGCGTCACTTGGGGGACTTGGCGTTGATATAATCGATGGCCGCCTGGACGGTCCCGATCTTCTGCGCTTCCTCGTCGGGAATCTCCAGCCCGAATTCCTCTTCCAGCGCCATTACCAGTTCCACGGTGTCCAGCGAATCGGCGCCCAAATCGTCGATGAAGGACGCCTTCGAAGTGACCTGCTCGGCGTTGACGCCCAGCTGCTCGACGATGATCTTTTTTACCCGTTCCTCAACGGACGACATTCAAGACCCTCCTGCTTATCGATACGTTCATTGCCATCCTGTTCACAACCCTTTGAACCATGGGAGTTAACCAAAATTACGACGCTATCGCAACCACAATATCGGGGGTCAGGCCATCACCATGCCGCCGTCGATGCGCAGGACCTGCCCGGTGATATACGACGCTTCTTCTCCGGCCAGGAAGGCGACCGCTCCGGCGACGTCCTCGGGGGCGCCGAAGCGCCCGAGCGGAATCCGCGACATGTACTGGGCGGCGATGTTTTCGGGGAGGGCGGCGGTCATCTCGGTGGCGATGAAGCCGGGGGCGATGGCGTTGACGGTGATGTTGCGCGGGGCCAGTTCGACCGCCAGCGCCTTGGTGAGCCCGATGAGTCCGGCCTTCGATGAGATGTAATTTGCCTGGCCGGCGTTGCCCATTACCGCGACGATGGAACTGATGTTGATGATGCGTCCCCAGCGCGCCTTCATCATCGGACGGGCGCAGCGGCGCGCCAGCGCGAAGGCCGACACGAGATTGACCTGTAGAATCGAGAGGAAATCCTCCTCCGACATGCGCACCGCCAGTCCATCGCGGGTGACGCCGGCGTTGTTGATGAGGATCTCGACCGGTCCGAGCGCGGCCTCGACTTCGGCCAGGATGCGGTCGGGAGCGTCGGCGGCGCAGAGGTCGGCGGTGACGGTCGCGGCGGTCGCGCCCAGCGCGGTCAGGTGTCCGGCCTGGCGCTTCAGCGCTTCTTCGTCGCGTCCGCAGATGGCGATTTTGTGTCCGGCGGCGGCCAGCCGTAGGGCGATGGCCGCGCCGATTCCCTTGGCGCCGCCGGTGACCAGCGCGACGCGGGCGAGCGGAGTGGATTGCGCGGATGTTGTCATGGGCACCTGATCCGTGGCGAGGCGGTCAATCCGTTTAGGCCGTCACCGGCGTGGCGGCCCAGTTCTCCAAATCAGCGGCGGTGTCCAGCGAGACCAATTGCGCCGATTCGAGCACCGACTTGGCCAAGCCGAGCAGCACTTTCTTTGGACCGACTTCGATTAATGTAGCGACACCGTCTTTCTGCATCCGCTGCAACGTCGGATACCACAGCACCGGGGCGGTCAACTGCTCGATCAGTTTGGCCTTGATCACGGCGGCGTCGGTGGTCGGCTCGGCGGTCACATTGAGGAGGACCGGACGGGCGGCGTTTTTGAAAGACAGACCGTCCAGCACCGGCGCCAGTTGCGTCGGCGACGGCAGCATGAGCGGCGAGTGGAAGGCGCCGCCCACGGCCAGCGGGATGACGCGCTTGGCGCCATGCTCGGAGGCGAGCTTGGCGGCGGCATCGATGCCTTCCTTCGAGCCGGAGATGACGATTTGTTTTTCGCCGTTGAAGTTGGCGGCCACGACCACGCCGCTTGCCTGAGCGTGACGGCACACCTCGACCACTTTGTCCCAACTCATGCCGAGGATGGCGGCCATGGTGCCGGGGTGGGCCTCGCAGGCCTGCTGCATGAAGCGGGCGCGTTCGCGCACCGCGATCAGGCCGTCTTCGAACGAGAGCACGCCGCAGGCGACCAGCGCCGAATACTCGCCGAGCGAATGTCCGGCGGCCATGTCGAATGTCAGGCCGCGCTCGCCGGCCAGCGCGTGCATGATGCACGAGTGAATGAAGATCGCCGGCTGTGTGTTGACGGTCTGCACCAGTTCATCGGCAGGGCCTTCGAAGGACAGCGAGGCGATGTCCCAGCCGAGCGCTTCGTTGGCGCGTTGGTACATCCGCCGCGCGGTCGGGTAGGCATCGGACAGGTCACGTCCCATGCCAACATATTGGGAGGCCTGTCCGGGAAAGAGGAGGGCGGTTTTCATCATGTGGTCTCGTGTGCCCGGTCGGGCGCCGGGGCCCGTGTTGAGAATGTGGGAGGTGCAGGATGGGCCTGGTCCCGGCGCCCGCCCATGGTCGTTAATCAGAGCCGGTAGAGCGCCGCGCCCCAGACCAATCCGCCGCCGAAGGCCACCGAGAGCACCAGCGAGCCGGGGCCGATCATTCCGGCGCGACGCGCCTCGTCGAGCGCGATCGGCACCGAGGCCGAAGACGTATTGCCGAGACGTTCGATATTGCGGTAGACCCGCTCCGGCGCGACCCCCAGACGCTTGGTCAACGCCTCGATGATGCGGGCGTTGGCCTGGTGCGGGATGACCATGTCGATGTCCTTGGAGTCCACCTTCGCATCGGCCAGCACCCGATCGCAGGCGTCTTCCATTTCGCGCACGGCCAGCTTGAAGACCTCGCGGCCATCCATCTGGATGTAGCGCAGCGGATCGTTGACCGACGCGGGCGTGAGCGGCGAGCGGCTCCCGCCGATTGGGATGTGCAGGAGTTCGCGATACTGCCCGTCGCCTGACAGAAACGTGGAGAGAATCCCGCGTCCCTCCTCACCCGGACGGCTGGCGCTGATGACCGCTGCGCCGGCGCCGTCGCCGAAGAGCACGCAGGTGTTGCGATCCTTGTAGTTGGTGATCGAGGAGAGGTGTTCGGCACCGATGACCAGCACATTGCGGCTGACGCCGGTCAGGATGAACGCGCGCGCCACGGTCAGTCCATAGATGAAGCCGGCGCAGGCGGCGACCACATCCATGACGGCGGCGCGTCCGGCACCCAGTTTCTCCTGCACCACGGTGGCGGTGGCCGGCAGGGGGTAATCGGGGGTTACGGTGCCGACGATGATGCCGTCGATGTCGGCGGGTGTGAGGCCCGCATCGGCGATCGCGGCGCGTCCGGCGGCGGTGGCCATGTCGGAACAGGTGCGCACATCGCCGGCGCCGTTGAGCACGCGCCGTTCGCGGATGCCGGTGCGTTCAATGATCCACTCGTCGGAGGTGTCGACGATCTTCTCGAAATCCTGATTGGTCAAAACCTTGTCCGGCGTGTAGTGTCCGGTCCCACGAATGATGGCGCTTGTCATGATCCGCCCCCGTCAGGCCTGGTGGGCCGTGACGCCGTTGGGCGCCGGCTTGTACGACGCCAGCGCGTCGATGATGTGCTGGTTGACGTGATGTTCGGCGCCGTTGGCGGCCGACCAGATGGCGTTCTTGATCGCCTTGGCGCTGGAGGAGCCATGGCAGATCACAACCAGCCCGTTGAGGCCAAGCAGCGGCGCGCCGCCATACTCGGCGTAGTCGAAGGTCCGGCGCATGCGCCGCAAAAACGGCCCCATCAGAATCGCGCCGGCGTGGGAGAAGTAGTTCCGTTTGATCTGCCGGCGCACCGCGTTGGTGAGAAATCCCTGCAGTGATTCGGCGAACTTGAGCAGGATGTTGCCGACAAAGCCATCGCAGACGACGACATCGGCCTTGCCGGAGAGGATGTCGCGTCCCTCGATGTTGCCGATGAATTTGAAATCGAAGCCCGATTCGGCCAGGAGTTTGTGGGTGGCCACGGTCAATTCGGTGCCTTTGCTGGGCTCTTCGCCGATGGACAAAAGCCCGACCCGCGGCAACGTCTTGTCGTAAGCCGCCTGCATATAGCAGGCCCCCATGATGGCGAACTCGACCAAATGCTGCGGTTTGCACATTGAGTTGGCGCCCACATCGAGGATGAGCGTGCTCTCCTGCTGGGTCGGGAAGACGGTGGCGATGGCCGGGCGTGAGACGCCGCCGAGCCGCCCGAGATCGGCCAGACCCGCCGCCATCACCGCGCCGGTGTTGCCGGTGGAGACGAAGGCGTCGCCGCGGCCGTCCTTGAGCAACCGCAGGCCGACGCGGATGGAGGTGTCCTTGCGCTTGAGCGAGTCGGTCGGGGATTCATCCATGCGCACGAAGTCGGGCGCATCGACGACGTCGATACACTCCGATTTGTGGTGCAGGCGCTGGCGGATGTGGTGGTGGAGCGAGGCGTCGATCTGCTTTTTGTCGCCGACGATGGTCACGCGCAACGGCGTGGGGGATTCGACGACGGCATCGACCGCGCCGTCCACACAGACGGAGGGGCCGTGGTCGCCCCCCATGGCATCGAGCAATATGGTCCGCACCGACATCGGGATGACTTTCCGCGCGCGGCGCTTGCGTACGCCGCGTCCGCTGACAGGCCGCCGTTACGACGTCTTCGGCGGGATCACTTCCTGGCCATCGTAGAATCCGCACTGCGGGCAGACATGATGCGGGCGGCGCAGGGTGGCGCACTGCGGACAGGGCGACAAAGTCGGCGTCTGCAACTTCCAATGGGTGCGGCGCTTGGCGCCCCGCGTGTGTGAGTGACGTCTCTTGGGCAGCGGCATGGTGCGAAAACACTCCTTCGTTTGCTTTTACACTACGTCCCGGTCGAGCGGCGCCCGCGTTTCGGCGGACGCTGTAGCGCTTGCTGAATCAGATCACCCAGCTGCGCCAGCGCGCCGCCGGACTTGCGATCGGTACAGACGCAGGACTCCAGATTGAGATTTCGTCCGCATCCGGGGCAGAGCCCCTGGCAATCCTCGCGGCAGAGCGGATTGTCCGGCACCGCCAAAAGGATCAACTGCCGCACCACTTCTCCCAGATCCCAGACCGGCTCGGTCGCCGGAATCAGGAAGAAATCGTCGTCGCCGGTGTCGGTCGCCACCTCGGCGGGCGGCACGATCCGTACCACGGCGCGGAAGGCCTCATCGACCGGAATTTCGAACTCTTCCAGGCAACGGACGCAGGTGGCCCGGGCGACGGTCTTGGCCTGCCCGGCCACCACCACCTGCTCTTCGGCCTTCTGGACTGTGGCCCAAACAGCCACAGGATTGGGAAAGATGCACGTATCCGACGCCAAATGCAACTCGTTTGCCGTCGCGGCAAACTCGCGCGTCTGATCCCCATCCGGCCAGTTGAAAAAGTCTAACTTCATGTGCGCCAACCAATCCACCTGCGCGGGAATGTCAAGCCAATTCTCCCCGACCGCTGCGTTGATGATTTCTGGAACGCCGCCCGACCGCGGATGTTCCGTCGGCTCAATCAAGCACGGCACCAGCGCGCAAGAACCTCGATCCACCGCGGATGGTCATTCAGGCAGGGCACCAGCACATACTCGCCGCCGCCATGGCTGAGGAACTCCTCTTTCCCTTCCTGGCCGATCTCTTCGAGAGTCTCGAGGCAATCGGCAACGAAACTGGGACAGAGCACAACCAAGCGACGGACACCGGATGCGGCCAGCCGCTTGAGCGTTTCATCGGTGTAGGGCTGCAACCAGGGGTCACGTCCGAGGCGCGATTGGAAGGCGACAGAGTACTTTTCCTTAGGGATGCCGGCGCGTGTTGCGAACGTCTCGGTGGTGGCATAGACCTGATGGCGGTAACAGGTCTTGTGCGCCTCCGAGGGTACTTGGCAGCAGTCGGGCGAGGCGAGGCAGTGCGAACGGGTCGGATCGGACTTGCGCAGATGCCGCTCGGGCAGGCCATGGTAGCTGAACAGCACATGGTCATATCCCGCGGAGAGATGCGACTCAGCCGAGGCCACCAACGCATCGATGTAATCCGTATCCTGATAGAATGGCTGTTTCACAACAAGTCGGAGACCGGGCGCCTGTTTCCTCAGCACCTTCTCCACCGCCACGACGACCGTTTCGAATGTCGACATGGCATAGTGCGGGTACATCGGGATCAGCAGGATTTCGGTGAGCCCTCTTCCCTGTCCGAGCAACTCGGCGACCGCGGCATCGATGGAGGGCTTGCCATAACTCATCCCCAGCGCCAGCGGCATCTGGATGCGCTCGCGCAGGAGTTTTTCGACCTTCCGCGAGATCACGATCAAGGGCGAGCCCTCGGGTGTCCAGATCGACGCATACGCCGCCGCCGAGCGTTTGGGACGGGTCGGCAGGATGAACAGCCCGACCACGAGCCGGCGGATGATCCAGGGCGAGTCGATCACGCGCGGATCCATCAGGAACTGATTGAGATAGCGCCGCACATCGGGGACCGATGGCGAATCGGGAGAGCCAAGGTTGACCAGCAGGATGCCGCGTTGGGAACTCATGAGCGCTCCGGTGCCGCGCCTTGGGGCACACGTTCGAGGCAAAGTGAATGAATGCCGTAACCGAGCGCGCTTTGGCGTTCGGCAAAAAGCGAGAGGGTGGTGCCGTCCTGCCCGCGCACCGGGTCCCAGGGCCAGCGATCTTCAACGATGCGAAATTCGGCGATGCCCGTGACCTGACGCGCCACCCATTCGACATATTCGGCAACATCGCTTTTGAGATACAAATGTCCGCCGGGGGTCAGGACACGCGCCAGCTCCCGCAGGAAGTCCGGCTGCAGCAGACGGTGGAACGCGTGACGGCGTTTCGGCCAAGGATCGGGAAAGAGCACAACCACCGCGGGGAACGATCGATCGGGCAGATGGCGCGGGATCACGAGCCGGGCATCGCCGCAAATCAGCAGCACGTTGCGCAACTCGCGGCGCTCAATCCGGCGGATCAGGCGCAGATGCCGTTTGCGGCCAATCTCGATGGCGACAAAGCGCCGCTCGGGATGCGCCGCCGCCTCGGCCAGTAGGAAGTCGCCGCGTCCCGGGCCGATCTCCAGCAGATCGCCGGTGATGGTCGCCGGAGGCGCAGGATAGAACTCGACCGGCTTGCGCTCGCGGTGCGCGGTCGGGAATTGCCGCTGTAGCGCCAGGTCGGGCACGGTGCCGAAAGTGCGCGGCGGCGGAATCGGCGTGTCGGCGTCCATCTACACGAATACGACAAGAAGCGCCACAATGACGAGCGCGGGCAGCAGATTGCCGACCTTGATATCCTTGATTTCCAGCATGCGGATCGCCAGCGCGATGATCAACAGACCGCCGACGCCGGACAGCTGATCCAGCGCCGCCGGTTCGGTCAAGACGGCCAGCGAACGGCCCAACAGCGACAGTCCCCCCTGCACCACCAGCACGGTCAACGCGGCGAAGAGGACTCCGATTCCCATCGTCGCCGCCAGCGCCAGCGAGGCAAATCCATCCATGATTGCCTTGGTGATGAGGATGGTGGCATCGCCGGAGAGGCCATCCTGAATCGAGCCGACCACGGTCATCGGGCCGACGCAGAAAAGCAGCGAGGCGGTGACAAAGCCGCGCACAAACTGCCCGCCCCCCACCTTCACCCGCGCCTGCAGCCAGCCGGCGAAACGCTCCAATTGCTTTTCGATGTCGATCACTTCGCCGAGGACGGCGCCGAGCACGATCGAGGTGATGATGATGAGGGGGCGTGTGCCGCGGATCACCATCGAGACCCCGATGCCGAGCGTCATCAAGGCCAGTCCGGTGAAAACGATCCGTCGCAGTCGTTCGGGCAGACGGTCGCCGATCAGCATCCCGGCCAGGGAGCCGGCCAGAACGGTGGCGGTGTTGATCCAGGTGCCCAGCATGCGGGAGTTATTGCGCCTGGTCGGTCGAGTCGCGCAGGTGACGGACCCGGTCGGCGAGGGCCTTGAAACGGGCCATGCGCTGTGCGACGCCGACGCTGTCGCCGCGCAGATCGTCCCAGGTCACCCCTTGAGTGTGCAGGTCGGTCAGCATCAGGACAAGGAACTTGGCGCGGACATCATCCAACGGAATGGTGTCCAGCGAGCCTTCGGCGTCGGCAATCAGCGAATCGGTAAGCGCGTAGGCGCGCGCGGTGTCGCCGGTGTCGTACTTGAGGCGCGATTGCCCCATGGCATCGACGAAGTGCCTCGACCACGCATAATGCTCCGAGCCCACCGGCATGCCAACAATCGCCTCGACCGCGGTGGTGTCGGCCCCGATGCCCTGCTTCTGATACTTGTCCGGCGACCCACAGGCAACCAGGCCCATCACTGCCGTTCCGACGATCCACAACCGGCAATTCATGCGACCGCTCCGGCGAGCGTGTCGGCGGTGATCTCCCGCAGACGCGCGGTGAAGTGCCGCAGGTGCGGCACCTGATACTCGATCACCATGCCGCGCGCGCGGGCGCGGTTGCGGTGGATGGCGGCGAAGGTCGCGGCGACATGTTTCAGATGCGAGACGGTGTAAACCCGGCGCGGCACCGCCAGGCGGACCAGTTCAAATGCGGGCGTATAGGGCTTGCCGGTCTCGGGATCGACGCCGCCGAACATGAGCGAGCCGATCTCGACGGTGCGCACTCCCCCTTCACGGTAGAAGTCGACGGAGAGTTGCTGACCGGGGAAGGCCTCGGGCGGAATTTGCGGATAGAGCGCGCCGGCATCGATGAAGACCGCATGGCCGCCGACCGGCTGGACCACACGCGCCCCGGCCTCTTGGAGCGCCTCGCCGAGCCACTGCACCTGGCCGATCCGGTAGCCGAGATAATCGGGGTCGGTCACTTCCTCCAATCCCAGCGCCATCGCTTCGATGTCGCGTCCGGCCAGCCCGCCGTAGGTGGGGAATCCCTCGACCACCACCATCAGTTCCTTCAGGTGCTGGACGAGGACTTGGTCGCGGAAGGCGAAGAAGCCGCCGATCGACACCAGACCGTCCTTCTTGGCCGAAACGAGACAGCCATCGGCCAGATCGAACATCTTGCGAGCGATCTCGCGCACGGTCAGCCCCGCCATCGCCGGCTCGCGTTGCTGCAGAAACCAGGCGTTTTCGGCAAACCGGGCGGCGTCGTAGAACATCGGCACGCTATGCTTATCGCAGATGGCGCGCGCGGCGCGGGCGTTTTCGTAACTGAGCGGATGGCCGCCGACGGTGTTGTTGGTGATAGTCAGGATGCAGCACTTGACGCGTCCCTTGTGCCGCGCCAGCGCCTCCTCCAGCCCGGCCAGGTCGATGTTGCCCTTGAACGGGAAGGGATCATCGACGTCGGCGCAATGCGGATCGGGCAGGTCGATCGGGATGCCGCCCTTTTCCATCACGTTGGCGCGGGTGGTGTCGAAGTGCGAGTTGGCGACGACATAATCGCCGTGGGTCAGAAGCGCCGAGAACAACAGATGCTCGGCGGCGCGTCCCTGGTGGGTGGGAATCACATACGGGTAGCCGGTCAGTTCGCGCACGGTCTGTTCGAGGTGCAGGAAGTTGCGCGAGCCGGCGTACGATTCATCGCCGCGCAGGATCCCGGCCCACTGCCGGTCGGACATGGCGCCGGTGCCGGAGTCGGTCAGCAGATCGATATAGACATCCTCGGCGCGCAGGTTGAACAGATTGAAGCCCGCGTCGCGCAGGGCGGCCTCGCGTTCGGCGCGTTCCAAGAGACGGATCGGCTCGACGGCCTTGATTCGGTAAGGTTCGATCGGATGCTCGTGCATCGGGGTCCGTCCTTTCCTTGCCGCGCTACAACCACTCCACTTGGGCGACACAGCGCGCGACGCCGACTTCCAGGCCGCGCAGGTTCTTCAGCCGCGGCGCGCCGACGGATTCCAAACGGGCGCGGGCGGCATCGTCGAGCACACCCAGTTGATCAAGCAACGACACCATGAGCGGCGGCAAGCCGCGTCCGGTGCCATCGCCGATTTTAATCACCACACCCCACCCCTTCGACGGGATGCCGACGCCCTGAATTGCCTCGGCGCCGGACTTGGCGAAGATGGCGCGATCCAGAGCGTTGGAGAGCGTGAGATCGAAGCGTCCGGTGCCCGATACCATCTCGGGATGGGTCATCATCGCGCGCGCGATTTTGGCGGCGGCGCGTTCGGTCGAATCCAGTTCGGATTCGGCCCGCGCCACGGCACGGGCATAGCGGGCAAACCCGGTGGCCAGCGCCGCCAGCGGCATGGCATAGTTGGGGGCCGAGCAACCATCAATCCCCGAGGCCGCGCGCGCCGCATCGCATCCGGTCGCGGTCGTGATCGCTTCACGGATCGCGGCCTGGACCGAATGGCCATAATCGAGGTAGCCGGAAAGCGGCGCATCGAGCAGGCGCGCCAGCGCCAGCATCGTGCTGTGCTTGCCGGAGCAATTGTTGTGGATGGCGGAAAACTCGCTCTTGCGCGGGATGCCGCCCTCCTCGGCCTTGAGATGAAGCGGAATGTGCACGCCGCAGTTCAGATCGGCGATCCCCGCGCCGATGGCATCGAGAATTTCCTGGGCTGCCTGAATGTGTTGCGGCTCGCCCGAATGGGAGGCGCAGCCCAGCGCCAGATGGCGCGCGGTCAGCCCGAAGCACTCGGGATAGCCGCGCAACACCGACGCCAGCGCCTGAAAGGGCTTCAGCGACGAGCGGGTGAGCGTGACCAGCTGCGGATCGCCGATGCGCGCGAGGACCCGTCCGGTGTGATCGACCACCGCGGCGGCGGCATGATGAACGCTTTCCACCGAACCGCCGCGAGTGAACTCAACGGCCGGCACCAGTCCGGTGGGAAAGGCATGTGACTCGGTCATGGTCCGACTCTGCGGCGCGTGTGGCTGATTCATGGTCAAAGACGGCGTCATCGAGCATCCTCACCGCGCGGGTTAATATAGCAATTACGCCCCCGGCGACACAGAAACCTGACAAGACCCGTGGGCGCTGTCAAAATCGCCGGCGCGCATAGCAACAGGGGCGGGTGGCCCCGCCCCTGTGCGGCTTACGGTCCGACCGGATCAACCGATCTTGTGCTTGCGCTCGGCTTCGCCGATCACATCATCGAGAATCTCGATGGCGACCTGGCACTGCTCGCGGGTGACGACCAACGGCGGCACCAGACGGATGCCGTTGGGGCCGCAGGTGAGCAGCATCATCCCCTTGCGGCAGGCCATCAGTTCGACATCGGCGGCGACTTCCTTGGCCGGGACCTTGGTGACTTTGTCGCGCACGAATTCGATGCCGATCATCAGGCCGATTCCGCGGACATCGCCCATCGACGGGTGCTTGGCCTGCAGTTTCTTCAGTTCGGTCATCATGAACTCTCCCTGGACACGGGCGTTGTCGATCAGGCCGCCTTCGAGCAGGTCGAGGGTGGCATGGGCGGCGGCGCAGGCGATCGGGTTGCCGCCGAAGGTGGTCGAGTGCGCGCCTGGAGGCCAGTCCATGACGTCGGCGGGCGCGACGCAAGCGCCCAACGGCACTCCCGAAGCGATCGCCTTGGCGATGGTGATGATGTCGGGCACGACGTTGAAATGCTGGATGGCGAACATCTTGCCGGTCTTGCCCATCCCGGACTGCACCTCATCGACCATCAGCATGATGTTGTGCTTTTTGGCCAGCGCATGCAGCGCCTGGAAGTAGTCGGGCGGCGGGACGATGTAACCGCCTTCGCCCTGGATCGGTTCGACCACGATGGCGGCGACATCCTCGGCCGGGGCCACGCGGCTGAAGATCTGCTCCTCGATGAAACTGACGCAGGCCAGTTTGCAGTCCGGGTACTTGAGGTTGAACGGGCAGCGGTAGCAGTAGGCGTACGGGACATGCGTCACTTCGGGCAGAAGCGGCGAATACCGTTCGCGCTGGGCGATCTTCGAGCAGGTGAGCGAGAGCGCGCCCATCGAGCGGCCGTGGAAAGCGCCGATGAAGGCGATCATGCGCGGGCGGCGGCGTTTGTAGCGGGCCAGTTTCAGCCCGCACTCAACCGACTCGGTGCCGGAATTGGTGAAGAACACGCGCTTGGGTGAATCACCCGGGGCGTGCTTGCCGATCCGTTCGGCCAGCGAGCCGACCAGCTCATGGTAGAAATCGGCGCTGGAAAAGTGCACCGACTTGCGCGCCTGCGCGACGATGGCCTCCACCACCTTCGGGTGGGTGTTGCCGGTCGAGCAGACGCCGATGCCGGAATGGAAATCGAGGTACTTGTTGCCGTCGACATCCCAGATCCAGGCGCCCTCGGCGCGGTCGAGCACCACCGGGTAGGCGCGGGTGTACGACGGCGAGACAAACTTCTCGTCGTACTCAATCAGCGCCTTGCTCTTCGGGCCCGGCAGCGGAGTCGTGACAGACGGGCGATCCATGACAGTCATATGCGGTCTCCTCGAAGGGTCCGCATCCGGTGCGGCCTTCGTCGTTGAGAGTTAACGGTGGCAGCGGGACGGACACGCCGTCAGAAGGCGGCTCAGGTGGCGCCGAAGAGGTAGATGCGATGCAGCAGACCGCGCGTCTTGCGGTGAAACAGGGCGCGGGTCATCAGAAGCGTTTGGAGAGCCGAAATGGGCACGATCATCTCCTGCCGGCGCGATCTTTGCCGGACCGGCACTTAAAATACGGCCCTTTTGGTCTCAAAGTAAGGACGATCGCAATCTGTTTTGACAATCCGTAGCTGAAAAACTAAGATATTGCCGTCCCGACGCTTACCCAGCCGCGACCCCGGGCGAGGGCGACGCGGCCGATACATAGCCAAGAGCGCGGACCCCCTTTCGAATTGGCGACCATGACACGACGCGCAGAACTGCAACCGCTCTTGAATCACCCTTGGAATGTGCCGGTCAAACGGGCGGCGATCATCCAGTCGCGCCTCGCCGAGCATGTGCGCCTGACGCCGCTGGCCTCTGTGCCGCAGACTGTCGCCGGGATCGACTTCGCCCGCGACGGCAATCACATATTCCTGGCCGTGGTGGTGATGGATGTGGCGGCCTGGAAGGTGATCGAAATTCAGTACGCCGAAGGGATCACCTCGTTTCCCGACATGCCCGGCTACCTGGGGTTTCGTCTGGGGCCGTTCATCATGCAGGCGGTACGGAGTCTGTACCATCCGGCGCAATTGTATTTCATCAACGGCTCCGGCGTGTGCCATCCGCGGATGTGCGGAATCGCCAGTCACATCGGCCTGCGAATCAACCGTCCGACCATCGGCTGCACCAACGAACGGATGCACGGGCACTATGAACCTCCCGGCCCCAACGCCGGACAGTATTCGATTGTGCGTTTCTCGCCGCAGTCGCCGGCGGTCGTCCTGCGCACCCGCGACAATCTCAAGCCGGTCTTCGTCTCGCCCGGGCATCTGATCGACCTCATCGGCGCGATCGAGCAAACGATGCGGGTCTGCCGCGGGTTCCGTGTCCCGGAACCCCTGCGTCGCGCGCACATCGAAGCCGGCAAATTCATGCGCCAACGCCTGGCCTCGCCGAAGTAAGCGGCCCCGATCAGCCTTCGGGAGGGCTCTCCGCCGCGGCGGAGAGCCTGCTCTTGATCGCGACTGGAAGAAGAGCAGGCTCGGCACCTACGGGCCTCACCCTCCCAATTTGGCCTTGACCCTTCCCGAACAAAAATGGGGCGGATCACCGATCCGCCCCGTCGAAGATGTCGCGTGGTGCCTTTCCCCTGCTACTCGTCGCCGGTCTCGTCGAACTCGCTGACCGAGACATGCTGCGAGAACTCATCGTCGGTCAACGCCAGCAGGCATTCGTGCAGTTGTTCAATCGCAAACGGCTTGACCAGGACGGCATTGACCGGCTCGGCCATCTCGCGCGCGCCCGCGTCGGCCATCATGATGACCGGCATTTCGGCGCGGTGCGACTTGATCCACTGCACCAGCGCGAAGCCCTCCTCCTGCGGCAGCTCGGCGCTGATCAGGACGGCGTCGTAGTGTCCGCCGATGTAGCGCGCATATCCCTCCTGCGCCGCCGCGGCCACGGTTGCCTCATGCCCCAGACTGGCCAGCATGCTGGTGACCACATCCTGCATCTCCGGCTGATCCTCCACCACCAGGACGGTCAGTGTGCCGGGAACGGGCTCGGCGACTTCCTCCTCATCGTCCGCCGTCGGCACGGACTCGGCGACGGCAGTCATCACCCCGAAGGTGATCTCCATGCCGACACGATCGTCGCCGTCATAGAGCCAGCGGGCCACGTTTCCTACAACGGGAATTTCCTCGCCCTCGTCATCGCCGTCTTCGTAGCCGGAGGAGAGACGGGTCATCTGCACCACGGTCCCCGATTCGCGCGAGAGGGTCTTGATGGCAAACCCCATCGACTCGACGATGATCCGTCCCCGGCAGGTGCGACGGGCCTCATCGAGCCGTTCGCCAAGCCAGAGAGTGTCGACAGTCGGGGTTTCATGCGCGGAGAGTTCGAGATGCCACTCGTCCTGGTCCTGCTGCGCCACCCACTCGAGGAGCGCGGTGTGCAGTTCGCGCTGGTGGGACTTTGAGCCGTTGTCCTGGACCGGGGCGGCCAGCGTCGCGGCGGATGCGGCCTGGGACGCTTCCTCCTCGGGCGAGAACCCGGCCGGGGGCGCCATCAGCGCCTCTTCCAGCATCGCCACCTGATCCTGCAGGGAGGAGAGCCGTTCCTCGTATTCATCGCGGATCCGTTCGGCTTCGTTGTGGGCGCGTGCCAGCGCCATCCCCTGCTCGAAGCGGGTGTTCTCCAGTTCGAGCTTCAGGTCCAAAAGCAGTTGCTCGCTCGCGTCATGGGTGGCCTCCCACTCCTCGCGGGCGCGGGCGTGCGCGTCGCGTTCGGCCTCCAGCAGTTGCACATAGCGCGACTCGGTCTGACGCAGTTCCTGCTGCAGATTGTCGCGTTCGGCGGCAAATTGCGCCTGCTGATCGGCCAGGGTCAGACGCAGCGACTGGATCTCCTGCTTGAGCACGCGCTGTTCATCGACGGCGGCGTGGCGTTCCTCATCGGTCCGCGCGCGCAATTCGCTCATCTGCCGGTTGTGCTCCTGCTCGATGGCGGCGATGAGCGCTTCGAGTTCGCCGATGCGCGCCTGAAGCGTTTCGGCCTCGCGCCGGCGCTCGGCGGAAAGTGACTGCCGCTCGCGGGCCATCTGCGCCTCGGCCGCCTCTAGTTTGCGGGCGTGAGTGTCGCGTTCCTCATCGCGCATGCGCTTCTCGCCCTCCAGTTCACGGGAGAGCGTATTGACATTGGCTTCCAGCGCGCGAATCTGCGCGATCGCCTGATCGTGACGGGCCCGTTCGGCGGCCAGACGCTGCTGGTGCTCGTCGGCCATGCGCCGCTTCTCCTCGTCCGTGGCGCGGCGCAGTTCTTCCAGACGAGAGACTACGACATCGACTTCGTGGCGCGCGGTCTGCTGCGCTTCCTGCGCGGCGGCACGGGCGGCATCGAGTTGCGCGCCCAATTCATGCCGCAAGACGGCCACTTCCTGCGCGTGGGTTGCGGCCGCGGCGGCGGCGACGGATTCCAGCCGCGCGATGTCTTCGGCGGCCTTGCGACGCGCTTCATCAAGTTCCATCGTCAGACGCCCGGTGCGGGAATTCAGTTCGGTCTCCCAGGCGCGGCGTTCCTCGGCCATCCGCATGTCGGCGGCGCGCACCTGCTCGCGCACCGCTTCCAGTTCGCGTTCCTGCGCCGCCTTCTGCGCTTCAAGTTGCTGCGCGGCCGATTCCAGTTGACGCTGGAGCCGTCCTTCGGCAATCACCGCGGCGACGTAGTCGGCGGCGGCATGCAGACGGCGCGCGCGGTCATCATCGAAACGCGATTCCGACGAGTCGGCGAGGATGATGATGCCCAGCAGACGATTTTCGGATGAACCGGGAGTCCCGGTAACGAGCGGCAATCCCAGCACCGATTGGATGCCTTCGGCTTCCCATTCGGGGAAAAAGAGACGGATTTCCTCGGCGCGGGAGAAGACATGGGCTTTGTGCAAGCGCGCCAGTCGGTCGAAGCCGGTGCCGGTGCCGCGTACGGTTTCAACCTGGCGGCGGAAATTCTGGCTCATGTTGGCCGCGCCGGTCAGAATCCACTCACGCCCAGAGGGATTGTAGAGCCAGAGGCCGCCGGTGGTGACGCCGGCGGCGCGGACCATCTCCTTCAAGGCAAACTCTAAGACTTCGAGGAAAGTGTATGGGCCGCTGACGACTTCGCGCAGAGTGTCATAGAGGTCGAAGCCGGCGCGAATCTCCTCCAAGCGACGGCGCTCCTCGGCCAGGTCGCGCAGACGCTCCATCGAACCGGAGACCACCAGTCCGAGACCGCCCGCGATCGATAGTCCGGAGAGGATCGGTAGCGCCACACCCAGTCCGGGACTGGCGGTGGCGGTCGCCAGCCATCCGCCCATGGCCCAGCCGATCGAACCGGCCAGCGCGATGCCGAGGCCGGTGTAGACCTTGCGCCAACCGAGGAAACCCAGCGACCAGTGCCGTTCATGCGAGCGGAACGCGTAGACGAGTAAGACAACGCAGGCGAGGGCCAGAAAAAGGCCCGGGAGAAAAGCGACCATCGCGCACCCCTAAGAAGTAAGAAAGCTCAACGTTCTCTTGGCGGGTACCTGCCCCCAAGGACTTCAACAACGGAAGGCGAAGTAACGACGGACGCTTGCCCTGTCAAGGGAAATGAAACAGCGTGGTGAAAATCGTGATTAGGACGCCGCCATTGAGAACAACTTGTCGGCGTGGCGGTTATACGGTCGAATTTGATCGGCGATCCCCGGGATTTTGTGATTTCTGACCTGACTGATGAGGATTTTCGAACCTTGCCGCGAAAAGCGCGTCCAGTATATTGGCGCACGGGTGGGACAACAGGCCCGCCAGTGGAAGCGAGGCAACGATGGCGGACGAGCAGGAAAAGAAGAAGAAAGAGTCGAAAGGTTCCCTGACGGCGGGAATCATTCTGTTGGGTCTGGGTTTGATCTTTCTGCTGTCGAATCTCGATCTGATCCCCGACCTCGATGAGACCTGGCCGCTCTTCCTCATTATAGTCGGTGTGGCGCTGGTGATCGGCGCCCTGCGCAACCGCGACAAATCCGAACCGACTCCCCCCTATCAGACCACCGAACCGGCGCCGCCGGGACAGAGCTGATCACGCCGTTTGTACTGTGGCTGCCAGCACGCAGGTGCACGGGTCTGAAGACCCGTGCCACCACTCAGCGCAATTCACACCCACACTCAGCGGTGGCACGGGTCTTTAGGCCCGTGCGCCGGAAGACATCCCACAATCGATCAGGCGCCCCACCGCGCTTTGGCGCAATCCCATAATCTATATCAAAACGAGATCTTATTCCTCTTTACAGGTCCCGGGCTCTCCTCTACACTGCGGTCCCTTTGGGGGAAAGCGGCAATGTTCACTCCGAAATCAATCATCTGCCTGCGCGGATACAACCGCGAGACGTTTGTCCATGATTTGCTGGCCGGCGTCACGGTCGGTGTGGTGGCGCTGCCGTTGGCGATGGCGTTCGCGATCGCCTCCGGCCTGCCGCCCGAGCGCGGGCTGTTCACCGCGGTGATCGCGGGATTTCTGATCTCGGCCCTGGGCGGGAGCCGTGTGCAGATCGGCGGTCCGACCGGCGCTTTTGTGATCCTGGTCGGCGCGATCGCCGCGCAGCACGGCTACAACGGGCTGGCCATCGCCACGCTGCTGGCCGGGGCGCTTCTGATCGTGATGGGGCTGGCGCGTTTCGGCGCGATGATCAAGTTCATCCCCTACCCGGTCATCACCGGATTCACCGCCGGGATCGCGGTGGTGATCTTCTCCACGCAAATTCGTGACTTCTTCGGATTGCGGATGTCGGAGGTGCCGATCGAGTTTTTCGCCAAGTGGGAAGCATATCTGGCGCATTGGCAGACCTTCAATCCGCTGGCGCTGGCGCTGGGAGCCGGCACCATCTTGCTTATTCTGATTCTGCGCCGTATCACACCGCGCATTCCCGGCATGCTGGTCGCGTTGATCGCCGCCGCGGTGGTCACCGGGCTCTTGCATCTGGATGTCGAGACGATCGGTTCGCGGTTCGGCGACCTGCCGCGCATGCTGCCGGCGCCGTCGATCCCGACATTTGACTGGGAGACGATCCGTGAGATGATCTCGCCGGCTTTCACCATTGCACTGTTGGCCGGGATTGAGTCGTTGCTGTCGGCCACGGTCGCCGATGGCATGATCGGGACGCGTCACAAGTCGAACATGGAGCTGGTGGCGCAGGGGGTGGGCAACATTGGTTCGGTGATCTTCGGAGGTCTGCCGGCGACCGGAGCGATTGCCCGCACCGCCACCAATGTGAAAAGCGGCGCGCGCACCCCGGTGGCGGGGATGATCCATGCCCTGACGCTTCTGGGCGTGCTGGTGGCCTTCGCGCCTTTGGCGGTGCACATCCCGCTGGCCGCCCTCTCCGGCATCCTGATGATCGTCGCCTGGAACATGAGCGAGATCGACCAGTTCCGTGCCCTGCTGCGCACGCCGCGCAGCGATGTCGTGGTCCTGCTTTCGACCTTCGCGCTCACGGTTGTAATCGACTTGACCATCGCGGTGCAGGTGGGAGTGGTGATGGCGGCGCTGCTCTTCATCCGCCGGATGAGCGAGGTCGCCAATGTCGGCGTGGTGACACGCGAATTCCAGGACCGTGAGGAGCAGGCCGACCCGAACGCCATCGGCAAGCGGAGTGTGCCCCCGGGAGTGGAAGTTTTCGAGATCAACGGACCCTTCTTCTTCGGCGCCGCCGAGACCTTCCGCGACACCCTGCGCGCGCTCAAGTCACGGCCTAAGGTGCTGATCGTCCGCATGCGGCAGGTGCCGGTAATCGACGCGACCGGGCTGCACCTGCTGGAGGAACTCTACAATCAATGCCACCGCGACGGCACCCATGTGGTCCTCTCCGGAGTGCACGCCCAGCCGCTGTTTGCGCTGCAACGCACCGAACTGTGGGAGCATCTCGGCGGCGAGACGAATGTGTTCGGCAACATCGATGACGCCCTCAACCGTGCCCGCACAATTCTCGGGCTTCCCACAGTTGAACCTGCCCGCGACGCCGAGCCCGAAGTGGCGCGCGAGCGAAAAAAGTAGCGCTCCACGAATCTGCCACCCGAGCAGTGGCACGCGCCTTCACGCCCGTGCCGCCGCTGGGCGTTTGGTGGCATGAAGGCCCGGGCTGCCGGTCCGCCTTGGGGAAACGAAAAGGGCGGGTCTCAGACCCGCCCCTACATTGAGTGGCACGTGTTGGACTAATACGCCAGCAGATCGCGGACGGCCTTCTCGATGTCGTCGTTCTGCGGCAGGATGGCGTCCTCGACTTCGGGGCCGTATGACACCGGGCAGTCGAGCGCACCAACGCGACGCACCGGGGCATCGAGATGCTCAAAGCAGTTCTCGGTGATCCAGGCGGCAATCTCGGCGCCGAAGCCGACAAACTTCACGTCTTCATGCACCACCAGCACGCGGTTGGTCTTCTTCACCGAGGCGGCGACAATCTCCTGATCCCACGGCACGATGGTGCGCAGGTCGATCACCTCGAGGTTGATTCCTTCGGCCTCGAGTTTTTGCGCGGTCTGCTGGGATTTGAGGACCGTGGCGCCATAGGTGACGATGGTCATGTCGGCACCTTCGCGCACCACGCGTCCGCGTCCAAACGGAATTGTAAACTCCGGACCGGGGTATTTCGACTTGAGAATCGGCTGACGGTACAGGCGTTTGTGCTCCAGGTAGAGCACCGGGTCCTCGCAGCGCAGCGCGGTGCGCAGCAGGCCGACGGCATCAAGCGCATTCGACGGGAAGGCGATGAGCAGTCCGGGGAAATGCGCGAAGGTGCCTTCAATTGATTGCGAGTGATAGGGCGCGCCGGAGCCGCCGAGGTAACCGCCGGTGGCGACGCGGATCACCGCCGGCGCCGACCAGGTGTTGTTGGAGCGCCAGCGGAGCTTGGCCAGTTCGTTGACAATCTGCATGGTGGCCGGCCAGATGTAGTCGCCGAACTGGATTTCGGCGACCGGCTTGAGGCCATGCGCCGCCATGCCGACGGCGGTGCCGACGATGGTCGCTTCGGCAAGCTGCGAATTGTAGACACGCAGCGAGCCATACGCCTTCTGCAGACCGATGGTCGCCTTGAACACGCCCCCCTTGCCGGGGACTTTCTGCATCAGTTCTTCCAGACCGACATCGGCGACGTCTTCGCCGAAGACGACGATGCGCGGGTCGCGCTTCATCTCGTCGTGGAGGGTCTTGTTGACGCCCTGAATCAGCGTCACTTCGGCCTCTTCGAATTGCGGTTCGCTGAGGAAGCGGTCGGAGCGGACATCGACGTCGGGCGAGGTGACATACAGAAGCGCCGAATCCTTGGCCGGACGGCGCGCGGCCAGCGCCGCTTCGGCGGCGGCGTTGATCTCGGCGTCCACCTCATCGCGCAGTTTCTGCAACTGCTCCTCGGTGGCCACGCCCTCATGGATGAGATAGGCGGGGAACTTCTTGAGCGGATCGCGCGCGGCCTCGGCCTCGCGCATCTCGGGCGTCTTGTACAGCTTGTCGTCGTCGGATTCGGAGTGCGAATACGGACGGACCACATGCGCGTGGACCAGGCAGGGCTTGTGCTCGACGCGCAGCCGGTGCTCCAAGCCCTTGAAGGCGTTGTAGCACTCGACCGGATCGGTGCCGTCGACTTCGACAATCTTCAGAAGCCCGCGCTCGACAAACCCATTCAGCAGCTTGGAGGCCGAGCCGCCGGCGGTCTGCTGCGCCTTCGGTACCGAGATGGCGTAGCCGTTGTCCTCGATCAGAAACAGGACACCCAGCTGGCCATGCTTGGTTTCCAGACAGGCGGCGTTGAGGGCCTCCCAGAACTCGCCCTGCGAAGTCGTGCCGTCGCCGGTGGAGGTGTAGACAAATTCATCGGGGTGAAATCTCTCGACGGCCTTGGCCGCGTCGGGGTTGTTGCGCAGATAACGCGAGGCCTGCGCACAGCCGACCGCCTCGAGGAACTGCGTGCCGGTGCAGGAGGACCGGCTGACGAAATTGGCCTTGGGGATCGACCAGTGCGAGGGCATCGAACGTCCGCCGGTCGTGCCATCGGCGGCGCCCACCGAGTCGAGGAGCATGGCGGCCGGGGTCAGCCCCAGCGCCAGCGCCAGCGCGCGGTCGCGGTAGTAGCCCCAGAACCAGTCGACGCCGGGACGCGCCACCAGCCCGAGCGCCGCCAGCACCGCCTCATGGCCGGCGCCGGAGATCTGGAAGTAGACGCGCGACTGCGTCTTGAGTTTGCGCTCCATGTCGTCGACACGGCGCGATGTATAGATCCAGCGGTACAGTTGCAGCAATTGCTCGACCGAAAGCGTATCGGTGCCCGAGGCGGACTTCCCGCCGGGGGCGCGTTTAGGCTTGGACATTGGTGCGGTGACTTCGCTCATCAGATGGACGCTGCCTTGGTGTGGGTTTTCTGCTTCGGGCTCCCTGCCCCGTTTCACAAGTTAGTTAGGTTACCCATACTTATCCGAATTCGCAAGACGATTTTCCCAAATACGTATCGGCACCCAAGTCGTTGGCGCTTAAGCGCCGGCCTCATCGGATCGGTGGTCGTCCCGTGAGAGGACCCACCAGACAACGAAGGCCAGAACACCCGCCTCCAATAACCAGTAAATCCAACGACGCTTAACGGCCATCGGTTCCCCCCGATTTGTGAGCGCCATTTGGCTCAGAAGTGGAACTCGAGGATGTCGCCATCCTCTACATGATGATCGGCCGGAACCCGTGTGCCATCCAGCGTCGGTTTCACGCGGCTCCAGATGCGCGCAAATTGCAGCCGCTCGGCAATGTCCTTGTGAATCGCGCGCGCCGCGTCGGCCACGGACGCGTGATGCGGCAACAGAATCGGATCCTCAAGATCGGGCTTCTGCCCCGGCGCTCTGGTGTAGACACGCAGCAACTCCAAAAGCGCAAACCCACGCGCCAGAAAATCATCCAGCCCCGCGCGGGACGGTATCGCGATCGGGACAATCGTCGCGCGGTCACCGACGGTGTCGCGCAACAGATCGAGCCGTGTCGCGGCGTCGGGCAGATCCATGCCAGTAGCGGCGATCAGGGACTTCTTCTCCAGCGCGGTCGGATAACGCGGATCGGGCGCGACCAGCCCGGCCAGGCGCACCTTGCCCTCATGCACACGGTGAATCACATATTCGTATCGTTCCAGCAGGTCATCGTCTCCCAGCGACAGCACCAGCACGCCGACATCGGCGGTGCGGATCAGATTGAAGACATAGGTCTCGCAGTATTCCGGCGCGATCGAAGGGGTGTCGATCAACTGCAGTTTCACGTTTTCCCAACGGGCCATCCCCGGCGACGGCTTGCGCGTGGCGAAGGGCCAATCGGTGATCTCAACATGGGCGTTGGTCAACGCGCCGATGATGCTCGACTTGCCGGAATTGGGTGGACCGAAGAGGACAAACTGCCCCGCTCCTTCGCGCGGGATGTGATCCGGGGCGGCATGCTTGGCGCCGCTGGGTTTCTTCGCCCCTTCGATCTGCGTTTTCAGTTTTGAAATCTTTGCTTTCAGCTCTCCTTGCAGGTGATTGGTGCCCTTGTGCTTGGGGATCTCGCGCAACATCTCCTGCAGGAGTTCGAGGCGCCGTCCGAGGTCTTTTTCCTGACGGTACTCCTCCTCGAGTTTCTGGTACTGGGGCGGAAGATTCGCCGGCATGACATTCCATTATACGAACGAAAACGGGTCGGCCCAAGGGCCGACCCGTGTGTGGATGTGAGGAAATCCGGGCTGTCAGCGTGGCTCGACGGGCGGCGGGCCGTCAGGGCCGGGGCCATCCGGCGGCGGCCCATCGAAGCGGCTTGAGTCGAAGGGGCGACGCAACCCGCCCCAGAGGAAACGCTGCCGCGGCTTCAAGTTGTCGTATTTGGCCTTCTGCTCGGGGGTGAGCAACGCCACAATCTGCACCTCGGCGCTGTCGCGCAGGGCGCGTATCTGCGGCATCGTCGCCGACAGAAGCGAGTCGATCACCGGACGGTGGGCATCGAAGATCGCGCGGATTTGCGCCTCCTGTTCGGCGGTCAGGGCCAGGTCTTGGAAGAAGCGCGGCATCTCGCCGGGGCGGTCGATCCTCTTCTCCACCCGGTCAAACCGCGGACGATGCCCGCGCCAGGACCCGGCCCGGTCGATCATGATTCCGACCACGCCGCCGATCACAAAGGCGGCGATCAATAGAAGAATGCCCTGCAACCGCACCCATCCCAGCGACTCCACATGTTCCTTCATTGTTCCTCTCCCGGATAAAGGACCTGCGCGGCGGTCAGCATGGTGTCGGCGGTCAGCCAGTCGGAGACGGTCGCCGGCACACCGAGCGCCAGCGACAGGTCATCGGCGCCGATCGTCTCTTCGGCCGAGCCGGTGTAGCGGGTGAGGCCGAAGAGGACCAGCGCGCTGGCCACGCCGAGGGCGAGCACCGGACGGCGCCAGCGCGACAGTTCCCACCAGACCGCCCCGCGCAGGCGGCGGCGCTCCAGTTCCGGCGCGGCGGCGGCGCGCAGACACGCCATCCGCCACTCGAAACCCTCGCGGTCGGTCGTGGGATCCAAGGGAGAAAAATCGATCGGGTCATCCGTCATGAGAAGTTCTCCTGTGCTTTCACATCGTCAAGCAACGCCCGCAGGGCGCGTCGCGCGGTAAACAGCAACTGCCGCGACATCACTTCGCTGGTGCCGATCATCCGGCTGATCTCGCGATGATTCCAGCCGTCGAGATCATGCAGGACCACCACTTCGCGCTCGCGCGGCGACAAGGTTGCCAGCGCGCGTTCCAGCCGCCCGGCCAGTTCGCGCCGTTCCAGGTTCCGGTCGGGGGTGCGTTCATCGGCGCCGCTGTCTTCCTCCAGCGGATCGGCACGTCGCACACGCGCATGATCGAGCGCATTGAGCGCATGGTTGCGGACAATCTCCGACAGCCACGGCCCGAACCGGTCGGGCGTGCGGCAACTGTCGAGTTTCTCCAGCGCCTTGATGATCGCGTCCTGACAGACATCCTCGGCATCGGCACGCGATCCGCAGATGGCCAGCGCCACCGCGAAGGCGGTGCGGTAATGCCGCCGCACCAATTGCTCAAAGGCGGCGGCGTTGCCCGCGCGCGATTGCGCCACCAACGCGGCGTCGTTGTCCGGCCCATGGGTCTGCGCCATCACTCCATGGAAGATGACAGCGAAACGGCGGGGCGTGTTAGTCCCAATTTCGACCCGTGCCCGCCGTGCTGACGGCGATCGCTAACAAATTCCCCCCGTGTCTGTCTGGACCGGTGAAGGCGCCTGTGATGCGACACGTTCACACCGGAGGACTCATGATGCAAGGCAGGACACATTGGACATTGGCGGCGGCCGGCCTAGCGGCGCTGCTGCTTTTGGGATTGAACGCCGGCTGCGGCGGCTCGGATCCATCGACCGCGCTGGCGGGAACCGCCGGGGTGGTGGCCGCGACCTCGGGCGGGACCGATTTGAGCGGCGGCTGGACACTGAATCGGGATTTAAGCGATGCGCCGCCGCCGCCCGACAGTCGGCGCATGCGCGGCCAGCGGCCGCGGCATGGCGCACCAGGCGACTCGATCGCGCCGGAGGGCGAACGTCGTCCGCGCGGCATGCGGGGACGCCATCATCACGACAGCGCCAACTTTGACGGCGGCCGCCGCGGACCGCGCGGCCCGATGACAATGACCATCGCACAGACCGATTCGACCGTGACCATCACAGGGCCGCGGGGACATGCGCGCACGCTGTACACCGACGGTCGCACGATGAGGCCGGATGGCCCGCGCGCCCCGGAAGGAGCGACCGTGACCGCGATCTGGAACACGGACGGCGCGTTGGTCGTCACCCATGCCGGCCCACGCGGCGGACGCCGGACCGAGACATTCACGATCTCATCCGACGGGCAGCAGTTGACCATCCTGTCGGTGATGCAGCATCCCGATGAGACCGCAACGCGCACGATGAAACGAGTGTTCGATCGGAGCACTACCTCAGAGTAGGCCTCGCAGGTCCCTCCACACTCCACCCTGCGACCACGGGGGCGCGTTTCGGTTCGCGCCCCCGTTCCGTTGGCGCGCAATCGTCCTTGACGACCCCTCTCCCCCGCGCTACCGTGGCGCCGATGGCGGGGGCAATCAGCAAGACATGGCGGGCGGTCATCGGCGGAGCGCTGACCGTTGTGATCAGCATCTTTGTCATCCGCGCGCTGGTTGTTCAGTGGGATGCGGTGCGCGCGTTCGACTGGCAACTGCGTCCGTGGTGGCTGCTCGTGTCGGCCGTGCTGATGTGGCTGGACTTCGTCCTGCTGTTTCATCTGTGGCGCGTTGTGCTGGCGGCGATCAGCGGCCACCGTCTGCGCTTCGCCGCCGCCTACCGAATCCTGACGCTGTCGAATCTCGGCAAATATGTCCCCGGGAAAATCTGGACGATCGCCGGGATGGTCTATCTGGTCGGGGATGAGGGTGTCCCGCCCAAGCCGGCGCTGGTGTCATCGGCCCTGCATCAGGCGTTCACGCTGGTGCCGGGGGCGGCGTTTGTGACCGCGATCCTCGGCGTGCGCATCTGGGGCGATCTGTCGCCGACCGCGGTGCTGGTGGCGCTGGCGGTGGGCGTGATCCTGCTGTATCCGCCGTTGTTTCGCCGACTGCTGAGCTTTGGGTTGTCGATTTTTGGGCGCGAGCCGATCGAGTTTGAGTTGAGTTTCGGACGGGCGTTCGGGTTGTTCTGGCTCTACATCGGCGCGTGGATTCTGTATGGCGCATCGTTCTGGTGCATGAACCTCGGCATCGGCCTGCCCGCGGGACCCTTCTGGGAAGTGAGCGCGGCGTATGCAGCGGCGTACCTGGTGGGATTTGTCGCGTTGTTTGCGCCCGGCGGATTGGGCGTGCGCGAAGGAATCCTCGCGGTCATCCTCGGCCCCTACCTGCCCGCGGGACTCGGCGCGGCGGCCGCGGTGGTCTCGCGGTTGTGGATGACCCTGGTCGAGCTGGCCGGCCTCGTGCCGGTGTTGTTCGGGTACGGCAAGTCAGAGCGAAGAAGATCGTGAAACCTCGTCATCCCAAGTCGTCCTCGTGCTCTTCGCGAGGACGACTTGGGATCTTTGTTGCTTATCGTACTCGCTCGGCACCTCCGAAAACAAAGATTCCAGCACGGCCCGGCGCTTTGCGCCTAGGCCATGCTGGAATGACGATCATCGTTATAGTTGAGGCGAATGCGCGGTGGGTTCCGCCTCACCCCGCCTGTTTCGGGGCGATCCAGGAGGGGTCTTTGCAGATGGCCATGATTTCGGCGCGGTCCTCGTCGGTGGGGAGAACCGATTTGACGTAGTCGTCCCATTGCTCGGGCTTGACGCGGTTGCCGTGGATGTCATACGGCTCGTTAGCAAAGCTTCCGACCGAGCGGTTGAACTTCAGCGACGGGACCATCAGCTTCTCGGAATCCTCCGGCAGGAGGGCGTTGAGCTGGTCGAAGAGCCCCTGGATTTCGGCGAAGTAAAGTTCGCGCGAGTGTTCGTTCAGGTTCTCCATGTCGCGAAACTCGCTGTCGTGCTGGTCGAAGCGTCCCTTGAGGCCCCAGACATAGGCCCAGTGCGCGGAGCTGGAATGATCGGTGCCGAAGAGATCGTAGGCGGTTGGCACCCACTTGTTGATGTATTTCTGGATCAGGCGCACCGGCATCTTGCCGGCGCGGCAGATGCGCTTGAGCCCGTTGTGCCCGGTGCCGAGATGGAAGGCCTCCTCCTTGAGCATCGGCCCCATCGAACGCGCCAGCGGGGCGAAGGCCGAATGCGACAGCATGGTCAGTTGGTACTTGCCGTCGCGGTCGATGAACTCGGTGTAGACGAAGAAGTCGAGCCAGTGGTCGACGTTCTCATTGAACGAGCCGAGGAGCCGTCCCTGCTGGTCGGCCGAGCGCTGGAGCATCTTCTCCGACTCGATCTTGCCGGAAGTCCCGAAGTGGTTGATCATGACGTGGCACATCTGCCAGCCGTGGCGCATCTCCTCGCGCATGACGCGGATGAGACTTTTCAGGTCGTGTTCGCTGGGGGCGGTGTTGACAAGGTTGCGCTGCTGTTCGACCGAGCCGAATTCGGTGTCGCCCTGCACGATCACCAGTTGCAGGAGGGCATCGCGCATGCGCTGGTCGGGGATTTCGATCACTTTCTCAAACTTGCGTCTTCCGGCGAAGTCGCCGAACTCGACTTCGGGCGAGTGCAATTCGCCGTAGAGGGCCTCGAACTTGTATTCCTCGACCGTCTCCCGGTCCAGCCCCAGCCCTTCCTGCCAGCCGCGAAAAATGTCAATCCAGTCGTCGAAGGTGCTGACACGTCCCATTGGCCGATTCCCTTCCCGATAGTCGGTGCGCGATTCGCGCGCCAATCCTGACAATAATTGTACGGCACCGCGGGGGAGCGGACAACGGTTTTTGCCGGCGATGTAATGGCGGCCGAAAGGGCGGGAATATGTTGCGGGATCATCGGTAATGGGGGTCAGGCGCTGGGGGAAGCGGCTCTGACAGCGCGTCCGGGATTTCGCTTGATTCCGGTCGGAGGCTGCCCCTATCATGGCGTTTCGTTTTTTGCGGGTGTAAGTGCCCGTCGGACAAAACGGTAGCGAAAGGAATCGTCCTCATGCACGTCGTGAAGTCACGCTGGCTGGCATTGGCCGTACTCTGCCTTTGCCTCGTTTATTTCGCCGGTTGCCAGATAGACGGCTCAACCGGGACGACAGGCGCACTGACACACGTGAAGTTGTCACCCGACTTGAACCTGCATGCAGCCCCAGAGGGATATCTGTATCAGCTCTGGCTGATTACTTTCCAGATCAACGAGGTTGACACCTCCGTCATCCCGCAGGAACCAGTGCCGTTGGTTCGTTTCCAGTGGGATCCGTACCTGTACGCGGCCAGTGACGAAGAAGGGGAGTTCCTCCCCCTGACCACCGGGAACGGGATGCCCGTCGGATTTGACGTTACGCCGTATCTCCAAGGTGTCAATCCAGTGGCCTTTATCACGTTGGAGCCCACGAATGACCCGCATCCGGATGCACCGGATGGACCCTTCCATCTGGTGTTCAACATCAATCCTCAGTCGGGCCGGGCCGTGCTCATCAATCCGTTCGCGCTCGTGCCCTTGCTCACTCAGACTCTTCCGGTCGTAAGTTATAATCTGATATCTCAGTCGAACAAAAAGGGTGTCCCTGGGGCTGAGTGGCGTGACAACGAGACCGAGGGGCAGGGCATCTGGTTTACCAATCCGCGCCTGGAGGACGAGACGACGCTCGACAGCGCCGGCGGATGGGACGCATACATCAAGACTTTTGTGCCGCCGTCGGGGGACGCCTACAACTACGTCGTCTGGATCGGACGCGCCCATCCGGAGAGTTCATTCTCGAACTTCGGCCTGGTGATGCCGCAACGCGAGCCGGACTTCGAATTCCGCGACGGCAATCCGGCGCATGCCTCGGGCAAGTTCGGACCGGATGATCCGATCGCCCTCGCTCCGGGTGTGATCCACGAGGGAGTCGAGTTGGGCGAGGATCCGGTGCTGATTGACGGGGAAGTCGTTGGCTACCGCTACATCATCAACAATCCACTGACCCAGGTCACCGACACCTGCGTCATCCGCATCGACGATCCATCGCTCACCCGTTGCAACCGCGACACGTTTCAGGTGCTCAGCTTCGACGAGGAGGCTGTCCTGCCGCGCGCTTTCCGTGTGACCAACGGGGACACGGTCATGGGTCCCACCATGTCCGGTCTGCTGGATCTCTCGGATCTGGAGCAATTGAATGAAGCCACGGGAGGCAATGCTTTCATTTTTGCGGGCTGGGAGTACGAGGCCTGGCTGGTGTTTACGAAGGCCTCCGGGATTCCGCCGATATCGTTGGGCCGATTCAAGGGCCCGTTCGGAGCCGATTCCAAAAACCCATATACATACACGGACGACCGCTTCGATCGCAACTTTATGTTCCCGGGAGAGGACTTCCTGCACGATCTGCCCTACGGGCTGCAGGCGCCGCTCGATGTTCTCGAGAGTCCACTTGTTGAGAAACTGTGGATCACCATCGAACCAGATGATGACTTCCTCGGAATGTTCAATTACGATTGGGCACCGGAAGAGCCCAATAAACAGTTGATCTACTTCTCTGCGTATTTCCCCGATGACTTGGACACTGTGGGCACGACCCTTGTGCCGATGATCCATCGCGACCTGAATCCGACTCCGACCGGCCTGAACGAGGGGAACTTCTTCCCGACCGTGACGGTGCAGTTCCTGCCGCCGCCGGCCGAGTAGCCCTGCGCCGGGCAGATTGACCCCGAAGAGGGCGCCCTCTGGCGCCCTTTTCTGTTGTGACTCGGTCTTCAGCGCACCGAGACGACAAGGCAGGTGGCAACTCCCTGCACACCAGCCGCCATCGCCCCAATTCGCCGATCATAAAAGACCTTTGGACACAACGCGTTATACGAAACAATGAAACCGATTATTTACGGCATGGCGCTTGCGAAAGTGTCTGCTGTCAGGAGACGATGACCATGAACACAGTGCGACATCACTACGAATTGCCGAAACGTGGCAACGAACGCGCCCGCGGCTGGACCTATTGGACGCTGGTGATGGTCATTGTCGCTGTCTTTATGGCGCTGACTTTCGGCGACGCCGGCGGGAGTCTGCCGCTGTAAGCGTCGGTCCGAACCGACCTTGCGCATTAGCCCTGTTCCTCTTCCTGCCTCCTCCCTGTCGTGCCCACCCCGCCTGCCTCCACCGGGCGGGGTGACTCCTTTTGCCAATTTCGATGATGAAACGCTTTGCGCTGTCCGATAAGTAGAATGTGGGCAAGCAGCGAGCGGTAAAGAGGGAGTCGGCCCAGCGGCAGCCGACGGTGCTCGTGGTGGAAAACCATGAGGAAGTCCGCAACATTGTCGGCAGCATGGTGGCCGACCAGGGGTGGCGTCCGATCAAGGTCGCCAGTGTCAGCGAAGCGCTCTCGTGGCTGGATCGCGAGCAGGTCGACGCAATCGTTTCCGACTGGGAGCTGGACGACGGCATCGGCCACGAAATCCTGCGCAAGGTGAAATCGTCGGGGCACATCTCGATTCCGACGGTGATGATCTCAAGTTACGCCTCGCCGGAACTGGTGGCGCAGGCGCGCGCGGCTGGAGCGGTCGACATGCTGGCCAAACCGTTCCGCATCGAGGACCTCACCTTGCTGTTGAACCGCGAACTGAACCTGCGTGAAACGCGCGGCCATCACCCGCCGCACGCGCACAGCGGGGCGCGCCGGTAAGCGGCCCGCGCCTCCTCCATCATTCTCAACGAAAAAGGGCGGCCCCACGGGACGCCCTTTCATCGCTTGGCATGGACCAATGCGCTACTTGCGCGAGAAGACGGGCATGTAATCGTTGCCTCCCGAGGTGATGCGCTCCGGCTTGGCGGAGCCATCGGTTGGGGCGACATAGATAAAGCCATCGACGGTGGAAAAGACGATCCACTTCGAGTCGGGCGACCATGACACCGGCGCCTGCGCCGGGACCAGACGGTCGGTCTTCTCGACCAGTTTGCGGCGGTTGGTCAGGTCGGGATTGATCAGGTAGATGCTCCCATCGGCGGAGTTGGAGCTGACGAAGGCAATCGATCGGCCATCGGGCGACCAGGCGGGCATGACCGCGTCGCCGTTCTGCTTGGCCATCGCCTCAAGCTCATCCTCGCTGGCGGTGATGCCGGAGGCGGGAACCACCACCAACCCGAGCGGGCGGGTGGGCGCGTCCTTGCTTCCTTCGCCGATGTTGGCGCGACGGCGCAGGAAGTAGGTGAACGCCACCTGCTTGCCATCGGGGGACCAGGTTGGGTCCATACCCTGGCATTCGCCGGGCTTGGCATCGGGACGGGCCAATTTCTTAAAGTCGCTGCCGTCGATGCGCGAGTGCACGATCTGGTAGTCGGGCAGCTCGGCGTCGACGATGTTCGCGTTGAGGTCATAGCAGTAGACAATGCGCTGGCCATCGGGGGAGAACTCGGCGCCGCGTGAGCCATGATTAAAGGTTACCCAGCGCCAGTATCCTTCGCGAGTCGAGTCGACTTCGGCCAGGAACAGATCGAACAGCCGACGTCCGCCGCCGCCGCCATCGGGCAGGTTGTAGGTGAAATCCCCCTGACGCGCCCACAGCAGGGTGCGGCCATCGGGCGAGAACGACATCTTGCCGGCCACGTTGCCGAACGGTCGCCAGAGACGCTGGTTGGAGCCGTCACCATTCATCAGCCAGATGTTCTTGTCGCGCTGGAAGGCGATCTTCCAAGGGAGCTTGGCGGGTTTGGCGTTGTACATGCCCTGCGCGAGCAGATCCAGCGGGAGGAGCAATCCCACCAGCGCGGCGACCGCGAGGGCGAAGGTCAGTCTGCGGTAGATTCCTGTCATCGATTCCTCTCCCCGGTTGGAATGGGCCCGTGGTGCCAACTTATACACCGCATCGGGCGATCAAGCCGTTGAATTTAACGGGTGGCCGGATTCGGGGCAATCGCTCATCGCGCACCGGGCGGTCCCCGGCGACGTTGCATTTTGCATGGCCGCTGGCGGAAATCGGGGGTCCCTCCATCCCGTTTGTGCCTGCGCAATAATTCAACAGCGCGCTAAACGTCTTGCGGCGACCGGGTTGGTCTCCCCGTCCCGGATTGGCCCGCTTCTTGCAAGGCATCTCTCCGCCCACAGGCCGTGACGCGACGGATAGCGTGGCGAAAATCGCCACGGCGGCTAACGGAAATCAGGGAGCGGTCGAAACAATTTGTGTGACCCGGAGTAGCGACATGAGACGAGAGCGCGGATTCACGTTGATCGAATTGATGATCGTGGTGGTGATCATCGGCATCCTCGCCGCGTTGGCGTTGCCGCGTTTCATGGCGGCCTCCGCCAAGGCCAAGCAGGGCGAGGCGAAGGGCGTGTTAAAGCAAATCTATGTCCTGCAGGCGGCCTATCGGCAGGAGTTCGACCGGTACTGGATCGTGGGCGGGACGATGGACGCCGCCAACCCGAGCACGTTTGATCGGCTCGGTCTCGATTTGGCCCAGCCGGCGCGCTATGCGTACACGCTGACCTCCGCCGATGCCGGCGCGACGACTTTCACCGCGACGGCGACGGTGGCTGCGCCCGGACTAGATGACGATCCGGCGCCGGATACCTGGACCATTGATCAGGGCGGCGTTCTGCAGGCGGTGTCGGACGACGCGACCCAGTAGACGGATTGCAGAATGCAACGGCGACGGCAGAATCCGAGACGACAAGAGACCAAAATGACACTCCGCGAACACCAGAGCCATCTGTTCAGCGATTGCGCAATGCGGGCAACCAACGCCGCCGCAAGCGTCTCGGAGTGCCTCGCGCCGTCGCATCGGTCGCGGAGCGAAAAGCGGCACTGGCTTTGCACTGACACAGGCGAGGGGCTGACCGCGCCACATGTCAACCCCGACGGCAAACTGACGATGAAGAGTAAAGAACAAGTCACCAACCAACAAGGAGGAGCAGGAATGTTGTCCAAGCTGCATCGCTCGCAAAAGGGTTTCACCCTGATCGAGCTCATGATCGTGGTCGTCATCATCGGCATCTTGGCCGCTTTGGCGATCCCGCGCTTCATGGCTGCCTCGGCAAAGTCGAAGACCTCGGAAGCCAAGCAGCTGTTGAAGCAGATCTACGTCATGCAACAGGCCTACCGTCAGGAGTATGACTCCTACTGGGGCAACGGTGTGACCGCTGACGCGGCCAACGGCAACAACTTCGCGCGCATTGGCGTGCAGGTGGGTTCGAACGCCCGCTACAGCTACGCGATGACCGCGGCCGCCAACACCTTCTCGTGCACCGCGACGGCCAACATCGACGATGACGCCACGGTGGACACCTGGACGATTGACCAGACGGGAACACTCCTCAACACTGTGGATGACCCGACCTCCTGATCTGGCACCTCGCTGGCTTGACGAACACGGCGCCCCGGATCCCCGGGGCGCCGTTTTCCATTCGCGTCCGACCCTCTGCCCTGCTCTGCAAATCCGACCGGTTTTGTCAGATTGGCGTGGTTTTGACACACCGTGAAATCAGGCGCGGTAATTTCCATCGTCTATCCGTCCGCCGCCGCGGGCGGTTGAATCGACAATTCCAGATTGGCAGTCAGTTCACCCTCAAGCCACGCGAGGTGCATGCATGAAGTTTGAAACGCCGGTGGGCATTGTCGGCTGGGGTGTCGATGTGCCCAAATTGCGCATCAAAATCGCCGACATCGCGCGGATCTGGGGCGCCGACGCACCCACCTATGAACGGGGGTTGGGGCTGGTCGAAAAGTCGGTGGCGCCCTGGGACCAGGACTCGATCACGCTGGCGGTGGAGGCGACCTTCCGCGCGCTGGCGCGGGCGCCGTTTGTCGACCCCGCCGACATCGGTAAGGCCTCGATCGGATCGGAATCGCCGCCGTACGCGGTCAAGCCGTCGGCGACAGTCCTGGCCGAAGTGATCGGCGCGACGCCGCACATCTGGCTGTCGGGCGTGGAATTCGCCTGCAAGGCCGGGACGCAGACGATGATCGACGCGATCATGTACGTGGTCGGCCAGGGCGTGAGCAATCCGATGAAGTACGCGCTTGGTGTCGGGTCGGACACCTCGCAGGGCGCGCCGAGTGATGCGCTGGAGTTTTCGGCGGCCTCGGGGGCGGCGGCCTTCATCATGGGGCGCGACCACATCGCGGCCCGGTTGTTGTGGGCCTCATCGTTCGACACCGACACGCCCGATTTCTGGCGGCGCGAGCACCGCAACTACCCGGAGCACGCCGGGGCGTTCACCGGCGATCCGGCGTACTTCAAACACACGCTGGGCGCGGCGCGGGCGATCATGGCCGAGTCGGGCACCAAACCGGCCGATTTCGATTATGCCGTCTTCCATCAGCCCAACGCCAAGTTCCCGAAACGGGCCGCGGCGATTCTCGGCTTCAAGCCGGCGCAGGTCGAGACCGGATTGAAAGTTTCGCGCATCGGCAACACCTACTCGGGTGCCTCGCCGATCGGATTGGCGGGCGTGCTGGACATCGCCAAACCCGGCCAGCGGATTCTGATGGTCTCCTACGGCTCCGGCGCGGGCAGCGACGCGTTCATCTGGGAAACCACCGACGCGATTGTGGCGGCGCAGCATCATGAAGTGGCCACCACCGACGCGATCATCAATCACAGACTCCAATATCTCAGCTACGGCGAGTATCTCCGCAACCGCGGGATGATCGTCATGGGCAGTTAGGGAGGTGACGGCACCATGAATCAGACACCCTGTGTACTGGGATTCGGCATGAGCCCGTGGGGGAGCGAATGGCAGCTCTCGGCGCGGGAGTTGATTGCGCGGGCGGCGCGGGCGGCCGCGGCCGACGCGGGCATCAACTTGAAGGACGTGGAAGCGATCCACATGGGCGCGATGACCTCGGGGCTGTTCACCGGGCAGGAGAACCTCGGCGCCTACGCGGCCGACGCGATGGGGCTGGTCGGAGTACCATCCAGCCGCCACGAGGGCGCCTGCGCCAGCGCGTCAGTGGCCTTCAACGCCGCCTGTGACGATGTGCAAAGCGGCCGCCATAAAATCGTCTTCGCCGGCGGCGTGGAGAAGATGACCGATGTCTCCGGCGACGACGCCACCGCGGCGCTGGCCGCCGCCTCCGAGCGCGAGTACGAGGCCGATCAGGGGGCGACCTTCCCCCTGCTCTATGCGCTGATGGCCAAATCGCACATGGCCGCCTACGGCACCACGCGCGCCATGCTGACGGCGGTTGCGGTCAAGAATCACCGCAACGCCAGCAAGAACCCGCACGCGCAGTTCCAATCGGAGATCACGCCGGAGATCGTCGAGACCTCGATCATGGTCGCCGATCCTCTGCGCCTGTTCGATTGCTCGCCGATCACCGACGGCAGCGCCGGCTTGATCGTTGTCACGGAAGAGATCGCCAAGGCCAGCGGACGGCCGTATGCGCGGGTCATCGGGCGGGCGATCTGCTCCGATCAGATGTTTCTGCATCGCCGCAAGGTCTTCCACGAGATGCCCGGCGTGGTGAAGGCCGCCGCCGCGGCGCTCGGGCAGGCTGGCAAGAGCGTGCGCGACATGAAGACATTCGAAGTGCACGATTGCTTCACGATCGCCGAACTGATGATCCTCGAGGCGATCGGCCTGTTCGGTCCCGGCCAGGCCGGCCCGGCGACGCTGGAAGGTGTGACCGCGATCGAAGGCAGGCATCCGGTCAACACCTCCGGTGGCCTGAAGGGCAAGGGCCATCCGGTCGGCGCGACCGGCGCGGCGCAGATCGGCGAACTCTTGCTGCAGTTGACCGGACGCGCGCCGAAGGGGCGTCAGATTCCCAACATCCCGGACTGCGGCATGGCGGTCAACGTCGGTGGCATCGGCACCATGGCCGGCGTCACCGTGCTGGAAGGAGTGCGCTCATGAGCGGTACGATATTCCCCCCGCGGATCAAGCGTCGGTCCGATGTGCTCTACCATCTGCTGGCGGCGCGCTTTGCCAGCGGCGCGGTGCTCTACCCGCCGTGCGAGATTCACCCGGAAACCGGCGAGACCGACCCCGAGATCATCCGCTTGCCGAAGACCGGCACGGTGGTGCTCGACACCGTGCAGCGAATCGTGCCGAGCTGGATGACACTCAATGGACCCTATCATGTCGCGATCATCGAGTGCGACGACGAAGCGCACACGCGGATGATGGTGCAACTGACCGGCGCCGAGGCCGACGTCGACTACACCGGCTGGCGGGTGCAGGCGCGCTTCCGCCGTCTGAACTCCAACGGGCCGGAGGGCGCGATCATCTACGGCTTCAAGTGGGAGCCGATGGTCGGGCCGGCGTTCATGCAGACGTAAGCGGCCGAACCACGACACACAAGAGCCACCCGCCGGTGCCGCCGGCGGGTGGCTTTCTACTTGGTGACGAGTCGGTACTGCTACTTCTGCTGAGCCGCCAGCCGCTCGACCACTTCACGAAGGCGGTCCAGTTCACCGCGCAGCACCTCATTTTCGCGTGACAGCGCATCGATGCGGCGGGTGCGGGCATCCAGTTCCTGAATCGCCGCCAGGGCCACGCCGGCGGGATCGACAGTGGAAATGGTCTTGTCGTCGTTGCCCACCTCAAAGAGGGCATGGAACTCCTGCGCGGTCGGGCCGATGTGCTGCACATCCGACGTCTCGTTCCGGTAATTCCAGCGACGGATGTTCAGAACCGCGATTTTGTCGAGCAGTTCGGCGCGGTCGATGTCCCGGAAGTTCTCCTTCTTGTTTTCATCGGAGGAGTCGGTCCAGGTGCCGCCGCTGGTCAGGTGGGCGCCGGTGATCGTGTTGATGAAGCGTCCGGCAACGAACGGCGCCGGACCGGTGGTGTTGGTGAAGGTGAAGGCGCGCGCGGCCATGAAGACCATCTGATCGGTGGTGTCGGACTGCACAGGGTTCGACGAATCGGGAGAATGAACGGCCACCAGCACGACGGAGCCGTCGTGCAACGCCTCGGCGGATGCGCCGGCTGACCTTCCCCCCATAATCTGGGCCAGTTGAAGCTTGAAAGCTGGTTTCGTAT
>CAZQIZ010000018.1:0-58563 GCA_964593585.1 uncultured Ignavibacteria bacterium
TAGGTGCGTGATTATGAACAGAAATGACCGACACACAAAATTCCTGACAGGCCCGTGCACTGACACAATCCTACTCCACCCAATCCGCGATGAAGATATTCGTCTCGCCCGGCTTGGCCTGGTTGCGATTGGAGGCGAAGACCAGCTTGGTGCCATCGCGGTTGAACATCGGAAAGCCATCGAAGGTGGACTCGAAGGTGATCTGCTCCAACCCGGTGCCGTCGATGTTGATCATGAACAGATCGAAGTTGCGCTTCTTCGGGTCGTTCATGCTCGAGGAGAAGATGAGCCGCTTGCCGTCGGGATGGAAGTACGGGCAGAAGTTGGCCGATCCGTTACTGGTCACCTGCCGTTTGCCGGTGCCGTCGGCGTTCATCACCCAGAGTTCGAGTTTGCTGGGACGGATCAGCCCCTGCGCCAGCAGGTTCTTGTAGTCGGCGATGTCGGCCGAGTCGGTCGGGTGGCTGGCGCGGTAGCAGATCATCTTGCCGTCGGGTGAGAAGAACGCGCCGCCATCGTAGCCAAGCTCGTGGGTCAACTGAACCGGATTGCTCCCGTCGGGGTTCATCACATACAGATCCAGATCGCCATTGCGCACCGAGGTGAAGAGGATCTTGCTGCCGTCGGGGGAATAGACCGCTTCGGCGTCGTAGCCCGGGGTGTCGGTCAGACGCTTGAGGTCGGAGCCATCGGGTTTGGCGGAAAAGACATCGTAGCCGGCATAGAGGGCCCAGACATACCCCTGCGCCATCGACGGCTTCGGCGGGCAGGAATCGCCGGCCAGATGGGTGGAACAGAAGACAATGCGTTCGCCATCGGGCGCGAAAAATGAACAGGTGGTGACACCGGTGCCGGTGGAAACCATGCGAACATCGGAGCCATCGATGTTCATCGTATAGATGCGGTCGCAGGGGTAACCGTCGCGGGTCGACTGGAAGATCAGCTTCTGTCCATCGGCGGAGAAGTAGGCCTCGGCATTTTCGCCGCCGAAACTGAGTTGGCGGATGTTCTTGAAATGCTTCTCACCGGGGACAATCAGGGCGGAATCGGCCGTGGCCGCGGGGACGGCGGCGACCGCCTCGCTGCCGGCAAACTGCCAGGACCGGGCAAAGGTGACGCGCTCGGCCAGGGTCGGGTGGTCATACAGCCAGATTTTGATGAAGGTCGATGGATCGGGGTTGGAGAGATTGGTCGCCGCCAGTTTCTCAAAGGCGCCGACCGCCGCCTCCCTATCGGCGGTTTTCTGGAGGCCGAAGATGTCGGCCTGGTGCTCGAAGTGCCGCCAGATGCCATTTTGCAGCGGCGAGAAGAGAAAGCCGATCACCGAAAACGAGAGCGCCAGAAGCGGCATGCTGGCGAAACTGGAGAGCCGTTCGAACCCGAAGCGCTTGTGATATCGTCGAATGAGCGCGCTCATCGCCAGATGCGACAACCAGGCGGCGATGAAGATGAAGGCGACGGCGATCCCCAGGCCGATCCAGATGTGCTGGAGCAGATAGTGCCCCATCTCGTGGCCGACGACGAAGAGGACTTCCGACGGCTCCATGGCGGCGATCAGGTTGTCGTAGAGGACGATTCGTTTGGTCTTTCCCAGTCCGGTGACGTAGGCGTTCAGCTTCTTGGTGTCCTTCGATGCGTCCATGACAAAGACGCGCGAATCGGGAATGCCCGACTGCGCGGCCAGATTGAGAATCTGCGCGCGCAACGGGGTGTCATCCATCGGCTTGGTCTCATAAAAGATCGGCGTGATGACGATCGGCCCGATGATCACGAAGAAGATGACCAGCGGCACCGAGACCACGCCCATCCAGACCCACCAGGAGCGCGGATTGCGGCGGATGATCGCGTAGACGATCACCGCCAGCAACGCGATGATCACCAGCGCCACGCCCAGTCCCTTGAGCAGGTCCAAGGTCCAGGCGCCGAACGTCTGGTTCGAAAGGCCGTAGTGGTGCTCCAGATGGAAGCCGGAATAGTAATCCAGCGGCAACGAAGCGATCTGGACGATGGCGATCAGCGCGACGAGATAGAGGAACAGCGTCAGAAGGCGTCGCTTGCCGATCCGTTCGGCCCAAGCCAGCATCCTGGCGGAAAAACCGGTGAACAGCAGGACCAGCCATATGGCCAGACCATAGAAGAACTCAACGAAATATAGCAGGTTGGTGGTGTTGGAGTATTCGATGGCCTGCGCGCGCCGTTCGGGGGTCATTTCCCCCCAGCCGGGCTCGGCGGCGGCGGGCGGCGTCTCGGTTTGCGCAAACGCCGCCAACGGGGACATGGCGGCGACCAGCGCCAGCAGGATCAGCAGGGGCAACAGCAGTCGAGGCACGATCGGACGCATAGACTTCCCTCCCGGTGGTCACGGTCAATTTAGACCGGCC
This sequence comes from uncultured Ignavibacteria bacterium, assembly GCA_964593585.1. Taxonomy (GTDB): domain Bacteria; phylum Zixibacteria; class MSB-5A5; order WJJR01; family WJJR01; genus JACQFV01. The sequence continues at coordinate 2,382 of CAZQIZ010000018.1, forward strand.
GGGAGGCGGTCGCAATCGCAATCGGACAGAAAGAGACCCGAAGGATATCGAGGGCGACGCGGCGTCTCATGCCGGACCGCCGGGGTTGTTCTCCGGCGGCTCGGGGATCGCCGATGCGCCCTTCAGCGTATGGTGCAGCAGGGTGATGCGTCCGGACAGGATCGCGTTGACCACACGCGCGAACTGGTTGACTGAAAGCGACTGAAGCGACAGCGGATGCCAGATCAGTTTGGGTTGTCGAGCAGGCCGTTTCATGCGCACCTCTCCCTCTGGGCGGGATGCCCGGTCAGACGGCTCTGAACGTTTTCAGACGCTAAAGGTGTCGCAAGGCTGGATAGGCAGTGATCCCCTCGTCCTGCATTCCATACGCGACCAAATTGGTGTTTGTAAGCAAAAAGGTGGGATGGGGGCGGGCGGGCCATCACTTTTCCGAATTGACTTGGGTGGTGCGGACGGGTGAAATTGATGGACTGTCGTGGTGCCGGGGCGTCGTCTGGAAGGATACCCCGGCGGCTTTTTTTGGGTCTTTTGCGATGACGAGCAAATCCACCGAGACCGGATTCCGCCGCCTGGCGGGCATGGCCGATCTGCTGCCGGAGGAGACGGCGCAGTGGGTGCGCGCCGAGGAGATTGTCCGGGCGGTGATGCGCCGCTTCGGGTTCGGCGAGATTCGCTGCCCGGTGATGGAACCGACGGAACTGTTCGAGCGCGGCACCGGGGAATCGACCGACATCGTGCAGAAGGAGATGTACACCTTCGTCGACCGGGGGGAGCGTTCGGTGACGCTGCGCCCGGAGGGCACCCCGTCGGTGGTGCGCGCCTATCTGGAGGAATCGCTGGGGGTCAAACGGCCCAGCTGGAAGTTCTATTACATCGGGCCGATGTTCCGGGCAGAGCGTCCCCAGGCGGGTCGTCTGCGGCAGTTCCACCAGTTTGGCGCCGAATTGATCGGGCCGGCCGGACCGGAGGCCGATGTCGAGACCATCGCGCTGGCCGACGCAATCCTGCGCGAGTTGGGCGTCCGGGAGTTTGCGCTGGTGATCAACTCGATCGGCGGGCCGCAGGCGCGGGTCGAGTTAAACGCCGCCCTGCGGGCCTTCCTGACCGACCCCGATGTGTTCGCGGCGATCTGCGCGGACTGCAAGCGGCGCGCCACGAGCAATCCCCTGCGCATTTTCGACTGCAAGGTTGAGAAGTGCCAGGCGCTCTACCAGAATGCGCCGTCGATCGATCGTTTCCTGACCGACGATGACCGGCGGCACTTCGAGGCGGTCAAGCACGGGCTCGATCAACTGGGGCTGACCTTCCGGATCGACCTGCGGCTGGTGCGCGGGCTGGATTATTACACACGCACGACCTACGAGTTCAAATCGACGCGGCTGGGGGCGCAGGATGCGCTTTGCGGCGGCGGACGGTACGATGGTCTGGTCGAAATTCTCGGCGGGCCGCCGACGCCGGCGGTGGGATTTGCCGCCGGCTTTGAGCGTGTTTTGGCGGCGCTCCCGGAAGAAGCCCGGGCCACGGCGACGCGCCTGGATGTGTTTGTCTGCGCGCTGGGCGAGGCGGCCGCGGAGCGGGCCACCGCGGCAGTGGCGCGTTTGCGCGCACTCGGACTGGCGGCCGACCGGGATTTCCTCGGACGCGGGCTGAAGGCGCAGATGAAGGAAGCCGACCGTCTACGCGCCCGCTATGTCATCCTCATCGGCGACGACGAAATTTCCAAGGGACGGTATCAGTTGCGCGTCATGGACAAGGCCGAACAAACCGAAATCACCGCGGACCTCGGCGACTGGACGGTCGCCCTGTTTGCCTGAGAACGGACACGACACGATGCTGATCATTGAAACGATCAAACGCACTCACACCTGCGGCGAATTGCGCGTCGCGCACGCCGGCCAGACGGTGCGTCTCAACGGCTGGGTGGCGCACTGGCGCGACCTCGGCGGCCTGTTCTTCATTGACCTGCGCGACCGCTACGGGATCACGCAGATTGTCTTTCACCCCGAGTCCCTCGATGCCGAGACGATGCAGACCGCGGCGGCGTTGCGGGCCGAGACGGTGATCGGGATCGAGGGCGCGGTACAGAAGCGCCCGGAGGGGACGGTCAACGCGAAGCTGGCCACCGGCGAAATCGAAGTGTCGGTGTCGCGTCTGGTGGTGCTCAACCGATCGAAGACTCCGCCGTTTGAGATCGAGGAACACACCAACGCCTCGGAAGACCTGCGCCTGAAGTACCGCTACCTCGATTTGCGCCGTCCGCCGCTGCAGCAGAAACTGCGCATCCGCCATCAGGCGTCGATCGCCGTGCGCAACTACCTCGACAGTCAGGGATTCTACGAGATCGAGACGCCGCTTTTGATGCGTTCGACTCCGGAGGGCGCGCGCGACTATGTGGTGCCGTCGCGGATTCACAAGGGGCGTTTTTACGCCTTGCCGCAGTCGCCGCAATTGATGAAGCAGATCCTGATGATTGCGGGGTATGACCGCTACTTCCAGTTGGCGCGCTGCCTGCGCGATGAGGACCTGCGCGCCGACCGCCAGCCGGAACACACCCAGATCGACATGGAGATGACCTTTGTCACCCCCGATGACATCTTCGCGGTGGTCGAGGGGATGATGAAGCACCTCTTCAAGGAGGTGCTGGGCGTCAACATCATCGCCCCATTCCAGCGGCTGACCTACCGCCAGGCGATGGACACTTACGGGTCGGACAAACCCGACCTGCGCTATGATCTGCCGATCGTGAACATTGCGGAAGCGGTGCGTCAATGCGGTTTCAAGGTCTTTGAGGACACGGTGGCCAGGGGAGGGCGTGTGTCGGCGCTGCGCGCGCCGGGTCTGGCCACGCTGTCGCGCAGCCAGATCGCCGAACTGGAGAAGATCGCCAAGGATCAGGGCGCGGCGGGACTGGCCTATATCTTGTATGCCGAGGATGGTGTCAAATCGCCGATCGCCAAGTTCCTTTCCCCAGAGGCGCTCGACCGGATCACCGGCGCCTCCGAGGCGCGGGTCGGCGACGCGGTGTTGATCGTGGCCGGCGATACCAAGGTCTGCTGGGCGGCAATGGGCAAGCTGCGCAGCGAGATCGCCGGACGTCTCAATCTCGTCAACACCGGCAAGTTCGCCTTCGCCTGGGTGACCGAGTTCCCGTTGTTTGAGTACAACGCCGATGCCAAGCGTTACGATGCGATGCACAACATCGTCACGCATCCCTTCGACGAGGACCTGCCGAAACTGGAGGCCGGGTTTACCACCACCGCCGCCCCGGGCACGCCGGAGCATCCGTGGGAATTCATTCGCGCCTATCAGTATGACCTTGTGCTCAACGGCACCGAAATCGCCTCGGGCGGGATCCGCAATCACCGGCCGGACATCCAACGGCGGGTGCTCAATGCGCTGGGGATCGACGATGAACGGGCCAAGCGGATGTTCGGTTTCCTCTTGGAGGCGCTTGACTATGGCGCGCCGCCGCATGGCGGGATCGCCCCCGGCTTCGACCGGATCGTGGCGATCATGACCAACTCCGAGTCGCTGCGCGATGTCATCGCCTTCCCGAAGACCACGCAGGCGCAGTCGCTGATGGACGCCTGCCCGTCGGAGATCGAGCCGCATCAGTTGGACGAGTTGGGAATTCAGATCAAGCCGTAGACACACGCGACAGAACCAGACGACAAGAGGGACGAATCGATGCCGACTCATCCCTTTTCTTTGCCGTGTGGTTTTGACGGTTCAGCCGGGCGGCGAGACTCAGACCACCGGAAGCACAATTTTGCCGGTGGCGGCCATGCGCGATTGCAGGCGGTTGAGTGTCGCCTCGACCAGCGATTTCTGCAGCGGCTTCTTGAAGACCCCTTCGATGCGCAGATCACGGATGGCGACCGTGGGCACATCCTGCAGCACGCCGGTCAACAGCACAATCGGCACAAAAGGATGAGCGGCACGGATGAGCGCTGAGGACTCGATACCATCCATGCGCGGCATGCAGATATCCATGATGACCAAATCAATCTTGTGCTGCTTAAGGCAGGAAAGCGCCTCGCGTCCGGAGGCGACCGCCTGCGCATGATGCCCCCAGGCGGTCAGGAGCTGACAGACGCCGTCGCGCACTTCCGGCTCATCGTCAACGATCAGAATGTCGGCCGATTGCAGAGCAAGTTCGGGCGCGCTGTCCATCATGGCGGTGTCCTCTCTGACTGTTGGTCCCCATTCGGATATCGGCGTGATGGCACCGAAAGTCGAGCCCTTTGGCAGAGTCGGCGCGGAGACCGCCAACTCGGCGAAGGCTATCCCATTGCGTACAAGTAACTTAGATTGGCTCTCTGGTTTGGGGCGAAGAATGCCAAAGCGGACGGTTCTGCGGTGCGTATATTTGGCTCATCTTCGGCCGATGTATCAAAAGCGACCCTTGCGGTCGCTGTTTGGGGCCGATCGGTGTTTGAGCAATGACAAGGCACACTCCAAATCCGCCTTCTGGCGCAGACGGTAGTCCCCAAGAGGGGGACCGGAGCCGGACGCTGTCCTGCGCGCTTCCGCTTTGAGTAGACCCTCCCAGCGCATCATCTCGATCGAAGGAACTGATCCGCGGGTTCTCTTTGGGCGGCACGGCGTGTTTCTGTCGCTGATTGAGGCCCGTTTGGACATCACGCTGACGGCGCGCGGCGACGAGGTCATCGCGGTCGGCCAACCGGAGCGTCTGGACGCGGCCTCGCGGCTGTTTGTCGACTTGCTCGCCCACATCGAAAAGACCGGGGAATTGTCGGAGCGCTACCTGAATTACGCGATCACCGTGGTGCAGGACGGGGGCGAGGGCCCCTCGGCACAACTGGAAGCATCGGGCGCGCCGGGGTCGCGTCAGAAGATCACACCGAAGACACTCGGCCAAAAGGAGTACCTCGAAACCATCGAGAATTACGACATCACCGTCTGCGTCGGCCCGGCCGGCACCGGCAAGACCTACCTGGCGGTCGCCATGGCGGTCGCCGAACTCAAGGCCAAGCTGGTCAGCCGTATCATCCTGGCGCGGCCAGCGGTTGAGGCAGGCGAATCGCTCGGCTTCCTTCCCGGCGACATCCGCGCCAAGGTCGATCCCTACCTACGGCCGGTCTACGATGCGCTCTACGACATGATGCCGATGGACAAGATGCACCGGATGATGGAGACCGGGACTATTGAGATTGTGCCGCTGGCGTTCATGCGCGGGCGCACGCTCAACAACGCCTTTGTCATTCTCGATGAGGCGCAGAACACCACGGTCGGGCAGATGAAGATGTTTCTGACCAGGTTGGGCGAGCGCTCCAAGGCGGTGGTCACCGGCGATCTCACGCAGATCGATTTGGCGCACCCGACTACGTCCGGGTTGACGCTGGCCTGCCAGATCCTCAAAGGGATCAAAGGGATCGGAATGGTGTATCTGACGGAGAAGGATGTGGTGCGTCACCGACTGGTGAGCGCCATCATCAGGGCGTTTGAGCGCTACGAGGGGCGCGACGAAGGCGCGCGCCGCAACCATCAACTGCAATCGCCCACGGACACCTCCCCCAGCGACGGGGAGGTCTGACGGCCGGGTATGTTCCACGTCCTGCTCAGAGCCAAGCGCGCCATCGCCGCGCGGATCCGCGCGCGTCTGGAGGACGTGAGCGACACGCGCCGTTACCGGCGCGTGCAGACGGCGACGCACATCGCGCTGGGCCTGTTGGTTGTGGCCGGCTCAATTGTCTTTTTCCCGCGGCCGGAGTTGTTTGTCCCGCCCGATTTTCCCCGCGAAGGGGACATCGCCACCGCCGAGATCATCGCGCCGTTTGATTTCCCGGTCATGAAGTCGCCGGAGGAGATTCGCGCCGAAGAGGATGAAATCCGGCGTGAGACGCCTCCGATCCTGGGGTACGACCGCGCGATTGCCGATTCGATCCAGCGCACGCTCGGCAATTTCTTCAACCGCGCCGAACGCCTGGCGGCCTCGCCGATCAGCCCGAATTTGCGCAAGGAGCGGTTGGCGCAGGAGTTTCCGTGGTGGGACCTAGACACGTTAACCCCGCCGCGTCCGGGCGGCGGCTGGCTGGCCCTGCGCTTCACCGCCGAGGATGCGGTACGGCGACTCTACACCACCGGCATTTTCCCCGACACGCGCTTCCTGCCGACGACGGAAAGTCCGTTTGTCATGGTGGACCGCCCTGGAGTGGGGGAAATGCCGCTCAAGCGCGATCAGATTCTCGACCGGTCGGCGGCGCGGGCGCGCATCGACGTCGAGCTGGCGGAGATTCCGGGGGTTGATGAGTCCGAGCGTCAGCGGCTGGTGGCGGTGATCAGCGATTTGCTCACGCCCAATCTCGTGTACGATCACGAAACGACCGAGCAACGCCGTCAGGCGCTCCTCGATGAACTCCAGCCGTACAAAGTGCGCATCTACCGCGGCGAGCGGATCGTGGCGAAGAATGAGCGGGTGACGGCGGCGCACGCCGAGCGGTTGGCGGCGCTGGCGCAGTTGCGCGCCGAGCGGCGAGACTCGGGCGGTCTGCTCGGGTATCTGCTGCCGATCGGCGGCCGGGCGCTGTTTGCGCTGTTTTGCGTGGCGGGCATGGCGGCGCACTTCTACTACTTCCGTCGCCGCTACCTGCGGCGTTCGGCGATCATTCTGCTCGCCGCGCTGTTGTGGCTGTTCACGCTGGCGGCGGCGCGGGTCGCGCTGGCCTTCGGCTGGCCCTTCCTCTACCTCATCCCGATCCCGTTTGCCGCCATCCTCATCACCGTGCTGGTGGATTTGGGCACGGCGTTGGTGTCGACGGTCTTTCTCTCCTTCCTCATCGGCGTGGTGACCGGCTTTAGCTTCCCGGTGACGGTGGTCGGCGTGGCGGTTGGTATGGTGTCGGCCTACAGCGTGCGCACGGTGCGCCGTCGCTACGACTTCTATCGTCCGGCTCTCTACGGCTCGCTGACCTACCTGCTGGCGATTGTCGTGATCGAGTCGCTGCGTTACACCGAGACAGAGGGCATCCTGCAGGCGGCCGGGTACGGCATGGTGAACTCGATTGTCGCGGCGATTCTGGCCGTCGGTGTGTTGCCGGTGTTCGAGTCGCTGTTCGGATTCACCACCGATCTGACGCTGTTGGAACTGTCCAATCTCAATCACCCGCTGCTGAAGCGTCTGTCGCTCGAAGCGCCGGGGACCTACCACCATTCGATCGTGATCGGCAACCTCTCCGAGGCGGCCGCCGAGGCGATCGGCGCCAATGCGCTCTTGGCGCGCGTCGGGGCCTACTACCACGACATCGGCAAGATGGAAAAGCCGGAGTATTTCGTCGAGAACATGCGCCACACCAAAAGCAAGCACGACAAACTCTCGCCGTCGATGAGCGCGCTCATCCTCGAACGGCATGTCAAGGGCGGCAAGGAGCTGGCGCTCGAACACAACCTGCCCGACGCGGTGATCGACTTCATCGAGCAACATCACGGCACCACGGTCATGAGCTTCTTCTACCAGAAGGCCCTGAAGCAGTCGCCGGACGAAGAGGTGGTCGAAGAGGAGTATCGCTACCCCGGTCCGAAACCGCAAACACGCGAGACCGCGATCCTGATGCTGGCTGATTCGGTCGAAGCGGTGACGCGCACGCTCGATGATCCCAAGCCGGGGCGGGTGCAGGCGGTGGTCCAGAAAGTGATCGCCGATAAATTCCTCGCCGGCCAGCTGGAGGAGTGCAATCTCACGTTGCGCGACTTGCACCGGATCGAACAGGCGTTTCTTAAGATCCTGCTGGGTGTGTTCCACCAGCGGATCGATTATCCCTCGGCGGCGGATTCATTGGAAGACGAGGCGGACAACAGCGACGCTTCGCCCACGCGCGACGGGTCGCTAACCCGGCCGACGAGCCGTCTTTCGTAGAAATGACATGGCGCCCCGCTCGTCCAACCCCACCGCCACCCGTCGCGCCCGGAAGACGTCCGGGCGGATCGTTCGTGTGCGTCTGGTGCGGGATATCGACGGGGCGCGCTTGCCGGTGGCGCGATTGCGCGCGGCGCTGGAGTCGATCATTCGTCGCGAGCATGGCGCCGGCACGGTGCAGGTGATCGTGGTCGATGATACGGTCATGCGCCGGCTCAATCGCCGGTTCCGGGGCAAGGACAAGACCACCGATGTGCTCTCCTTCCCGTTCGGCGGTGAGATGCCTGGTGTGGACGACGACCATCTGATCGGCGAGATCTACTGCAATTACGCCCACTGCCGGCGGTGGGCCGCGGAGCACGGGGGCACGATCGCTGATGAGGCGCTGCGGCTGGCGGTGCATGGTTGTCTGCATCTGTTTGGATACAATCACCATGCGCCGGCGGACAACGCGCGCATGCGCCGGGCCGAAGACCGCTACCTGCGCGCCGTTGGACTGATCGGCGCGCGCACCTCGGGGAAGGGCAGACGCGATGCTTGAGCTGGTGATCGCCTCGGTGGCCTCGCTTCTGCTGCTGGTCATGATCTATCTGACCAACGCCGGCGCGCAGCAATTGTCGGCGCTGGTGGACCTCGCCACGGAGCACGCCGAGGACGAGGATGACGCATCGGGGCGCTGGGAGTTATTGGCGCGCTCGTCACGCGACGTACTGCTGGCGGCCGATCTGTTCAAGTCGCTGGCATTCGGAATCATGACTGTGCTCGCGCTGTGGGCCGTTCCGCGTTTTTGCACGTCGATGGCCTGGCCGACGTTGCCCTGCCTGGTGGTCGTGCTGCCGTTGGTGTGGCTCGTCCATGTCCTGGCCGGCGATGTCCTACCGCGGCGGGCGGCGCGCGCCGAACCGGCGCCGCGGCTTCTGTCAATGCGGCTGGCGGCGCTGTCGTTGACCTGGCAGATGTTCCGTCCCCTGCTGTCGTTGGCCCATTGGGTTTCGACGCTGCGCCGCCCGACAACCCGTCTGGCCGAGCGCGAGGAGATTGTCGAGCGCGCCTTCGATTCGCTGGCCGAGTCGGTCGGAATGGATGAACCGGTGATCGAGCCGGATGAACGCGAGATGATCCGCGGCGTGATCGGACTCGAGGACACCGAGGTGCGGGAGGTTATGGTCCCGCGCATCGACATTGTGGCCGTGCCGGTGGATGCGAGCGTGCAGGATGTCCGCCGGAAGATCGTCGAATCCGGCCATTCCCGTCTGCCGGTGTACGATGAAACGCTCGACACCATCGTCGGCATCCTCTACGTGAAGGACCTCTTTTGCGCCGAAGCCGAAGGCGACATCCAACTGTCGGCGCTGGCGCGCCGGGCGTTTGTCGTGCCCGAAACCAAGCGTGTCGATGCGCTCCTGGAAGAATTCAAGCGGCTCAAGACGCATATCGCCATCGTGGTCGATGAGTTCGGCGGCACCGCGGGGCTGGTCACGCTTGAGGACATCCTCGAGGAGATCGTTGGCGAAATCGAGGATGAACACGACGGCCAGAGGCGGCCCATCGAGCGCGAAAGCGACGATGTCATCCTTGCCGACGGCGTGGTCTCGTTATTTGACATCGCCGAGGAGCTGGGCATCGAGGTTCCGGACGAGGAATTCGAGACCATCGGCGGCCTCATCTACGACCGTGTCGGCGGCGTCCCGCGGGTCGGGCAGTCGATCGAAGAGCACGGCTGGAAGATCACGATCGAGAAGATGGACGGCCAGCGCATCCGACGGGTGCGTATAGCCCGTCTGCCCCAGTCTCCTTCCATGCCCTGACTTGCCGACACGCGTTCGGAACGCGCTGGCGCGGCGGGGCGCGACGCGCTAACTTGATCCGCGGAAGACCGCACCGCGGTTCCGACGGAGGCAACTCACATGCCCATCTATGTCTATCAGTGCCAATCATGCCAGCACACTTTTGAAGAACTGGTTTTCTCAGACAAACAAGCAGCCTCGCTGTCCTGTCCGCAATGCCAGGCGACGGTCCTGATTCGCAAGCAGGCGGCCTTCGCCACTACCTCGGGCGGCCACGATGCGGCGCCCGCCTGCGGCAGCGGCGGCTGTTGCGGCTGCAACTTCGACAACTGATCCCCGACACATGAGCCAACTGGATCTGCTGGCCGGGAGCATGGCGGCTCTGCCGGATGAAGCGGAGCTGCAACGCCGATTCGACTGGTTCAATGAGACGATGTTTAAGTCTCGGTTGCCGGCGGCGACGATTCGCTGGTCGACACGGATGCGGATTGCCGGCACCTGCCAGCGGCACCGCCTGTTGATCACGCTGTCGCGTCCGTATCACGAGCGCTTCCCGCAGGACGTCGACGACACCCTCAAACACGAGATGATTCACCTGCGCTACGCGGGGCACGGCCCGGCGTTCCGTCGCGAAGCCCACCGGGTGGGCGCAAGCGTGCACTGCCGCGAATACGATGGCATCCATCCGAAGGCGCGGCTGGTGTACGCCTGTCCGAGTTGCTGGCGCGAGTACCGGCGGATGAAGCCGGCGGAACTCTACTGCGGACGGTGTTCGCGCGGGCGTCTTTTGCCGCAATTCCGGCTGGTGCTCAAGCGGGAAATAGAGCCCGAGCGCGCGCGTCGGGCCCGTCCCACGTCAGGCACGCAGCGCCGCCATCCGCGTACGGAGTCGATTTCCTGCCGTCGCCTGGCGACCGCGGCCGCCACGCCGGGACTGTTCGGATCGATCGATGAGCCGTGAATGGCTTGACTCGGCTGTGAGTTTCCCCTAAGATTGCCTGCCCGAGGGCGGTGTAGCTCAGCTGGTTAGAGCAGCGGAATCATAATCCGCGTGTCCGGGGTTCGAGTCCCTGCACCGCTACCAATCCCGCGCGGGGCGGCAAGCCCGCAGCACCAACAATCATTGACAGACACGGGACGATCGATGACGTCCGCCATGGTCCCTACTCGCAGCCAGTATGTCGGTTGCCTGATCGGCAAATGCCTCGGTGATGCGCTCGGCCGCCCGGTCGAGGGTTTTGACGCAGAGGCCTGCCAACAGTACGTCCGTGGGGTGTTGCGGCGGTGGTTTGAAGGTGAGCTGCCCGATGACATCGAGTGGTCGGGGCAGTACACCGACGACTCGCAATTGGCGCGGGAACTGCTGGAGAGTCTGGTTACGCAGCGCGGCTGGAACCCGGTCGATTACGCCGATCGGATCGCGCGGATGTTCCGTGAAGACCGAGTGGTCGGCCGGGGAATTGCCTGCGACAATGCCGCGCGGCGTTTGAATCGGGGCATTGCGTGGGATCAGGCAGGTGATCCGGCTCCCTCGGCGGGAAACGGCACCATCATGCGCGCCGCGCCGGTCGGGCTGTACTATTATCGGCACAGACAGGAACTGACCACCGTCGCAAAAGAGCAGGGCTGGATCACGCATCATGACCCGCGTTGCACGGCCGGATCGGTCGGAATGGCCCTCGCGGTGGCGCTCATCCTCGAAGACGGCGCCATGGATCGATCGAATGAATTCCTCGGTCTTCTGGCGGCGGCGATGGAAGCATATCATTCAGAATTTGCCCGGCTAATCGGGGAACTTTGGGTGTGGTTGAACCGTCCTGAGGAGCAGGCGCGAGCGCACATCTGCGGCGCCGGCAAGGCAATAGGGTTCGAGTACGCCTGGCCGGGGATCTCGCCCTTTGTGATCCCCAGTCTGCTTTGGAGTCTGTATGCGTTTCTGCGCCACCCTGACAGTTACGTCGATGCGATCAGCGCGGCGATTGCGGTCGGCGGCGATGTGGACACGACGGCGGCGATGACCGGCGCACTGAGCGGCGCCCACCTGGGAATCGAGGAATTGCCGCGGGCATTGGCGCTGCGCGTCAACGACTTCGGTCTCTGGGGGTACCGGGAGTTGGAAGAACTGGCCGATGCCTGCTTCATCCAAGCGACGGCGGACTCGCACGGTCGCACCGGCTGACAGAATTCAACGTGTCCCCAAAATATCTCGATACGATTCCTGCAAACGGATGCTATTATTATAAGGTAGCTGTCGTAGTCCGATCACTGACCGCGGGGGTCTGATGCGCAAGTCGCGTATGCCTATCCTTGTGGGGGGGCTCTTGGTCGTTGTGCTGTCGGTCACCACGACGGTCGCGCGGGCGGGACAGTCGCCGTATTTCCCGCTGAGGCTGGGGAGCCAGTGGGTTTATGAGAAATACGGCAACATCCTGGACACCGTTTTCGGTCAGGAGATCGCCCGTATTGATGATGTCCGGCTCGTATGCGGGCAGATGTTCTATCACCTCTCTACGCCCTGGCCGCCGTCGTTCTCCTGTTGGGTCCGGAGTGATTCCATCGGCGACATCTATTGGTGCGAATCACCCGGCGCTGAAGAGAATCCGTTGTTTCTGTTCTCCCGGCCATACTCGGAGCCCTGGTCGCCGGGCCAAATGAATGGCCATGACTTTGCACAAACGACCGCTTGCGGCTGGCAAATTGCGCCTCCTCAGGGGTCATACGACGATGCCATCTGCATGAGTGGAGGATGCCTTCCTCCCGCGTGCTACGACATCTATTGGAGCGGAGCTTTTGCGCGCGACATCGGCCCCGTATGGTGGGCGATGATCGGCGTTGGGGGCGCAGCGATTGAATTTCGTCTTCTTGAGTACCTGCCTGGACCGGTATCGGCCTGTCGCTGCCACGGTGATCCCGTCTGCGACGGTTTGACGAATGTTCGTGATGTCGTATCGGTCATCGACGTCGCATTTCGGGGCGCGCCACCGCCCAAGACCCGCGGGTGTTCGTGGTACGCCCGAGCCCTGCACGGGACGGGAGATGTGGATTGCTCCGGCGAGACGAATATCGTCGACGTGGTCATGATGATCGACGTGGCGCTTCGCGGCGCGTCGGCGGAGGCGAAGTTCTGCCATCCGTAATTGGCGCCGGAAATCGCATGGGTCTCGGAGAGCGTTGCTCGGACAACTGAACAGGCACATGCCGGGTGGCTTCATCACGGCTGTCAACGGACTGGTAGACCACTTTCTAGGTTCGCTCTGCATCAACTGCGCTCCTTATCTTCTCCGGCGCGCCGCCGAGGCGCTGGCGGCCATGGAAGTCCCGGCGCCGGAGATCGAGTGAGAAGGATGCGGCATCACTTCTGGCCTACGATCGTCGTGGCGACGATCCTCCTGTCCCCGCTGGTGGGTTTGGCCGGGGACTGGACTGTCCTCGCGCCGGGGTTGGAATTTGGGGAGTTTAAGGCGCAACGGCGCACGTCGGAGGGAGACTCTCTTGTCTTGATTCTGCGCGCCGATCCCGTCCACTGGGAGCTGAAGGCATTGACGGCGAGCGGCGCGAGCCATCAGACCGGGAACCTGACGGCCCGGCAATGGTGCGAGCGATATGGCCTCGTGGCGGCCATCAATGCCGGGATGTATCAGGAAGACTTTCGAACCCATGTCGGGTACATGCGCTGCGATGGGCATGTGAACAGCGCCGGTAAAAACAACTACCAATCGGTGGCGGCGTTTGCGCCGCGTCGCGATGGGCTGCCGCCGTTTCGCATTGTTGACTTGGACCAAGTCGACTGGGACACGGTGAAGGCGCAGTATGATTGCGTGATTCAGAATCTGCGTCTGATCGCCCGTCCCGGCGGCAACCGTTGGTCGCCGTCGGATGAGCGCTGGAGCGAAGCGGCGCTGGGCGAGGACCATCAGGGACGTATTCTGTTTATCTTCTGCCGGTCGCCGTACTCGATGCACGAATTCAACAGCATCCTCCTCGAGCTACCGATCGATCTGATCTGCGCGCAACACCTTGAGGGCGGACCGGAGGCGCAGTTCTATTTGCGCCACGGTTCGTTGACACGCGATGTCGCGGGCAGCTATGAGACGGGGTTCAATGAGAACGACGACAACCGCGAGGCCTGGCCGCTGCCGAATGTCCTGGGAATTGTTCCGCGCGACACGCTCCGCTGACCGTTCGGCCCGCGCGTGGATATATGCGGCTGCGCTCATCCTGCTAACCGGAATCGTACCCATACCGGCCAGCGCGCAGACCCCGTCGCCAGCGCCGGTCGGATCCGAATACACGCTGACGACGCAGTCCATCCGATCAGAGATTGCCCGTTTGCGCGAGGATTTCCAGCGCGCGCGCAACGCGGCGGCTCGTGACAGTCTGGTCGATGTCGCAAGCCTTCGCCTGAGGATCTGGCTATGCGATTCGATCTTCCCGCTTTGGTATGGCACAGAGTGGGATTACAACGGCACGACCCAGACACCGGGTGTCGGGACCATCGCCTGCGGTTACTTTGTCACCACCTGCCTGCGTGATGTCGGCTTCAGTCTCCCGCGGGTGCGTCTGTCGCAGGAGCCATCGGAACGGATCATCGCCAGTTTCGTCTCGCGGCCTCTGCGGCGGCGCTGGTCGGATGCGTCCCTCGAACGATTCGTCGCGGAAGTTGCGGCCATGGGCGACGGACTCTATATGGTCGGGCTTGATTGTCACGTTGGCTTCCTGATTGTCGAGGCTGGGACGGTGGATTTCTGCCATGCATCCTATACGCCGCCGTCGATGGTGATCCGTGAATCGGCGCTGACATCCTCGGTGCTGGCGATTTCGCGATACCGCGTGGTCGGGCGGTTGCTCCCGAACGAGGCGCTGGTGCGGCGCTGGCTGCGGGACGAGCGTTTTGGAGTCGAGGACTGACAAGCATGGCGGAGCTGGTCACTCTCGACGGCGCGATGGGCGAGGGCGGCGGGCAGATTCTGCGCAGCGCCGTGGCGTTGTCATTGGTCACCGGGACGCCGATCCGCATCGAAAACATACGCGCCAACCGTCCCAAGCCGGGGCTGGGGTATCAGCATCTGGCCGCGGCGCGGGCGGCGGCGCAAGTGAGCGGCGCGGAGGTCCGCGGCGCCGCGGTCGGTTCAAGGTCGCTGTATTTTGCCCCCGGCCCGGTGCGGCCCGGATCGTATCGGTTCACGATTCCGACCGCGGGCAGTTGCACACTGCTGTTGCAGACCGTGCTGCCAGCGCTCATGCTGGCATCGGGAGAATCGGAGATCCTCCTCGAAGGCGGCACGCACAATCCATTCGCGCCGCCTTTTGACTTCCTGCGCCAGACTTTTGCCCCGCTCCTGGCCCGGATCGGACCGACGCTGCAATTGCGTCTTGACCGATATGGATTTTACCCCGCCGGCGGCGGTCGCATGCAGGCAACAATCGCCCCAGTCACTCGGCTCTCTCCCCTATCCCTGGTTGCGCGCGGCGAGATGCGTCGTTCGCTGGCGCGCGCGCTCGTTGTCCAATTGAACGAGGACATCGCGCACCGTGAATTACGAGCGCTGGCAAGCCGCTTTTCCTGGAGCCGCGAGCAACTGCGCGTCGATTCGTCTTCCAATGCCATCTCGCCGGGTAATGTTTTGTTCGTGGAGATCGAAAGCGAGCATCTGACCGAAGTGTTTTCCGCCATCGGGCAGCGCGGCGTCACTGCCGAACAGGTCGCGCAGCGACTCGCCGATGAGGCGGGCTCGTATTTAGAATCGGAGGCGCCGGTTGGCCCCCACTTGGCCGATCAACTGCTGATCCCGCTGGCGTTGGCAGGCGGCGGAGTCTTTCGCACGGCGCGTCCGACGCTCCACACACTCACCAACATCCAGGTGATCGAACAATTTCTGCCAGTTAGGATTCCGGTGACCGCCGTCGAAAAGCAGACCTGGGAAGTACGGGTTGAACCGCGCGCCGCCGTCTGATTTTTCTACAAAAGCCGCAACCCAACACTATTTTCTTCAACAGCAGCACGCGGCACGCGTATAAGTGCCATCCGGGACACCGTGTGTGCCCGGAAGAGGAGTCAGCACGTCGCACCGGAATGAACCTCTCAACCATGCCCAAGGAGGCAGCAGGATGAGCAGTCGCAGGAACATATCAGGCTCGCCAAAGCGGACGCACCTGAGATGGCCGGTAGACGACCGGGTCGAGGAATAGGGAATAAACGAGCGAGTACGCTCCGAATTGTTGTAGCACCCTTCCCTCTCTTCCCTTCATAGTCTGCCACCATCACAACTGAAGAGCAATTGCCGGGCGGATGCGTTCGTGTCTGCCGCGATGCCGTGGTGCGACTGTCCATTTGTACACGCCGCGCAGAACGAGCGCCATCCGGCAAGTGGATACAGCAGGTCAGCGCACAAGATGCGCGGACTGGCCACGACTTCTGTGGAGCGGCGGTGGAGAGCTTTGCTCGGATTGAGTGTGCAGGATCAAAGGTGATTTACCGGGGGAGAGGGAGGAAGACAATGGACCAGTTCGCGCAATTGAAGAAGCACTTTGCCCGTATCGGCGCGCCCGTTCGTATGGACGTGTACCCGGATGTACGCGGCTGGCGGAGCCGCCTTCCGACGCGGTTTGCGCTGGATGTACGGACCGACTATAAATCGCGGGAAGAGTTCTTCCTGATTTCAATGATCGAGGATGCGGTTGAGTTTCACCTGGCTGGCAGCAACCCGTCGCTGAAGCACTTGCTGCTGCAGGCACATACGAAGGAGGCGCAGCTTGTGCGTGGCGGAGGTGAGACGCACACCTTCAAGTTTCTCTGCGGCCACGACGAGCGTCACTGGTTCGTGGCAGGGATTGCGCCGCACGTCAACTCTCTGACCGCGGCGCTCGAATCGCTCAAGCCACCCGAAGTGTCTGCCGCGCAGTTGCGTCTGCAGTTGTCGCGCACGCAGCGCATGCGTCGCAAGAACCGCGCGTATGTCCGTCAGGGCGAGTGGTTCTTCCTCCCGGAGCCGAGCTTGGTTGCAAACGAGGCGATGGTCATGAAGAAAGAGCCGATTCGCCGCGGCCTCGGCTCGCCGCATCTGGTGGATGAACTGTACCGTTGCGGCGGGATCACGGTCTATGTCTGTCGGCAGTATCCGCAGGCGGTGTCAGCGGAGAGCTATCGTGATCTGCTGTTGAAGTACCCCTCGTGCAAACGCTGGAACTGGACGGTGATGAAGCGCGACATGACCGCCTACGCGCGGGGCACCGTGACCCACCGGGATCATCGGACAATCCGCCTGCCGTACTGGCATCGGATCCTGATGAACACCGAGTACACCGCGCCCTTGGTCAGCGGCGAAAGCCCGATGATTTTTCGGGATTAGAGATCAACCAGACGATTCGTGGCCCAGCTGCAACTCGCTCCACCGCGAGAATCAGCGTGCCTGCGTCGTTTGTTGATGACACAACAGAACGGGCCGACCGACAGCACCGCCGTCCGAGCCGACATCGCGGATGGCGGCCACCTTCAAATGCTGTGGATGACTCACGTGGCTGAGGCCATAGCCCGCAGGTCCGCTGGCGATGGGACGGGAAAGTGCATGTCGACGTCATCGAAGATAATCGGATTCGCGGCAGAACAGAACCATACGGCATCGTCGATCTCATCGTGACCGTGTGTGTCAGCGCACTTGAACACACAGAGCATGGCGATGCCGCAGGCAGGCGAACCGGGCCATACGCGCTCGCCGAGACGGCGCCAGGCGTTCGGGCTGGGAACTTTATCGCCCGCGCGCTGCTGGCAGTACCAACTGTATGGCTGATCATGCTGCTCAACGAGCGCAAGGATCAAAGCGCGCCCGGGGAGATCGGGCGAGATGATTCGCGCCGCCAACTCGGCGCTGATAATCGCATGGCGATCGGTGTTTTTCTGCCCCGACAGGGGATGACCGGGCGGCAGCAGGCCTTCCCGGAAAAGCTTGCCGAGATCGTGCAGCAACGCCGCCGGCTCGATCAATTCGAACGCCTCCCGGCAAGTCATGACATGGCTATCAAGGTAGGCGCGTGCCGCCGCAACCCATTCGCTATCAGTATCCCCGATCAGAATAGCTTTCGCATTCGCCGCCACGGCCTCCAGGTGGTCGGCCAGCGTGACTCCACTGCCGGGCGCTGCGGGTCGCTCGCAATCAGTGCCGCCTGCCAGTATTCAGACTGCCTGATGAGGTTAGTGGTGTTCATTCAACGTGGAATATGCACAGAGACCGTCGCTCGAAGTGGACGAATCCTGGAGGACGCTGGGCCCACCAATGAATGGACTCATTGAGAGACCCTACTCTGTCGAAGCCATGCCAACCGCTGGGGTGGCATGGCAGCGCTAGGGGAGCTAATTAATAGCGTCCAACGCGTCTGGATGTAGACGGCAGAGCACCTAACCCCCCAATGCGGGAGCCGATCCGTCCGCTTTTCTCCGCCGGAGCGTGGCATCCGCGGCACCCTTGCCGCCCCCGTTGTCTTTGAGACAACTCGGGATTAGATTGTCTCCCAGCCATCCAACCTAACCGCCGGATCGACCATGGCCTGAAAGGCTCTGATGACCACTTCCGACGAGCAACGGGCATTGCTGGCCGAGCAGTTTCGCGCCGAAGACATCGAGATTCAGCGATTGCTCAATGAGGAGGAATTCGCCGAAGCGGTGGCGCGCTGCAAGGCGCTGGCATCGCGGTTTGAAATGCTCCCGCAGTTCTGTCACCGGTACGGCGATGCGCTCATGCGGCGGCAGTTTGTCCGCGACGCGATCACTTGGTACGAGCGCGCCATCCAAGCGGGCGGACGCGACGCGCATTACTATCTGTCGCTCGCCGACGCCTACGAGGCGGTGGAGGATGGCGCCGATGCCGTGATTCAAGCCCTGTGGGAAGGCGTCCAGGACTCGTTCGACCCCCTGGCGATCTATGGACGGCTGGAGAACCTGCTGGTCGGTGGCAATCATCGTGACGAGGCCTTCCGGCTGGTCGACATGATCAAGGAACGTTTCCGCCACAAGCCGGAATTGTGCTATCTGCAGGCCGAGGCAGCGCATTCGATCAGTCTGTTGGCGACGTCGGTGGAACTGCTGCGCCGAAGCCAGAACGCCAATTACTTCGGCCATCGTCACTACTACATCCTCGGCGACTGCTTCGGCTATTTCGGAATGGACGAGCAGTCGATTCGCTTCTTTCTGCGCCAATTGGAACGGAATGACGGCCCCAGTGACGACGCGCTCCGGGGTATCTATGACATCATCAAATGGCGGCGCCGCAACGGCGACGACCGTCTGCTGGCGGCCATTCATTGGGAGTATCTCAATCGCTACGGCGACCGCGCCCTCGGGCGACTGACACAGATGCGTTATCTGGACGCCGAACCGGAGCCATACCGAGCCGTGTACCAGGAGTTCCGAGAGGGGTACCTCGGCAGTCCCAAGCACCCCGGCCACGCCATCCGACTGGAGCTCGGCGATCAGGCGGCCTACGCCGCTTTCTTCCTCCGGCTGCTGCTCTATAACACGGAGCATCGTTCGGATTTCTTCAGCGCCCGGGAGTCGCTGACCGAGTGCGCGGAAATGCTGGGCTCGCTGGCTGAGGACTCGATCGAGTCGCGCTACTTTCTGATGTGGGCCCACATCGTGAATAAAGAGTTCCGCGACGCCCAAAGACTTGCCGCGCGCCTCGACAAGGACACCGCCCGTCGCATCTATCCCGGCCAGAAACCGAGTGAATTCAACTATGCCCTGCGATTAATATCGGACGCGCTTCCCGCCAAGGCGCGTCGGGAGAAACAAGAGCCGGACGCTGACGAAGAGAAGCGTGTCGAACCGGAGCAGGCGGATCTCCCTGAATTCGGCATCGATCTTACCGCGGAATACCGGGCCAAGAAACGTCCGGCGCCCGTGTCCGCTTCGGCGGCGGATGTTGCCCGTCTGGCCCACGCGCTGCAATCCGGGGGACCCCTCTGCATCGTATTGACCGGGCCATCGGGCGTCGGGAAGAGCGAGACGGTGCGGGCGCTGGCCTGCGCGCTCGCCGGCCCGTCGGCCCCAGCCGGACTGGAAGAACATGCGATCATCACGACCTCCACCAGCATCCTGGTGGCGGGCGCGGGGATCATCGGAACCTGGCAGAAGCGGCTGCTGAGCTTCTGCCAATCGGCGTCGCTGGAGAAGAAGCGGATCATCTACATGGAAGATCTGCAGAACATCTTCGGCGTCGGTCGCGCGGGCGACGACAAATCGCGGTTTGCCGACGTGCTCTTGCCGATGATTGAGGGCCGTCAAATCGGCATCATCGGCGAAATGAGCCACCGTCAGTTGGAAGATCTGCGCACGCGCGAGCCGCGGTTTTTCGGTCTGACGACGGAATTGGAACTGGCCGAGCCCTCGCGCGACCGCATGATCGAGATCCTGCAGGATTGGACCCATGCGCCCGCGGTCGGTTCGCTGGAATTCACACCGGCAGCGCTGCAGCAAGTTTACAATCTGGGCCGCACCTTTATGCCCTACCGGGCTTTCCCCGGCAAGGCGCGTGAGATTCTGGATGACCTGCTGGCTGACCGCGCGGCCGCGGGGACGACGGCCGGCGTCATCGACGTCGGCGAGATCACCGCCGCTTTTTGCCGCGCGACCGGCATTCCCGCGTTCATTGTCGATGAACGCGTGCCCCTGGACCATGAACGGCTGCAGAACTTCTTCGCCGAGCGCGTATTGGGCCAGGACCAGGCCATTCGTCCGGTGACCGACGCGGTAGTCGCATTCAAGGCGCGGATCAACGACCCGCACAAGCCGATCCGCAGTTTCCTGTTTGTCGGCCCGACCGGTGTGGGAAAGACTGAGATGGCCAAAGTCCTCGCTGAGTATGTCTTCGGCGACCGGAACCGCATCATCCGACTGAACATGTCCGAATACTCCGGCCACAACGCCGTGACCAAGCTGATCGCCGCGCCGGATATATTCACTCCTCACGCCGGGCACTTCCTCGCCGACGTGCGCCGGACGCCGTTTAGCATCGTGCTTCTGGACGAAATCGAGAAGGCGCACCCGGATGTCTTTCACCTGCTGCTGCAACTGCTTGATGAGGGAATCCTGCAGGATGAGACCGGCATGCCGGCCTACTTCCAGTCGAGTTTTGTCATTATGACGTCGAACCTCGGCGCGCGGCGGTACACCGGCCGGCAAATCGGCTTCGGCGCCGACGCGATCGGCGATTTGCAGCAGGCCGTGATGAAGGACATCCAGGACTTCTTCAGCCCCGAGGTGCTCAACCGAATCGACGAGCAGGTCTTCTTCACGCCCCTGAGTGATGCGGCGCTCCGTCGGATCATCAACCGCGAGGTGGGCAAACTGCTGGATCGGCAGGGGATCATCGAACGCGGCATTCAGGTCGAAGTCGATCCGCTGGTGCTCGATCACATCATGGAAATCGGCTACGACGCCCGCTATGGGGCGCGGAACATCAAGCGGGCGGTCGAGCGCGTGGTCGCGACGCCGTTGGCGCAGGTGATGGCCAGCCAATCCATCCCGGCCGACGCACTTATCCGCATCAACCTGACGGAGGGAGCGCCGACGGCGCATCTGATCCGCACCGAGGAATGGCTGTTGCCCGATCATTTGCGCGCGCGTCAGGCCGAGAAGCAAACCGATGTCACCGGCCTCACGGCGCAGGAATTGAAGGGCATGGCCGGCGCACTGGCCGCCCGGGTGGAATCCCTCAAGCAAAAACTGCGTTATGAGGAATTGATGCAGGAGCATCAGGCGTTGCAGAAAGAGATGCTGCGGCCGGGGTTCTGGGACACGCCGGGCAAGGCGAACGAAATCCTCTGTCGCTACGCCGCGGTCAACCGCCGCACCGAGCGCATCCACAAGTGGGAATCGCTCTGCGGCCGCATCGACGCGCTTCTGCAGACTTCACCGGCGCGAATGGCCGCCGCCGAAAAGGCCCGCGTTCGGTCTCAGGTTCTGGGACTCTCGAAGGAACTGGAATCGGCGGAGTTGGAAATCCTGCTGGAGGGCAAGCACGACTCGGCGGACTGCTTTGTCCTCATCGCCGTGGAATCCGGCCGTCGCGATCACATCCGCTGGGTGCATGAGTTGGCGGGAGTCTACCGGAGTTGGGCGCGTCGGCGCAGTTATCCCTGCCGCGCCGTCGGCGAATCGCTCACCGGCGACCGGATGGAGTACGGGGTCGTGTTGCACATCGGCGGGATGAACGCTTTTGGTCTGCTCAAGAATGAGCGCGGCATCCACCGTCGGACGTCAGTTGACGCCGACGGCCGCGTGACGAACCGCAAATCGATCGACGGCCAGGTGATCGTGCTGGCCGACGTCCAGCCGCTGGCCGATGCACCGCGGCGCGCGACGGTCACGGTGCAGAAATTGAAGAAGCCCCAGGCGGGGCACTTCGTGGCGCAGTTGAGCCGCCAGGTGACCGCGCAGGCCGAACGCGGAACGCCTCCGATCACATTCCTCGCTGATGCCGCCATCGAGAAGGACGGCAACCTGCCGAAGGAGCTTTACTTGTCGTACCTCCATTACCGCCAGCGCAGCCAGGAGCGGCCCGGTTCCGAGCACAACGGCGTCTGGGGATCACTGGTTCGCACCTACTTCACCGGCCGGCAGAACCGGATTTTCGATCACGAAACAAAGATGGTGATCGATGATGTGAGGGGGTATTTCAACGGCAAGATCGATTCGCTGCTGTTGGAACGGATCATCTGAGGCGGGATGGGCGGTGGATTGGCACGGTCACCGGCGGCCCTCGCACCCGGCCTTTCGCAACAACCGGCGCGCCGATGCGGATGGAACTTGATCGATGCCACGGGACCGGGCTTATTTCGCCGTCAACACTTCGGAACGCAGACGCCGGACCATGAATTGCCCATGCCATGAGTGAACATCTCCCCATCCCCGACGCTGAGTTTACGCTCACACAGATTGTCTTCCCGTCGCAGGTAAACCACTACGGCACATTACACGGCGGTTACGCGCTGCAATGGATGGACCAGGCGGCATGGATTTGCGCCACCCGGTACGCGCGCAAAGTGATGGTGACAATCGCCTCCGACCGGGTGGAGTTCAAGAAACCGGTCTACGAAGGCGCAATCGTGATGCTGAAGGCGCACATCACGCGTATCGGCCGCACCTCGGTGACCGTCGCCGTCGAGATGCACGCCGAGCTGCCGCTGACCGGCGAGCGCTTTCTGGCCACGCAGGGGCAGTTTGTGATGGTGGCGTTGGACGCCAACGGCCGTCCTACCGCAGCCAAGCCGGAATAGCGTCTCCCGCCGGCCGCATCGAAAGCCCCACGTGTAGTTCGATTCCTCAAATTGTCATCCCGATCCGCCGCGGGCGGGGAGGGATCTGCTTTTCCCGCAGGTGGATCGCGCCGGGATTCTTTCCGAAACCCCTACCGGCCCCGAACCGGCACCACATCGGGCCAGAAGGCAAAAGCCACCGCGGCGACGATCAGCATGAACGCCACCAGGTGGTTCCAGCGGGGTATCTCCCCCAGGTAGAGGATCGCAAAGCCGGCGAAGACGGTGAGCGAGATCACCTCCTGCATGATCTTCAACTGGCTGGCGGAAAACTGACCATAGCCCCAACGGTTGGCCGGCACCTGCAGGCAGTATTCCACAAAGGCGATCCCCCAGCTGATGAGAATGACCTTCCAGATGCTGACGTGCTTGTACTTGAGGTGGCCATACCAGGCGGCGGTCATGAAGAGGTTGCTGGCGAACAGGAGGATGATGGTGGTCATGTCGGTCCTTCGGCGGCGGCGCAAACGATTTGATCTGTCGATACGGAGACTGTAGACTACCTGTGTGCGGTAGTATGCCAAGCGGCGCCCGCACGGGCAAGTTGCGAACGTGGCGGAACTGGCAGACGCGCTGGACTTAGGATCCAGTGGGGCAACCCGTGGGGGTTCAACTCCCCCCGTTCGCAGTCAGCGCCAGGACGGACCGATCCGATGAAGCAGGTCATCGTTTACACCCAGCCCGACTGAATGCCGTGCGAATGGACGGAAGAGTTTCTTTCGCGCAACGGCATTCTGTATACCCGCAAGGATGTGCGCGCCGATCCCGGGGCGCGTGCTGAGTTGATCGGTCTGGGCTTTCGCTCGACCCCGGTCACGCTCGTTGACGGCGTTCCGGTGGTCGGATTCGAGCAGAATCGGCTGATCGCGTTGCTCACTCCCAACGAATAGGGGCGGATCGATGATCCGCCCCTGTGTCTTTCCCGCACGGTGCACCGTGCGCATGCGACGCGACCTTTACTTGGCGACAACCACCGCGCAGTGCCCGCAACGGGTGGCCTTGATCGGGATCTCCATCAGGCATTCGGGGCAGTTCTTGGTGGTCGGCTCGGCGGGCGGAGCTTCCTGTTTGCGCTTGGCCTTGTTCATCGCCTTGACCAGCAGGAAAATCGCTAACGCCACGATGATGAAGTCAATCACCGTGTTGATGAAGACGCCATAGTTGATGGTGGCGGCGCCGGCGGCCTTGGCGGCCTCCAGCGACGCATGCTGTCCGCCTGATAGCGAGATGAACAGGTTGCTGAAATCCACGCCCCCCATCAATTTGCCAATCGGCGGCATGAGCACATCGGAGACCAGCGAAGAGATGATCTTCCCGAACGCGGCGCCAATAATGATACCCACGGCCATGTCCATGACATTGCCGCGCATGGCGAACTCCTTGAACTCTTTGAACATGCGACCTCCTGGTTTGAGACCGTTTAGAGGTTCTTCCACAAAAAGCCCACGGCCAGCGTCTGCTTGAACCGTCCGGCCAGGTCGACTTCCTTGTCATAGAGCCACTGGAGATACAGCGCCACGCCGATGTACTTTGAGACCTGGGCGGAGAAGGTGTTCTCCCAGTTCACATCCACCGCTTTCCAGTAATCCTCTTTTTCCGATCCCTTCAGGTCATCGGATTTCGAATAGAACAGCGCCTTGAAGGTCGAGAGACGGCTTTTGTAGACGATGCTGGAGCCGGGAATCTTGTAGGCGACATCGGTGACCCACTCAAAGCCGCCGTCGGTCGAGGTTTCGGTTTCCTTCTTGGCATAGGTCACGTCGGTCCAGCGCCGCTGGATCAGCTCGCGCAGGGCCAATCCGGCGCGGGTGAGGACTTCATCGTCGCCCTGCTTGTAGACCTGGCGCGAAAGACCGGCGGCCTCGGTAATCAGGATTGGATTGAGATAAAGCTTGTGATTGGCCACGGAGGCGTCTTCAAACTGCGACAGGGCGCGCACCGACGCATACGGCGGGAGCGTTGCCCAACGCAGATAACGCAGGAGACTCTCGAAGTCGATCTTGTCGGTCGACTTGGTCGGCTTGCGCCATGTGTTCGTTTCGGGGTCCTGCGCGTGGGTCTGGCCATAGGAGAGATTGAGCGTGTTTCGCCAATGCCAAGTCTGCTGGTGGTAGATCTGCCGTCCGGCATTGACGATGGCGATCCAGGCGAAGTTGCCGGCATCGCCGCCGGTCCAGTTGTCCGAGTAAGTGCTCTGTGAGAGCGTGAGACTGGCATCGATGGTGGTGCGTGAAGCCAGCGAGTCGGCATCCTGGGCTGTGGCCATGGAGACACCGCCCAACAGGAAGAGCGCGGCCGCAATCAGTGTTCGCATGTTTCCTCCGGGTTGGTGCTGCGTTGGAGCGGCATTGATCAGACAATCTGCGCGACCCCGTCGCGACCTGTCAACGTCGGGGGCGCTCATGGTGACAAATTGAAAGATCGGGTGAAACGCAGAATGTGCGGGTTCGACAATGAACCGTTGTACGGGCGCACAAAAAACCCGCCGGAGGGCGGGCTTGGGCTCACAAACTGAGAGCGGACGAGGGAACCTGGGTGCGCGCACAATCGCGCGCGGGGTTGATGTAACGCTTCAAGTTGTTCTGCGCGGAGACGGTCGCCGACCGTCCCTGTCCCCTGCCCCTCTCTCGGCAATCCTTCCACGTCGTGCAAGCAAGCGCGGACCCTGGCAGACGCGACCGCATGACCGCAAGGCCAGCCTGAATGCCTATGTGCTCCGCGCGGCGCGGCTTGTCAATGACAAATTTCTCGACGCGCAAAAAAAGACCCCGGGGCGTCGGCCCCGGGGTCGAAACATATGTGAATGCCGCGCGCTACTGCGTCTGCACCAGCAGTGTGTCCTTGGCGCTCACCACCAGCGCGGCCACTGCCCCGTCGATGTCATCACGAAGGATGGGCGTCTGGACATCATCGGATAATGGTGTCTCGTAGGGGGCATTGGGGCGGGCGATGAAATTGGGCGCGTAGGCAACGATCTTGATGTCGTAGACATCCTCGACAACGTTGTCGGCGACATCGCGAAAGGTCTTCGGCGGGATGATGTGGGTCAGCGCCGTCTGCGATTCGCTGTACTCGGCCAGGTCGGTGGAGGAGGTGTAGAGATCGCGGGCCCGGACGGAGACCATATAGTTCACCGCGCCCGGCGAAGTGGTCCAGGAGACCTGCGCGTTGCCGTCCACCGGCCGCCAAATTTGATTGGCCGGCAGCACCTGGTCGATGAAGAGCTCATCGGGGATCACGACCGAATCGCGATACACAAACGATTCCGACGTGTCGACGGCGGCCAGAAATACCTTTTCGCCGTGACCCCAGCGCGGCGTGTTGTAAGTCTTGTTGCCCCGTCCCGAAGTGGCCGAGGTTTTGATCGTGTCGCCGTCGATGACGACAAAGGCGCCGGGGATGGCCAAGTCATTGCGACGGAACTGCACGTAGATGATGTCCTGGTCGGTGTCGAGGTTCTTTTCGAGCACGACCACAAGATTGTAATCGTCGCCGCCGTTGCCGCCGCCGTTTGGCGTCGATTCGCACCCCAGGATGCAGAGGGTGGCTAGGGCCAGCGCGCCCCATCCAATTGCCGAGCTGACGGTCTGTCTGATTTGACCCATCGTAATCCTCTCCCTGTCTTGGGATTATCGGCATCCAGCCGGGGAAAAGTTACCGAATTCTGCCGGGAGTTTCAGGCACCCGGACGCCAGCATCTCCCCCCATGCGGATCGTCCGAATATTACATTAACAGGCAGGGACTTGGTTCCGGACGGCGAATGCGATGGGATGGGTGATTCTGGGGATACTGGCTGTACTGGCGATCGTCGTGTTGGTCGCGCCGGTGCGATTGATTGGCATCTGGGAGGCGACACGGGTTGAGGTATGGCTGTCGTTTCTGGGGCTCCGGGGTCGCATCTGGAACCGGAACTTTGCGGAACCGTCCGTGGCCAAAAAGCGAAAAGCGACAGAGCGCCATGCCCCCGAGCAGATCGATCCGTTGCAACTGATCGGCGTCTTGCGCGAAAACCGCGACACGCTCTCACGCACGGCGCATGTTACACTGTTGTTTCTGCGTCGGCTGTGGGGGTCCTGGCGGTTGGAAAGCGGGCAGGTGGCGGTCGCACTGGGAACCGGCGACCCAGCCGGAACCGGCATGGCGCATGGCATGATGTCCGCCCTGGCCGGTGTCCTCGCGTCGCGCTGGCCGCAAGTGCAATTGGAGAGCCATCCGGATTTCGAGGGTGCCGCGTTCGAAAGCCACGGGCGATTGGTCTTCCGGATCCGTCTGTTGGACCCGGCCTGGCATTTTTTGCGTTACATGGTCACCCTGCCATGGCGGGGATTGCTGCGGATGAAGCGTCAGTGAGCGTTGCAGCATTCATAAAGGAGACTAAAATGGCGACAGGAGATCTGATTGGTGTCATCCAATCCATCGTTGGCGAGTTGCGCCAGATCGCCCGCTCCGAGAGCGTCGTCGGCGCGCCAGTCACCGTGGGTGACCGTACGGTGGTGCCGATCACACGGTTGTCGGTTGGCTTTGGCGCGGGAGGCGGCGAAGGGTCGCGTCCCGACAAGGGAACCGGATTCGCCGGGGGCGGCGGGGGCGGCGCCATGATTGAGCCGGTGGCCTTTCTTGTGCTCGATAAGGACCGCGTGCAACTGCTGACCACCCGTAAACATGGCGTGGTTGAGGCGGTGCTGGATGCCGCCCCCGATCTCATTTCCTCGATCAAGAGCTGGTCGGAGAAGAAATCCGCGGAACCGCCGCATGCCAATCCGTAAGTCGGCTGGAGTGTATAACGATCGATTGTCCGGGAAACCCAAGCACCTGAGGATTCCGATGCTACGATTGCTGATTGTCTTTGCCCTGATGACCCCCCTGGCCGCGGCCCAGTCGTCGCAGCCGATCACTCGTCAACTGTCGACCCGCTGGCACCCGACGGTGGCGATTGAAACCGGACTCTCCAAACTGGCGTTTGTCGCCATCTGTCCGACCAAGAACAGCGGCGACGGCCATTTCTTCGCCGTCGACAGTTCAGGCAAGGTGGTCGAGCTGGCATACGTCGATCGGCGCTGGACGATCAAAAGCGACTTCAGCGTGGGCGAACCGATCGTGACCGGCGCCGCCGCGGCTCTGCGCCCGGACGAGATCTGGTCGATCGTTGTCGGGACCGCTTCCGGCAAGATCGTGGAAATGCGGAAAAGCGACATGGGGTGGGGCGGTCACGAAGTGACCAAACTGGAAGGGCCGCCGCGCGCGGTGCGTGCCACTGAGCCGGCGCGCCCGGGGCCGTCGCAGTTGTTCGTTATTGACCACAACGGCAATGTGTCCAATTGGTACGTGGGCGCCTCGGGACGCTGGAACCGCAAGGACGTGCCCGCCATCGAGGGGGGGGCGACGCACATCTGTTTCGATTACCGCGCCGCGGGCCTTCACACCATCACGGCCGGCCCGAAGGGGATCATCGGGAAATTTGTGCAGGACTCCATGGGGAACTGGAATGGGGCGGCTTGGGACACGATGTCGGCCGGCTGCGCCGATCTGGCGCCATCGGCCGATCCGACCGCGCGCGACATCTGTATCTTCTACGCCGGCCTCGACGGGCATTTGCGTTATCTGTTCTATGGCCGCATGAACGATGTAACCTCCCGCCTGCCCTGCGCGGAAGGGGCGCGAAATCTGGTCGGCAAGGGCGATCAGCGACGGTTCAACGAGTTCTTCGGCATGTCGGGGACGGAGTTCTGCCTGTTCGAATACAACTCCGACCAGGCGGACTGGATCAAGGTGCCGATCCGCGCAATTCCGGGCCCGGTGGTCTCCACCACCTTCGGTCCGGCGCGCGGATCGATCTGGCACACGATGTATGCCGCCACTGCGGACGGGAAGATCTACGAATTCGAGCGTGACGGGCTGGAGAACGAGTAGCCGGCCTACTTCAGCCGCCGCCGGCGGTTGTGGATGAAGTCCCAGAAGATGTAGCCACCTAGACGGTCGGGGGGCGTGAAGTAGGCGCGCCCCCGGTTCAGTTCGGTCAATTTCCGCACAAATTGCTGCAGGTACGGATCGGCGGTCACCATGAACGTGGTGATCGTGATCTTCTTCTTGCGGCAGATGACCGCTTCATCGAGGGTGCGGTTGACGATGATCGGATCGAGCCCCGCCGGATTCTTGTAGAGGGTGCCGTTGGCGCGGCGGATGACCGAGGGTTTGCCGTCGGTGATCATGAACACCTGCTTGTTGAGGTGTTTTCGGTGCATGAGGATCTGCCGCGCGGCGCGCAGCCCCGCCTGCGTGTTGGTGTGGTAGGGCCCGACGCCAACATAGGCCAGGTCGGCCACGGGGATCACCTGCGCGTCATCGCCGAAGACCACCACATCGAGCGCGTCCTTCGGGTAGCGGGTCAGGATCATCTCGGCGAAGGCCATCGCCACCTGCTTGGCGGGGGTGATACGGTCCTCGCCGTAGAGGATCATCGAGTGCGAGATGTCCAGAAGCAGCACGGTGGCGCAGGCGGTGGCCGATTCCAACTGACGCACGGCCAGATCGGGTTCTTCGAGATGCAGGTCCTCAATCGCGCCGCGGCGCATGGCGTTTTGGAACGACTCGTTGTAGTCGATGTCGGCGGCGGCGTCGCCGAAGGCGTAGGGACGCCGTTCGGGCAAAGGCTCGCTGGTGGTACTCCCCTCGCGGGGGATGGCGTGGTCGCCGCGCGCGCCGGGCTTGAGCGAGGAGAATACGCGGTCGAGTGAATCCTGCCGGATCTGTTTTTCTCCATTGGGCGTCAGTTGGTTGCGGTCGCCGACTTTCTGGATCAGCCGTTCCTCGCGCAGTTTCTTTTCAAAATCATCGAGGTCGATGTCCTCGGAGAGAATGCCCCGCTCCTGCAGATAGCGCATCCAACGAAGGGCCTCGTCGACATCGCCGTTGGTCTGGAGCAGGATGTAGTTGAAGAGGCGCATCAGATCGCGGTCGGCCAAGAGCCGCCGGATCAGATCCTCATCCCACTCGGAGTAGCGGTAACGCATCAATCGTCGCGCCGCACGTTGTGCAGCATGGTAGCCAGCATGTCGGTGTATTTGTAGATCGAGCCGACTGCGGTCTTGGCGATCAGGTTTTGCTGGTGAAGCCCTTCGAGGATGAACTCCATCCCAAGAGCGGTCTCTTGCGGCGTCGCGGTCTTGAGGAACTGCTCGGCGACCTTTTTCAGCGTCGGTACCTTCGACAGCGCCGCATTATAGTCGCCAAAGGGGGAGTCGTCGGCGACGTCGACA
Source organism: uncultured Ignavibacteria bacterium (assembly GCA_964593585.1). GTDB lineage: Bacteria > Zixibacteria > MSB-5A5 > WJJR01 > WJJR01 > JACQFV01. The sequence continues at coordinate 32,610 of CAZQIZ010000018.1, forward strand.
GCGGTCTCGCCGCTGAAGTGGCCGATGATCTTGCCGAAGATCGGATCGGCCTTGGCGGGCAGGCCGCCGTCCTTTTCGATCGGCGGGAAGCGGCGCTCGAAGACCTTGGCCACGGCGCGGCCGATGATGTTGACCGCGATCATGCGCGGCCCCTCGCGTTCGCCCTCGTAGACCAGCTCGACCTTGCCGGTGATCGCGGGGATGGCCGCCGCCAGATCGGCCATGCGCGGCACGAGGTCGTTATCGCCGGTGCGGAGATTGCGACGCTCGACATTGGAGATGATGTTCTCCAGGACCGCAATCGGCACGCGGGCCGAGACGCCGGAAGACTGATCGATGTATTCCGATTCGCGCGCGGCGAAGGCGATTTCCTCGACGATCTCGCGGTAGAAGTCGGGGATGCGCGGACGGCCGTCGCCACGCCGCACCCAGGCCTCCTGGTCGGTGATCGCCTGCGATTCGGCCACCGTGGTCGGGTAATGCGTGATGATCTGCGAATCAATACGGTCCTTGAGCGGCGTGATGATGTTGCCGCGGTTGGTGTAATCCTCCGGATTGGCGGTGAAGACCAACAGCATGTCCAGCGGAATGCGCACCGGGAAGCCGCGAATCTGCAGATCGTTCTCCTCGAGAATGTTCAACAGCCCCACCTGGATGCGCGGTTGCAGATCGGGCAGTTCGTTGATGGCAAAGATGCCGCGGTTGGTGCGCGGAATGATGCCGTAGTGGATGACCTCCTCGTCGGAGAGATCGCGCTTTTCCCGCGCCGCCTTGATCGGGTCGAGATCGCCGATCAGATCGGCGATGGTCACATCGGGCGTGGCCAGTTTCTCCTGGTAGCGGCGCGCGCGCGGGATCCACTCGATCTCGGTGTCATCCCCCCGCTCGGCGACCATGCGCAGCGAGTAGGCGCAGCCGGGCCGCAACGGGTGGCAATTGAGCGGCGAACCCTTGATTGCCGGCATCGCCTCATCCAGGAGGCCTGTCAAGGCGCGCACGATGCGGGTCTTGGCTTGGCCGCGCAGGCCGAGGAGGATGAAGTTGTGCCGGGAGAGGATGGCGTTTTCGATCGCCGGAATCACCGTCTGGTCGTAGCCGACAATTCCGGGAAACAGCGGCTGACCGGAGCGGATCCTGGCGATCAGGTTGCGGCGGAGCTCGTCTTTGACAGTCTCGTAGACGAAGCCCGCTTTACGGAACGCGCCCAGCGTAGTGGGGCGTGAGTTGGTCATCGGAGTTGATCCTTTCCAGCCGGTTGCATACGGGAGTTAAACGCACCGGAATACGGGCCGTTTGCCGCTCGCCCGGTTCTCTGTTGTACACCGGCTCAGTCGGACGGGCCGGACTCGATTCGGTGAACCGTCAATCCGGTCAGGAGTTTCGGGAAAAAGAACGTCGATTTTCGCGGCAGATTGCGACGCAGACGCGCCACCTCGAAGATGGCATCCAGCGGCGTGGGCGGCAGAAGGAACCCCAGTTGGACCTGGCCGCGACGGACGGACTCGATCACCGCCGGAGCGTCCTTGGGATAGCCGATGCGTTCGCTGTGGTCGATCTCATCGTCGGAGAATCCGAATGCGGCGCGCAGCACGCCGGTCTCGAAGACCGCGGTGGGCAAGGCGCGGCAGGCCTCGGGCATATCGGCCGGCCAGGGCCATTGGCTCATCTGCGCCCGACCCGCCTCGATCAAAAGGCCGATCTCGGTCGGGAGGCTGACCATGGCAAAGGCCGTGCGCCCGTTGCGCGCCCGCTCCGCCACCAGGCCCAGCAGGAAAGAGGCGCGCTCCTCGAAGGGGACATCGGGCATGGGAATAAGAGCGACGTCAAAGTACTCGGCGACCCGCTCGATGACCTGGTCGATGTCGGCATGGGACACGTGGGTGATGGTGCGGTGGATCGGCAGCACCGTCATGCCGGGCGCCTCGGCGTTGAAGAAGGCCATCATGGCGTTGGCCCAACGGTCGTCCTGCTTGCGCTCCCAGGTGTCGCGGGCGGCGGCGGTGCGATGATGGCCGTCGGCGATCACGCACTCGCGCGATTCCATCAGCGCGAGGATCTTCGCCACCCGCTGGGGGTCGCCACAGCGGTAAAGCCGGTGCAGCGATCCATCGGGCTGTTCCGCCTGCGCCAGCGGCTCCCCCTCCTCGCAATCGCGCAGAATGCGGTCGATCGCCTGCGCCGGATCGGAGTAGATCATGAAGATGAGGCCGAAATCGGCCGCGGTGGCCAGACGCAGTTGCGCCCGATCCTCGCGCACGTGCGAGTGGGTTTCCTCGTGTGAAAAAAGGCCGGCGTCGCGGACATCACCTAAGGCGATGAAACCGCGCCGGGTGAGTTTGTGGCCACCGACGCTGTAGGTCTGCGAATACGGATAGACCGCCGGTCCGCGGTCGGCCACCAGCACCCCCTGCGCCAGCCAGGTCTCCAGCACCAGATTGGCGCGACGGTAGTGCTCGCCGGTTGGGTCGGGCCCGCCGCCTGCAGGGGCCACGACGATCCGGGCAATATTATAGGTGCTTTGCGCCAGCAGACGAGCCACCAACACATCGTCGAACTGGTCATACGGGGGGCTGAAACAGTCGGCCGGATCGCCCACGATGGCGGGATTAAATCGCCAGGCGGCAAAGGGACGGATACGGATGGTCGGTCTCCTTCGGTCGGGACGGTGTCGATTCACGCGCCCAAGACTGTCAAGTTAGAGTTTGTGTCGCGCAGAGACAAGAACTGGCTGGCACGTTCAGAGGCGCACAACCAGGCCGGGCGCGTCAGTGGCAAACACCTCACCGCAGATTGCCGCGTCGGGGATCCCGGCATCGTGGAGCCGCCGCAACATCTCATCGGCGCGCGTCGGATCGACGGTGATGAATAGTCCCCCCGAGGTCTGCGGATCGACAAACAACTGGCGCTGCGGCTCGGTGATCGCATCGTCGAACTGGATGCGCCCTTCCAACGAGCGGGCGTTTGCGGCAAGCAGGCCCGGGTGGATGCCAAGCGCGAGCATCTCCAGACCGACATCCCAGCGCGGAACACGGCTGTAGTAGAGACGGATGCCGATGCCGCTGGCGGAGGCGACCTCCCACGCGTGCCCGCCGAGGCCGAAGCCGGTGATGTCGGTCACACCATGCGCGCCGCCGACCGCCAACATGACTTCGCAGGCGCTTCGGTTGAGGACCGCCATACGGTCCAGGACCGCTTGCGCACGGGAAAGATCCAGACGTTTCGCCGCCAGACCGTTGACCACCGCGCCGGTGCCGACCGGCTTGGTGAGAATGACCAGGTCGCCGGGACGGGCGCCGGCGTTCGTCTTGATGTCGGCGTCACGTACCAAGCCCGTTACCGAGAGGCCGTATTTGAGTTCATCGTCGCGGACTGTGTGCCCGCCGACCAGGGCCGCACCCGATTGCTTGATCGTCTCAAGTCCGCCCTTGAGGATCTCGGTCAACTGTGGTTTGGGAATGCCCTTGGTCGGAAAACAGCAAAGATTCAGAACCGCCCGGGGCGTGCCGCCCATGGCGTAAACGTCGGAAAGCGAGTTGGCGGCGGCGATTCGTCCGAACAGAAACGGGTCATCGCACGGGGGCGTGATGAAATCGGCGGTCAGGACCAAATTGAGGTCCGGGCCGATACGATACACCCCGGCGTCATCCGCCGTCCCGATCCCCACAATCACCTCAGGGGGAACGGGGATCTCCAGATCCTGGACAATGGCCGACAGGTCCACCGGACCCACTTTGCCCGCTCACCCACCCGAGCGTGCAAACTGGGTGATCGGCGCGCCTTCCGGCACCGAGCACTGCGACATGCGTCATCCTTTCGTCACTTCGGCCTTTCGCCGAAGCTGGTGAATCATACGTTTTCGCGTGCCTCCAACGTAGCCCATTCTTGAGCAAGAGCGTCCCGCGCCGATTTGGGTCCGCCTGACGCGCCGCCTCCCGCCGCCGATTGGAGGACCAGACGGGAGGCGTCTCTGAAGTGGCAGGGTTCAGGCGACAGATGGCGCGTACAGGACGATTCGATTGAGACTTCTGCCTCCTTTCTTTGCTGCCCGCTGGCGGGCAGACGCGGTTCAGACCACGACGTGTTAACGCCGTGGACCAGTGACCTCTGGAAATTGGTCGGAAGGATGCGAGTTCGGGCCGAGCGCCAGTAGTCTCGGGTCAGCCGACTCGCCGGGTACAGATACAGCGGAGCACGGAGCCAACTCGAGCATGGGGCGAAATAAAGCTGCCTGATTTCGGTGGTGTACTCATCGTTGGCTCAATCGTCTGACATCTCTCTTTACGTGCCACGGCACGGCGAGAGTAGATAAATTTTATCGGATTACCAAAATCGTAAGTCGCGGCCTCGCTTCAAGTTAAGTGGCCGAGCGTCTCGAGGCAAATACTCATATCATAAGGCATTGTGATTTATCGTCTTGACGTTCTATTTAGGAGTCCTAATATAATGGCATGTCACAGCACTCCGACGACGTTGAACGGATCGCCGATGGCCTGCTACGTGTGGCGCAGGTTATTGGGAGTCTTAACACCGCCACCGCCGGCGCTCAGGGGTTGTCGGCGTTGCAATTGCAGATGCTGCAGTTGCTGGCGCAGCGGGGCGGGAGCGAGACTGTCGGCTTTCTTGCGCGGCGGTTCATGATCAGCGCCCCGACTGTCTCTGATTCGTTGCGGGTGCTGGAATCCCGGGGGCTGGTCAGCAAGAGCCGCGACCGCGCCGATGCGCGGGTGGTGCACATCGCCATCACCCCGGAAGGGCGTGAGGCGGTGACCATCGCCGCAGCCAGCGCGGAAAAGCTCAAGCGTCTGGTCGCCGGCTGGGACGAGGGACGTCGCGCCGAGATCCTCCCCGCCTTGATCGACCTCATAGACGGTCTCCAGCGTGAAGGGATGATCCCGGTCGACCGGATGTGTGTCGCCTGCCGCTACTTTGCCATCAACTGCGACACCGAGGGGGACTCGGCCCCCTACTTCTGTCGATTCATCAACGCGCCCTTGCGCGCACTCGACCTGCGTGTCGATTGCCCCGACTTCGAACCGCAGGCATAACCCCAATCCAAGGAGGTCAGAGGCATGATCCGACGTTTCACCATTCCGGCGTTCATGATGATCGCGGCGCTCGCGGTGGTTGCCGGCAGTCAGGAACAGACTGCCAACCCAGTTCCCTACCCCGAAGGATACCGCGACTGGACCCATGTGAAGTCAATGGTTCTGCTGCCGGGGCATGACCTGTACAATGTCTTCGGCGGCATTCACCACGTCTACGCCAACGACAAAGCGCTGGCCGGACTGAAGGGGAAAAAGAATGAGTATCCCGATGGCTCGGTGTTTGTCTTTGACTTGCTGGCGCAGTCCGGTGATTCGACCGCGCTGACCGAGGGCGAGCGCAAGGTGCTCGGAGTGATGGTCAGGGACGCGGCAAAATACACGAAGACCGGCGGCTGGGGATTTGAGGGGTTTGCCGGCAACACCCGCAACCGGGTGGTCACCGATGGCGGCGAGTCCTGCTTCCTCTGTCACGACACCCAAGCCAAAGCCACCGGGCTGGTCTTCTCACAGTGGCGGGAGTAGGCACAAAAGCGACCATGCCATGACGACGGGCGGGGCTTCCCGCCCGTTTTGATTTCCCAGAGGGGCTGTGCGCGCAATCGGTTGGCGGCGATCTGGATGGCAATGTCATTATTCGTCGACCGGTTTTGCGTGACAGGCATGGGCTTTCGTATCTTCCCGATCCAACCCAACCGCCACCAGCGAGGTTATCAATATGCTCAACGCCATCATCAACGTTCCGGCTCCGAAGAATGAACCGATCAAGTCGTATGCCCCCGGTACGCCGGAGCGGGCTGAATTGCAACAGGCGATCGCGGCGCAACGCGCCACGACCTTGGAAATTCCCCTGATCATCGGCGGCGAGGAAGTCCGAACCGGCGATCTAGGGGATTGCCGTATGCCGCACCAGCACGGGCATGTCTTGGCCCGCTATCACAAGGCCAAAAAGGAGCATGTGGCGCGCGCGATCGACGCGGCGGTGAAGGCCCAACCGGGCTGGGCGGCGATGGATTGGGAGCAGCGCGCCGCCATCTTCCTCAAGGCGGCCGACCTTTTGGCCGGTCCCTATCGGATGATAGTCAACGCCGCGACGATGAATGGCCAGAGCAAGAATCCCTTCCAGGCGGAGATCGACTCGGCCTGCGAGTTGATCGATTTCTATCGTTTCAACACCCACTACGCCCGTCAGATCTATGCCCAACAGCCCGAATCATCGGCGGGGATGTGGAACTACATGGAGCACCGGCCGCTGGAAGGGTTCATCCTCGCTGTGACACCGTTCAATTTCACGTCGATTGCCGGCAACCTCCCCACCGCTCCGGCGATCATGGGGAATGTGTCGTTGTGGAAGCCGGCCTCCAGCGCGGTGTATTCCGCCTACTTCCTCATGAAGATGCTGATGGAGGCGGGGGTACCGCCGGGTGTGATCAACTTCGTGCCCGGCTCGGGCGGCGAGGTCGGCGATCCGGCGGTCGATTCCGAACATTTCGCCGGCATCCACTTCACCGGGTCGACCTCGGTGTTCCACGCGATGTGGCAGCGGGTCGGCGGCAACATCGCCCGTTACCGTTCCTACCCGCGCCTGGTCGGCGAGACCGGCGGCAAGGACTTTGTGTTTGCGCATCCGTCGGCCGATGTCGACGCGCTCGCGGTGGCGCTGTTGCGGGGCGCGTTCGAGTACCAGGGGCAGAAGTGCTCGGCGGCCTCGCGCGCCTACATCCCCGAATCGCTCTGGCCGAAGGTGAAGGAGCGTTTGGGCGACGAGCTGGCACAGATGAAGATGGGCGACCCGGCCGACTTCAGCAACTTCATCAACGCGGTGATCGACAAGGGGGCGTACAAATCAATTAAGGAGCACATCGACTACGCCAAGACCGGCACCGGGAACGCCAAGATTCTTTTCGGCGGCAAGTGCGATGATTCCGTCGGCTACTTCATCGAGCCCACGGTGCTGACGACCGACGATCCCAAGTACCGCCTGATTTGCGAGGAGATCTTCGGTCCGGTGCTGACCATCTTTGTCTATCCCGACCGCAAGCTCGACGAGACGCTGGCGCAGTGTGATATTGCCTCGCCCTATGCGCTGACCGGCGCCATCTTCGCGCAGGACCGGTTTGCGATCGCCCACATGATGCGCGCGCTGGTCAATACCGCCGGCAACTTCTACGTCAACGACAAGCCCACCGGCGCGGTGGTCGGCCAGCAGCCGTTCGGCGGCGCGCGGGCCTCGGGCACCAACGACAAGGCGGGCAGTCTCTTAAATCTGATCCGCTGGGTCTCACCCCGCTCGATCAAGGAGACCTTTGTGCCGCCGAAAGACTGGCGGTATCCGTTCCTGGGTTAGCGCTGGCAATGAGGGTCTAATACATGGGTGGTCCCGAGCCTCGCGGGGCTACCCCGATGGGGGATTGCATGCCGCAACCGATCTACCTCGCCCTTGGCGACAGCATGAGTATCGATCTGTACACCGGCAAGGTCGGCGGCGGCGCGGTCAATCAATTCCACCAATGGCTCGGCGCGGGCTGGCAATTGATCGATCACACGGTGGATGGCTGCACGATTTCGTATGTACGCACCGACATACAGGCCGAGCTCATCACACTCACCATCGGCGGCAACGACGCGATCGCCCGCTATCATGAGATGATGGCGGGCGACCTGACAGCGCTTTTGAGCGATCATCTCCATTTGCTGCAACAACTGCGGGCAACCAATCCGGACGCCTGCCTGATTGTGGGAAATGTCTACGCGCCGCAGACACCGCTGCCGCCGCCCTTGGAAGCGACGCTGGATCGCTTGAACGCCGGACTGGCGGAAAACATCCGGGCGGTCGGCGGGGAGCCGGTCGACATTCGCGGCGCTTTTCGCGGTCATGAGGCGACGTTCATGTGCAACGACATTGAACCGTCGTTGGTGGGCGCCACAGAGATTGCGCGGCTGTTCCGCGAGGCCTACACGGCCTGGGCGCACCAACGGGCGACACGCTGACCGGCAACCGATCCGAATCATCGTCCAAAGCGGATCACAAGCTGCACGCCGGTGTAGTTGTTGAGCGTGTTCAAATTGGCATAGCCGGCGATGCCGATACCCCAGGTATACCAGGGGGCAAGCAGAAGGCCGATCTCGCACGGAACGCCGAGACCGGACTCTCGGGGGCAACCCTCGTGGAAACGGCTTGAGAGATAGGACAGGCCAACGTCGGCATAGACTTTGATCGGCCGCCGGGTGAAATGCACACCGACCACCGGGCCGATTTCAAAGATCGTTCGATCGGGTCCGGTGTCCGTACCGAAGAGGTCAAGTTCAAACTCCTCGCCGGCGATCATTCGTCCGCCGACATGCCAGACGCTCCACTCTTTCCCGCCCGCCAGTTCGGCGGCGAAACCCTCGATCGCGCCGATCCCGCCGATACCAACAATGATCCAAGGACCGTGAGCCGAGGCCTCCTGCGCTCGACATGAAGCCGGCGTGAGTCCGCCAACAATTGCGGCGCCGGCGCAGAGCATCAACACCAAGTGAGCGGGACGCATAGAGTCTCCCGGATGTGGATGCATGATCGGCGGGCCGGTGGACGTAGTCAACGACCATCCCGGCGAGCGATTTGGTCGACTTTCGCACGTCGCCTACCGCGGAATTGTCCTTGTGCGCCTCTCGGCGGCAGGGTAGCCTTTCGGCATGACACTGGACATCATCCTCGGAATCGTGATCGTCTTCTTCGCCTGGCGTGGCTGGCGAAAGGGGCTGATCGGCGAAGCGGTGGAAACGGTCGGTGTGGTGGTCGCCATCCTGGTGACGGTGCGTCTGTATCCGAAACTGGAAGGTGCGCTGGGGCTGACTTCGCCCTGGAGCCGGATTGTCATCGCCGCCGTCATCTTTGTGGCGATCATGATCATCCTCACCCTGCTGGGCAAGGGACTGCGCGAACTGCTGGAGAAGGCCTCGCTGGGGCCGGTCGAAAAGACGTTGGGGCTGCTTTTTGGGGCATTCAAGGCGGGGCTGATCATCGCGGTCTTAAGCGCGGTGCTGTTGCGCGCCGGTGACGACGGCAAGAAGATTGTCTCCGACTCGCTGGTGGCACGGGGAAACCTCAAGGTGTTCGCCTGGGTGACCACCCTGCTGCCGGAGGAGTGGGAGAAGAAGGTCGATTCGGTCCTCCCGGAAATCTGAACGGACGCCGCTCGCAGAAAGTGATATCCGGGCCATACCGGAGGCGAGGAATCTTGTTTCCCGCTTCGTATGAGGAGGTACACCCGCTGGGAGGGTGAAAGGAAAGGAGTCGGACATGGCTGATCAGGTACGCGCCGCCATTGTGGAATCGATCCAGGGCCTGGGCTCCTACGTGGAGCCGATGTGTACTCTCGAGGGTCTCTCGGCGGCCGAAGCACGCAAACGCCCCAAACGCGGCATCGCCACGATCTGGGAGCAGTTGCTGCACATGGTCTTCTGGCAGGACATCATGCTCACCCGTCTGAAGGGGCAGACCCCTCCCGATGTGCCGCATGATCAGGACGGCTGGCCCAAGATGCCGCCGGTGGCCGGGCAGGATGAGGCTTGGGCAGACCTGCTGGCCCATTTCGCCTCCGGCCTTCAGGAAGCCGAAAGGATCGCCCGATGCGCCAAGTTGGGAAACCGGATGTCGCGTCAGACCAAACGGACATTTGCCAATCAGTTGCTGTCGCTGTCCACCCATAATGGCTACCATCTCGGTCAGATTGTCACCCTGCGTCGGATGATCGGCAAGTGGCCGCCGCCGTCGGGCGGATACACCTGGTAGGATCGGCGACCGGCAACTGTTCAACCTCACGTTCCCGTTAAACGAGACGGGTTAGGGGCTGCGATCGTAAACAGTCGCGGCCCCTGGCCGTCTTGGTCATTTCCGTGGGAGCGTCTCCTGTTCTGGGCAAATCCCGCGTCATTTGCTCTGCCATGTCGTCCTGAACTACCCCCCGCCCCGCGTGTAACCTTACCTCCGGCCGCCCGTTTTTAGATGTGTGCGACGTTACGAACAGGTCGTCAGGCAGCATCAGGACCGGGTGTTCAGTTACGCATACTATGCGCTGGGCTCGCGCGAGGAGGCCGAGGATGTCGCCCAGGATGTGTTCATCCGGTTGTGGGACCACTGGACCGAATTGAACCAGGCAAACGTCACCGGCTGGATCATCCGGGTGGCGCGTAACGCCTGCCTCGACCGGCTCCGTCAGCGTCAGACTCGTGCCGCGCTCCTGCACGAACACTTTGGCGGCCGCGAGCCCTACACCGAGCCGGAGCCGGAGGCCGGCGGGAACCGTGTGGCGCTCCGGCGGCAGATCGAGGCGGCAATCCGTGAATTGGACGAGCCCTACCGGAGCATCGTCATCCTGCGCGAAATCGACGAGCATTCGTATGAGGCGATTGCCTCGGCGCTGACGATGCCGCTGAACACGGTGAAGGTCTATCTGCACCGGGCGCGGAAAATGCTGCGGGAGCGATTGAAAGGGATCTATGAATCGGCTTGAAGCGAACACCTGTGAACAATACCAGGACGTGATCGAGGCCTACCTCGACGGCGAGCTTGCCGCGTTGGAGCGCGCGGCGCTGGAAGCGCACATGATCGTCTGCGCCGCCTGCGGCGAGCAGTTGGCGCTGGGACGTCGGGTACGCGCGGGGCTGGATGCGCTGCCGGTGCTCGTGTCTCCGCCTTCGGTCGCCGCCGCCGCGTTGGCGTACGCGTCGGCGCATCCGCGGCCGTCGCGACGGCCCTGGTGGTGGGTGAAGTGGACGCCGGCGCTGGCCGGCGCGGTGGCGCTGGTTCTGCTGGCCATTACCGGATATGTGGGGCAACGCAGCCAACCCGCTTTGCCGCAATACACGCGCGCTGAACTTGCGCAGGCGCGTGCCGAGGCGAAATGGGCGTTGGTGTTCATCAGTCAACTGTCGCGCAAGACCACAGACGGTGTCCGCAGCGAAGTGCTCGATCATCATGTGACACGCAACCTGCGGCGCGCGATCGACCGGAAACCGGACACGAACATGAAGGAGAATGAACATGCGAGTTAAATGGCTGTTGACGGCGGCGCTGTGGATGATCGTTGCGACTCTCGCCCATGCCGGGATCGAGCAGCATCCGGGGTATGTCGACTTTGCCAAGTTTGGGCTGGGCGCCGGCGAGGAGGCGACGGTCGAGGTCAACTTGCGTGGACCGATGCTGAAGCTGGCGGCGGCGGCTTCGGAAGAGGACGATCCTGACGTCAGCGCGATGATCTCCGGCCTGGAGGGCATCTTTGTGCGCGCCTACGAACTGCAGGACCGCTCCGCGGCGGGGTTCGAAAAGGCGATCGCCACGATCAGCGGGCACTTGCAGCAGAGCGGCTGGGAGACGATTGTCAAGGTGCGCGAACGCGACGAGCGCGCGCACATCGCCGTGAAGATGCAGGGCGACAGCATTGTCGGCATGACGGTCTTGGCGATGGATGAGAACGACGCCGACAACGAGGTGGTCTTCGTCAACATCGTGGGCGTCATCGATCTGGCCCGCATCGGGCGTCTGGGGCGCAGCTTCGACCTCGATGTCGATGCCCTCGACAGCCTCGAACGCGAAGCGGTTAAGCGGGACTCAACCCGGAGGCGGTAGCCCGGCGGGAGGTGGAAGATGCGCAAATCACGGTTTGCAATCGCCGCGGCGGTCATCGCCTTCGCGCTCTCCAGCACGGGCTGCTACCGGGCGGTGCGTCTGGAACGGATGTGCGGGGAAATCCTCGATGCCTGCCCCGATGCCCGGTTTGAGCGGGATTTCTCGCTGTCACTGGGCGGGGTGAGTTGGGACATCCTGAAAAGCATCGCGTTGGCCGCCGACAAGGATGATCCCGATGTGCGGAACTATGTCGGAAAACTGAGCAAGATCGAATTGGTGGTCTACGAGGCGCGGGGGATTCGTAAGTCGGACGCGCGCGCCATCGGCGAGATTGTGCGGAGCCGTCTGGATGAGGATTGGTCGCTGATGGTCAAGGCGGTGGATGATGATGATTTGGTTTGGATTCACGCCCGCGAGGACGGCGACCACATCCGCGAAATGCAGATTGCCTCCTTCGATGGCGACGAGTTTGTAATCGTGCGGCTCTCCGGGGCTCTGGATGACATGCTGGAGAAGGCCGTCGCCGACCACGGCGGCTTCACCGACAAGATTGTGGGGAGCGCGCGCAATTGAGAAGAAGAGCCGCGATGACCCTGAGGGCGGCCCGGATGGGCCGCTTCTTTTTTTCCGGGACCGGGCTGGTTCTCATCGCCGCGCTTTGCTATTGTGAGCTGACGAGGAGCGCCGCCATGAAAATCTATCAGGTCGATGCCTTTACCGACAAACCCTTTGCCGGCAATCCCGCCGGCGTCTGTCTGCTGGACCAGCCCGCCGATCCGGCGTGGATGCAGAATGTCGCGATGGAGATGAACCTGGCGGAGACCGCCTTCCTGCATCCGGGTGACGATGGGTTTCACCTGCGCTGGTTTACCCCGACGGTGGAAGTCGATCTCTGCGGGCATGCGACACTGGCCAGCGCCCATATCCTGTATGAACTCGGCCTGGTGAAGCCCGAGGCGACGGCACGTTTTCATTCTAAGAGCGGGCTTCTGTCTGCGCGCAAGTCCGGCGTATGGATCGAGCTGGATTTCCCCGCCACTCCGGCCCGGCCGATCGACACGCCGCCCGGACTGGAAAGCGCGCTGGGCATGCGGGCACTCTGGGCCGGGCAGAATCAGTTCGACATCCTGGTCGAGGTGGAATCCGAGGCGCTGCTGCGCGGGCTGGATCCGGATTGCCGCGCCTTGAAGTCGCTGGGGGGACGCGGCGTCATCGTGACCGCGCGCGCCGCCACTCCCGGCTACGACTTTGTCTCACGCTTCTTTGCCCCCTGCGCCGGCGTCGACGAAGACCCGGTGACCGGCTCCGCCCATTGCACACTCTGCCCATACTGGGAAGCGAAGCTCGGCAAGTCGGCAATGATCGGCTACCAGGCCTCAAAACGGGGCGGAGTGGTGCGGGTACGTCGCGAGGCCGATCGGGTGCTGCTCGGCGGGCAGGCGGTCACTGTGCTGATCGGACAACTGACTTAGGCCATCTACGCGGTTGTGAACACTCCACCTTCTGTTACCCCCGCGTATGCGGGGGTCCAGACCAAGGATACCGAGGCTGGATTCCCGCTTGCGCGGGAAAGACAATCACACTTCCGCAGAGCAACGGAACGACGCATGACATTCCGGTGGCGATGCTAACTGTCCGGTGTCTCCCCAACCCAGTGGCTGCCGTTGGTGAAGTGCTCCTTCTTCCAGATCGGCACGGTCTTCTTCAGACGGTCGATGCCGGCGCGGGCGGCGCGAAAGGCGGCGTCGCGGTGCGCGGCGCCGGCGGAGACCACCACCACCAACTCGCCGACCTGCATGCGGCCGATCCGGTGCACCATCGCCAGCCGGTTGATGGGAAACTCGCGCATGATTTCCTCGGCGATCTCGCGCATCAGCGCTTCAGCCATCGGCTGATAGCAGTCATACTCGAGCGCGGTCACCGCCTGTCCGCGGGAGTTGTCGCGCACCAGGCCGGAGAAGGAACAAATTGCGCCGTTGCCCGGCGCCGTCACCAGCGCTTCAATCTCGGCCACGGTGAAAGGGTCGGTACGAATCGCGATGTGGGGGGCGCTGGGCATTGGGTTGATCGTTTCGCGCAGAGCAAAGGGCTGGAAGCCCCCTTGTACAGCGAACAGCGTTACATCCGGTGAGCCGGCTCACCCGCCGGAGACCGGCGGGATGAACGCCACCCGGTCGCCATCGTTAAGCGCGGTGTCGGCGGGCACATACTTCTCATTGACCGCAAACAGCGTTGCGCGCCGCAGTTCGTCGCTGGCTTTCCCGCCTACCAGTTGCGTGTACACATCGGCGACGGTCAGGCCGGGACGTGCCGCGACGGGGACCTCCCGCTGCCCCAACAGGTCACGGTAATGGGCGAAGAGTTTGACGATGATCGGCATGACATCCGGTTGAGCGCGCGGCGACTCTGGCCGCGCGCTAATACCGCGGGATTGACGGATCGGCTTCGGCCGCCCAGCGGTCGATCCCGCCTTCGAGGTTCTTCACCTTCTTGAATCCGTGTTTGCGCAGCCAGCCAGAGACCATCTGCGAGCGGATGCCATGGTGGCAGAGCACGATGACTTCCTCGTCGCGGCGGGCGGCGATCTCGCCGACCCGCGACGGCAGCGTCCCCATCGGGATCAGCGTGGCGCCGGGCAGATGCGACATTTGGTACTCGATGGGCTCGCGCACATCGAGGATGAACAGGTTTTCGCCGCGGTCCAGACGGAGTTTGGCCGCGCGCGGCGTGATACGGGTCTCATCATCGATTTCGGCTTCGCCCAGATCTTCCTCCCCATGATAGACGCAGGTCTCGGCGTAGGCGACCGGCGCGGTGATGGTGGGATGGTTGCCGCAAAGGGCGCAGTCGCGGTCGCGGGTGATGGTGAACTCATCGAACCGCATCGCCAGCATGTCGATCACCAAGAGGCGGCCGACCATGGTCTCGCCGATGCCGCAGATCCACTTGATCGCCTCGGCCGCCTGCAAGGACCCCACCACCCCCGGCAATACGCCCAACACACCCGCCTCGGCGCAATTTTGCACCGTGCCGGGTGGCGGCGGCTCGGCGTGCAGGCAACGGTAGCAGGGGCCCTGCCGGGGGACAAACAGCGACAGACGGCCCTCGAACTGCAGCACGCTGCCGTAGACATTGGGAAGCCCCAAGAGAACGCAGGCGTCGTTGACGGCATACCGCGTCGGAAAGTTGTCGTTGCCGTCGATGACGATGTCATAGCCGCGCAGGATATCCATGGCGTTGCCGGCATCGAGACGCTGCGGATGCAGATTGATCGTCAAGTCGCTGCGCAGCGGCGTGAGCCGTTCGGCGGCCACTTCCACCTTGCCCTGCCCCCGGTCGGGCTCGCCATAGAGGATCTGCCGCTGGAGATTGGACAGATCGACGACATCGTCATCGATTAATCCGAGTGTGCCGATGCCGGCCGCCGCCAGATAGAGCGCGGCCGGGCATCCCAGCCCGCCGACACCCACGATGGCGACCTTGGCGGCCCGCAGTTTCTCCTGCCCCTCGGCGCCCAGTTGCGGCAACCGGATCTGTCGCGACCAGCGGCGCAATTGTTCGGGCGTCAGGCTCATGGGAGTATATACATCAGGATTCGGCGAAAAGTAAACGCCGGCGGACGCGGAAACGTGGGGGGTTCGCTTCAGATGGCCGTGGCCGGAGGGATCGGCTTGGTCATCAGATAACGGTCGTGATCGACAAAGCCGAGACGGCGGTACAGTTCCTGCGCGCGGACATTGATCCGCTCAACTTCCAGATGCAGCGAACGCACCCCGGCCGCCCGGCAGGCGCTTTCGGCTGCCTGCAACGCCGCAGCGCCGAGGCCGTGGCTGCGATGGGACGGAGCGACATAGAGTTCATCGATAAATGCATCCTGGCCGCGGTGTTCCAGACTGTATCCCCAGGTGAGCACGCAGTAACCGACGATCCGGTCTTCCGGTTCGATCACCCAAAGCAGACCGCGGGAGGGATTGTCGATCAGCCGCGCCACCACGCCGGTCAGTTCGGCCGCGTCGAAGGGATACCCTTCATGGCGATAGTACTCCTCGACCAACGCGATGATGTCGCGGACATCGGCAGGCGCGGCGGGACGGATCGGGTCAGTCATAGGTCGAGCGCCAGGAGCGCATCGGGGATGGCGTTGACAAGATCGGAGGCCAGAAGCGCGCGCTGGCCGAGTTCGTATGCGCCGCCATCACCGGCCAGGCCATGGACGTAGACGCCGGCGAGCGCCGCGCTCAGCGGTTCGACTCCCTGGGCCAGCAGCGATCCGATGATCCCGGTTAACACATCACCGACACCGCCGGTTGCCATTCCGGCGTTGCCAGTGGGATTGAGATAGAGCCATCCCTCGGGATCGGCCACAAATGTCGGCGCGCCTTTCATCACCACCACGCAACCGAATCGCCGCGCGGCGGCCACGGCGGCGCCCTCGCGGTCGGAGGCGATCGCGGCGTTGTCCTGGTTTAGTAACCTGGCCATTTCGCCGACATGCGGCGTGATGATCAGCGGCACTTCGCTGTCGGCTTCGAGGCAGCGGACATCGCGGGCGCAGGCGTTGAGGCCATCAGCATCGAGCACCATGGGCCGGGGACGGCGTTCAACCAGCCGGCGGATCAGTTCCTGAGTTTCGTGATGGGTCGACAGGCCGGGCCCGACCGCGAGCGCATTGGCGGACTCGGCCAATTCCAGGATCGCGCCCAGCGCGCGCCGGGCGATCACGCGCTTCGTGCGCACTTCGGGAAGCGGGCGCACCACGGTTTCCGGAGAGCCGGCATCGACAGTGTCCACCAACGACTCCGGGACCGCCGCATACGCCAATCCCAATCCGGTGCGAAGCGCCGCCGACGCGGCCAGCACAACCGCGCCGGTCATCCCGGCCGAACCGCCAACGAGGAGGAGTTTGCCGAAAAGCCCCTTGTGGCCGTCGGGAGGACGTGCCGGGAGCGCTTCGCGGACAAAGTCGTTGGTGATCAGCCGGAGCTTTATCGCCTCGGCGTCGATGGCCTCCTGCGGGATGCCGATGTCGATGGTGGATAATTCTCCAATATGGCCGCGTCCGGGCCAAAGCCATTGACCGCGCTTGAGCGCCGCCAGCGTGTAGGTGCGATCGGCGCGGATGGCCGGCACGCGGAGCGCGCCGGTTTCGCCATCCAGCCCGGAGGGTGTGTCGACCGCGATGATGATGGCGCCGGCGGCGTTGGCTGCCTCGATCAACTGCGCGGTCAGCCCGGTGATCTCGCCGCGGAATCCGGTGCCAAAGATGGCATCGACGATCAGGTCACAGCCGTCGAGATCGGGAATAGCACGGGCCGAATCGATGGACACGATCTCGAGGCCGAGCGCACGGACACGGTCGGCGTTGACGCGCGCATCGCCGCGCAGCGCATCGACATGCCCGAGGAGAAAGACAGCAACCTGCGAACCCGCTTCATGCAGATACCGCGCAATGACCATCCCGTCGCCGCCGTTGTTGCCCGGTCCGCAGAGGATTGCCACGCGCCGCTCGGCGGCTTCGCCTTCAAAGTAGTCCGCAATGATGCGCGCGGCGATCCCGCTTCCGGCATTCTCCATCAAGGTCAATCCGGGAATCCCCATACCCTGGATGGCGCGTTCATCAATGGCGCGCATCTGCGCGGGTGTTACGATGGGCGGCAGGTCGTGGGGATGCATGGCGGCTCAAGGCGCGATCAGACATTTCATTTCCGCGGCGTACCAGGCGCTTTTGGCGGCGGCGGCTTCGGCGAAATCATCGCCGGCGGAGGCGTAGAGAATGTCCCGCGACACATTGACCAAAGCCGGCGCGCCATCGGCGGCGGCGGCGGAGAGCGTGGCGGCCAGGTCGCCGCCCTGAGCGCCGATGCCGGGGATCAGAAGCGGCGCATGGGGCGCCTGCGCGCGCACATCGGCGATCAACGAAGCGTGACGCGCCCCCACCACCAAGCCATAGGGGCCCGGCATCCGGTCCAGGAGGTGGATGACACGGTGGTAGATGCGCTCGTTGGTCTCGGTTGAGGTCACTGTCTGTATATCGACCGATCCGGGGTTGGAGGTCAGGCAGAGCACAATCGGGACACATCCGGGAAACTCAAAGAACGGCTCGAGGGCGTCGCGGCCCAGGTAGGGGTTGACCGTGGCGGCGTCGCCGCGCAGATGCTCGAAGAGAAACCGGGCATACAGCCGCGAGGTGTTGCCGATGTCGCCGCGCTTACCATCGAGCACCGTCGGGATCTCGGCGGGAATCTCGGCCAAGAGCCGCTCCAGTTGCGCGATCCCGACGGAACCGAAGGCCTCGAAGAAGGCGAGATTGGGTTTAAAGGCGCAGGCATAGGGCGCGGTTGCCTGCACAATCCGCCGGCAAAACTCATAGAGCGGCTGCGTCGAAGATGCGCAAGACGCCGGCAGTTTGGCCGCGTCGGGGTCGAGGCCAACACACAAAAGCGCCCCCGTCGCCTGCCGCCGCGCTGCCAGTTTTTCGAGGAATCCCACGGTGGTCTCCTTGGTCAGGGGAAGTTAGCGGGCCGGATCGGGGAAGACCATCAAATCATCAGCCGCCACCGAGAGCGTGACAAGATCGCCGGCATGTCCGACCGGCGGCGCGGCAGTGCGGACGACGCACAAAGTCCCGTCTGACAGTCCAACTTCCAGGGTGGTCTGTTCCGGTGTGCCATGTACCGCCAGGATGCGCGCCTGCAGCTGACCGGAAGGGATAGCGGCGAGTCTCATCGCTTCCGGGCGGCACATCGCGATGACGGCCGCACCCAATGCGATCGGGTCCGGGGCAGTGCCACGGAGGGTCGTCGACGTGCCGTGGAGCTGGATCGTTGCTGTCTCGCCAGATCGTTCGAGCAGTCGTCCACGGAATTGATTGGAGAATCCCAGATGTCGGGCGACGACGGCGGCACGGGGACGGGCCAGCAATTCCGCGGGTGTCCCCTGCTGCACCAGTACTCCGGCGAACAGGATCGCAACCCGGTCGCAGAGGGCGAAGGCCTCCTGATGGTCATGCGTCACGAGGATGACCGGAATCGCGCATTCTTCGAGGAAGGAGGCGAGATCGCGCCTCAGTTCTTCGCGCAGCGGCGGATCGAGGTGGGCGAAGGGTTCATCGAGCAACAGCGCACGCGGGCGAAAGACCATGGCCCGCGCCAACGCCACCCGCTGTCGCTCACCGCCGGAGAGATCACGCACCGGGCGCGCCCGATGAGGGGCCAGCGACACGCGCTCCAGCGCCGCGCTCACCGCGGCGTCGGATTCGCCGCGCGGCCAGCCCTGTGCACGGCACGGAAACGCGACATTGTCCTCGACAGACATCCAATCGAAGAGACGGAACTCCTGATAGACCAGACCCAGGCGCCGCTGGCGGGGCGCGACGCCGCTTAGCTTCTCATCGCCAATCCAGACATCGCCGTTGGAGACGGCGGCGCCGTTCAGCGCCAGAAGCAGTGAGGACTTGCCCGCCCCCGATGGACCGACCAGCCCGAAAATTTCCCCCGCCGGGACATGTAGCGAGACACCCGTGACCACCGGCCGGTTGCCGTGATAGACCGAGAGATTCGCGACACGCAGTGCCGAATCGGCCGGTGGGGAGTCGGTGAGGGGAGCGGGCATCGATATTCAACGGGACAGCATCCGGAAGAATGAGTATAATGGACCATACACGGGGAGAGAATCGATGAAAAAGGCAACTTGGATCGTGGCGGCGGCTCTGGCATTGGGAACGACGGCGCCGGTGTCGGCCCAGGCGCCGGCACAGGGCGCGACACGCGCCGCCAATCTGGAAGCCCGGGTCATCAAAGACTCGACCGGCTGTCCGTCGGCGATCGAACTCTGGCTGTCTTCGACCACGGACACCGTCCAAGGGCTGGAAGTGGTCCTGCAATGGGACCGCCCCGGCCGCGTCGAATTCCAGCATGGTGTCCCGGCGTCCAAGGCCGCGCCGACCGATTCGCTGTCGGCCCTGCTGAAACCCGCCGACCCGAGCACGCAGATTCCCCTGGACCGGGCGAAGGGGCTCTTGTCGAAGTGGGAGTTTGTCGAAGCGCGGGCGACCAGCGGGAATGGCGCCAAGATCATGGGTGTGGCCAAATTATTCAGCCAGGAGGAACCGGCGCCGCTTCTACCCGGGGCCTCAGGAGCGCTCCTGCGGATGCCGATCAAGATCCTCACTCCGGCAGCGAATGCGCCCGCCGATTCCGGCGGGGTGAATCTCGCTTTTGACGCCTCCGGGACCCGTCTGTCGACGCACCGCGGGGTGCTCTTCGGCACAGTGGGTCTCAAGGGTACCACGGTGCATCCGGCCGCATGTGAATAGGCGGGCGGGATTGCCCCCTTGACAATCGGGGGTTCAGGCGTTAGTATTGCCAAGTGTGTGAGCGCTGCCGCGCCCGCATTAGTGACACGGTATCTGTACCTGCAACGGTCTGCACGAGACACAACATCGCGGTTGGGATTGCGCAGATTGATTCGGCGACGCAAGGCCGCTGGACAAACGTTCTTAGAGGAGTCGACCCAAGAAACACGGCGCACGGTTTGTCGGACTAAATGGTTTCCAGATGCCATGTTACGGCGCTGGAGCCGGTTCGAAAAAGTTCGATAAACGTATATAGGCGCTGGTCTGCAAGGCGTGGGACCGCTTTGCAGGGGCTTTCGGGCATGGCGTTTGAGGACGTCAGCCAGATGGCCCCGGATGGTTGGGTGCGTCGCCATTAGACCGGGTCCACGCAAGGGTGTCCCGCAACGTTAAGGAGTGGTCCATGATCCGTGGTCGCGTTCTCCGGACGCTCTCGGCATTGATGCTCGTGCTCGTGGTCGGGCTGGCTTGGCTTTCCTCGACCGATTCGGCGATGGGCTTTGTCGACTACGACACCGTATCAGTCACCTATGACACCCTGGCGCTGATTGACGTGGGCGATACTCTCGGGACCCCGGGCACCAGCGTGCCCGTCTCGCTTTACCTGCAAAATCTCTCCGACTCGATCCAGGGCTTCACGGTCTCGATCACGCTTTCCAACCCCGATCTGATGGCGTTTGTCTCGCAGACGGTGATCGACACCTGCTACCCGTGCCTGGATTCGGCGTGCACGCAACTGGACACGGTGCAGTGCACCATCGAAGTGGTGCCTTCGACCACCCAGAACACGCTGATCCAGAACTGGGACCACGCTCAGGCACGGACGTTCGGCGGCACAAACATCCTGGTCTCCGGCATTGCGGATGTGGACTTCGACCAGTCGCCGCTGCCGATCCTGCCATTTACCAACGGCGTGCTGATCAAGGTGATCGCCCAGGTCAACTGCAACATTCCCGACACCCTGTCCGACCGGGTGGTCCTGCTGGATATCAATCCGCCTCAGACTTTCCTGACCAATCCCAAGGGGCGAACCATTCCCAGTTACACGATCCTCGATGCCGACACCACGATCGCCGGCCCGGACACCACGGTCCACCTGTGGCTGTACCGGACGGCGCTGAAGTATCAGAACGGCTCGATCACGGTGCCCTTTACCCTCAAGGGCGATCTGAACAAAGACGGGGTTTATAACGTTCAGGATGTGGTGGGACTGGTCAACGTGGCGTTTCGTGGAGCGCAAGAGCCCTGCCCGCCGGGGATTGCCGACCTGAACTGCGACGGCGTGATCAGCATCGTGGACGTGGTCCTGCTGGTCAATCACGTCTTCCGCGGCGGCCCGCAACCGTTCTGCTAGGCTCCGGAATTCGCCGTTGACAGCGGGCCGGACGACGGCCTTGATTGGGCTACGGATGGAGATGAAATGAAGTCGCGGGCGACGGATCGACCGGATGGCCCGCGTGCAAAAAGCCCTCGGGAGAACAGCCCTCTATGGCCCAGGTAGTGTCTTCACACTAACTCTACAATTGCAGTACGGATGGTTGTTCTCCCCTAAACGCCCGAAGGCCCCCCGGGATCCGGGGGGCCTTCGTGTTTCCGGCGCGATTCTTAATGCCCGATGACGATGCGGGCGTCGATCGCCCGCGACCCAGACGGATCGGGACAGAGGACAAACGGATTGATGTCCAATTCGCGGATGTGCGGCGCCTCGCTGACCAGTTGGGACACACGCACGATGGCGTCGATGAGGGGTTCGACATCGACCGGCGGCGCCCCGCGGAATCCCGTCAGCAGTTTTTGACCCTTCAATTGCGCGATCATTTCGCGGGCATCCTCACGCGACAGCGGGGGCAGACGGAAGGCGATGTCTTTGACCACCTCGACAAAGACACCCCCCAGTCCACACATGACCATCGGACCGAACTTCGGGTCGCGCACCATGCCCAACGCCATCTCGACACCGCCCTTGACCATTGGCTGCAGCACGATGTGGGCGTCCTTGAGGCCATGCTGGCGTGTTTTGGCCTGCAGGGCCTCGAACTGACGCACCGCTTCGTCGTCATTGCGTATGTCCACCACGACGCCGCCGACCTCGGTCTTGTGGGCCAGATCGGAGGCGTCGATCTTCAGCACAATCGGGTAACCGACTTCGGCGGCGGTCGCCAGCAGGGCGGCTTTGTCCGCGACAGGGTGCAAGGCGGCCACAGGTATCCCGCAGCCGGCGAGGCAGTCCAGAGCGTCGCGGCCCAGGACCTGTGTGCGGCCGCTGCGCGCCGCGGACTCCAGCTCGCGTCGCACCGTCAGCACATTCGCGGTGACCGGCTCAGGCACGCGAGCCGGGCGGTCCCGGTAGATGCCGTAGCGACACATGCGATCGTAGACGGCGGCCATCTCCTCGGGAAATGTGTAGACCGGAATGCCGGAGTCCTTGAGCAGCGCCGCCGAGGTCCCGTCACGGGCCCCGACAAAGCAGGACAGCAGCGGCTTGGCCGACTTCTGTTTGGCCTCGAGGATGCCGCGCGCGACGGACATGTCATCGATCATGATCGGCGGGACGAACAGGCACATCACCGCGTCGACATTGGGATCGTCGAAGACCGCCTCGAGCGTGCGCCGGTAGTCATCGCCGGTGGCGGAGGCGATCATATCGACGGGATTGCTGGTGGCGGCGGCCGCCGGCAGGAACGACTTCAATCGCGCCACGGTCTCGGGCGCCAGCGGCACCACATCGAGACCGAGACCCGCCGCCGCATCGGTGGCCAGGATGCCGGGCCCGCCGGCGTTGGTGAGGATGGCCACGCGATTGCCATGCGGCACCGGCTGACGGTCGAAGGCCTCGGCCACATCGAAAAGTTCCTCCATCGAGTGCACGCGGATGATGCCGCATTGCTCGAAGAGGGCATCGACGCCGATGTCATGCCCGGCGAGGGCGCCGGTGTGCGAAATCGTCGCCCGGGCGCCGGCGGTGGTCTTGCCGGATTTGACCGCGATGATCGGCTTGGTCTTGGTGATTTCGCGGGCAATCTTGGTGAACGTCTCGGCGTCGCCGAAGCTTTCGAGGTACAGGAGGATGATCTGCGTCTGCGGATCATCTTTCCAGTAATTGAGCAGGGCGTTGCCGGCGATGTCGGCCTTGTTGCCGACGGAGGCGAACATCGAGAAGCCCAGCCCGAGTTTGCGGGCGTGGTTGAGAATCGCCTCGCCGAGCGCGCCGGATTGCGACATGAAGCCGATGCGGCCCGGGATGGGCTGGGTGCGCGAAAAGGTCGCGTTCATGGCCACTGTCGGGTCGGTGTTGATCACGCCGAAGCAATTGGGGCCGATCATGCGCATGTTGTAGTGGAACACGCGCTCCAGAAGTTGCTTTTCCTCGTCGGCGCCGGCTTCGCCCAGTTCCTTGAAACCGGCGGTGATGACCACCACCCCGCCCACGCCCTTCTGCCCGCACTGCTCGATGGCAGGCATGACCAGATCCTTGCGTACCACGATCACCGCCATGTCGACCGGATCGGGAATATCGAGCACGGTCGGGAAACACTTGACCGAGTGGATGTAATCGGCGTTCGGATTAACCGGAAAGACCTGACCTTTGAAGTCGTAGGAGATAAGATTGCGCACTATCTCGCGGCCGATGGTGCCCGGACGGCTGGTAGCGCCGATGACGGCGATCGATTTGGGGCGGAAGATCTTGTCCAGTCCGACAGCGCTGTTCATGACGGTCATCCTCTCCCGTGAGGAGGATATATACGCAACGAACGACAACGGGCGGGTGACAGACCCGCCCATTGCGTGACAAAATCGGCTATGTCCTGCGGGCGCAACGCCCCTCGCCGAGCGATTCTACGACACTCGCTCAAAGACGGCGGCAATGCCCTGCCCGCCGCCGATGCAAAGTGACGCCACACCGTAACGCGCCTGGCGTCGACGCAGTTCGTAAAGCAATGTCAATGCCAGCCGCGCGCCGGAGGCGCCCAGCGGGTGGCCGATGGCAATGGCGCCGCCGTTGACATTACCCTTCTCGCGCGGGAACCCCAGCGCCTTCTCGCATGCCAGATACTGCGGCGAAAAGGCCTCGTTGATCTCAATCAGGTCCATGTCGTCGAGCGTGAGTTTGGCCTTGGCCAGCGCCTGCTTGATCGCGTCGACCGGGCCGATCCCCATGATCTCCGGCGGCACACCGGCGATGCCGTAGGAGACAAGGCGTCCGATCACCGTGAGGTTATGCCGTTTAACCGCCTCTTCAGAGGCCAGCACCACCGCGGCGGCGCCGTCATTGATGCCCGAGGCGTTGCCGGCGGTCACCACACCGTCCTTCTTGAACACCGGACGCAGTTTCGCCAATTTCTCCAGCGATGTCTCGCGGATGTGCTCATCGTAATCGAGCACACGGGTCTCCCCTTTTTTGGCGGGCAGTTCGATCGGCTCGATCTCGGCGGAGAGCCAGCCCTGTTGCTTGGCGTGTTGCGCCGCCTCGAAGGAGCGCAACGCGAAGGCATCGACTTCCTGACGTGATATGTTGTATTGCTCGGCCAGCTTCTCGGCGGTCAGCGCCATATTGAGACCGCATAACGGATCGGTCAGCGCCACCCAGAGCGCATCCTCCATCGGCGCCTGACCGAGCGGGAGCCCCCAGCGGGCGCCGCGGATGACGTGCGGGGTCTGCGACATGTTCTCCATGCCGCCGGCGACGACCACCTGGGCCTCGTCGAGTTGAATGAATTGCGCGCCGGTGACGATGGCCTGCAGACCGGATCCGCAGATGCGATTGACCGTCAGCGCCGGAGTGGTGACCGGGGTACCGGCTTTGAGGCCGACATGACGGGCGCCATAGATCGCATCCGCTGAAGTCTGGGTGGCGTTGCCCATGACCACATGGTCGACCTGGTCCGGCTTGATGCCGGCACGGCGCATCGCCGCTTTGGCGGCGATCACGCCGAGGTCGATGGCGGTGATATCTTTCAGCGACTGCCCGAACTCACCAAAAGGCGTTCGCGCTCCCTCACAAACAAAAACCGGCTTTGACATCCATCCTCCAGATCGAGAGAAATTCGGTCTTGCAATTCGCGGTGCTTTATAACCGCTCGCTCCCCTTGCAAACAAGCGCTTTGACAGCGCGGTTCTGCGCCACAGGGGCGCAGGCTCTGCGCTTGGTACAACACTCAGGTATTCAAAGTGTTACAGAACAGAAAGCGAATTTATCCACATTGTCGCGCAGACGCTGCGACGGATCAAATCTCGTTGCGGGATGTTCGTCACCAGCCTCGAAGTCGAAACTCATTGTATTGCAAAGCATTATCATCGTCGTGCCGGGACGACAGAATTGGCATGCCGTTTGTTTATGATTCAGTTGGCTCCGAGAGGGGCCAGTCAGCTCATAAGCGGTGAAGGGGCGCTGACGAAGTGGGGTGGAAGGAGTTCCGAGGTGAGGGCGGAACTCCTTCTGTGTTTGTGGAGGTGGGCTTGGAGGAGTCCGGTTTTGCTCGTAATCTCTCGACCATTGTCCACGCAGTCATTTGAAGCGTCGCCTCTCTTCGAACCGCTTCCTGGAGCTACTTCAGGAGAACCATCCTACGAGTCGTGATCTCATCGCCGACGGATAGTCGGTACAAGTAGAGACCCGAGGCGCAGCTGTGGCCGTTGACATCTCTGCCGTCCCATTGGAGCTGGTGTCGTGCGGCTCCTCCCGAACCGGAGAACATCCGCACCATCTGACCCAGCACATTGAAGATTTCCAGTGTCCATGGGTGGTCGTCACTTCCAATGTCAAACGGTATGACCGTGCCCCCATTAAATGGATTGGGGAAGTTCTGTGACAGCTGGCTGGATGTTGGCAGCGGGTGGGACGGGCCAGCATGGCGCTTGGTCTCGACGGCATAACATCCCGCAAGCTCTTCTGTCCTGTTTCAGACAGATTTCGCCAAAAAAGTTGAGGGTCTGACGACGGCCTCC
>CAZQIZ010000019.1:0-56234 GCA_964593585.1 uncultured Ignavibacteria bacterium
GATACGAAACCAGCTTTCAAGCTTCAACTGGCCCAGATTATGGGGGGAAGGTCAATGCGGTTGTGCCTCCACCACAGGTAGGGTCAAGTACCAGGTCCCCTGGATCGGTAGACATCAGCATGCAGCGCTGTATGGTCTTCTCATCCGTCTCGACAACATATAGCTTGTCCCTGGCGCCCTGCGTGTCATTCCACAACGACGTCAACTTAGTGTACGGAAAGTCGTCCTCGTAGAGTACGTACCGAAGTACGTGCCCCTCTTTCATGAGCCGGCGCTGCGCCTTGAGCCGCTCGAACCCCGCAGGCCCCGTGATCCAGCATGCTCCCGGGCGAGGCCTGAAAATCTCCCCGTCGACCTCGACATCGAAAACGGCAGATTCAGCATACGTTGGAGGGTAAAGCGAGATCAGCTGGAATCGTTTTCCTCCAACAGGAAGTCGGTGAGGGGAGTTGCGTTCATCTCTAGTCAGCTTGCGCCTGCTGCCGTCCGGTAGTTCAAGCCATGACCAATGGGAATCATCGTCAACCTCTAAACGTCTATAAAGTTGATGTACCTTCAAACACTCACGGTCGCGCGCGTACCACAGAATGAAGTCTGACATGCTTTCGACCGTCGAGGAACCCAGGGGCATCGATTTCTTTCTGAAAATGATAACCGATACGAAATTTTGGGCTCCGAATACCTCGTCTAGTACGCCACGGACCAAGTGCAGATTGTCATCGCTAATCTGTACGAAGACGCTGCCACTCCGATGAAGCAATCGATTGGACACGATTAAGCGGTCGCGGAGGTACGACAGATATGAATGTGTGCCACGCTCCCAAGTGTCCCTGTACGCCTTGACCATCTCCGGTTCACGTGTCATATCCTCATCATCACCATGCGAAACGTCCCGCTTGCGCACGAATGGCTGGAAGTTCGACCCGAACTTTACGCCATACGGCGGGTCCATGTAGATCATCTGGACCTTGCCGCCGAGGCCCTCGTATTGCAGAAGCGAATTCATGACCACCAATGAATCACCCAGGATCATGCGGTTGGTCCAGGGGCCGTGCTCGTAGGCGCGGAGGACCTGGTCGGCGATCGGACGCTGCGGATCGCCGAAGAGGTCGAGCACCTCAACGCCTTTGTCCTTGCGGTGGCTTTTGAGCGTTTCAATGATCGCCTTGGTCGAAAGCCGTTCGTGGACAAAAAGCGGCAGGGTGGGCACATCAAACGAGAGCCGCTCGGCCTTGCCGACCCAGTTGAGGAAGGGCTGGCTCATGGCCTTCAGTTTCGAGGCGGCGGCCTTGGCCTGGGCCAGATCGTCGGCCTCGAGAATCTCGCGGATCAGCGCCTCGCCGGTCTCGCGCGCCGGGTTCTGCCCATCCCACTCAAGATTGGGCGGCGCGGAGGTGTCGCCGCGCGGTTTGAGACCGATCGACGGCGTGTGCCGGAAAGTCGCCGGCGCCTTCTTCTGCTTAAACAGGGGCTGTGTCCCCACATCCGGCGGGATCGGATGCTGCGCATCGGAATGAACGTAGGGCCTGGCTTCGGGCGCGGTCTTGACCGGCTTCTTTTTCTTCGGTGGCTTGGGAACGGATTTGCGGGCGGGGGCCTTCTTCTTAGGCATGCGGATGCTCCGTGCTCGATGTCACAGACGGCTATCGACGAAATCTATACCCGGTCGGGGTGCATTTCAACCGTGGAATTGCATCCGCCCAGTCCACCGGCCCCGACAGGATAACAGGGGCCAGTGACAGATCCTGTCAGTGGAAATCGCCCACGTAAGACAAATCGCGCTCACACCCCGCCGGGGAATTGCTTCATCGCCGTGGCGAGGGCGCGGATGTGATGCTTGAGGAGGAGTTGGCTTGCATCATCTTCGGTGGAATAGTAGCCGCGGATTTGGCCGCGGGCATCGACAAGGACGAACTTGCTGGAGTGGCCCTCGGGGAGCGCACCCGTGGGCAGGAGGAAACCCTGTTCGCTGAGCGCGGCGACGGCGGCGGTGTCGCCGCGGAGGAAGAGCCAGCGACGGTCGGTCACGCCCAGACGGGCGGCATACTCGCGCAGGACTTCGGGGGTGTCATACTCCGGGTCGACGGTGATCGAAACGAATTGAATGTCGCGGCGTCCATCGAAGAGTTTGTAGAGACGGCTCATGCGGTCGGCCATCACCGGGCAGACACCGGGGCAGCGGGTGAAGATGAAATCGACGACGCTCACCTTGCCCACGAGACTGTCCTGTGTAAACGTGGAACCATCGCGTTCGGCGAGCGCGAAATCGGGCACGGCGGCGATCACCGGCAATGCGAGACGGTCGCGGCTGGATAGGTGCACCATGTAGGCGCCGACCAGCGCGATGATGAGCAAAGTCCCCATCGCAAAGATGACGAAACGTCCGGGGAGCCGTCGGATGTCAGCCATGATGTCCCTCCGCCAGCCGGCGCAGGGATAGTTGCAGGACCACCAGCGCGCCGACATAGAAACTCGACAGCCATAGATGCAACACACGCAACGCCGCCGGCATGTCGGCGGCGACCAGCACGAGCCCGAGGAACATCTGCGCCGCCGAGAGGATCATAAACGCCCAGGCGGCGCGTTGCACCAGGGGCATGGCGATCCCGCTTTTCCAGATAATGCGCAAGCCGACCCACCAGGTCGCGATCAGGAGCGCGCCGCCGATCAGCGGATGCCCCAGTTTGATCCAGCCGACCTGATTCATGAGCGCGCCGAGAGTCTCATTCGGGTTGTTGGCCGCCAACGTCTCGATGTCGCTGCGAATCTGCGTGCCCATGCCGACCGACACGATCGCGATGATCCACAACGGCCAGGTCCAGCGTGACACGGCGCGGGCGCGGGCATCGGGCGCGGGCGGATGCATCTGCCAGTGAATCTGCAGGGTGAGGTGGATCAGGACGCTGGCCAGGATGAAGGCGATCACCATGTGCACGGTGACGACAAACGGCGCCAGTTTGGTGCCGACCACCTCTCCCCCCTGCCAGCCCTCGAAGGCGACCAGCACCAGCGACAGCAGCGCGGGATAGAGGATGCGTGGGTGACGTCGCGCGTGACGGATCGCGAGGATCGCGGTGATCAGGATCAACAGACCGATGGTGACGCCGATCAGGCGGTTGATGTATTCGATCCAGGCGAGCGTGACGTTAAAGGTGGATGGATCAATGTGCGGCGGAAGTTGCTCGACGCTGGTCGGCGGAATCCAGCGGTCGAAGCATTTGGGCCAGTCGGGGCAGCCCAGACCGGCGCCGGAGACACGCACCAACCCGCCGACAAAGATCAGGAAGAAGGTGGCCAATGTGGCGGCCAGGGCCCAGGAGCGCAGTCGGTTCATCGCGTCATCGCCTCGCAGTCGGGATGGGGGAAAATCAATGAGTTGCGCGGGCTGTGTCCATGATTATTGCGAGGGGCTCCGCCGCACGGGTCTGAAGACGCGTGCCATCGCTGGTCGTCGGGTGCCGTTCGTAGAAGCGCCCCTTGAGCCGCGCGGCCAGTGGCTGCGGCTGGGTTCCGCCGCACGGGTCTGAAGACCCATGCCATCGCTCCGGTGGCGCAGGCCTTCTACCTGCGCAGAACAGGCTGAAAACCTGTTCCGCTGGGATTTTCTGATGGCGAGAGTCCAGTGGATGGCTACGAGGGCGGGTCTCAGACCCGCCCCTACGATTCCATATCATCCGTTTCATCTGTAGGGGCAGGTCTGAGACCTGCCCTCGGTCGCTACCGCAACAGAGCAGGCTCTCCGCTGCGGCGGATCGCCCTCCCGGTTTGTGACCGTGGTTCGTGCGCGGGGCGAGGGGCTGAAAGCCCCTTGTCCGAGGGGGGAAACAAAGATTCCAAGGCCATGACCCTGCGGCTGCGCCTTCGGGCCATGACCTTGGAATGACGACTGTGCTGTCGATGGTGTGCGGCTGAGTGCTCGCGCCATTCGACGCTCGACGTAGGGGCAGGTGTGAGACCTGCCCGCACTCGACTGTGTGAGGGCAGCCGGTCCGCCGCTTAGTGGGTAGCCGCGGCGGTGGTGTCGGCGGTGGAGTCGGTCGGATGGGCGGCGGTGGAATCGGCGGGCCGGTTGTAAATGGATGCGGGCTCCTGAATCGGACGACCCACTTCGGGATACAAATCGGCGCGGCGCATGGTGTCAATCATGGTGAAGCCAATGAAGATGACCAGAAACAACAGCGTGATCGCAAACACCATGAAGTAGAAACGGTTGTCGTAATAGAGGTGCATGAAAAAGAAGGCGACCAAAAGCGCCTTGAAACCGGCGATCACCAGCGCCACGACGATATTGAACGCGCCCAGGTGCACAAAGGAGACCGCGATGGTCACCGCGGTCATGACCAAAAGCAGCGCGGCCACGGTCAGATAGACCCGCAGCGGGATGATATGGGGATGGTGGGCGGAGCTCGGTGCGCTCATTGTCGTCTTATCCAATCAGATACAGAAGCGGGAACAGGAAAATCCAGATCAAGTCGACCAAGTGCCAGTAGAGGCCGGTCATCTCGATCGGCGTGTAATAATCGGCGGAGAAATCGCCGCGGGCGGTGCGTCGGATCATCCAGGCGATCACGCCCATACCGCCGATCACGTGAAAGCCATGCAGCCCGGTCATCAGGAAATAGACCGAAAAGAAGATATGCGGGTTGGTGCCTTCGACGCCCGTGTAGGTGTAATACTTGCCGGGCAGCTGGCCCAGATGGAACTTGTGCGCATACTCGAAGTACTTGATAACCAGAAATACGCCCGCCAGAAGCAGCGTCGCCCACAGCAGACGCAGCGTGTTTTGGCGCTGCCCCAGTTGTATGCAGCGGATAGCCAACGCCATGGTGAGCGAACTGGTGATCAGCACCACGGTGTTAATGCCGCCCATGGTGACATCGAGCGCCCGGTGGGCATCGAGAAACATCTGCGGGTACCACGAGCGGTAGATCGTGTAGGCGCAGAACAGTCCGCCGAAAAGCAGGATCTCGGTCATCAGAAAGATCCACATGCCGAGCTTGGACGACTCGCGCTGTTGCTCGGCGTCGGCGAAATGGTGGGCCAGGTAGGCCGGATGCCCGGTCGCGTCGCTCATCGTTGTGCTACCGTCCCGCCAGTGTGGATGGGGCAATGATCTTGTCATAGTCGTGCGGCCCGTGGGTCACGACCGGCTGGCCGTCGAAATTGTGCGGCTGCGGCGGCGAGGTGGTGGTCCACTCCAGCGAGAGCGCCCCCCACGGATTGTTGCCGGCCGGTTTGCCGCGCCAGAACGAGGCGATCAGGTAGGTCGCCATGATCAGGAAACCGAGGGTCATGATCCAGGAGCCGACGGTCGAGGCGGCATGCATCGTGCTGTATTCCGGCACATAGTCGAAGTAGCGCCGCGGCATCCCCTGAGCGCCCATGACAAATTGCGGGAAAAAGGTCCCGTTGAAGCCGACAAAGACCAGCACCGCGGCGATCCGTCCCCAGAACTCGCTGTACATCCGTCCGAACATCTTCGGCCACCAGTAGTGAATGCCGCCGAGGAAGGCCATCACCGTGCCGCCCATCATGACATAATGGAAGTGGGCGACGACGAAATAAGTGTCGTGCAGATGGACATCGACCACCAGCGCGCCGAGGAAGATGCCGGTCAGGCCGCCGATGGTAAAGGTGCAGAGAAACCAGAGGGCATAAAGCATCGGCGTCTCGAAACTGATCTGCCCCTTGTAGAGCGTGGTCAGCCAATTGAAGATCTTCACCGCCGAAGGAATCCCGACGAGGAAGGTGAGCGCCGAGAAGACCATCGACGCCGCCTCCGACTGGCCGGAGGTGAACATGTGGTGCCCCCAGACCAGAAAGCCGATGAGCGCGATCGCCACGCTGGAGAAGGCGACAAAGCGGTAACCGAAGATCGTCTTGCGGGCGAAGGTGGCGACCAGCTCCGACATGATTCCCATGCCCGGCAGAATCATGATGTAGACCGCCGGGTGCGAGTAGAACCAGAAGAAATGCTGGTAGAGCACCGGGTCGCCGCCCATCGCCGGGTCGAAGATTCCGATGGCAAAGAGCCGCTCGAAGATCAGAAGCAAGAGCGTGATGCCCAGAACCGGGGTGGCCAGCACCTGGATGATCGCGGTGGCATACAGCGCCCAGACAAACAGCGGCATCTTAAACCAGGTCATCCCCGGGGCGCGCAGCTTGTGCACCGTGACGATGAAATTGATGCCGGTGAAGATCGACGAGAACCCGAGCACGAAGGCGGCGAAGGTCATCGAGATGACCGCGGTGGTGGTCTGCGTGCTGTAGGGCGTGTAGAAGGTCCAGCCGGTGTCGACCGCGCCGGCGAAGATCGAATAGAGCGCGATGATGGTCCCGGCGACATAGACCCACCAACTGGCGAGGTTCAGCCGCGGGAAGGCGACATCCTTGGCGCCGATCATCAGCGGCAGCGCAAAGTTGCCCAGCGCCGCCGGGATCGAAGGGATGATGAACAGGAAGATCATGATCGCGCCGTGGAGCGTGAACATCTTGTTGTAGGTGTCGGCGCTCATCAAATCGGCGCCGGGGCGCAGCAGTTCCAGGCGCACGATCAGGGCGAAGATCCCGCCCAACAGGAAGGCCAGCAGGATCGCGGCCAGATACATGATCCCGATGCGCTTGTGATCGAGCGTAAACAGCCAGGACTTCCAGCCGCGCGGCTCGTTGAGATAATTCTGTGCGGGTAGCAGTGTGTCCATGCCTATTGTCCCGTCGACGGATTGAGCGACTTGATATATGCGACCAGCGCATCGACCTCATGGGCCTTGAGCAATCCCTGGAAGGTCGGCATCACCGGCTGGTACCCCGCGGCGACCTTGGCCTGCGGGTTTAGGATCGATTCGCGGATGTAGTTCTCATCCATGAGGACCGATCCCCCCTTCTGCAGGGCGACATCCTTGCCGAAGCGTCCGAGGAAGGTCGGCCCGGTCCCCGCCTTGCCGTCGTTGCTGTGGCAGGTGACGCAGGTTTTCGAGACATACAACTTGGCGCCGTATTCCTCGGGCGCCATCCCCTCGCCGGCGAAGGCGGCGGTTTCGAGCCACTGGGCATACTCGCGCTCGCCCAGCACCCGCACTTCGCCGATCATGCCCGAATGCTCCTTGCCGCAGTACTCGGCGCAGAAGAGGTTGTGGCTGCCCGGATGGGGCGCCTCAAACCAGGTAATCGTGTAGCGGTTGGGCAACACATCGCGCTTGATGCGGAAATCGGGCACGAAGAAACTGTGGATCACATCCTGCGACGACATCAGAAGCCGGATCGGCTTGCCCGCCGGAACGACCAGCGTGTCGATCATCACCAGCCCGTCGGGGTAGGTGAACGACCAGAACCACTTCTGCCCGGAGACCTTGATCTCCATCGCGTCCTTGGGCACGACATTCTGCGCCATGAAACTGCGGAAGCCCCAGACAAAGATGATGCCGACCAGGATCAGGGGAATGACAATCCAGGTCATCTCCAGCACGGTGTTGTGGTGCAGACCGGGGGTGAGGGTGGCGGCGCCGCGGCGGCGGTACTTGACGACAAAGACCACCGTCAGCGTCATGATCAGCGCGAAAAACACCATCAACATCCACAGAAGGAAATTGAAGAGCGCATCGACATCGGGCGCGACGGTCGAGGCCTGCGGTGGGAGAAACAGCGACTGGGTTGTGTCCATATCCGGGTGTCGGTCTACGTTGTCGAGGACGCCTCGCGCAGGGCGCGTGAACGGCGCCAGTCACGCCACCATTGAATGCCCAAAAAGCCGCCCAGCAATAGCAGTGTGAGGATGCCGCCCAATTTCATCAAGTTTCCGGCAAAAAGAACATATCCTTTGGCGTCCGGGTCATAGTGGAAGCAGTAGAGGATGATCCGGTCGATGGTGTTGCCGATTTTGCCCTTCGACGCTTCCATCAGGGCGAACGACAGGTCTCGCGGCTTGAAGTCGATGCCGTAGAGGTATCGCGAGATCATCCCGTCCTCGGCAATGACAAACGCCCCGGCCGGGTGGGCATACTCCTTGCGCTCGGCGTCGTAGTAGTACTGAAAGCCGATCGCGTCGGCGAGCGTCTTCGACGATGTCTCCGGCCCGACCAAAAAGACCCAACCGTCGGCCTCGGCGTTCGGCAGCGATTCGAGGTAGCGTTTCTTTTTCGCGGCGGCGGTGGCGACCGTCTCGGCGGGATCGATGCTCACGGTGAGCATCAGAAACTCGCCGCCGGGATGCCAGTCGATGTCGCGCACGCCGTTGGTGAGCCCATTGAGCACAATCGAGCAGAGCATCGGGCAGTTGGAATAGGCCAGCGTGAGCAGAACCGGCCTCCCCTGCCCGAAGTACCGCCGCAATGTCACCGAGTCGCCGGCGTCGTTGACAAACGGCAGGTCCAGCGGGATGGTGTCGCCGAGATGCTCGACGATGTCGATTTTGCGCAGTTCCGGCACGCTGTCCTGGATCAACTGCGCACTTGCCGGGTGCGCGAGAACTGTCAGCGCGGAGATGGCAACGAGCCCTATCCCCCATCCGGTCCATCGCCGGGCGATGTGGATGCGCCGCTTCACTTCGGCTCACCGCCTGGTTGGGCGCGGCGGGCATAGGCCTCATCGACCATCAACTGCATGGCGCGGTCGATGGGGATGCGGTAGACCCCGAGCGAGTCATCGAGGAGGGCATAACCGGACAGCTCGGCCTCCTCGCGGGCGCGCAGTTCGCGCAATGTGACCGACACGGGGGCGTAGACCGCCGTCTGGAACTGCTCTTCCTTCTCCACCCAGAAGAACTGGAAGAGGATCACGAGCACGGAGACGGTGAAGACCACCGCCGCGCCGGTGATGAGAGCAACACGCCCGACGGCGACGTCGGATTTTTCGTAGCCGGTCTCCCCCGGCGTGTGATCGTGATGGGCGGTCATCGGCTCAGAGACTCAGACTTTCAATCGAGGCGTCCAGACGCGGATCGCCGACCGGGATGATCGAAGCGCTGGCAAACTTACGCCAGAACAGCCAGAGGAAGATGCCGCCGACGCCGACCATCGCCGCCGGGTCGATCCACGAGAGCGCGGCGCCATGGGGCGAAATCGACGGCATCACCAGCCAGAACAGGTCGACCCATTGCATGAGCAGAAGCCACAGCGACATCCCGACGAGGAAGCCGAGATTGCGCTTGATCGTCTTCGGCAGCATGAGCAGGAACGGCACCACAAAATGCCCGATCACCAAAAGCAGCGAGACAAACTTCCACGATCCCGCCCACCGGTGCTGGTACCAGATCGTCTCCTCGGGAATGTTGGCGTACCAGATGATGAAGTACTGCGAGAAGGCCATGTAGGCCCAGAAGATGGTGAACGCGAAAGTTAGTTTGCCAAGATCGTTGTAATGCTCAACGCCCACGACATTGGCCAGCACGCCCTGGCGGCGCAGGTAAGCCAGCAGGATGGTGACAAAGCAGACGATCGACAGGGCGGCGCCGGCGAAGACATAGACGCCGAAGATGGTCGAGTACCAGTGGGGGTCCAGCGACATCAGCCAGTCGAAGGCGGCGAAGGTGGAGGTGAAGGCAAAAAGCAGCATCCCCCCGGCCGCCACCTTGCGGGTCTTCGCCCGACGCGCCTCATCGTAGCGCGTGTCCTCGGCGATCGAGTTGCGGTAAAGCGTGCGCGCCAGCAAAAACCAGATGGCAAAGTAGATCGCGGCGCGCACGACGAAGAAGACGGCGTTGAGGTATGGCGCCTTGGCGGTGAGAAGTTCATCGCCGGCGACCGCCTCGGTGTGGCTCCAGTGATAGAGATCATGCATCCCGCCCAGAATCGGCAGGAACAGGATCGCCATCGCCGGCAGGACGGTCATGATGCTTTCGACCAGACGGCGGATGACGATGCTCCAGCGGGCATTGACCAGGTAGTGCAGCATCACCAGGAAGAGCGCGCCCAAGGCGATGGTGAGCCAGAACATGTAGGCGGTCAGGTAGGCGTGGAAGAACCGCTGGCGATCGACCAGAAATCCCACGCCCGTGATGGCCAAGGCCACCAACCCGATGATCAGCGCCCGTTTGCCCGCGCCCGCGCCGCCGTCCAGCCGGTATGTGTCTTTGGCGATCGTCATGCCGTTTACGGTGTCCCCAATTTGTCGCGCTGTTCGAGCGGAATATCATTGAGCGTCGCATTGTGCGCGCGCTGCAAGGTGCGCAGGTAGGCGGTGATCGCCCAACGGTCATCGACCGGAATCTGATGCCGGTAGGACGGCATGTTGCGGACGCCGTTGGTGATGACGCCGAAGATTTCGCCGTCGCGCATGTTGCGGATACGGTCGGTGTGGAAACTGGGCGGCGGGACATAGCCGCGCGTGACCATGATCCCGCGGCCGTCGCCGACCTGCCCATGGCAGGGCGAGCAATAGATGTTGAAGCGTTCGCGTCCGCGCTGCAGAAGCGGCATGGTGATCGCAACCGGCATCTGGCGGAGCGTGTCGCCGGACGCGTCGACGCCGCTGTGATAGGCGATATCGGTGACCAGTTGCCCGCGCGCCACGGTCCCGGCCGGGGGCGTGCGCATCGCCGCGCCATCGGCGGAGATCCGGCTTTCGCCGTAGGCCACCAGTTTCTCCTGATTATCCATGTTGGGATTCAGGTGAATCGGCGGATCGGCGCTCGGCTGGCCCTGACAGGACCACAGCGACAACGCCGCGGCGACGCACACCGCGCCCCGCTGCGTCATACGCCATTGCCCGCTTTTCATCCACCGCTGGATCACGTCGCTACTCTCCCCGCAACAGCTCGACATGGACGGCGCCGAGTCGTTTGAGCAGTTCCTCGGCTCGCGCCGGGTCAAAGTTCGGTTCGTTGGCCTCGATCGAGACAAAGAAGCCGTCGTTGGAGGCCGCGCGGAATCGGTCGGAATAGAAGACCGGGTGATGCAGACGCGGCAACCGGTTCAGGTGGAACATGCCGAAGACGGCGGTGATGGCCGACAAGAGCACCCCGACGCCAAAACTGATCGGGACATAGGCCTGGAAACTGAAATACGGCTTACCGCCGATGACAAAGGGGTAGGCAATGGTCGATGCCCACCACTGCAGCAGGAAGGCGCCGCCGACGCCGACAATCGCCGACAGTCCGACCAGCCAGCCCAGCGGCGAGCGCGGCATCCCCATCGCCTCGTCCATGCCATGGATCGGGAACGGCGAATGGCAGTCGAAATGTTTGTAGCCGGCATCACGGACTCCATAGGCCGCCCGCATGAGCGCGCCCGGGGTGTCGAACTGCCCGAGAATGCCGAGAATGCGTCCGGAGCCGCTCATCCGTGCACCCCCGTCGCCGTTTCCTTGTGCGCCGGACCGTGATGGTGCGGGTCGGCCTGCGGCAGCACGCCCTTGACCTCCGCCATCGCGATCATCGGCAGGAAGCGGATAAACAGCAGGAACAACGTAAAGAACAACCCGAACGACCCGGCGAAGAGACCGATATCGAACATCGTCGGCTTATAGTAGTCCCACGACGCCGGCAAGAAGTCCTGCGTGAGCGAGGTGATGACGATCACGAACCGCTCGAACCACATGCCGACGTTGATTAAAATCGAGGCGATAAACAGCACCGGGATGCTTTGGCGCAGACGCTTGAACCAGAAAATCTGCGGCACCGCGATGTTGCAGAAAATCATCGTCCAGTAGCCCCAGGCATACGGCCCGGTGGCGCGATTGAGGAAGATGAAGCGCTCGTAGAGATTGCCCGAATACCAGGCGGTGAAGAACTCAATGGTATAGGCATAGGCCACCATCATGCCGGTGACCAGCATGACCTTCGACATGATGTCGAGATGGCGGGCGGTGATGAAATCGGTCAGCCCGAAAATCTTGCGCGCGATGATCGAGAGCGTGACCACCATCGCAAAGCCCGAGAAAATCGCGCCGGCGACGAAATACGGCGGAAAGATCGTGGTGTGCCAGCCGGGCATCAGACTGACGCAGAAGTCGGTCGACACGACCGAGTGCACCGACAGCACCAGCGGTGTCGACAGTCCGGCGAGTATCAGGTACGCCAGTTCATAGTGCCGCCATTGCCGGTTGCCCCCGCGCCAACCCAGCGAGAAGATGCCGAGCACGAATTTGCGCAGACGGCTGGTGGCGCGGTCGCGCATCGTCGCCAGGTCGGGCACCAGACCGACATACCAGAACAAAAGCGACACGGTGAAGTAGGTGCTGACGGCAAACACGTCCCACAAAAGCGGGCTGCGCCAGTTGGGCCACATCCCCATCTGATTGGGCAACGGAAACATGTAGTACGCCAGCCAGACACGCCCGATGTGCAACGCCGGGAACATCAGCGCGCAGATCACGGCAAACAGCGTCATCGCCTCGGCGAAACGGTTGATCGAGGTCCGCCAGCGCTGCCGCAGCAGGAAAAGAATCGCGGAGATCAGCGTGCCGGCATGGCCGATACCGACCCACCAGACAAAGTTGATGATCGCCCAGCCCCAGCCGGTCGGCACATTCACGCCCCAGACGCCGATGCCCTCATAGACCAGATAGCCGACCATGACGACAAACAGGCCCAACAGCGAGAGCGCGACGCCGAAGGCGATGTACCAGGCGCGGGTGGTCTTTCTCTCGGTGATGGCGCTGATCCGTTCGGAGACGGCGCCAAAAGTCGGGTTGCCGAGAATGAGCGGCGGCTCGGACGCCGCGGCCACCGTTTGATTGATCTGCGAGCTCACGCCGATGCCGTTCTCCCTGACGTCGCGGCCAGCAGCGCCGGGTTGGGGTTGCGCAGTTTGGCCAAAAAGGACGTGCGCGGTTGGGTGTTGTATTCGCCGAGCAGTTCATAGCGCTGCGCCAATTGACGCATGCGCGAGACCCGGCTGTCGGGATCGTTGATGTTGCCGAAGACAATGGCGCCGGCGGGGCAGGCCTGCTGGCAGGCGCTGACGATGTCGCCGTCGATCAGGTCGCGGCCTTCCGCCTTGGCGTTGATGCGGCCGCGGCTGATGCGCTGGACGCAGTAGGTGCATTTTTCCATCACGCCGCGGAAGCGCATGGTGACATCGGGGTTCATCGCCATCTTCATCACGTCCGGCGTTTCGTTGACGTAGTTGAAGAAGTTGAACCGGCGCACCTTGTACGGGCAGTTGTTCGAGCAGTAGCGCGTGCCGATGCAGCGGTTGTACACCATCTGATTGAGGCCGTCGGCGCTGTGCACCGTCGCCGCCACCGGGCAAACCTGCTCGCAGGGGGCGTTTTCGCAATGCACGCAGGCGACGGGCTGATGCACGACCTCGGGCGCGTCCTCATCGCCGGTGAAGTAGCGGTCGACACGGATCCAGTGCATCTCGCGTCCGCGGCTGACCTGCTCTTTGCCCACCACCGGGATGTTGTTCTCGCTCTGGCAGGCGATCGTGCAGGCGTTGCAGCCGGTGCACATGGAGAGATCGATCGACATCCCCCACTGATGGCCCTCATCGTAGGAGTGTTCCTTCCACAGCGAGACCAGCGGCGGATGCTTGACCATGTCGCGGGCAAACTCGGGGTTCTGGCGGAACTCCTTGATGGTCCCCTCGCGCACAATCGGCCGTCCCTCCATCGCGCCATGCTCCTGCGTGGCGGCGATGGGATAGGTGCGTCCGGTCGGCTGCAGGGAGGCGCCGGCGGCGATGAAGGCGGCGGCGCGTGTCCGCAGCGGGTAGACATCGAAGCCGACACCATCGGCGACGCGGCCGAGGCCTTCACGGCCATAACCGACGAACACAGTCACGGTGTCATCGGCCTGTCCGGGCTGAACCCAGACCGGGATTTCCAGCGAGCGGCCGTTGAGTTCCAGACGCGCCAGGTCGACGTGATTGCTTTTCAGTGTCGGCAGTGTCTCAAAGCCCAGACGGCGCGCGGTGGCCGGCGAGATGATCGCGGGATTGTCCCACGTCACCTTGGTCAGCGAGTTGGGCAGTTCCTGCAACCAGCCGTTGTTGGCAAAACGGCCATCGTGGACCGACGGCGACGGGGCAAACGTCAGCTCCAGACCGGCGGCCTCACTCGACCACGCATGCGCGGCGAGATGTTCGGCGAGACGCGGCGGATCGATGACGGCCTCCACCGGCGGCACCGCGCTGTTTTCCAGCACACCGTCGTGGAGAACTTTCTGCCAGGCCATTTCGAAGCCAGGGTTTGGCAGCAAACCGGTCCAAGTGGCGCGCACCAGATCATAGCCGCGAGTCTCGCGGCCGCTGGCGATCAGCTCCGCCAGCTCGATGTCGGAATGGCCGTTGAAGAGCGGCTCGATCAACGGCTGCATGACGCTGAGTGTGCCATCGACGGCACGGGCATCCCCCCATGCCTCGAGGAAATGCGCGCGCGGGAGATGCCAGTGGCTGCGGCGTGATGTCTCATCCTGATAGGGCGAGAGGTGGATGGTGTTGGCGACCTTGGCGAGCGCGGCGGCGAACTTCAGATCGGCCGGCGCATTGTAGACCGGATTGCCGCCCAGCATCACCAGCGTGTCGACCGTTCCCGCCTGCATTGCATCGGTGAGCGCGGCCAACTGATCGCTGTCGGAAAGGGCGGCATCAGGCAGCGGCCGGTACTCAACCGTCTGACCGACATTGCCGAGCGCGAAATTGATGGCGGCGACCAGCGCATGCACCGCCGGCGGCTGCGCCAT
This sequence comes from uncultured Ignavibacteria bacterium, assembly GCA_964593585.1. Classification (GTDB taxonomy): domain Bacteria; phylum Zixibacteria; class MSB-5A5; order WJJR01; family WJJR01; genus JACQFV01. Next base: position 14,621 of record CAZQIZ010000019.1, read on the forward strand.
GCCGGCGCAAACCAACGATGCGCCGCGATGCGCCATCAGATCATCGGCAACAGCGGCAAGCCAGTCGCGGTCGATGGCGGAATCAGAGGGCAATTGGCCGCCGGCCACGACCAACCCGCGCTCGCGCAGCAGATTGGCCAATGTTGCGGCAAAAGCGCCGATCCGGCCTGCCTTCAAACGCAGTCGGTGATCGGCCATCGTGCCGGTCAGGGAATAACCGCCCTCGACGACATGGAGCCGGTTCATCTCGTCGGCGGGAGACAACATTTGGCGGCGCGCGGCGAAGTCGGTGGTCGCGGTGATTGATTCCGGTTCGGTCAGCAGGAAATCGCAGTCCAGCGCCAGCACGCGCGCGGCACGGTCGAAGCGATGGACGGGGCGCAACGCCTGCCCCAGCGCGGCGGCTGTCCCGCGCAGCGCATTTTCCGAGGCCATCGGCTCATAGGCTACCCACTTCCCCTGCGGGAAGGCGGCGTGGAATTCGGCTTTCAGCCGCGCCAGGGTCGGCGAGGCAAATTCCTCCGAGAGGATCGCCAGTCCCGCGCCGCCTGCCTGACGGTGCTTCTCCAGCAGCGGACGCCAGAAGGCGACGAAGTCGGCCCAGGTGCGCTCGCCCCCATTATGGAGGACGACCCGCGAGCGATCGGGATCATAGAGCCCCAGAATCGCCGCCTGCAGGATGGCGTTCGAACGGCCGCGGGTTGCGGGATGCTTTGTGTTGCCTTCAATCTTGGTGGGGCGCCCCTCGTGCGCTTCGACCAACAGCCCGTAGGCGTGGGCGCCCAGGGGCATGGTGGTCGCGTAATACTGCGGAATGCCGGGGACGAGATTCTCCGGCGGCACGACATACGGAATGATTTTCTCGACCGGTTTGCGGCACCCGGCGAAGGTGGCCAGCGCCACCGAGGCGCTCATCAGTGACAGGAACTTGCGCCGCGACACGCCATCGAACAGCTCGGAGGCGCCCTCGGTGAACTCGCGGTGCAGATACTCCTGCGCCAGCGGCGTCTCGGCGCGGGCATCCAGGCTGCGCCAGTATTCGCGTCCGGACGACGGTGTCTTGGGATCTAACGATGACACGCGGCGCAGTCCTCCGGGGGTATGATCTTGTGCTCGGTTTTCCAGCGGGCCACATACGAGGCGTGGTCGGGCCCGGGGGTCCAGTTCATCTTGGTGACATCCTCCGGACGGCGCAGGTGCGGGTCGGGGTTGCGGTGGCAATCAAGACACCAGGACATTGAAAGCGTCTCGCGCAGGGTCACCTTCTCCATCTCCGCGACGTTTCCGTGGCAACTCTCGCAGCCGACACCGGCGCGCACGTGCACACCGTGGTTGAAGTAGGCGTACTGCGGCAGATCATGCACCTTGACCCACGCGATCGGCACGCGCGTCGCCCAACTCTCGCGCACCGGCAGCAGTTTCGGGCTCTCCGGCAGGACGAGTTTGTGGCAGTTCATGCAGGTCTGCGTCGGCGGCACCCCGGCGTGCGGGCCGGTCTCCACCCCGGTGTGGCAATAGCGGCAGTCGATGCCGAGATCGCCCGCGTGCAGTTTGTGGCTGTAGGGTACCGGCTGATCGGGACGGTAGCCGACATCGGTGAATTTCGGCGACCCGAAATGCCAAAAGAAAAAGACCGCGCCGACGATCAGTCCCACCCCCGCCAGCGCGATGACCAGCGGCAGGCGATTGGTCCAGGGCGGGAAAAGCTGCGGCAAGCTGATATCAGGACTGTTTCTGTCTTGTTCTCGCTCTGACATCATAAGACCGCGACGCTCGTAACCTTCCGGCGGGACCGCTTCGGGTCTTCCATGGCGTCCGCGGCAACCCCTCAGGACCACTGACTTATTGGCCGCCAACCGGGGAGGGGACCCGATTGGGAGCGTGAGGGATACGCAATTTCCGGCGGCTTGGGAAGAGGTCAGTGCAAAAAATTGACAAAATTTTCACAAGAAGCTCTTAATCAGACCGATGCAGGGGCAGATTTGCGGAGCCACTTGAATTTTCAATGCGACAGGTCCGGTCCGGTTTGCGGCGTCGCAAGACCACGGGGGAAAACGAATTCCCCTCCCCCGCCGGGACAGCGGGAGAGGGGAATTTTAAGACGGAGTAAGATGTGAGAGATTTCTCTTTCTGCCGTTGACCCGCCTACGGCCGGTCGCTGCGGAATCCCCGCCGCCGGCCCAACGACGGAAACTGATCGTCGGTCTTGACGGCCCCCTGCGCGCGGAAGAAGGCGGAGTGAATCACGGCCCGCTCGACAACGAGCGCCGAGCCCACCAAGTCATCGGCCACAAACCGCCAGTCCTCGCCCAGTCCGATCGATGGGTGCGGAGTGGGTGTCAGTTCAGCGGCGCGGCGAAGGAATGCCTCCGCCGCGCGACGGTGGCGGCGGCGCCGTCGTCTTTGCCCGCCGCAAGCGCCTCCATCGCGGCGCTCCGCAGGAGCTTCGGCGCCAGCGCGGTGAACGCCTCCGGGCGCGAGAGCAGATCGAATCCCATCGCTTCTCCCGCCACGAAGACCAGAATCCCATTCTGCCCGGGCTCCACGGTGATGTGTGAAACGTAGTCCTGCAACTCTTCGGCGCGCTGCGCGAAGGTGTCGCGCATGGCGCCGGTCGGCGATCCGGTCGACGTGGCGCAGGCCAGTTCGGCGACGCCATCCCAGACTTCGCCCTGGTCGGAACGGAACGTGCCCTCGGCGCGCACCGATCGGGTAACGGAGTTCATCTTGCGCGCGCGCAACTGCGGCGACATGACCACGCCCGAATCCGCGAAGGTGCTGCTGGTGTAATGCCAGCGTCTCTGCTCGGTGCAACTGACCGGGATCAGCGTCTTTGATTTCCCCTTCAACAGGAACGAGGTGTTCAGCAGGCGATTCTGCTTGGCGCCGGCCACCTCCTCCCCGTCGAGCAGCAGTATCGGACGGTCGGAGGCGTTCTCGACGAACAATTCCGGGACGCGTCCATCGGCGGACATTTCGGTGACGATCAGAACTCCGGCGACCATCGCCTCGGACAACGTCATGTAGTCGGGGCCGCCGTTTCCTTCGGCAAACAGCGGAACCACCGCCAAGCGCTTGTAAGACTGGACCGGCCCGGTGCGAATACGGGCCAGGTATTCCCGTACAGCGACGTTCATGAGCTCCCTCACTTCCTGTGATGGGCACACGTCGCGGTCGTACTCCGCGCATCCCATGTTATACTGCCTACCACCTGTTACCACTCCAACGCAGCCAATCGCTTAAACGTTTGTCGCCGTCGATGGTTGTCAAATCCTGACGGTTGCAGCTGTCAATACTTTGCCGGAGCGGTGTCGGCCCCGTGTCGAATGCCGTAGTTTCTGAGGGAAACAGAAACTCGACGCAACAGACACACACCGACCCCAGCAGGAGATTCTGATATGCCCGCCATCGCCGAAACCCACCCCTCCGCACGGACCGCCATGCCGTTTCTGCCGCGGCGCGGCCGTTTCTACGACATCGCGGCGCATCCGGCCGCGCAGGGTGCGCGTTTCGACACCAGCGAACTCGGCCAGTGGGAGAAACTGGATCTGATCTACCGCACGCTCTGCGCCATCCTGTACAACTTCGTGCCCACCTCGGGGCATCCGGGCGGCAGCATCTCGTCGGGGCGGATCGTGCAGGGGATCATCTACCAGTCGCTCGATTATGACCTCGGCCAACCCGACCGTCCGGACAACGACATCCTCTCCTACGCCGCCGGACATAAAGCGATGGGGCTTTATGCCCACTGGGCGCTGCGCAACGAACTGGCGCGGGTGGCGCGTCCCGATCTGCTGGCGCCGGAGAAACGGCAGCTGCGTCTGGAGGATCTGCTGGGGTTCCGCCGCAACCCAACCACCACCACGCCGCTGTTCCGGCAACTGCGCGCCAAGGCGCTGGATGGCCACCCGACCTGCTATGTGCCGTTTGTGAAGCATGCCACCGGCGCCAGTGGCGTCGGCGTGCCGACCGCCTTCGGCCTGGCGCTGGGCGCCAAGGATGTCTATCGCGATGATCCGCCGCGGGTGCATGTGCTGGAAGGCGAAGGCGGGATGACGCCGGGCCGTGTCCACGAAGCGCTGGCGGCCGCGGCCACCATCGGGCTGTCGAATGTCATTCTCCACGTCGATTACAACCAGGCCTCGATCGACTCCAACCATGTCTGCCTCGACGAGAGCGGTCCCGGCGAGTATGTGCAGTGGAATCCGCTGGAGCTGACACTCTTCCACGATTGGAACGCGATTTATGTCCCCGACGGAATGGATTTCCGTCAGGTGCTGGCCGCGCAACGTCTGGCGTTGTCGCTGGACAACGGCCAGCCCACCGCGGTGATCTATCGCACCGTCAAGGGGTGGCGCTACGGGATCGAAGGACGCACCTCCCACGGCGCCGGGCACAAGTTCGCCTCCGAGGGATACTACCGGTCGCTGATGGAGTTCGAGGAGGTCTTCGGCGCCACTTGCCCCCGCTTCGAGGGGGACAAGACGCCGGAGCGGATCGAGAAGTGCTACTTCGACACCCTGATGGTGATCCGTGCCGCCATCGAAAACGATCGCGAGTTGACCACCTTTGCCGGCGAGCATCTAGCCGCGGCGCGCGAGCGGGTCAACGGACGGATGCGCCGCGCAGCCGCCGGGGCGCCGGATTTAGGCGTGGTCTACACCGACGGCGGGATCCGCGCGCAGGAACCGCCCGAAGCGCTCTGCTACAAGCCGGGTGATGCGATCACGCTGCGCGACGCCCTGGGCACGGCGCTGGGCGAATTGAACAAGCGCACGCACGGCGGCTTTTTCGCCGCCGCCGCCGACCTGTCCGGTTCGACCAGCATCGCCCACATCGCCAAAGGTTTCCCCGAAGGGTGGTATCACACCGCGCGCAACCCCAACGCCCGGCTGGTTCCGATTGGCGGCATCTGTGAAGACAGCATGGGCGCCTTCATGTCCGGCCTGGCCAGTTTCGGGTCGCACATCGGCGTGTCATCGTCGTATGGCGCCTTCCTTGCCGCGCTGGAACACATCGCGGCGCGCTTACACGGGATCGGCCAGCAGGCGCGCGAGGCCATCACCGGCCAACCCTATGACACCTGGATCATGGTCAACGCCCACGCCGGCGTGAAGACCGGCGAGGACGGCCCCACCCATGCCGACCCGCAGGCGCTGCAATTGTTGCAGGAGTGCTTTCCCGGCAAGGTCATGATCACGCTGACGCCCTGGGATGTGCGCGAGGTCTGGCCGCTTCTGATCACGGCGCTGCGGCATCGGCCCGCGGTCCTCGCGCCGTTTGTCACCCGCCCCGCCGACAAATTGGTCGATTGGGATTTGCTGCATCTTCCCGACCGGATGCAGACGACCAAGGGCGTCTATGCGCTCCGTAAGGCCGATCCGAAGGCGAAGCGTTACGATGGCACGGTCATCCTGCAGGGCAACGGGGTCGCGTCGATTTTCGTCAGCGAGGTTCTCCCCCGTCTCGACGCCGCCGAGTACAACATGAATATCTACTATGTCTCATCGGTGGAGCTGTTCAACCTGCTCGAGCCGGCCGAACGCGAGCGCATCTTCCCGGAGCATCTGGCCCTCGAGTCGATGGGGATCACCGATTTCACGTTGCCGACGATGTACCGCTGGGTGCGTTCGGGGCTGGGGCTGGAGCACACGCTCCACTCGTTCCGTCGCAATCACTACCTCGGCAGCGGTTCGGCGGAAAAGGTGCTGGAGGAGGCGGGGATCCACGCCGACGGTCAGTGGGAGGCGATCACCGCGTTCGCGCGCAAGTTGAACGAGTCGAAATCAAAGCGGTAGCCGGCGCGTTACTAAAAAATCGACAGACCCCATCCCGGCGGATGGGGCCTGTTTGCATGATCGCGGTCAGTGGCGCTTGCCCTGCGCCTCGATGAAGAGTTCGGCGGCGCTTTGGGCGCGGCGTTTGCCCATCAGCCAGTCGACTGAAATGTCTTGCGCCAGCATACTGATTACCAGCAACTGATACGCATCCGGCACCGCGCGGCTCTCCGGATTCATCCAGCGCGTGACCGAGGAGCGGCTGGTCGGGCAGCCGTTGTCGTTGAGCCGCCGGGTGATCGCCTCGCGCGTGGCGCCGCTGCCGCCGATCACGGCCAGCACTCCGCGCAGACGCTGCTTGAACTCGCCGAGCGCATTGAGCGCCTTGCGCCGGCCGATCTTGGTGGATTTGCGCAGTCGCATTCTGTCCCCCTCCCGACCTGTGGCCTACATGGTCCGCGGCCAGAGCCAGCCGAACACGCCGGCCGTGAGCAGACCATAGATCAGACCGTCCATCGTGGCCAGTATCGTTGATTTCCACTGCCGCTGATACCAGATCGACATTTGCCAAAGCGCCAGCGAGTAGCCGATGAAGGCGGTGCAACCGGCAAAGCGGAAGACTTCGAGATAGTGCGCCTGCGCATTCAGTGCGCGTCCGGCAATGTAGGCCGCGAAAATGCTCACAACGATCAGGTATAGAAACCAGAGCACCAGGCTCCTGCCCATCGAAATCCGGCCGTTGGGCATCACGGTCATCACCATGACGGGTCCCTTCTTCAGTTTTTCCACAAACTCCGGCGACTTCATCTCCGCTGAAGAATTGCAGCGCGGCACCATGTAATCCCCGGGCGGAATGGCCAACGGGCGCAACGCATCCATCACCTTGTCCTCATTGGGGACCCGCGGATACTCGCTTTTGTGCCACAGCGGCGCCATGTGGATGATCGAACTGGCAATGAAGACGATGACCGCGGATAGCAGGATCGGGAGCCAGAGAGCGGTTAACTCAACCATGACTGCCTCCTTGGGGCGCGGACGCCCGGGTTATCACGATCGCAAATCGTCAGAGCATGGGGACAAGCACGGGGTGAAGCTAAACCCGACCCCCTCTGTTGGCAATTGTGATTAAGGAGGCGCGCCCGCACTCGGAGGCAGTGGCCAGCCAGCGACCCCACCCCCGTTTGCAGACGGTCCGGGCCGCCCCCCCAAACCAGCCCGATTTAATCGGTTTTAGGCCGCCTTATGGCGAATTGGGGAGAAAATCGCTGCCCTACCCCTACAAATGGGCCCGTAAACCCAAGAAAACCCAATATTTAGTGCTTTTTTTCTTCGGCTTTTTGGCACAAGTTACGTATAACTAAGACAGGGGCAGTGAAGGATAGGTATGGTTACCATCGCTCGTTCTGGTCACAAGCAGCGTCCCAAGCAGTTTCGCGGCACAGGCAACATCGTGCGGGTCCGTTGTTGCGTCTGCAACGCGGTGATCGGCGAAACGCGTGCGCGGCAGTCGACGATTGGGTCGTCGAATTTGCGCGCCTGGTGCAGCAAGCATCTTCCGATGGCGATCGAACACAAGTACGCGCATAGCCGTGTGTCTGGCCAAGCCCGCGGGACTACTCTGCCCGGCGGGCTTTTGCTTTTGCCCCAAAAAAAGTCGGCCCGCCTGGCGGTGGGCCGACTCAGCGAATCAACAGCGATGGCGCTTAGCGCATAAAGGCGCTGTCCACCGGGACGATCACGACCTTGGCCGGATCGATCTTCAGCGGGTAGGCGCCGATGATCTTGTCCTCCTCAGCCAGTTCCGGTTTGGGCGTCGCGTAGTTGACCGAACAGGGAGCGTTGGAGACCAGCGCCTCCTTGAGCGCGGCGGCGCCGTTGGTGATCATCGCGATTTTCATGTTGGCGGTCTGCAGGTGCTTTTTCAGCGCCGCGTTGACATCGGCCAGCGTGATCTCATCGAGGATCTTCTCGGCGGTGGCCAAATGATCGTTGATGCCGTAGAAGGCGTCATCGAGCTTGTACCCCAGTCGGTAGTCGGTGGTCGGCGCGTAGTGGCGGACATACTTCTTGAGAAACTTCTTCGTCAGTTCGAAGTCCTCCGCCTTCATGCCGTTGTCGATCAGCATCTGCACTTCGCGGATCGCGGCGCGCAGGGCAAAGTGCGCCGCCTCGTTGGCCACCGGACGGATCCATACCTCGAACAACTGCTGGCGGCGGGGCGTGTTCGGCGGCGGGAACGAGTGCCACCAGCCGTTCTGGAAGTATTCGATATAGGAGTAGTCGCCGTAGTTCATGCCGCGCGCCTCGCGGATCACCTGGTAGAGATGGCTGGAAGAGTTGCGATGCTCGCCCAGCCAGGAGTTGGCGATCCAGAGGGCATACCAGTCGCGGTCGCCGCGCAACACGTTTATCGGGAATCCGAAACTGATCGCCGTCGCCTGCGTCTCCTTGTCGACGAGCACGACCTCGAGACCGTTGATCGGGGCGGGCGCGGGCTTGGCCACCGGCGGTGGAGCCTCGGCCGGCAGCGCGCCGAGCGCCGTCTTCACTTTCTCGACCAGCGCCGCGTCATATCCCCCGCCCAGGCCGATCACGACATTGGCCGTGGTGTAGTGCGTCTTATAGAAGTTCTTCACGTCATCCAGCGTGATCGAGCGCACCGAGGCCGGCAGACCGGCGTCGGGATGCCCGTAGGGCGTTCCGGAAAAAACCGCGTCGTAGAGCACCTGCTTGCCGAAGGCCTCGTCGTTGGAAAACTTGAGCGTGCGGTCGAGGTAGTTGAGCACATTGGTCTTGTTGCGCTCGAAGTCGGCCTCGCTGAAGGCGGGGCTGGTGATCGCCTGCGTCAACAGTTCGAGGTAGGCGTCAAGGTGATCCTTGTGAACCCGTCCGCTGACCACCGTAACTTCCTTGTCGGCCGAGACGCCGTAGCCGGCGGCCATCGGGTAGAGCTTCTGCAGGATCTGGTCGTACGAGTTCTGCAGCGTGGCGCCGTCGCTGAGCATGGCGGCGGTCAGCGCTGCCAGTCCTTCCTTGCCGGGCGGGTCATTCTGTGTGCCGACTTTGAACATGATGCGGAATGTGACGGTCGGATCGGAGGGGACCGGCAGTTCGACGGTGCTCATCCCCCAAGCGGTGGCGATCCCGCCGCCGAGCACGGCGGCCAGAACGGCCGTGCAAACACAGGCAGTCCAGCAATTGCGTGTCATGATTGACCCTCCACCACGACCACCGTGCGCCGCGCCTCGGTCAGATACGTATTGGCGGCGTTCATGATGTCCACCGGCGTGACCTTGTTCAGGGTTTCGTAGAATTGATTGAGCGAGTCCATGCTCCCGGTGAGGGCCAGCATGTCGACAAGCCGTCCGGCGACGTCGCCGGGGGTCTCCAGCCCCATCAGGAAACCGTACTTGACGCTGCTTTTCACATCGGCCAGCCGTTTGTCGTCGACGCGGTTGGCCTGATAGAAGGCGATGGTCTTGTAGATTTCCTGCTCGATCGCGTCGCGGTCGGCGGGGTCCTTGACCATGGTTGTGATCGTAAACAGTCCGGGGTCACGATTGAGCCCGGCGCCGCCGCGCAGGTACTGCACGCGCTGCTCGTCGAGCACCAGCTTCTTGTAGATCTCGCTGGTTTCGCCAAAGGCCAGATCACCGAGAAGCATGCAGGCGGCCGGCTCGATGGCCGTGGCCGAATAGGCCGGCGCCTTGTAGGCGATGGCCATGATCGGCAACGTGCGACCGGCGAACTTGGCATCGGCGCGACGCGGGGCAGTCTGCTCCGGCTCGGGTTGCACCTGCGGCGGGACATACCCCTTCTGCCAGGCGCCGTAGTATTTCTGAACCATCGCCAGCGTCGGCTCCGGCTTGATGTCGCCGACGATGACCAGCACGATGTTGTCCGGACGGTAGTAACGGTTGAAAAACGCGATTGAGTAATCGTACATCGTCGGCATGGCCGCAATGTCCGCCTCGAAACCCATCGTCGTGTGCTTGTAGGTGTGAACGTCGTAGGCGGTGTTCATCAACGTCTCAAAGAGCACAAAGCCGGGGCTGGCGACGCTCTTGCGATACTCGCCGTAAATCGCCCCCGCCTCGGTCTTAAAGGCCGGCTCGGCGTAGGAGAGGTTTTGGAAACGGTCGCTTTCCAGTTCCATCACCAGCTCGAGATCCTCGGCGGCGAACTCGATGTGGTAGCAGGTGACGTCATCCGAGGTGAAGGCGTTGGCGTCGGCGCCCATCTCGGTCATCAGCTTGTCGTAGACATCGCCCGGGTACTTCTTCGTGCCGCGGAACATCATGTGCTCGAAGAAGTGGGCGAAGCCGGAGTGGCCGGGCTCGTACTCATCGCGGCTGCCGGTGCGCACGATGCTATAGTAGGCGACCATGCCGGGACTTTCCATCGGGACCAGCACCACGGTGAGTCCGTTGTCGAGCACGGTCTGGGTGTAGGGATAGGGAAACATCGGTTCGGCCTGCGCGGTGACTGCCGACGCCAGGCCGACGAGCGCGACGAGCAGGGCGGGCAGCGCCCAGTGTCGTTTCATCGGGGACTCCTGTTGGTTGTGATGGTTTTGACCCATTGTGTCGATTTCGTGACGACGGTCACTCCAGCGACCCCACGGCTTTTTCGACCGCCTCGAGGATCGCGCCGGAGCGCACCAGGTCCTTCATGATGTTGTGGTCGACATACATCGGCCGGTCGATGTCAAGATGCGCGACATGCTGCCGGATGACGGCGTGCGCGGCGCGGACACCCGCGCCGGGGGTGAAGTCGCGGAAATCCAGCCCCTGCGCGGCGGCCATGAATTCAATGCCGAGGATGCCGTAGGCGTTGTCGAGAATCTGCTCGTTCTTGAGCGCGGTGTTCATGCCCATCGAGACGAAGTCCTCCTGATCGGCGGCGGCGGGAATCGAGCCGACGCTGGCCGGCATCGAGAGCATGCGCTGCTCGACAATCAGCGTGTCGCAGGTGTACTGGCTGAGCATCATCCCGGAAAACATCCCGGCGCCCTTGGTCAGAAACGGCGGCAGCCCGACGCTGAGCGCGGGATTGGTGAGGCGGTTGAGGCGGCGCTCGGAGAGGACACAGACCATGGTGATCGCCGCCCCGGCCAGATCCATCGGCAGGGAGACCGGGCTGCCCTGGAAGTTGGCGCCGGTCAGGGTCAGTTTCTCCTCGGGGAAGAAAATCGGGTTGTCGCCGATGCCGTTGAGTTCGGTCTCCACCTGCTTGCGCGCATAGACCAACGCGTCGTGGGCCGCGCCGATCACCTGCGGCGAGGAGCGCATTGAGTACGCGTCCTGCACCTTGGTCTTCATCTTGCCGGTGACCAGGTCGGAGCCGCTGATACACTTCATGATCGCGCGCGCGCTGCGCATCGCGCCGGGGAACCCGCGGACCTCGTGCAGTTTCGGTTGATAGGGCTTGAGGTTGGCCAGCAGCGCCTCCAGACTCATGGCGCAGGCGATCTCGGCCTGCTTGAGCCAGCGGTCCATGTCGTGGAGGTGCAGCGCGCTCATCGCGGTCAGCAGGTTGGAGCCGTTAATGGCCGCCAGTCCATCGCGCGCCTGCAGGCCGGGAACGGGGATGCCGGCTTTCTCCAGCGCCACCTTGCCGGGCAGGCGCTGTCCCTGATAGAAGGCCTCTCCCTCGCCGAGCAACAGCAGGGCGATCTGCGACATCGGCGCCAGATCGCCGCAAGCACCGACCGATCCCTTCTGGCAGACCACCGGAGTGACGCCGCGGTTGAGCATCTCGACAAAGGTCAGGGTAATCTCGGGACGGCAGCCCGAGTTGCCATGGGCATGGACATTGATGCGCCCGGCCATCGCGCCGCGCACATGCTCGATCGGCGCCGGGTCGCCGATCCCGGCGGCGTGGTTGTAGATCAGGTAGCGCTGGAAATCCTTCACCTGATCATCGTTGAGCACCACTTCCGAGAACTCGCCGATGCCGGTGTTGACGCCATACATGATCTCGTGCGCGCGGATCTTCTCCTCCAGCAAGGCGCGGCAGGCCTTGATGCGATCCAGGGCCGCCGGCGCCAGTTCCACCTTCTCGCCGTCGCGGGCGATCCGCGTGAGTTTCTCGATTGTGAGGTTGGAGCCGTCCAGGACAATGGACATCGTCGCTTCTCCTGTCGTTCCGGCGCTCCGCCGCCGGGGCAGACCGACAAAAAACAGCACAACCGCCGCGCAACAATAGCGGCAATCAGGGGGTCAAATTGGGAAATTTCGCCGGTCAGAACAACCGGTGTCCGGAGGTTTTTCGGAATTGTGTCAGCGTGCCGGGATCGCTAATGCGCGGTGCACCACGAGCAGACCCAGGGGTCGTTGGCGACGATGACGATCCGCTGGCCATCGGCTTCATCCATCAGCATTTGCACATGCTGGGCTTCGCCCTGCCAGCGATAGGTGATTTCGGCCTGGCCGTGTGGGTGCCGCAGAACCGCGGGCGCGCCGACCGCCGCGGTCATGGCGCGCCGCAGATGCTCGGCCAAGGCATAGAAGTCATGCTGCGGCATGGCTCGCACCTTGGAGAGCCAGCAACCCACCGCGCAGAGGTAGCCCTTGCGGAAGCAGAGCTTCAGATCGGCTTCCTCGCCGCAGACGCTGCCGCAGGTGGCCAGCGACACAGCCCGGCAGGGACAGCGTCCCTGCCCGAAACCATGCGGGATCCCGTGATTGATACGGCACGTCGATGTCGATGCCGACACCGCCGCGACCACCTGATCGACGCGTGTGCCCCAGTTGGCCGACAACAACGGGGGCAGTTCGATTTCGATCAAGCGCGGAATGCACGTCATGACACCCTCCCTGCGATGGCTTTTCTGGCCGATGTGCCAGTTTCACAGACGAGGTTCGGTCGGACTGCTTGTTTCGGCCCGCGACCGGCGGCCGATGCGTCCTGCGGTGGACGAGGTGCTGCGAATCCAACATTGTATACGCAGAACCGCCGTGAATTGTGCGTATTGTTGCGGCAGCGACCGCAAAAAGAGACGTCCCCTGCGCGATTTCTGCGCAGGGGACGTGGCCCGTAGTGCCGGGACGCACCGGAGTGTGTTCTGCGGCTTGCGGCTACTCGGCGCTGGACACTGCGCCGCGCACCGACAGCTCGTTGAGCAATTCGGTTGCGCCCATCACCTTGTCGAGCGTGAAAAGGATATAACGCGAGTCCACATTAATGGTGCGGTTTACCCGTTGGTCGTATTCATAGTCGCCCGCAATGGCTTCGTAGTTGCCATCATAGCACAACCCGATCAGTTCGCCGCGGGCGTTGAGCACCGGACTGCCCGAACTGCCGCCGGTGGTGTCATGGTCGGTGAGGAAATCGACCGGAACATCGCCCAAAGTTAAGTCCATGTAGCGGGCGAAATCGCGGGCCCGCGCCGCGTCAATCAGCTTCTTCGGGCTGTTGAAGGGCGACTCGCCGGTCTCCTTTTCGATGACCCCGCCCAGTTTGGTGAACGCGTCATAGTGCGTTGCATCGGCGGGAGAGTAACCCATGACGAACCCATAACTTAGTCGCATGGTCCCGTTGGCATCCGGATAGGCCGGACCGACATTGGCTTCGCGCCCGGCCGCCACCAGTTCGGAGTTCAGCTTCTCGGAAAGCGCCGCGAAGGCCTCCCCCCGTTTGCGCGAGTCTTCGAACTCGTCGTAAAGGGCCGCGGCCAGGTTGATGAACGAGTCATCGCGTGCCAGCAACTGCTCGGTCGTCATCTCCAGCATGGCCATGCGCTCGTCGAGATTGCCCACCTGAGTGCCGGCATAGAGTTTTCCGGTGAAGGCCGCCACGGCCGCTTCCACGCCGGCGGTGGTGTCGCCGATCAGTTGATCGAGGGCGACGATCCGCTGGCTGGCAGGCAGACGCATCGCCTGCGCGAACACGTAGTTGAGCATGGTCCGCTCGACATCGGGCACCAGGTTGACCTGCGCCTCCTTGGTCCGGCGGATCAGTGACGGCACATTGCGCTCCATGTACCCCGGCTCGCGCTGCATGTCGGGTTTGGTCTTTTCGATGCTCCACTTGTAGAGCCGGTTTGCCAAACCGAGCAGGTCGGAGGCCTGACGCATCCAGCCCAGGACCGTGGACTTTTCGCGGTACTGGCGGCGTTCCTCGTACATGGCCTTCAGACCCGGCAGGGTCTGGGCGTACTTCTTCGCCAGCGCCTTGTCGGCGGCGATCGCGGCGGTCAGCCGCGCTTCGCGTTCACGGCGCAGATCGAGGACATGCCCCTTCTTCAGTCCTTTGAGCATTCCCTCGAAATTCTTGAGGTAGTTGGCCAGCCCGGCGATGTCGTTGGAGACGCGGACCGCCACTTCGGGATCGCGGGCGCCGGCCTCCTCCATGATGCCGATCAGCGCCTTGCGGTAGCGCACGCTGGTCGGATAGTAGAATTCGAGCCCGTCTTCGATCTCATAGGAACTGGCAAAGCGCGATGTCCCGCCGGGATACCCCACGACGAAACTGAAGTCCCCTTCCTTCAACGGCCCGGCCGAGATCGGGAAATAGGTCTTCGACTGGTAGGGCACATTCTGCTCGGAGTATTCGGCGGGTGTGCCATCGGGGGCGACGTAGGCGCGCAGGAACGAATAGTCGCCGGTGTGGCGCGGCCACATCCAGTTGTCGATCTCGCCGCCGAAGTTGCCGATGCCTTCCGGCGGCACGGCCACGATGCGGACATCCTGAATGCGGTAGTAGGTGACCAGGATGTAGGTCAGCCCGCCGTCGAAGGCCGCCACCTCGCAGCGCACATTGCCGGGTTTCTCGCCGCGGGCAATGATCTTCTTGGTGACTTTATCATACGCCTCGTGCCGCTTTTCGGGAGTCATCGACGGCTTCAGCGCGCCCCGGACTTCCTTGGTCACATCCTCGAACGACTTGATGACATAGCAATTGTAACCCATCGCCGGAATCTCTTCGGCGATCGAGTGGGCGATGAAGCCCTCCTCAACGTAGTTCTTCTCGGCGGTGCTGGCGGCCTGCACCGCGCCGAAGGCGACGTGGTGATTGGTGATGATGAGCCCGCTGGGGGAGACAAACGACCCCGTCCCGCCGCCCAACTGAACCACGGCCGCGCAGAGGCCGCCGTTGTCGCGATTGTAGATCGCCTCGCGATCCAGTTGCAGACCCATGGCTTTCAGACTGTCGAAGTTCAACTGCTCGAGCGCAAACACCGGCCACATCCCCTCCACGGCATTCGCCGCGCCGGGTACAAGCAGGACAACCAGAAGCGCCGCACACACCATCAACCGACAGGCGGCCTTCCCACACACACTTGGCATAACAGCTCCTCCTTTGGGCACAGTCACGCCGGAAGTTAAAAGGCGGCTGGCGCGCGCAGTATTCACGGACCGTCAAAGTCGGGTTTTTTCTGACAAAAAGATAGTGGAATCAGGACAACGGCGCTCCTCATTGCTGCGCCCCGTGAATGGCGACAATTACTCGAAGCCGAAACGGAATTCAAGCGCGCGACCGCGCTCAATCCGGGGCTGTTCGAGACCTACTACTTCTTCGGGCGCGGCTGCTTCCAGCACGGGGAAACCGAACGGGCGGCGCAGTTGTTCGAGCAGGCCTGCAGGGTGCGTCCCGATCCCGAGGCCCGCTACTTCGCCGCGCAGACCTACACCGCGCTGGGACGCACCGCCGAGGCGCGTCATTCCTACGAGGAGGCGCTGGCCCTCCTGCAGAAGCATCTCGAATTAAACCCCGATGACGCCAACGCCGTGACCATGGGCGCGGTCTGCCACTCACGGTTGGGCAATCAGGAACTCGGGGTCGCCTGGGCCGAGCGGGCGATGACCATCGACCCGGCGAATGCGCGCATTCAATACAATGTCGCCTGCCTGCTCGCGTTGGCGGGCAAGCCCGACAAGTCGATCGACTGCCTCGAGAACGCGGTGAAGGCGGGATTTGCGCACATGGATTGGGTGGAGCGTGATCCCGACCTGGATTCCCTGCGGACGTTGCCGCGCTTCCAATCGCTGCACTGGCGCAACGCCGACCGGGCATCGCATTGAAGAGCGCCTTCGCCGGGCAACTGCGGGACACGGAAATGAAAACCCCCGGACCATCGGTCCGGGGGTTATGGGTGCGGCCGCGCAGGGAGCGCGGTGCGTTATGGTCGTGTCTCAGCCGCCGACGCGCTTGACATTCGCCGCCTGCGGGCCCTTGGGACCTTCGACGATCTCGAAGGAGACCCGGTCCCCTTCCTTCAAGCTGCGGAAGCCCTCCATCATGATGGCCTGATGGTGCACGAACACGTCCTTGCCGCCCTCCTGGGAGATGAACCCATATCCCTTGGCGTCGTTGAACCACTTCACGGTGCCTTCCGGCATACTCCACGTTCCTTTCTTGCATGGGACAACCCGGGGGTCCCACCTCCCCTGGCCCCTATGGCCGTAGAAACAGGTCGTGCGTCCTTACGGTTTTCCGGGAGTGTTCCAGAGCTTAGACCTTCGTGAGCGACGGCTGTTTCCAGTTGCTTCCGCTGGTAGAATCGGCAGAAGCAAGCGGGCCGTCAAGTGAGATTTTTTAGCCCGCTTAGGGTCACCCCCGCCCTACTCCCCCGCCGCCGCCCGGTCGACAAACCAGCTGATATGGGCACCCAGCGGATGGACTTGGACCAACGGCAACGACGGGTCGGTGCCGGAACGCGTCTGCCGGACCGCCTCCGCCTTGTCGCCCCCTGTGACCAGCACCGCCACGCTTGCGGCGGCATTGAGCGCCGGCAGCGTGAGTGTTACCCGCCATTGTCCGGTCCCCGGATGTTGGGCCGGCACCACCAGCCGCTTGAGCTCGCGCAGAGTCGTCGCATTTGGGAACAGCGACGCCGTATGCCCATCGGCGCCGAGTCCCAGGAGAATCAGATCAAATCGCGGCAGGGGCGCGGCGAAGTGGTCGCGCAATTGACGCTCATAGTCCGCGGCCGCCTGCGCCGGCGGATCTTCGCCGTGGATGCGATGCACATTGCCCGGCGGAACCGGGACATGGTCCAACAGCGCGCGTCGTGCCATGCCATAGTTGCTGTCAGGATGGTCGGACGGCACGCACCGTTCATCGGTCCAGAAGAGGTGGACACGTTGCCAGTCGATGTGGGCGCTGACCAGCAGACGGTAGACCGGCTCCGGCGTCTGCCCGCCCGACAGCGCGACCCGGCAGATGCCGAAGCGGTCGATGGCCGCGGCGGTCACCTCGATGACATGCGCGGCCGCCGCGGCGGCCAGCGCCGCGCGATCGGGAAAGACCTGAAAGTCCGGGTTCATGGCCCTCTGGCGATTTCAACTATGCGAGGTCATCGGGGCAGCCCAGCCGCCAGTGGCGCGACTTGCGCGCCAGCAGTTCATCGGCGGCCGGCGGTCCCCAACTGCCCGGTTCGTAGAAGCAGAGCGGCGGCGCATCGGGCGAATTCCAGCCGGCGATGATCGGATCGATGATCCGCCAGGCGGTCTCGATCTCATCGGAGCGCATAAACAGCGCCGCGTCGCCGCGCAACGCATCCAGGAGCAGACGTTCGTAGGCCTCCGGCAAGGGCTCGCCCGGCAACGATTCATCATAATCGAACTTCATCGCCACCGACACGGTCTCCTGCGAGGCGCCGGGACGCTTGGCTTCGAACTGCAGACGGATCCCTTCATCGGGCTGGATGCGGATCGACAGTTGGTTGGGCGAGAGGTCCTTCCCCGACGGCAGATTGAACATTACATGCGGCGGACTCTGGAAGTGCACATCCACTTCGCTGATCCGTTCCTTGAGCGCCTTGCCCGAGCGCAGGTAGAAGGGCACACCCTTCCAGCGCCAGTTGTCGAGGTAGAGCTTGATCGCCGCGTAGGTCGGGGTGGTCGAATCGGGGGCGACGCCGGGATGGCCGCGGTAGCCGTTGTATTGGGCCCGTACCGTGTCGGCGATGTCGACCGGACGGACCGCCGATAGCAGCTTCACCTTCTCGTTGCGCAGCATGTCGGCCTGGAACGACGCCGGCGGCTCCATGGCGATCAGGCAGAGCAGTTGCAGCAGGTGGTTCTGAAACATGTCGCGCGCCACGCCGGCGTGGTCGTAGTAGCCGCCACGGTTGCCGATGTCGACGGTCTCGGCGACGGTGATCTGGACATGGTCGATGTAACGTCGGTTCCAGACCGGTTCCCAGATGGTGTTGGCGAAGCGGAAGTAGAGGATGTTCTGCGCCGTCTCCTTGCCGAGGTAGTGGTCGATGCGGTAGATCTGGCTTTCGGCGAAGACCGCATGCAGCGCGGCGTTGAGGTTGCGCGCGGTGCCGAGGTCGCGACCGAATGGCTTCTCGATTACGATGTGCCGTCGTCCGCGGCTCTGATCGGCCATCCCGGCGACGCCGATGTAGGCGGCGGCGGTCGCGTAGTACTCCGGCGCGGTCGCCAGGTAGTAGAGCCGCGCACGGTCGGCGGGGTCGAGTCGGGCGAGTGCCTCTTCCAGTTTGCGGTAATCGTCGCTGCGGTCGAGATCGCCCTGGACGTAGTTGATGCGCGCGGCGAAGGCCGTCCAGTCATCGGGGTTGGCCACGCCGCCGGCGAGCGTCTCGAGTCCCTCGCGCAGATGCGCGCGGAATTCATCATCGGAGTAGGGGCGCCGCGCGAAACCGACCACACGCGTTTCGCCCGGCAATTGCCCCTTGCGGAACAGATGGAAGAGCGCCGGGACCAGTTTGCGCCGGGTCAGATCACCAGAGGCGCCGAAGATCACAATCGTGGTGGGCGGGATGGATTGCGGGCTCACGTTAAGGTCCTCATCGGCTCTCGGTCTTGACCGCGTGGCCGCCGAATTGCTGGCGCATCGCCGCCAGCAGTTTGTCGGCAAAGGGCGCGGCATCACGCGAACGGAACCGCCGTTGCAGCGCCAGCGTGATCACCGGCGCCGGACAGGCCAGATCGATCGACTCGATGACCGTCCAGCGTCCCTCGCCGGAATCCTCGACATAGGCGGCGATGCCATCGAGATTCGGATTGCCGGCCAACGCCCGCTCGGTTAGGTCGAGAAGCCAGGATCGGACCACGCTGCCATGCTGCCAGATCGCGGCGACCTGATGCAGATCCAGTTGCAGTTCCGTCTTGCGTTTCATCAGGTCGAAGCCCTCGGCCATCGCCTGCATCATGCCGTATTCGATTCCGTTGTGGATCATCTTGACGAAATGCCCGGCGCCGGAGGGTCCGACATGCCCCCACCCCTTGTCGGGCGCGGGCGCCAGCGTGGCGAAGATCGGCCGCAGACGTTCGACCGCCTCCGACGGACCGCCGATCATCAGACTGTACCCTTCGGTCCTGCCCCAAATGCCGCCGGAGGTGCCAACGTCCAGATAGTGGACACCGGCCTTGCCGGCGGATGCGGCGCGGCGCATGGAATCTTTGTAGTTGGAATTGCCGCCCTCGAGAATCGTGTCGCCGGGCGACAGCAGTTTGATCAGCCCCTGGACCGTTTCCTCAGTGGGCGCGCCGGCGGGGACCATCACCCAGACTGCGCGCGGTGGCGCAAGTCTGCCCACCACATCGGCCAGCGAATCGGCCGCGATGGCGCCTTCACGCGCGGCGGCGACGACGGAGTCGCGGTCTGTCGCATAGCCCACCACGTGGTGGCCGCCGGCCAACAGACGCGACGTCATGTTGCCGCCCATCCGTCCCAGCCCAATCATGCCGATTTGCATCAACGCCCCCCCTGACGCTTGAGAATCCGTACACCGGCGGCCCCGGCGACGACAACCTCGGTGGCCACGCCGACAAACAACCCATGCTCGATGATGCCGGTACGTTGCTTGAGCTGCGCCGCCAGCGCGGCCGGATCGGCGATCGGCCCGAAATTGCAGTCGAGAATCAGGTGGCCGTTGGCGGTGCGGAAGGGCGCGCCTTCGCGCAGACGCAATTCCGGGCGTCCGCCGATCGACGCGATGAACTCGCGCTGGGAGCGCAGGCCATATTCCAGAACTTCGACCGGAACCGCCCACCTGGTGCCCAGCCGCGGCGAGAGTTTCGATTCATCGACCATGATCACCTCGCGATGAGAGGCCTGGGCGACGATCTTCTCGCGCAAGAGCGCCCCGCCGCCGCCCTTGATCAGATTCAGTTGCGGGTCGACCTCGTCGGCGCCATCGATGGTCAGGTCGATGCGCGGGTGATCCTCCAGCGTGGAAAGTGGGATGCCCAGACGGCGCGATTCCGTTTCGATCTCCGGCGAACAGGGGATGGCGACAATGTCGCGCAGTTCACCGCGTGTCAACCGGTCGGCCAGGATGCGTACCGCCGCCAGCGCGGTCGAGCCATGCCCCAGGCCGACCACCATGCCCGATTGGATGAACGCGACCGCCGCGTCGGCGGCCTGACGTTTGAGTGTGTCCTGATCCATGCTGTCTGTCCCCCGGCTTGCGTTGCGACAACGATATGCTCATCCGGCCAGGATCGAAACCAGTTTCGCCAGTCCGGCGTCCTGGTCGCGCAGGTGCACCCGCAGCAGACGCCGTCCCGCCGCGCGCAGCGCCTCGCCATCGCCGATGGCCTGCGCCAGTTTGAGCGCGCCGAAACTCAGCGATGACTCCGGCGCGCCGGCGCTGTCGGGGATGGGCAGATCGTTGGCTTCGTCGCAGGTGATCTGCACAAAGAGGCCATTGCCCCGATCCCCCTTGTGTAATTGACCGGTCGAATGGAGAAACCGCGGCCCATACCCCACCGTAGTGGCGGCATGAAAACGTCGCCGCAATCCGAGACGCAGACGGGACAACAGCTCATCATGCGCCGGCGACGGGGTCAGATAGGCCTGAATGGCGATGTAGTCACCGAAGCGAGTCTGGCCGATGAATCGGCCGATGACTTCTGCGACTGTGCCGGAGTCCGCGCCGTAGACCGCGATGCCATCGTCGGCCGCGGCGGGATCGATACGCGGCATATGCCCGGTTGCGCGGAGGTCGGCCAATGCTGCGCGCGCCCGGACCTTGGCGGATTCGACGTCGGGTTGATCAAAGGGATGAATGCCGAGCACATGCCCGGCCAC
Organism: uncultured Ignavibacteria bacterium; assembly: GCA_964593585.1. Classification (GTDB taxonomy): domain Bacteria; phylum Zixibacteria; class MSB-5A5; order WJJR01; family WJJR01; genus JACQFV01. The sequence continues at coordinate 35,410 of CAZQIZ010000019.1, forward strand.
CGCGGTCGCCATCTCCCAGAGAAACATCAACCCGCCGAGGTCGGTGGCATCCTCGTAGGTCATCACGATCATCGGATGGCCGGCCTCGCTCAGTTCATGGGCCAGTTCAAGGTGGCTCTCATCATCGCAATGCCGGATCAGGACAAACGCACGGTCGCCGCCGTATTCCGACGGATCCCCCGGCGTCTCCCCAACCACCGGCAGGATGCCAACACTGTCCTTGCCGGTGCTCTCGGCGATTAACTGCTCCACCCAGTCGCCAAAACTGGAGAGGGGCTCCGGGATGAGAAAGGTCAACTTGTCGCGTCCCAGCTGCGCCAGGGTGGCGATCACCGCGCCGCAGGCGGCCGATGAATTGCGCGGCACCTCCGCCCGGCTCTTTTCCATTTCGTGGATGGCGCTGACCAATACCCGCTCCAGTTCCATCCCGATCAAGGCCGCCGGGACCAGCCCGAAATACGACAGCGCCGAATATCGTCCGCCGATCTCCGGATCATTGAGGAAGGTGCGGAGAAATTGGCTGTCGGAAGCGAGCTGCTCGAGGCTGGAACCAGGGTCTGTAATGGCGATGAACTTCTCCCCTGCCCGCTTAATGCCAACAGCATCCGCGACCGCGTTAAAGAAATACTTGAAGCCGGAGAGTGTCTCGACTGTGCCGCCCGATTTGGTGGCGACGATAAACAGCGTACGTGTCAGGTCGATCCGATCCTGGATTTCCCGCACCGCGCCCGGGTCGGTCGAGTCGAGCACATGGAGACGGAGGAAACCATCGGCCACACGCTGCGAGCGGCTGAAGACTTCGGGGGCCAGACTGGAGCCCCCCATCCCCAGCAGCACCGCATCGGTCAGGCCGCTGCGACGGACCTCATCGGCGAATCCGCGCAAATCGCCGACCTCCTCCCACATGCGCGCGGCGATATCGAGCCAGCCGAGACGGTTGGCGATCTCATCGGGTCTGGGTTTCCAGACGGTGTGATCGCGCTGCCAGATGCGCTCAATGATCCGATCCTTGGCCAGATGATCCCAGGTGCGTTGGACCGCCTCCCACTGCGCGGCCGCTTCGAAGGAGATGTGTGTAATCATGTCGGCTGGGCATAGATCCGGTTGTCGGTCGTGATGGCGGCGCCAAGCAGCGCGCGGGCACGCGCGACAATCTGCTCGGTGGTGATGCCGAACTTGTCATAGAGGACGCTGTCGGGAGCGCTCGCGCCGTAGCCGCGCATGCCAATGACCGCGCCCTCCAGCCCGACATACCGTTCCCAGCCGAGCACACCGCCGGCTTCGACCGCGACACGGGCACGGATGTGCGGCGGCAGAACCTGCGCGCGGTACCCATCCGGCTGCGCATCAAACGACTCCCAGGAGGGCATCGCTACCACACGCACCGCGATTCCCTCGGCGGCCAACTGCCGCCCGGCGGCCAATGCCAGCGACACCTCGGAACCGGTGCCGATCAGAATCAACTCCGGATCGCCATGCGACTGCCAGAGAGTGTAAGCCCCGTGCTGTAAATCGTGCGCCGGCGCCAGTTCGGCGCGTTTGAGGGTCGGGACTTTCTGGCGGGTGAGGATCAACGCGGTCGGGCCTTCGGCGCGAACAATGGCGCTGCGCCACGCCTCGGCGGTCTCGACCGGATCGCAGGGGCGGATCACCGTGAGGTTGGGAACGGCGCGCAGGGCCAGCAAATGCTCGATCGGCTGATGCGTCGGGCCATCCTCCCCGAGGCCGATGGAGTCATGGGTGAAGACATAGATAACCCGCAGACCCATCAGCGCCGCCAGACGGATCGCCGGGCGCATGTAATCGGAGAAGGTGAGGAACGTCGCCACATACGGCACAAAGCCGCCATGGAGCGCGATCCCCGACGCGATTGCCGCCATGGCATGCTCGCGCACGCCGAATCGCAGATTGCGCGCGCCGGGCTCGGCCGCCGAGTGATCGGGCTGCCCGGCGATCAGGGTCTTATTGCTGGGCGATAAATCGGCCGAACCGCCTATCAGAGGCAGCGTCGCCGCCAGCGCGTTGATCACTTTGCCGGAGGCGTCGCGGGTGGCCATCGCCGCGGTGTTATCATCGAACAGGGTTGCCAGCGGCTTGTCCCATCCTTCGGGGAGAGCACCCGACAGTCGCCGTTTCAATTCGACGGCCAATTCAGGGAAGGCGCGCGCGTAATCGGCAAGGCGCGCGGTCCATGCCTCCTGCGCGTTCTGTCCGCGCACCACCGCCTGGCGCATATGATCGAGGACATCATCGGGTATGTGGAACATCGGCTCCAACGGCCAGCCAAGTTTCTGCTTGGCCGCGCGCAGGTTGTCGGCGCCGAGCGGCTCGCCGTGAGTCTTGGCGGTCCCCTGCGTCGGGCTGCCGTAGCCGATGATGGTCCGGCAAATGACCAGCGATGGCCGCGAAGTCTCGGCTTGCGCGCGACGGATTGCCGATTCGACTTCGGCGCCATCCATGCCGTCGATCGGGCCGATCACCTGCCAGCGGTAGGCCTCGAAGCGACGCGCGACATCCTCGCTGAAAGCCAGCGACGTCGGGCCATCGATCTGGACCTGGTTGTCATCGTAGAGATAGATCAGTTTCCCCAGCCCGAGGTGCCCGGCCAGACTGGCCGCCTCGCCGCTGATCCCCTCCTGCAGGTCGCCGTCGGAGACAATCGCGTAGGTGTAATGGTCGATGATCTCATGCCCCGGCCGGTTGAACTGCGCGGCGAGGGCCCGTTCGGCCAGCGCCATTCCCACGCCGCTGGCAAACCCCTGCCCGAGCGGACCGGTGGTCATCTCGACACCCGGCGTGTGGCCGAATTCAGGATGTCCGGGAGTCCGGCTGCCCCATTGACGGAACTGACGGATCTCCTCCAGCGGCAGATCGTAGCCGGTCAGGTGCAGAAGCGAATACAGCAGCATCGACGCGTGTCCGGCCGAGAGCACAAATCGGTCGCGGTTGGGCCAGCGCGGATCGCGCGGATTGTGCGACAGGAAACGGTCCCAGAGGACATGCGCCGTCACCGCCATCCCCATCGGGGCGCCGGGATGGCCGGACCTGGCCTTTTCCACCACGTCGGCGGACAAGAAACGGAGCGTGTTGATGCAGCGGGCTTCAAGATTCGAATCGATCATGTGTCATTCTCCCATCCGGCAGATTACACCCGCGGAATGACGAATGCCAGCAGGAGATTTCCACAAAAAAGCACGGGGCCGATCATCGGATCGGCCCCGCGTCGGGTCGTTGCGACGGCGGAATCGCTCAGTCGGCGGACGGGCCGCCCGCCTCCGGCAGAGTGCCGAAGGACTGCAGCGCCAGGTAGTTCGGGCCGAAGCGCTTGATGTTTTCCAACTGCTTGTCAAACTCGTCGTAGTGCCCCTCTTCGTCTTTGACCAGCTCCTCGAATATGTGCTTGGAGGCGGCGTCGGAGTTCTCGCTGCACTTGATGGCGAACTTGTTGTAGGTCGCGGCCGCCTCGCGCTCCATCTCGGCGGCACGATGGAGAATCTTCTGCGGATCGGTGATCTTCTCCACCGGTCCGGCCGGGGCCATCTTGACATCGCCCTTCAGAAACAGGATCCGTTCGGCGAACTCCTCGACATGCGCCATTTCCATGATGGCGATGCGCTTGAACATCTTCGCCCAGGGTCCATAGCCCTGATCGTCGAGGTGGAAATGCCAGTACATGTACTGGTGCACCGCCTGCAGTTCATCGGCGACGCCCTTATTCAACATCTCGATGCTCTTCTTTGCGTCCATGGCCGTCCTCCTTGGTCGATCCGACAATCTACGGGGAATCGCGCCGGCGGTGTGTCAAAAGTCCTGCGCGCCGTAAAGAAGGGCGCGCAGACCGGCACGGGAGGTGCCCGCCGCAGATGAATCATTGACTTTCAGGCGGAAGCGGCAAACCAGTGACGGGTGCGGTTGCAGACCGCGCAGACCGAGAGCATGACCGGGACTTCGACCAAGACCCCGACCACGGTGGCCAGGGCCGCGCCCGATTCGGGGCCAAACAGCGCAATCGCGGTGGCCACCGCCAGTTCGAAGAAATTGCTGGCGCCGATCAAGGCCCCCGGCGCGGCGACGCTGTACGGGACCTTCAGCCAGCGCATCAGGCCATAGGCGAGCGAGGAGTTGAAGTAGACCTGGATCAGGATCGGCACGGCGATCAATGCGACGTGGAAGAACTTCGTGGTGAGGTTCTCCGACTGGAAGGCGAAGATCAAGACCAGCGTGAGCAGCAACGCGACGATCGTAACCGGCGACAGCCGCGGCAGGAATGCGCCCTCAAACCAGTCGCGGCCATGAACGCGGATCAGCCAGAGACGCAGGATGATGCCGATCGCCAGCGGAATTACGATGAAGGCGATCACGGAATACAGCAGGACCATAAACGGCACCGACAGCGACGACGCCCCGCTGACCAGGAAGCGAACCAGCGGCGCAAACAGCACCAGCATGATCAGATCGTTAAGCGAGACTTGCACCAGCGTGTAGGCCGGGTCGCCATCGGTGAGGTAACTCCAGACAAAGACCATCGCGGTGCAGGGCGCGGCGGCGAGGATGATGCAGCCGGCGATGTACTGATCGGCCTCGGCGGGCGTGATCCAGGCGCTGAACAGGTAGCGGAAGAAGACCCAGCCAATGAGAGCCATCGAGAACGGCTTGACCAGCCAGTTGACAACCAGCGTGACCAGAAGCCCGCGCGGTCTGCGGCCGACCTGACGGATCGCGCCGAAGTCGACCTTCATCATCATCGGGATGATCATCAGCCAGATGAGCACCGCAATCGGCAGATTGATCTGGCTGCCCTCGCCGAACTCCAGGCCGCGCAGCGCTCCCAACAGGCCGGGTAGTCCCTTGCCCAGAAGGACACCGAGGACCATGCAGGCCACCACCCAGAGGGTCAGGTTGCGTTCGAAGAATGGCAGGCGGCGGGTGGACATCGTCAATCGCGTGGTAATTACGAGATCACGCGTGAATGAGGCAAGCAGGTTGACGACCAATGCTGCGGGAAACAAAGATTCCAACCTCCGGCCAAGAGCGCCGGAGGTTGGAATGACGGCCGATTCTTTGGACTGTGGTATGTGACGGATTAGAAGCCGCGGCCGCCGCCACCGCCGCCGCCGCCGCCGGAGAACCCGCCGCCGCCGAAGCCGGAGCCGCCCGAGCGACCGCGCGGCGCCGACGACATCACCGAGGTCGCGGTGGTCGACATCGCCCCCAGCCGCGAAGTGAAGGCGGCGGGATGGAAGATGCCGCCGGGCGTGGCGCCGCGATACCACGACGGCGACATTTCCGCGATCCCCTCGAAGGCCTTGGCCCAATTGGCCTCGACCCCGAGCGCCATGGCGTAGGGCAGATACTTCTCGAACAGGTCCGGCTTGAGGTCGGCGCGCGAGAAACGCGGGCCTTCCACCTTGCGCAGGAACTCCTGGAATCCGAGGACACCCTCGAGCGCCTCGGCGCCCTTGCGGGTGCGCGCCGGCATGATGAACCCGAAACCGACAATGATCAGGCCGGTGAGAATGCCGCAGAGGACCGCGGCAAAGGGCGCGATGCCAAAGCGTTCGGCGGCGGCGCCGCCGAATCCGGCCAAAAGCGCGCCGAGCAGCACCCCGCTCACCACATACCCCGCCTTGACCCGGTCGGGACGCGCCTTATAGAAGCCTCGCTGCATGAGTCCGTCGAAGAGCCGGTCGCGAATCTTGGGAATGTGCGCATAGAACTTGTTCTTCAGACTGTCCAGCGGCACGAAGTTGACTTCGCCGGTGTCGAAGATGCCGTTCATCAGGGCCCACTCGTGCGTCGCCAAGCTCCCCCACTCGCTGACCGGTTTGAGCGCCTGGAAGGAGTAGTCCTTGCTGTCGATGAGGCCGAAGAACTTCTCCTCATTTTTCTCCTCGATGGCGATGTAGCCGCGCGTGGCCAGATGGATGAGCGTGGCGGTGATGTCGCGCATGTCGGGGGAGTCATCGACCAACGTCCCGACTTCGCCGGGGCTCAGGCCCGCCGGCGGCTCATACTGGACCGCGATCGGCCGCAGCTCGGGGTCGCGTCCGCGGGTGTGCCACAACCAGAACATCAGCGGGAAGACGACGAAGATCGGCACGGCGATCGGCCAGTTGGCCGACAGGAAGTTGCCGATCTTGTCCAATACGGTCGGCTCGGCGACAAACCCCTTGTCCCAGCCAACCACCGCGGTCAAGCCCTCGCGGAAATCCAGCGCGCGGTTCATCCGCATGGTGACCATCTGCCCGGCCTTCTCCACGGCGGCATCCATGGCGCGCGAACCATAGGCGCCGGTGAAGGCGACCGCGCGCAGGCCGGTGGCGCCATCGGGCAGACGGATCCGCGCGCTGGCCGCTTCGATCGGCATCTCCCACTCGTCGCCGGTGATGTTCCAGTAGAGCTCGTCGTGGTCCTCAAAGAAGGTCAGCGCGTTGTCGACGCGGTATGTGAGCACGATCGTACGCGCCGCGTCGCTGGCGCCCGGAATCCAGATCTTGAATTCGAGGTAATGCCGCGCCCGCGAGCGCTCGAACTTCAGCGCGTTGCCCGACTCGTCGGTGATCGTGACCGCCTTCAAGTCCAAATCGAAGTTAAATCCCTGCGGCGTGCGGTATTTCACCGGGATCGAGCGGATGATCCCGTTCCAGGACCCCTCGAAGTAGAAGCGGATCTTCTCAGCGACGACGATGTGCCCGTCGGCATGGATGGCGATGTCGGCGTCGAACGATTGGATCGTGATCGAGCGGGCCTGCAGCGGCGCCGTCAGCGCGAGCACAAGCAGGACGACGGCGCCGAGGGATGCGCCCCAACGGGCGATGGGATGGCGTCTCATGTTACGACGCCGCGCCGAAGGAGACCTTCGGGGCCTGGCGCTCGGCCTCGGCGTCCAGCTCAAAGAACTCGCGCGGCTTGAACCCGAACATGTTGGCGATGATGTTTGAGGGGAACATCGCGATTTTGGTGTTCAGGTCGCGCACCACCGCGTTGTAGAAACGGCGGGCGTTCTGGATGAACTCCTCGATCTCGGAAAGCGTCGACTGCAACTGGGTGAAACTGGCAATCGCCTTCAGATCGGGATACTGCTCGGCGACGGCAAACAGCGTCTTGAGCGTGCCGGTGAGCATGTTCTCGGCGGCGGCGCGCGCCTCGGGGCCCTGCGCGGACATGGCGATGTTGCGCGCCTTGATCACCGCTTCCAGGGTCGCCTTCTCATGGCCGGCGTAGCCCTTGACCGTTTCGACCAGGTTCGGGATCAGGTCCCAGCGCCGCTTCAACTGCACGTCGATGTCCGACCAGGCGTTGTCGCTCTGCACGCGCAGACGCACCAGCGCGTTGTAGATGCCGATCACCCAGATCGCGACCATGACGATGATGGCCAACACAATCAAACCGAACATGCTGCCTCCTCCTGCCCCGGCCTATGTCCCGGAGTTCTGTCGGTTTTTGTGATACATCGGCGCAAGTATACGCGGGCCCTATCGGAAAGTTGATGGAAATCGGAAATCACGCGGTCGATTGCCGGCGCCCACGCGCGTCGCACGGCGCGGAGAACACAGAGCGTGCCGCGACTGCCAAAGTCCACGTCCCATGGAATGCCACACCCTCAACCGCATCATAACGCAGTTGTCGTAAGATATTACCCGACAATGCGCTACAACGCCTCTCCCGACGCGATCGTCAGCGGCGGAGCCAATGAGTTCAGCGCCGAAGGAACTGCGTTTCGGTGGACATTGTGCCGAAATAGGAAGAAGGGGCGAGCTGTCCCCGAACGGAGGTTTGGGTTGGCACAGATCGACGAAATCCTGCGGCACATGAAGGAACTGGACGCTTCGGATGTCCATCTGGTCACCGGAGCGCCTATCACATTTCGCATTCGCGGCGAACTGGTCCCGGCCAACGACCGGGCGCTGGCCGCCGCCGAAGTGGAGCTGCTGCTCTACGAGATCATCGGCAATGAACAGATCGAGCAGTTCGAGCAGAACTGGGATTTGGACACCGCGCACACCATCGAGGGCTTCGCGCGCTTCCGCGTGAGTCTTTTTCGCGACCACCGCGGGCCGGGCGGCGTGCTGCGCATCATTCCCGAAGACCCGCCGCGCCTCGATGAGTTGGGCTTCGGCGAGGTGGTGACCCGTCTGGCCGAAACCGCGCGCGGGCTGGTGCTGGTGACCGGGCCGACCAATTCGGGGAAGTCGACGACGCTGGCGGCGATGATCAACCACCTCAACGAGACGACAACCAAACACATCATCACGTTGGAAGATCCGCTTGAGTTTGTCCACCGCAACAAGCGCTGCCTGATCACCCAGCGTCAGGTCGGTTCACACACGCGCGATTTCGCCGCGGCGTTGCGGGCGGCGCTGCGTCAGGACCCGAATGTGATCCTCGTCGGCGAGATGCGCGACCTGGAGATCATCCACCTGGCGCTGACCGCTGCCGAGCTGGGGCTCTGCGTATTCGGGACTCTGCACACCAAAAGCGCGGCGCAGACGGTCAACCGGCTGGTCGACGCCTTCCCCGCCGACCAGCAGGCGCAGATCCGTGTGCTGCTCTCCGAGGGGCTGCGCGGCGTCATCGCCCAGCAACTGCTGCGGCGCGCTGACGGCCGCGGCCGTGTCGCCGCCTGTGAAATCCTGATCAACACGCCGGCGATCGCCAACATGATCCGTGAATGCAAGACCTATCAGATTCCCACCGCCATCCAGACCGGGCGCCGCGAGGGCATGCAATTGCTCGAACAGCATCTGGCGCAATTGGTCGATGACGGGATCGTCACCGCCGAGACTGCGCTGGCGGTCGCCAATGGTCCCCTTCCGGCGCTGGCCGCATCCGGCAGCGTCCGTAGTCCGGAGCCGGTCGCATGAAGAAAAAACAACGCCTCGACGCCATCCTTAAGCAGCATGGCTGGGTCACCGATGAGCAGATCCAGCAGGGGCTGCGCTTCCAGCAGCGGGCCGGCATGCGCTGGGGTTCGACGCTGGTCGGATTGGGCATCATCACCGAAACCCAGCTGGTGGCGGCGCTCTCGGAGCAGTTTGGCACGCCGGTGTGGGACCCGGCCAAGGTGACCCCCGACCCCGGCGCGCTGCGGCTGTTCCGCGAGAGCTGGCTGCGCAAGCGCTCGGTGATGCCGCTGGCGTTTGATCCCTCCGGACGCGTGCTCAAGGTGGCGATGGCCGACCCGCACAATTCGATGCTGGCCGATGAGATTCGCTTCCACGCCAGCGCCAAGTCGGTGCAGGTCTTTGTCGCGCCGCAGATCACGCTGCAGCGAATGTGGGACAGGTTCTACGGTGTTCCGTCGGAGACCTCGCAGCCGCAGACAGCCGCTCCTGCCGGGCCGCGGTCCGCGGGGCTAAACCTCGACTTTGCCATCAGCGCCGGCAACGCGGTGGTGGAAGAATGGTCCGGGTCGGTCGAACCGCAGCCGACCGCCCGAGTCCTCCTGTGGCTGACCCAGCCCTTTGTCGCCAAACTGCTGAAGTCGCTGCTGGAGTTTGAGCGCTGCCAGGTGGAGAGCTGGGACTGCCGCACCATCCCCACCGAGGAATGGGATTACATCATCTACGACGACGACAACGCCCAGTCGCACCCGGACAGTCTGGCAAGACTGTGGCGCGAGATCCCGCGTCTCCAGTTGGTGCCGCGTCCGTCGTGGACATCGGCGCTGTTGCGCACCCCCCTGTCGTATGAACGCATGCGCGAGGGGTACATCCAGTTGGGCGAGTTTGCGGCGCGGCGCCTGACGCCGGCCACAGCGCAGTCCGGCGGCGATGCCACCCGGTACGCGCTGGCGATGGCGCGGCTCTTGCCGCTGACCCCCTTCGAGGTCGACACCCTGGCGGTCGCCTGCGGACTCACGCCGCTGATCGACGTGCCCGGTGTGACCGCGCCGGAACGAGTGGCTCTGGCGCGGGAAATCGGTTGTCCCTACCCGGTCGCGGAATTGCTACAGGCCGCCGCGACGCCCTTTGACCAGGCCAACGCCGCGCCGGGGCAATCGACCGCCGAATCGCCCTTCGCCGCCCGTGTCTACGCCGTGGTCGCCGCCTTCCTGCGGGAACGTCAGATCAAGACGATCGCGACCATTGAAGAGGCGGGGCAGTTCAGCGAATGGCTGCGGCGCGAATCGGGCAAGACCTACGATCCGATGGCGGTTGAGGCGCTGTTGCGTGTCGTGCGCGAAGAGATTCTCGAAGGTTTCCTCCCCCCCGGCCCGGCGGAAGTGCTGTTGGTCGCCGATCATCCGATGGAATGGAGCCACCTGAGCCTGCTTTTGGAAAACGAGGGCTGGCGTGTGGTCACCGCCGGTGGCGCATCGGAGGCGCGGTCATTGACCGAGCGTCGCCATCCCGACGCCGTGGTCTGGGCGGCGGCCGGAGGACTGGAATGGATTCGCTGGCAAACTCAGACCGCGCCGGGGATCACCAATTTCCTGCTGCTGGAGGAGTTTGACGCGGCCATTGCGCGCGTCGCGCTCGAAGCCGGCTTCGAGGATGTCTGGGGCGGCCAGTGGGATGCCGGTGTCGCGGCGGCCAAGTTGCGCCGCGCCATCGAGCGCCGTCCACAAATGCCGGCGCGCACCCACACGGTGACCGGCAGTCTCGCCCAATTGCCCTTTATCGACATGGTTCAGATTCTCGCCGCCGGATCGCGCAGTGTGCGCATCGAACTGCACCGGGGCAAGGCCAGCGCCCGCATCATCCTCTGGCAGGGGCAGATCCGCTTCGCCGAGGCGTCCGGACGGCTGGGCGAGCAAGCCGTCTACGAGGTGCTCAGTTGGCATGATGCGACCTTCGCGTTCTCGCCGGTGGAGACCATGCCGGAGGACAACTGCCACCTGCCCAATGAAGCGATGCTTCTGGAGGGCTGCCGTCTGCTGGATGAGCGCTTGCGCAACGAGCAGAGCGGGCCGATTGTGACCGCGCCGACCGGCGCCTGAGCTTGACAGCCCAGAAACGACAACGGGCGGGACTGCTGTCCCGCCCGTCGTTGTTTGAGCCGATTCTTCGGTGTCTACGATTTCAGGTACTTCTCCCACGCCAGCAGCACCAATTCCTGCGCCAAGTCGAGATTGACACGCCCGGTGTTGATCACCATGTGATAATCGTTGGGGTTGTCGATGTCGGCGTGGAGGATCTCCACATAGAAACGCCGACGGTCCTCGTCGTTGAGATCGACATGCTCGCGCGCCTGGCGGGGGGACATGCCCATATGCCGCATCAGATTCTGAACCCGCACTTCGGGCGGGGCGATGACACGCACATGCAGCCCGCCCCGCGGCCCGAGAATCACGTTGGCGCCGCGTCCGAGAATGACCGCATCGCCATGTTCGGCCAGCGTCGTGATGGATTTGCACAGGGCCTGGGTGTACTCCGAACGGTCGATGTACCGTCCGGTCAAAATGCCCTCCACCCAGAGCACCACCCCGTTGCGGGTGCGCTCATCAAGCGAGGCGATCAGCCGTTCGCGCGCGCCGGTGTCTTCGACCAGTTGGTCGACGATCTGCCGGTCGATGAATTCATACTTCAGCGCCTGGGCCAGCCGTGCGGCGAGGGTACGGCCGCCGGAGCCGGTTTCCCGCGACACGGTAATCACCCTCAGCAGGGGCGGCTTCTCCTCGCCGACCGGGGGACGGGCCTTTTGCGCGCGTTCCAGCAGTTGGCGGCGGGTCAGTTGGCGGTCAATCAGGGCTTCGATGGATGTCATAGTCGCCTCACCTCGTCACCCTATATACGCAACGTAGCGCGGGGGCGGTGTCAATCTCGGCGCGCGGATGTCGGAAACTTTAGGCCGGCGGGGACCGCAAGACCGGAATTCCGCAACGAGTGTTTGCCGGTCCGGGGGTTTCCACATAGCTTCACTGCGCTGCGGCACCGCGCCGCGGAAGGGAGCGTACCATGGCGTCCATTCGCACCTTTACGACGATTTCCAACGGCATCGGGCTCGGCCAGGCAATTGCGGTGGCCGTTTCCTGGTCGGTCAATCACTCCTTGTTGTGGGTCATCCTGCACGGTATCTTCGGGTGGTTCTATGTCGTCTACTACGCCCTCGGCTTTGGACGTTAGGACTCCCGCAGAATGATCAATCTGGAATTCCATGGCGCCGCGCAGACGGTGACCGGCTCCCGTTATCTGGTGCGCGCCGGCCACGAGACCCTGCTGGTCGATTGCGGGATGTTTCAGGGCCTGAAGGAACTGCGCCTGCGCAACTGGGAACCGCCGGATTTCGATCTGGCCGGGCTGGACGCCATTGTCCTGACCCATGCGCACACCGACCATACTGCGTATCTGCCGCGTTTGCACCGGCTGGGATATCGCGGCAACATCTACTGCTCGGCGGCCACAGCCAAATTGACCGAGATCATCCTTCTGGATGCCGCGGAACTGCAGGAAGAAGATGCCCAGTTCCTGAACAAGAAGGGCGCCTCCAAGCACAAGCCCGCCCAACCGCTGTTCGATGTGTCCGACGCCAAGGCCGTGATCAAACTGCTGCGGCCGGTGAAAATGAACGACGAGCACCGTCTCTCGCCCCATTTCACCTTCACCCTGCGCCCGGTGGGCCACATCCTCGGCGCCTGCTCGGTGCAACTGGCGGTCAATGATGGCAGCCGCGCCCGCACGATCTACTTCAGCGGCGATGTGGGCCGTTTCAACTCTCCCCTGTTGCCCGACCCCTTGCCGCCCGCGCCGGCTGACTATCTGGTCATGGAGTCAACCTATGGCGACCGTCTGCACGGCGACCATGACTCGGCCGAGCAGCTGGCCGAACTGGTCGACCGAATTGTGGACAGCCGCGGGGTGCTTCTGATTCCCGCCTTTGCCGTCGGCCGCGCCCAGCAGGTGGTGTACCTCCTGCACACGCTGCAGGACGAGAAGCGCATCTCGCGCATTCCGATCCATGTCGACAGCCCGATGGCGCTGGATGCCACTGAAATCTTCTACCAGTTTCCGGAGTTGCACCGGCTGGATGTCGCCGCCAATCACGGCAGCGATGGGGGGCTGTTTTCGCGCAATATCACCTATCATCGCACGCGCGACGAGTCGAAGTCGATCAACGCGCTGGGGGGACCGCGGGTGATCATCTCCGCCAGCGGCATGCTCACCGGCGGACGTGTCCTGCATCACCTGATGCAGCGGATGGGGCATCCGGAAAACATCATCGCGCTGGCGGGATTTCAGGCGGCGGGCACGCGCGGACGCGATCTGGTCGAAGGCCGACGGGTGCTGCGCTTCCACGGACGCGAGCATGAGGTGCGCGCGCAGGTTGCGGAGATCGACGGGCTGTCGGGGCATGCCGATTACGCCGAATTGATGCGCTGGCTTGAGCCGCTGACGACAACGCCCGAGCGGGTGTTCGTCACGCACGGCGAGCCGATACCGGCGGCGGCGATGGTCCAGCGGCTGAGCGACGAACGCCGATTTACCGCCGTGGCGCCGGCCATGGGCGACGCCTTCGATTTATAGATGTTAATCCTCGGGCCGACTGCGCCGATGACTCACGAGACATTGCAATTGGCGATACGCGGCTGAATTTGTATTATTCCAGGGTCGGGGGGACCTATCGACGCACCTTCCGACTTCTGAATCCGCAGCGCATTGTCCGGTTTGTATCCGATCCGATATCAAGGAGTCTTCGCATGCTTCCCATCAACGCGCGACGTTTGCTCGGCGCCCTGGCCATCCTGACGTTGGCGCCCTGGGCTGTGCCGATGCCGGCGGCCGGCGCGACGGCAGTACAAATCGCCGGCAACCTGCTGCGCCCGCTCTATGTCACGCAAGCGCCCGGCGACTTCGAGCGGCTGTTCATCGTCGAACAGAATGGCCGGATCCGGATTCTGTTGAACGGCGCGCTGCTCGATTCCGCCTTTCTCAATGTCGACCCGATCTCCAGTTGCTGCGGCGAGCGCGGCCTGCTGGGGCTGGCCTTCCATCCTGATTACCAGAACAACGGCTACTTCTACATCAACTACACCAACACGCTCGGCAACACCGTCATCGCGCGCTTCTCGGTCACGGGCGATCCCAACATCGCCGATCCCGGCAGCGCCGTAACGATCAAGACCTACACGCAACCCGAAGCAAACCACAACGGCGGCTGCCTGCAGTTCGGACCCGACGGCATGCTCTATGTTTCCTCCGGCGACGGCGGCGGGTCCAACGACCAGCACGGCACCACCGGCAACGGGCAGAATCTGAACACGCTGCTGGGGAAGATTCTCCGCCTCGATGTCGATACCACCAGCCCCTATGTGCCGGCCGACAATCCGTTTGTCGGACTGGCCAATCATCGTGAAGAGATCTGGGCCTATGGGGTGCGCAACCCCTGGCGGTTTACATTCGATCGCCTCACGGGCGACATGTACATGGCCGATGTCGGGCAGGATGCGCGCGAGGAGATCAATTTCGAGCCCGACAGCGCGGTGGGCGGGCGCAACTACGGCTGGCGCTGCATGGAAGGCACCAATTGCACCGGTCTCACAGGCTGTACCTGCAACGGCCCGACGCTGACGCTCCCGATCCATGAATACCCGCATCAGGCCGCCTGCCAATCGATCACCGGCGGATATGTGTACCGCGGTTGCGCCCTGCCGGAACTCGAGGGCCACTACTTCTATGCGGAGTATTGCACCGGGCAGATATGGAGTTTCCGCTACGACGGCGCGACCAGGACCGATTCGACCGAATGGACCGCGACATTGGATCCGGCCGGCTTCGATGAGATCGTGACGGTCTCCTCCTTTGGACAGGACCATCTGGGCGAGCTCTACATCTGCGACTATGGCGACGGCGAAGTTTACAAGATTGTGCCCGACGCGTTCACCGACTGCAACGCCAACCTGGTGGCCGACAGTTGCGAGATTGCCGCGGGGATGGCCGCCGACGTGAACGGCAATCAGGTTCCCGACGACTGCGAGTGCGCCTGCCCGTGCGCCGGCGATCCCGCCTGCGACGGCGTCAGCGTCAATGTCCTCGATGTCGTGGAAACGGTGAATGTCGCCTTCCGCGGCGCGGCGCCGACCTCCGATACATTCTGCCCGTACGAGCGCAGTGACGTGGACTGCACCGGCGCGACGACCGTCACCGATGTCGTGCGCGTGGTCAATGTCGCCTTCCGTGGCGGCATGCCACAGACCGAATTCTGCGCGCCCTGCCCGTGATCCGGAGAGGCGGCATCCATGAAAATGGGGCGCGCCTGGGCGCGCCCCATTCGTTTTGCACGGACTTTGGAGCTTAGTTCTGAATGCCCTGCCGGCGATACTTCTCCTTGTACTTTTCCCAGAGCACCTTCTGCTTGTCGGTCAGATCGATGCGGCGTCCGTCGATGTAGGCATCGACCACGTGGGTGGGAATGTCGAGAATGTCGCCGTCGGCGACCAGCAGGGTCGCCTGTTTGCCGATAGCCAGCGAGCCATAGCGATCGGCGACACCAAGGATTTGCGCCGGATAGAGCGTGATCGCCTTGAGCGCCTCTTCGCGCGGCAATCCGAATGACGCCGCGGTGGCGGCATGATAGGGCAGATTGCGCACATTGGAAGCTCCCCCGCCGCCGGTGATGCAGAAGCGAATGCCGGCCTGGTGAAGACGCGCCGGCACGGTGAAGGGGGCGTCATACGGATCATCGTCGCGGGCAGGGAGACGGTGTATGCCATCGACGATGACCGCGATGTCGTTGGCCTTGAGCAATGCGGCGCAGAGCGGCGCATCATAGCCGCCGCGGATCGTGATCTTGAGCTTTTCGCTTTCCGCAAAGGCGACCGCCGCCTGGATCTGCTGGATGTCGTCGGCCTCGATGATCGCCGGCAACCGCCCTTCCAGAACGGGGATCATCGCCTCCCAGCGGGCATCGAACGCCGGCGGCGTTCCGCCGGCCTGGCGCGCCGCCCGATAGGCGCGGGCATCGTCGAAGGCCTGACGCACCGCGCGCAATTGTTGATCGCGCCGCTCCATTTGCGTCTCATCCGATTCCTGGTTCCACCAGGCGGTGAAGGGCCGCATGCGCGGCCAGTTGATGTGCATGGCGACCGGCGCCTGGGCGGTGAGATCCTCCCAGGTCCAGCCATCCAAGTGCAGAAGCGCGGAGGTGCCGGATATGACGCCGCCCGAGGGCGAGGACAAGACCAAGAGGACGCCGTTGGAGCGCGTCACCGGGATGATCTCGCTTTCGGGATTGACCGCGACTTCGGCTTTGACATTGGGATTGATCGTGCCGGTTTCACTGGCGTCGTTGGTGGCACGCACCGACCCGACTTCCGTCAGGCCAATGCTGGTGTTGGCGTCGATCAGACTGGGGTAGATGTGCTTACCGGCGCAATCGATGCGCTCGGCATTGGCGGGCACGGTCACGCTGGCGCCCATCGCGGTAATCCGGCCATTCTCGAAGACAATGGTGCCGTTGGCGATGTCGGGCCCATCGATGGTGTGAATGGTGCCGCCGACCAGCGCGATCGGCCGGCTCTGCGGCGGGGCGGGTGTCGGCACCGCCGCCGACGCCGACGTCGGGAGGATCGCCGCCATCGTCAGTGTCAGAATCAGGTATGGGCGTCGCATGGCTACTCTTCCTCCTCGTCGTCGTGGAAGCCGCAGAAGATGTCGTGGCGGGGCCACATGCGTTTGCGTTCACCGCCGCCGCCTTCTCCCTCATCGCCGGAGTCGAGGATTTTCTGGATGAGTGTGGCGCGCATTGTGGTCAGTTCCGCGCGGCGACGGGCATCGTCTTCGCGATCGAAGTACTTGCGGCCGTCGATCCAGGTCTGCTCGCAGACCACCATGGCCGACAGCGGCGAGTCGCTCCAGACCGCCAGATCGGCGTCTTTGCCGACCTCCAGGGACCCGACCCGTGCCTGGATGCCCAGTTGGATGGCGGGATTGAGCGTGACGAACTTCAGCGCATCCTCCGCCGAAACGCCGCCGTATTTCATCGCCTTGGCGGCCTCGGTGTTCAACCGGCGCGCCAATTCGTTGGAGTCAGAGTTGAACGAGACCACGACGCCGGCGTTGTGCATCAGCGCGCCGTTGTAGGGGATGGCGTCGACGACCTCCATCTTGTAGGCCCACCAGTCGGAGAACGAGGAACCGCCGACCCCATGTTGGGCCATCACGTCGGCGACTTTGTATCCTTCGAGGATGTGCTGGAAGGTCTTGATGCGGACGCCGAAATCCTCGCAGACGCGCATGAGCGCCAGGATTTCATCCTGACGGTATGAATGGCAATGGATGTCGCGGCGGCCATCGAGAATCTCGACAATGGCGTCCAACTCCAGATCGCGACGGGGCGGGATCCCCTTCTTGGTTTTGGTCCAGGATTCCCAGCGCGCCTTGTACTGGCGGGCGGCGGCGAACTCATCGCGCACCAATTGTTCGACACCCATGCGGGATTGCGGGTAGCGCGTGTTGAATCGGTCCCCCCAATTGCTCTGCTTGACATTCTCGCCGAGGGCGAACTTGATGCCCTGCGGCGCGCCTTCGAACTTGAGGTCCTCCGGCCCGACGCCCCAGCGCATCTTGATGATCTGATTCTGCCCGCCGATGGTATTGGCCGATCCATGGAGGACATTGGCGGCGGTCACCCCCCCGGCCAGTTGGCGGTAAACGGCATCGTCGTCGGGATTGATGAAGTCGCCGATGCGCACCTCCGCACTGATCGTCTGGCCGGACTCGTTGATGCCGCCGTCGGTGGCGCTGTGCGAGTGGCAATCGATGATGCCCGGCGCGATGTGTTTGCCGGTGGCGTCGACAACCACGGCGCCGGCGGGAGCGGCCAAATCCTGTCCCACCGCGGCGATCTTGCCGCCCTGGATCAGGACTGAGCCATTTTCAATGGTGCCCTGCGGTCCGCAGGTCCAGACCGTGGCGTTGCGGAACAGGACGGTCTGTTGCGCCGGTTGCGTCTTGTTGCCAAAGGCCATCATCGGATAGATGACCTCGTACGTGGCCATCTGCGGCGGCTTCGGCTTGCTGGTATCCGGCTCGGGAACGAAGGCCTTGGCCAGCGTCGCGCTCCACGTGAACACGCGCCCGTCGGACCAGACACCATCCCCGAGCAACTGCTCTCCCGATTTGGTGGCGCTCATCCGCACCATCCCCGGCCAACCGAGGGAGTCGCCCTTGAAGGAGACACCGAGACGGGCATCGTTCATCGCCGCTTCGGAGAGCTTGGCGTCTTTGCTGTTCTTAACGATGCTGCCGGAGAGCTTGGCCGGCTCGCCTTTGAGTTTGAGCGTTACGGTGTCGGTCGGCGTCTGCTGGTCGGAGAGACGCACTGTCCACTCGCCGCGCAGATCGGCGACCGGCGCGGTCTTGACCTCGTAGCGACGGCCATCGACCCAGGTTTCGAGGACCTCGGTCTTGTCGTCGAAGATGTCCCCGGAGGCGACCACGAGATTGCCGGCCTTGCCGACGGCGATGGAGCCGAGACGGTCGGCGATGCCAAACAACTGCGCCGGCGCCAGCGTGAGCGCGCGCAGCGCCGCGTTCTTGTCGAGACCGCGCGCGACCGCCTTGCGCACCCCGCCGAGGAACTCCTTGGTGTCCTTCAGGCCGTTTGAGGTAAACGCAATGGTCACTCCCGCCTTGGCCAGACGACCGGCGTTCTCCGGCGCGATGTCCCAGTGCATGAGGGAAGTGAGCGAGACCGCGAGGGCGTCTTCGGGGGTCTTCACCGACGGCGCCTTCGGAAAGTTGACCGGGAGGATGATGGGCCGTCCGGCGGCGGCGACCAAGTCGAGACGCTGATACTCCTCGTTGTTGCCGCGCACGATGGCGTTGAGGCCCAATTCGCGCGCGACCCGGTCGGCGCGCAGGGTGTAAAGCTCATCGGAGGCGTCGAAGATCACCGGCGCCCGCCCACCGAGAAATCCCTGCATGGCCTCCAGCGCATCGTTGCGCTCCGGCCGCGGCAATGCGCGATCGCGCCGGTAGGCATCCCACGCCTGACGGTACCAGTCGGCGTCGTAGAAGGCCTGCCGCACCAGGGTGTAGGCGCCCATGGGCGAATCGGGGTATCCGCCCTCGCCGGCGAAACCGCCGCGGGTGGTCAGCGCGGCGTGCATCGCCACACGATCCTTGAGGATGGTCGCGGCGCCGTCGCCGTCGCCGGTGGTCACCAGCGCGCTGGCGCCCTTGATCACGCCCTGCGCGGGGGCGACCAGCCGCGCCGCGATTCCCTGCGAACGGAGACTCTTGTTGGCATCCTTGTCAGGTTGGAAGAGGAGATCGGCACGGGTCTGAGGCACGACCTGGGGATTCCAGTAATTTGCGCCGGGCTTGCTGGCCGGCGTGCCGGGCTGCTCGCTGCGCTGCGCCCCGCCGCCGCTGCGCCCGCGCCCCTCGCCGCCAGTCGACAATTCGGTGTACGCATCGATGAATCCGGGGTAGACGGTCTTGCCGTCCAGGTCCCAGACGCGCGCATCGGCGGGCGCCGGCAGATTGGCGCCGACCGCGGTGATGATGCCGTCGCGGATGACAATCGTGCCACGCTCAATCACAACAACGTCGGGATTGACAATGCGCGCGTTGACAAGCGCATGGATGTTGGGGGTGTTCTCGCGGATGCCGGGGGGCGGCACGGTGCTTTCAATCGCCCACCCCAGCGATCCGGCGGCGGCGAAGAAAGCCAGAAGCACCGCTGGCAGGTACGGAAACCAGCCTCGCCGGTACTGCATCAGTAGGTCCTCGCGGTGAAAGGGTTATCGATCCAAGTCATCATGGTGCAGGCGCCCGGCCGTCGGATGAGGGCCGGCGATGGTCCGAATTTCCGACCTTTTTGACAGCGCGTCAAGCAACTTGGCATTCCCGATGCTGTAAAGGACTTTGGGCGCGACGAATGAACGGTTTTGAGGCGTCGGCTCTGGCGAACAACCCCTGGAGGGGGTGCATTTGACAATCAATAGGCGAGTTTTTCCGAATTAGATTGTGAATAGCGTCACGCGATTGTATAAAAGGTTGACGATACGAGGCTCGAACAAAAAGGACAGGGAGGAACCGCAATGAAGAAACTGGTAATCGCCGCCGTCGCCGTGATGATCGCCGTGTCGTTCGCGTCGATGGCGCAGGCCCAGACGAAGCTGGACACGCTGAAGTGGGCCGAAAAGACCTTCAAGTATGTGGGCGAGAAGGGCTGCAAGACCTGCCACAAGGTCGAGTACGAATCGTGGATGACGACCAAGCATGCCAACGCCTGGGCGACCCTGAAGCCGGAAGACCAGAAGAAGCCCGAGTGCGCCGGCTGCCACATGACTGGGAAGACCGCGGCCGATTCGATGATCGTCAATGTCTCTTGCGAGGCCTGCCACGGCCCGGGATCGGAATACAAGTCGATGAAGAACATGAAGGACCCGAAGCTGGCAGCTGCCGCCGGATTGTTGCCGGTGACCGAGGCCACCTGCCTGCAGTGCCACAACAAGAACAGCCCGACTTTCAAGGGCTTCGACTTCGCCAAGGCGCTGGAGACCGGCGTCCACAAGAAGGCGGAGAAGAAGGCCACGCAGTAGAAGCGGCAGAAACAGGATTTGACAAACCCCTCCGGGCGGACGCCCGGAGGGGTTTTCTCTGTCGCATGCGGGGTTGCCTGAAACGGCGCCGCAGGTTAGCTTGGCTTTGGCCCCAGCCGTAGTCCCACAACCGCAGAGGAGGAGCACATGCAGGAAGCAAGTGTGTCGTTGCGACGGCTCGGTCGTCGCCGGCGGGCGGTGGCATGCGCCGCGACGCTGGCGCTGGTTGTCGGGATTGCGGCGGATGCGAGGGGTGCCGGCGTGGCCGACTCCGCCTGGGAGGGGGAGTGTAAGGATTTTTGTGTTTGTCGGTCGTACATTGAACCCAGAGTTG
>CAZQIZ010000020.1:0-53980 GCA_964593585.1 uncultured Ignavibacteria bacterium
CCCAACTCTGGGTTCAATGTACGACCGACAAACACAAAAATCCTTACACTCCCGTTGCCGACGATTCGCTTTACAGTCCTCCTGACTCGGCGACCCTCGCCGCACCCTCCGGAACTTCGTTCTTTAACTCATCACAGTTTAAGACTCCGGTGTGTAAAGTCGAGTCCCCACTCATACGCCTCGGACCCGTCGGAGTCAGTGCTCTTCCGTATCCGGCCTACCGCGAAGAATTCGGGTGGGATTTCGATGTCGCGTTGCTCGTAGGGTCGCGCAGTGACGCCGCCGAAGGCTCCATGTCTTTAACGGCGCTCCTCGGATACGCCGAGCGCGAGGATCTAGCATCCTGGGTCTCTGGCGGAGGAGCCGAACTGCTCCGCACGGGGCCGGCGGTCTGGTCGGGGAGAACGATCCTCTGGCTTCGCCCCGAGATGCACGCCACCAGCCTCAGCGTGGGGACTCTTTTGAACAGTTCCAGCAGTGGGCGATGGGCCTCCGCCTCACTTACCGCGTCACGCGCCGAATACCGTGCCATTCGTGACCTGACCGCCCGGGACTGGACGTTGGGCACGAATAGGAAGATGGTGTTG
The DNA here is from genome assembly GCA_964593585.1 of uncultured Ignavibacteria bacterium. Taxonomy (GTDB): domain Bacteria; phylum Zixibacteria; class MSB-5A5; order WJJR01; family WJJR01; genus JACQFV01. The sequence continues at coordinate 588 of CAZQIZ010000020.1, forward strand.
ACTTGCGATTTGTATCCGATGAGTACCGCCAGTGGACGTCAGAACTCTACTCGGATGGGAATCTATGCCGCCGTTGCCGGCGGCGCATTAAGCGGTGATTTCGCGTACCGCCAACTCTTGGTTGACGGTGAATGGCATGAAAGCCACGCCAGCCTCTGGTTTCGATGGGGGACTGCTGGAGGAAGTCTGCCGGTTCAGGAGCTGTTCGACGTCTCCCTGGAAGGAGGACTGACCAGTGTCCCGATCCGCCGGTTCAGATCCAAGACACTACTGACCGCCGGAGTCGAGGGCAGAATCCTCCTCGATGCGGAGATCGCCCCTGCAGGGTTCATAACCGCAACGAAAGCCCCCGGGGACAGCCCAGGTATCATTGAAATGGGCATCTCCCTGATTGTCCTGGACGAAAAAGGCCGCTTCGGCGGCGATGACTGGAGCTTGAGATTTGATATCCCGTTCTATTCACGGGGCGCACAACTGGTTGGTGCGCGGGATGACTGGGATCTGCGGCGGTTCATGGTCGAGCTGAATCTCCCATTGATTGGCTTTGATCCTTCGCACCGTCACGATATCATCCGCTACCGCTATCCGAACCGGTGAGAATGTCCGTCATGGAGCCCAGAATCTGCACAGCGGCAAGAAGTGTCGGGCGGGACAAACGAGATCGACCTCACCCTGGTCACGTTGAGCCTGGAGGTCCGGGCCGCAACAGTGCGCGGATGGTACGACATGAAGGGCATGGAATTCATTGCCGGGTCGGGCGGCGATACGCCGCAGTTGGCACTGGTAAGCGAATCCTCGTTTATGGCATCGGCAAATGAGATCGCCGAGAACCTGCGCGCGGATGACGATCGACGGGCAAAGCCAGCCTGCGACGCCGACTGCATCTGTGGCATTGCCGGCCTTTGCGGCTTCTTCAAGTGCACTTTTGGAGGAGGTATGCTGAACTTCATGTGTGACGCGTGCGTCGGTACCGGCCTCGCTTGCAGCTTGGCCGCACTATTCTGAGAGGAGGATCTCATGTCTTGGCGGGATGTGGAATGGCTGGCTACGCTCCGGCCCCTGCTTGCGCTGCTTGTCATAATTGGCGGGCTCATGTTCTTTTCGTCAATCTTCTTCAGGGTACCCGGCACCCCGATCGCTTTGCTGAATCCAAGGCATTGGTTGGTGCCAATCTGGAAGCAACGCTCGTACTTCCGGCCGCCGGGATTTGCCTTGAATGTTACGGGCCTCGCGCTGTTCACGATCGGGGCACTGTCTTTATCGATCATTGGTTGGTTCCGTTAGATCGACGTGACTCGATGAAGTGAAATCCGCGCAAGGGACGACGTCGGCGCGGCGTAACTTTGCAGACCGCCCTTGTCGGGGAGGTCTGTCAGCGTGCACTCTGGCGCTCCTGTGCGCGCCGGCATCGGTTTTCGTGTTGACGGTCATGATCACGGATTTGGTATTGGTGGGGCTGGCCTGTGTGCCGGAAACAAGACCTGACGTTGCCGACGGTGCGCAGGCGATTCGCTTCGAGGTCAAAGCAGGAGGAGCCATCGGCACACCGTCCGACGAAGGGCTCTCCCTCGCCGGCGCGATCCGCGATGGCGCGTTTCAGCCCGCCTTCTGGGGGAAGTTCTGGCGAGCGATTAAGCGCATCGGAGCCTGTGCCGGCTGCGGTCTGACCGGATATGATCCGATGTGCCGATACTGTCGCGAGGGTGAGAAGCGCATACTTCCCAACCCATACTGAAGTGTTGCGTCGGAGGCGCGCCGATTGCGCGCCTCCGACTTCAAGCCAAATGCTGACGGAGTTCGTTAGATGCGAGCGCAAATCTACGCGTTTTTGCTTGCGGCGTCCGTCTCGACCACCTCGATTCCGGCGGACTGTCCGAAGGCTCAGACTCAAGCGGACGATTCATCGGGCATGAGGCAGGCATGGCCTGGCGTGCCAGGCGCAAGCGCCGAAGAGGAACCCTCCGCACCGAGGAACTACTTTAACCCACGAGAGTTCGAGACAGAGACTTGCCGGGCCTATCGTGGCATGTGGCAGTCGGGGTCGTGGGGTTTTGCTGCTTTACCCTGGCCCGTCTACCGGGATGCCCATGGGTGGGACATCGGATTCCGGGGGGCCATCAGCGCCGGCGTCGATCGTGCACAGGGCGCAATCGCGACACTCTTCGCCACCGCCGGACTGAACTGGCGGGAGGAACGCGGCTTTGTGATTGCCGAATTCTCGCCATTGTGGCGCCTCGGTTCGGGATGGTTGCTCACGCCGAGGATTCAAGGATTCGCACTACCGGAACGGACAGGGGCCGGAGTCGGTCTTCGAGCGGAGCACGAAGCCGAGGAAAGCGCGACGACCCTGGTTGTCAATCTGCGTGCGGTGCGCGAGGATTTCAAGACACTACGAAGTCTAAGTCCGGCCGAGTGGGAATCGGGTAACAACACATGGGCGGGACTCAGTGGAGAATATCGCCAGTCCATGGGGCCACTTCCAGGGGTGACAGAGACGAGCGCGTCGATCTACGCGGGCGGCAGGTTTTGGGGAGGAGACTTTGCATACAATCGCGTCATTTCCTCGCTGACCTGGAGTTTGGACAGAGTCACTTTGTGGGCAACGGGGGGCACCGCGGCGGGCAATCTTCCGCCGCAACTGCTCTTTGATCTTGGTGATCACGGCCAAATGCGCGCCGTGCCCCTCTGGAAAATACGCTCCAAGGATTTCACCGCTGCGGGATTCGATGTGGGAGCGCACGTTGGTCACGGGCTCCTGGCCGGCGCTTTTTCGACGACCTCACACTTCTCGGGGACGCCGACGCGCCAATGGGAAATCGGGTTATCGGCATTCCTTTGCTACGACGGGAATAATCCTCGTCTCAGCGAGTGGCTCTTAAGAGTGGACTGGCCGCTCTACTGCTCCATTGCAGAGGCGACCAGCTCACGTGAAACGTGGGATCTTCGTCGGTTCATGATTCGGATCGACTTCCCAATCCAAGGTGTCGAGGATCCAGGGATCATCCGCTACCGGTATCCGAACCGGTGAGAGCGCCTCCCGATGTCGCCCATGGCGTGCGGGCGCTCGCACACGGACGCGCCCCACTGGACAAGCGGCAACTGGTCCACGATCGGGGACAGGAACCGACTTGAGACATTACCGCGAGGGCTGACACGGCGCGCCGGGTGATGGCTGCTCCGACGGCGGGCGCTGGATTCTTAGGGTGGTCTGAGGTGAGAAAACCTTACTCGCGCGCGATGTCGGCCGGTTCCAAATCGCTGTCGCGGCCCAGCGCGTAACGGCCCATCAGTCGGCGCACCGACGCCTCCGATAGGCCCAAGTCGCGGGCGGCGGCGCGTCGATTCCAGCCGCACTTGTCCAGCGCGGCGACCAGCTTGTCGCGCGTGACGGCGATCACCGCGGGTTCGTGGATGACGTCGATTTGTTCGACGAGCAACGCTGCCCAGCGGGGAAACTCCGGATCGGTCGGGCGATCGGCCAGCGCGATCAGCCGGTAGACAAAACTGCGCAGGTCGCGCGCGTTGCCCGACCATTGGCCGTTGACGGCACGGTCGACCCACAGTTGCCGGTCGATCAGGCCGACTTCCTCCGGCGGCACGCCATATTCGACCATGAAATGGCGCACCAGCGGGATGATGTCGCCGCGACGTTCGCGCAGCGGCTTCAGATGCAACGGCGCCTGCGCCAGCCGGTAGTACAAGTCGCCGCGGAAGGCGCCCCGGTTGACCGCCTCTTTCAGGTCAAGGTTGGTGGCCGCGATCAGTCGGACATCGAGCGTCACGGGCTCCAGTTCGCCGATCCGGCGCACCTGATGGGTGTCGAGGAATTCCAGCAACTTCGCCTGCAAAGCCGGCGACAGATTCCCGATCTCATTGAAAAAGACCGTGCCGCCGTCGGCCGACTGCAACAGGCCGATCTTGTCGCCGGTCGCGCCCGTGAAGACGCCTTTGCGATGACCGAACAATTCGCTTTCCCAAAGCGATTCCGGAATCGTGCTCAGGTCGATGGCGACCAGAGGCCGGTCGTGGCGCGGGCTGACCTTGTGGATGTAGCGGGCCAACTGGTCTTTGCCGACTCCGGTTTCACCGGTGATGAGAATGGCGATGTCACTGCGGGCGTAACGCTGCGCCATCTCCAGCGTCTGGCACGTCTCAACATCGGCGGTCACGAAGTAGCCGTTCTGCGACCCGGCTGCCCGGGGACTCCGTCGCGCCAATTCTTCGCCGCGGTCATCGAGCACAAGCTTCAACTGGTCGCGTGTCCGCTGTATCCAGTAATCGACGCCGACCTCCTCGAACATGCGCTCGGCCTCCGCCAGATGGGCCAGCCGTTCGCGGCGGCTGAATACGTCGGATTCGCCCGCGGCAAGGTCGGTCTTGGCCAGTTCAAACTGAGCGCCAATGTCGCGCAGGATGTCGAGCGATTGCTTGAAGGCGGCGCGCGCCTGGGCGTGATCGTTGCGCCGGGCGTGAACCTCGCCGATGATCCGGTGCACGCACCCTTCTTCGAAACGCTCGCCGACTTCGAGGATCGGCTCCAGCGCCCGTTCGCACTCGGCCAGTGTCTCATCGAGATTGTTCTGCGCCAGACGCACTTCCGCCAGCAGACGGCGCGACTGGCCGATAACGGATTCGTCGCGCGACTTGCCTGTTCCAACCTCGATACCCCGGCGCAGGTGCATCTCGGCCTCGACAAGATTTCCGCAGGCCAGCTCCAGTTCACCCATATACTCGCACCAGGCGCCCTGCTCGCGCTGGGGAAGGCCGGGAAGCTTGGCGTTAAGCGCCGCGAGCACGGCTCGCGCCAGCTCGTACTCTCGCAACTGGATGTGCACGAAAGCGGAAAACAACTCGTGACGAATGATATTCAATCTGTCGGTGTACTTGGCCAGAAAGGCGGCATTTGTTAGCAGTGCTTGGGATGCTTCACGCAGTCTTCCCATCAGCGCCAGCGGCTTGGTGATGTTGAAGCGAGCGATCGCCACTGAGCGCTTCAGTCCCGCCGCCAGCGCCAGATCTTCGGAACTCCGGTAGCATCTGCAAGCGCTCCGGAAGTCCGAGGCATCCATGTGGATCTCGCCCAACCAATTCAGTGATCGCGATGCACCTTGGGGATCATTCGCCCGTCGAAACGCATAGATCGACTTGCTGCAGTCATCCAATGCCTCACGCAGACATCCGCGACCCAGCTTGGAGACGGCGAGCACGAAACAAGCGCGAGCATAGAGCCAGTGCGATGAAGTGCTACTAAGCGCATCGGCAATGGCCTCGCACTTGGCGGAAGCCTCCAGTGAATTCTCCCCAAGAAAACAAGAGCATTCCGCCACGAGAATGTCGGCCAGCAGGCGATCATTATCGGAAAACTCCGCTGTCGCAGCATCCGAGAGACCGCTGACAATGCCTCTCGCGACAACGTAGTCGCGCCTATCGAGGGCCTCGAGCAGACTTGTGAGTATTCGGTTTGATGTCATGGCACTATCAGTTTCTGACACTCTCGAATGACCTCGTATCGAAGGGTCAGTAGCGATTCTCTGAGTGCCGTGCGATGTCATAGCTCTGCCATTACGACCCGACATGGCCTTGACTCTCAATTGAAGACTGATCTGATGCCATAGTAGGATTGATCTAATTCCGCTTGGTGCCGAGGCAAGCTGGGTACCCACGTCGCCATGCGGATGCCCCTCTCGACCGGGCAGTGAGAATTGCATTCGCTCCCGACTCAGGGCGAATGCCGCGGTCGGCGCCAAAAGCAGGCACAGAACCACCGCCGTCACCGTCAGAAGCGGACGGCACGATCGCAGGTGCGCCAGAATTGCGAATTGTTTCATCATCTGCGCCTCCCACCTGGCACAGGGCGATGCAAGTTTGATTGTCTGCGCGAGCTGAGAGCGCCGAAACGGCGCCACCGTAGTTGCATTCTATTCATCCAATAGCGGCGGGATCGTGTCAAGGATTTTTTGAAGGTCGGGCCTCTCAGTGCGTCAGACGCGCGTCAGGAGTGCGTCAGACGCGCTCCTGACGCAGTGCGCGGCCGGACTATGACCCCTCTTATGGATGGCTTTGCTGCACGAATCACAAATCTGCTTCTCGCCATTTTGTTGATTTGATTAAAGTTATCAATGCACATCCTGTTTGCGTGTTCTCTCCTCGCGCCGGACCACCGCAATTGGCACGCCAGTTGTATGCCGCCAAGTCAGCCCCTTATGGGCGTGTCTCACCCCTCCCGCCGCCGGTCCTGCTTGTCCCACTCTGCCGGCGGCGGCGAGGGTAAGTTGAGACAGGCGGGCGGATCGCGGCTTGAGCAAATTACGCGGGCGGGACGAGAGGAGGAACCGATGCGGAACGGAATCCACTTTATAGAAATGACGGTCAGGATGACCGCGGCGGCCGCCGCGAGTGTCCTGGTACTGCTCGGCCTGTGGTCCTGCGCCGAGGAGCGCCCCACCCAGCCGGGGCCGACCCGCTACCGGGTCTACGCCGACTTCACCGGGGATCGCGTCTACGATTCCAACGGCACCTACTAAGGAGTGTACACCCACCGGCTCTACATCTACGACATCGACTCAAGCGGTCTTACCCTGGCCGACTCGATCAACGTGGACCGGGAGTCGGTGCAGTTGGCCACCTCGCCGGATGGCCGCTTTCTCTACCGGCAGAGTCTGCGCGTCCCCGAGCCCTACCAGTACGATTGACAGTTGGAGAAGTGGGAGGTCCGCAGCAAGACGATGCTGTGGTCGATGCCGGGGTACGGAAGAATCTGCCTGCTGAAAGGGGGGGCGTGGTTGTTGCAGCCCGAGGCATTCGACGGGGCGACGTTGCGTGCCGCCGCTGATGGATCGGTGTTGCGCACCTTCCCCGACACGCTGGAGGTCGGCTGGGGGCCGATCGCGGGCACCAAGGTGGCGGTGACGACCAAGGAGGACTTCGGTGATGCCTTTCCCTGGGAAGTCCTGCATGTCCTTGATGTGGCCACCGGGGAGATCTATGGCCGCTGGGTGCCATACCTCGCGGCCGGCGGGCCATTGCGCGTGGTCAGTTACATCCGCCTGCACCCCGACGGCCGCCGGGTGGCAGTGATCGGCGCAAGGGCCGCCAACTTCGACTCCTGGTTCGCTGTCGGGGATGTCCTGACCGGGCAGACGCTGCTGGAACACCAGTTGGTCTACGGCGCCGGTCAGATCAGCATCAGCGACGACGGACGCTACGCCATCGCCACCGATCCCAGTTTGTTTCTGATCTACGACTCAACGCCATCGCTGGACATTTTCGATCTGACGACCAACACCCACCTGCGGCGCTTTGGTGGGAGCGACGGAAATCCGGAGGACGGCTACATGGGCTACGTCGCGCAATCCGCATTTGCGCCGGGAATCAACAGCGTCGTCACCGGACCGGACCCAGGGGTATTCAAGGGGATTGGTGCAATCGGGCTGATCGATCTGTTGCAATTGCGGCTGGTGGATTACGCCTTCAGTCCGTTGCATTACATCGACAAGCATGGCGGCATCACCGGCGCCTACATGGGCGGCATGACGGTGGGACCACGGCCGTGAGAAGAACGGGAGATCGTGGATTGGAGGTTGGTATGACTGTCACTCGATTGCGCAGAGGTCATCAGGCGCGCTTACAGCCGTTGGCGGCCGCGCTGATCGCCGCCGGTCTGCTCGGTCTGTGGTCCTGCGCCGAGGAGCGGCCGACCCAGCCGGGGCCGAAGAGATACGTCATTTACGCCGACTGCACTGGCTGGCGTGACCCCGCCTGGACACCGGGACTCGACTCGACCTTGCTGGCAAATCGCCTGTATGTGTACGATGCCCAAACTGTGCAGTTGCTGGACTCGGTCGTCATGGACCGTTGGTCGTCTGAGATGGCAGTCTCCCCGGACGGGCGGTATCTGTATAGGGCTAGCGCGAAACTCCCCTCGGGTCAGCCGGGAGACGGCGGGAGACTGGAGAAATGGAATGCACGCACATGGCGCCAGATCTGGTCGGTCCCGGCGGCGGGGGCAGGCGGCATCTGCCTGTTGAAGAACGGCGAGTTGCTTCTGCTGCCCATCGCTCCTTCGTCAGACGGACCTGTGCCTAATCTGCTGCGCACCGAGGACGGCCAGCCCGTGGACTGGCCCGATCCGGGACTGGATTTGGGCTGGGGACCGGTGGAAGGGACGAAGGTGGCGGCGCACACCGACGGCGGCAACACCGTCTCGGTTGTCGATGTGCTGACCGGTGACGTGTATGGCAGCTGGACTCCGACGCTGCGAGGCGGCGGGACCATCGGGATCGGCGATCCGGTCTTGCTTCCCGATGGCCACCGGGTGGCGGTGATTGGGTGGCACTCTGGCAATTACGGAGATTCGTGGTTTCTGGTCGGGGATGTCCTAACCGGGGAGACCTTGATGGAGCAGTGGCTATGGCTTGCAGCGGGACGCATCAGTTTTAGCCCTGACGGCCGCATGGCCCTTGTGAGCGATCCGCCGCAATGGCTCATTTTCGATACACCCGGCTCGCTGTCATTGATCGACTTGCAGCGGCTGGAGACAGTCAGCCGGGCCGACTTCGGCATGTATTGGGCGCAGTTCGTTCCGGGAGAGGACTTTGCCGTCGGCGGCGCGATCGCCTTCCCAGGCCCCTTCACCGGCGGTGGATTCTTCCGTCTTCCGCTCTCCGACTTAAGCTGGCAAAATCGGGAAGTGATCTGGTTTCCTTGGAACTTCTCTCCAGAAGGGGACACACTGCGTGGCGGAGCGTTCCTCGGTGGTTTGGCGGTGGGGCCTGCTCCGTAGGACGCATCACCCTCTTGCTTATTAGGCCACAGCGAAGGAGGTGACAGACAGTATGGAGCATTCATAGACCAATTGCTCAAGACAGGCTCATTGACAATTTCCGAGACACGCCCCGGGGCCGAAATGGAAACCCCTGACCCGAGGAGGAAAGCGATGAGCAAAGGCCTGCGCATCCTGATGGCTACGGTAATGCTCGCTGTGGCGAACACGGCGGCAGCAGCCGATTTCTATTACGATCTTGATACCATCTACACGGTGACTCCTTCCGCATCGCGGATTGTCGTGCAGTTCGACACCGCATCCGGATCACCCGCTCCGGTTCTGTTTGCCGCAGGCCAGTCCTGCATCGATGACACGGCGATGATCGAGTCTCTCGGGCGGGGTTTCTGGGTGTTCGGGATTGAAAGCGGATGTGGCTATGAGGCGACGGCGGCCTCCGTCGAATCCGATCCCGCAGTGAGCCGTGTCCTTCCAGTCTATCGAGGCGCATCCGGCGGCGAGTTCGCCGTGACAGACTTGGTAAGCGTGCAGTTCCGTTATGATCTGTCGGCAGATTCCTGCTTGGCGATTCTCGACCAGTTCGGACTGCACTTTGTCGACTCCGATGAGTACGTTCACAATTGGTGGCATGCGGCACTGCACGATACAATCCGTGACAGTCCCCTTCACTACGGCAATGCGCTGCATGTGCTCCCGGAGACCGAGTGGGCGTCGGCGACCATGTACGACCGACCGGTTCTGTTCTCGCTGCCGCCCGACCCGTACTTCCCGTACCAGTATTACTTGCGCAACACCGGCCAGAACGGGGGCACGGTCGACGCCGATATCGACGCCGACTCGGCCTGGCTGTTCGGGTTGGCGGACTCTAATCTTGTGGTGGCGGTGCTCGACGATGGCCTGATCAGCCACGCCGATCTGCCCGCTTCGCGGTTCTTGCCAGGGCGGGACTTCGTGGGGGCGAATTGGTCGGATCCAGTCACAGACTATGACCCACGACCAGGGGATAGCGCCAACCACGGCATGGCCTGTGCTGGAGTCCTCGCCGGCTCGCACAACGGCATCGGGATTGCCGGTGTCTGCGGCAGCGCCCGCATCGTCCCCGTCAAGATCTTTGATGACGGGAATCACGCCCACGGGCAGGCCTGGGGGACGAGCGACCCAGAACCCATTGTCAACGCGATCCTGTACGCCGCCAACGCGGGAGCCCGCGTCATGAGCAACAGCTGGGGCTATGTTAATCCCGAGATTCGGACGGACGTCGCAAATGCGATCCGCTACGCCGTTAACGGTTGCGGCGGAGGCGTGCAGCCGCTGAACTCACAGGCGCGCACCGGAGTTGTCATGGTCTTCGCCGCTGGCAACTTGGACACTTACTGGAACCCATATAACGAGGTCGTCTTCCCGGCGAACATGCCAGAGGTGATCGCGGTCGGCGCCAGCACAAAGTCCAACGGAATCTGGTGGTATAGTTGTCGCGGGTCCGCCCTTGATCTCGTCGCGCCCAGTGGTGAACAGTGGACCATCGACCAGACCGCCGATCTGGGGTGGAATCCCTTCATCACCGGACCGAACGACGCCAACGGAGATCGCGACTACACCTCCGTCATGGGGGGCACATCGGGAGCCTGTCCGCAGGTGGCGGGGATTGCCGCGTTGCTCATGGCGCGGTATGTTGACGTCTCCTATTGCAATCCCGGTCCGGAGATTCGCGAGATCCTGATCAACTCCGCCGACGATCTGGGCGCGGTGGGATGGGATCCGACCTTCGGCTATGGCCGCGCCAACGCCTTCAAGGCGCTGGTGGCGACCAGTCACGGCGACGTCAATGGCGATGCCCTCTACGATATCCGCGATGTGACCATGATCGTCGATCAAGCCTTTCGCGGCGATCTCCCGCCGGCGTTGCATCCCTCGCTGTCGGACATCACCTGTGACGGTGTCACCAGCGTGGCAGACGTGGTGCGCATTGTCAACATTGTCTTCCGCGGCGATGGCCCGCCGGCACCGTGCTATCTGTTTTGAATGACTCTGTACCGATGGTCCGCGTCGCGTCAGGCTGCGTCAGGAGTGCGTCAGACGCGCTCCTGACGCAGTGCGCGACGTGCTCAGTGCCCGGCTTGGCGGCGGCATCCGCCAGCTTGGAAATAGAGAGGCATCGGCAGACCAGGTGAGGCTCGAAGGCATCGATTCCGCCAAATCATGAGAAAATCCCGGAAAATTTACTCTTGATTTCAGCCGTAGCCGGACGCAATACTTTGGGGTCAGGTCCGTCAGGGTCAACTACATCGTGTAGGATCGTCGTGACACCGACTCGTCATCTCGCTGTTGCCCAGAGGGTTTTACTTGACGACTTGGAATAGCGCCGTTAAGTTATCAACAGGCAGGGGCGCGTGGCAGGGCTGCCGCGAATCCCGAAGCCAGAGGCAATTGCAGAAGCCCTCGACCGTTACTCTCCCATCGTGTTAAACATCGGCCGCCCGGCCGCAACATCCGAAGACTTGACCGCGACCCGAGAGCGGGTGCGCGTGCCTGTGATGTGAGCGAGTATGTTTGAGACACTTGGCCAGGAGGGCCGAGCCAACTGAAGAGACTGCGTTGACGCACAAGATACCGGGCCGGGTTGGTGCCTGGCCCAGTCAACCACCATTTACCCGGAGAAGGGAGGTGAGTTGATGGAGATCTACACCTTGGAGGTTGAGGTCCTGGAGGACAAGATCGCCCCAATTGGCGGAAGTGCTGGGGGCAACTAAACTCAACCGTCCGTCACCAGCGGCCGTCCCGCCCCAACGGGACGGCCGTCACTTTTCCCTTCACCGGGATGGCTACTGTCCGACAAGTTCGATAATTCGATCCTTCACGGCCGCCAAAGTGCGCGCCTCTACACTGTGGCAGTACCGCGTGCGATCCCGCTCATCCACGATCGTTGATGCGACCCTTCTCAGCGTCTGTTCGGCGTCATCCAAGGCGCGCCAAGCGGGCTCGTAGTCGGCGGTGGTGTGGCAGATGACCGCGAACTCAACAAGTGCGCGCCAGAACGTGTCCCAGTGTGCATCCTCCCGCAACTGTGTTGCCAGTGCGCTCAATCTTTCTCGTGCGATCTCCAAGTGCCCTTGCCGCCCAAGAAGCTTAGCTTGCCAGATTGCGAACCCCGGAGCCCAAGCCCAGCGCGAGTACGAGCGTAGGAATGTTTCCACGCAATCAGCCCAACTCTTGGTGTAATGATCATCAGATACATCAATGAGGCACGCCGCCGCCACCTGAGCGCGTTTCTGTGGGGCATGAATCTCCTCGGCCATTTCAGTCACACGCTGCCAGAGGCGTAGACAGGTTTCCCGCTCACCTGACACGGCGGCAATCCGAGCATGTAAAGCGAGTATGTCCAAAGTTTGATACCGGTTCGCCGCAACTTCGGCGATCACGTCCAGAGACTTCAGTGCTGCACGAGCACCGTCCGGATCCCCGAGTCGCATCCGAGTGCGGGCTCTCAGGATCTCGCGATACACTCGAAGCTCCTCGTTCCTGACCGAGCGCAGGTGGCGGTCGACCTCCGACTGAAGATGTTCGGAGAGTCGATAGTCTCCCGCTTGCAGATAAGCATCTGCGAGCAGTGCACATACCTCGGAGGCCGTTGTCACATCGCCGATTTCAGTAGCCTCGCGATAGACGGTCTGTCCGGCGGACACGGCATTTCGAAAGTCACCTTCTTCCAGCGCGGTCTCGACCAAGTTGCGCCGGAAGTAGAGTTCTTCATTCTGTGCTCCCGCCCGGGCACTCATTGATACTGCGGCAGCAAAATAATGCTTCGACTCCGGTATTCGCCCCTGAACAAAGTTGATTGCTCCAAGATTGTTGTGAATCCTGGCGATCTCAACCGGGACATTCAATCGCTGTTGAATCTCGAGTGCCCGTTGAAAGTACGACTCAGCATCAGGGAAACGATACTCCTGCCAGCAAATGAGACCAATGTTGTTCAAGTTGACTGCGGCCATCCGGTCCAGACCCAGTTCCTTCTGAATGCCGAGCGCCTCGACAAAATACCTTCGCGCGCCGGTCAGGTCGCCGGCGATGCGGCAGAGGTTGCCCAGACTGTTGAGGGTGCGCGACAATTCGGCGCGGTCGCCGAGCGCTTCCCAGATGCGGCGTGCGCGGCGCTCGACGCGAATGCCTTTCAGGTAACGGCGGGTCTTCCAATAAAGGTCGCCCAGATCATGCAGCGTTTCGGCCAAGAGGCGCTGGTCGCCGCTGGCGCGGCAATGCTGCAGCAATTCCTGGTAGATCCGGCGCGCGGCGTCAAACTGGCCGAGGGATTTCTGCAGATCGGCCTCGGTCATGCGCGCGTGCCCGATCCAGTGGCTGCGCATGGGCGGATCGGCGATGGCCGCCGCACACTCGCGGGCAAAAACGATGTAGCGCATGGCCCGCTCGCGATCTTCGGCGGCAATTGCGGTCGACGCGGTCGCCAAGGCATATTCCGCTGCCTTCTCTCCCTCCTTGGCGCGGGCGTAGGCGTGCGCGAGGAGAATCTGACGATCGCTCTCCGGCATGGGAGCGGCCGACTCGACGGCGCGCGCCAACTGCAGGGATCGCGCGCTCCGTTCGGATTCCGGGATGCCGGATCTCAGGACCGCATCATGGCCGTTGAGTCGCAAGGCCAGATCGATGGCGGGGGGCTCACACGCCCGACGGCCCACGACGATCCCGCGTGCGATCAGTGCCTGCAGAACGCGATCCGGATCACCATCCAGCGACCGCCACAGCCGGCGAAGGATGTCCGATGAACCCAGTCCTTCGCCGAGCGCAAGCCATTCGCAGAAGGTCCGCTCCGAATCGCCAAGATCGCCGACCACCCGTGCGATGTGACGGGGCAGGTTCTCGGCGCTCCAGCGAGAGACGGCGACTTCATCCAGGGCCCAGCCATCGGCGTCGACCGTGAGTGCCGCGGAGAGGATCATCTGTTCGAGCAGCGAACCGACGGCCTCGGGCAGCCCTGCGGTGGCGGAGTGGACGATGTCGGTCCATACCTCGGCGACATCCGGATCACCGACGGTTCCCGTCAGAAATGTGTGTACTTCCGAGCGGTCATACGGGCAAAGCGCGATCTGACGTCCAGCAGTGGTTGTCTCCACCTCGGGGAGTTCATACAGCGATGTAGCCAGCCGCAAGCATACCCGAGTCCTCGCGCCATCACGCGGGCAGTCGTGCAACTCGAGCCTCTCCCCTGCGCGTCGATCGAGGAGCACCTCGTGGCCAGCATCAGCAATCGCCGCCGCGGCCTGATGCAGCCATGCCTCCGAGGGCAGACCATGCGACCAGACCGACCAGTGGACGGCTCCGGTGAGCTCGAGATCGTCGCGCAGCGCGGCCAGCAGCCGGTGATCGTTCTCACGCATCCGCCAGCGCTCACTGCGCAATTGCCAAATCAGTTGTTCGGCGGTGATCGCCGTCGGATCCAGCGCGGCATCGAAACCAGCCAGCCAGGTCAGGAGGGAGTGTTCGTCGGCGGCGCGTTCGTCGGCGGTCTTGGCCAACAGCCGCGCGATGACCTCATCGGCCCACGGCGGCGCCGGCCGAAGGCGCGGTCGATCAAAGTCCGGGGCGCCTTCGAGATGTCCGGCGATTTCCAGCGCCGGTTCGCCGGCGGCGTAGGGACGCACGCCGAAGATCCACTCATAGAGGATGATGCCGGCGGCATACCAATCGGCGCGGCCATCGGCGGGTTGGTTGGTCAGGAATTCGGGGGCGCAGTAGCCGACCGTTCCAGCCCCGCGGGGGCGGTCAGCGTCGCCAATGGGACGCGCCAGCCCGAAGTCCAGCAGGCAGATTTCGCGTTTGGCCGTATCGCCGGCCGGACGGCCCGCGACGCGCCAGAGCAGATTGTCGGGTTTGAGATCGCCATGGACCCAGCCGCGCCGGTGCACGAAGAACAGGACGCGCGCCAGCGAGCGCAGTAATTGCGCGAATTCGTCGTCGGTTGCCGGCGCGCCCTTGCCGAAGAGCGGCTGTCCCTCGACCCAGTCGAGAACGATGTACGGGCGCCCATCGTGACGGCCGAACTCATGCGCGCGCACGACCTGCGGGTGGATCAATTGTGACTGGACGGTGAATTCGTGAAAGAGTGACGCGCCGGTCGCGGGGTCGGCAGCGGGATCGGCCCACTTGAGAGCGCGCCAGTGGCCATCGGCCTGGCGCACGCGGTAGACGGTGGCGAAGCCGCCCTGACCGACGGCGGTTCCGCAATAGCGGCCGATGGTGACTTCGACACCCGGCATGATGACGCGTTGCGACGCCTGGACCGCCAAACCCGGCCGGTCAACTCTCGAATGAGGCGTAGGTGCGATGCACCGGCAGACGGATGGCGAAGGTGGTGCCGCCGCTGTCGGAGCGTTCGATGCCGATGGTCCCCGAGTGATTCTCGATGATCGTTTTACAGTTGAGCAAGCCGAGCCCATGGCCGTCGGCCTTCGTGGTCTTGGCCACGCTGAAGACACCCGGCCGAATCTCCGGCGGCAGCCCCGGGCCGTTGTCCGAGACGCGCACCTCCAACATCTGATCCTGGGTGTTGTGGCGGGCGACGATTCGGATTTCGCAGGCGCGCTCCCCGCAGGCCTCCACCGCGTTCTTGTAAAGATTGTATAGAACCGACTTGATGTGACCGGCGTCGATGCGCACCGGAGGCAGCCCGGTCTCGCAATCGACGGTAAACTGCACCGGCTTGAACATCTTGTGGGGACGAATCGTGAACAGATGTTCCTCGATCACGTCCTTCAAGTGGCATTCCACCAGTTTGGTCTCAAACTTGGCGTCTTCCATGAGCGATTCGGTGTAGCGGCGCATGTCATCGATGCCGCGCAGGATGCGCTCGCAGGCGTTGGCCACATCGGCGACCCGGTTGTTGTTCAGGTGGATGGGCATCAGTTCCGCCGACACCGACATAGTCTGCAGGTGGTTGTTCATCTCATGGGCGATGTTGCGCACCGCCTGGGCTTTTTCAACCATCTGCTCGGAACGAATCAGGTACTCCTCGATGGTGGTCCGTTCGGTGCGGTCCTCGACCACGATAATGATCTTGGGCGCCTCGCCCACGATGCCATTGAGCGGTGAAATCTTAATCGAGAGCACCGTCTTGCGGCCGCCGATCGACAGGAAGTACTTGTCTTTCGACAGCGGCTTGTGACTGACGAGGACTTCGTTCAACATGTCCTTCCAGACAGAAACCTCCTCAGACGGCAGGATATCGGTGAACCGGGTGTGTGTCGCCACCAGATCAGCGCCGGTCCACGGCGCATCGGGACTGTGGAAGATGCTCTCGGCGGCCAGATTGAAGGTGATGACGCGGAACTGGTCATCAACCACACAGATGCCGACGGGGGTCTTGTTGACGACGTTCTCGTTGTAGCGTGTCAGCGACAGCAACCGGCCATAGAGCTTGGCGTTCTCGATGGCGATGGCGGCCTGCTCGGCGAAGAGCTCGAAGAGCCGCAGGTCGCTCTTGCCGAACAGGCCGGCGCGCGACTGATTGTCAAGATAGCAGACACCAATGACCTTTTCCTTGATCTTGAGCGGCACGCAGATGATGAAGCGCAGATTGAGCGCGACCACCGACTTCTGATGGGCGTAGCGCGGGTCTTCCTGGGCGTTGGAGGTGTACTCCGACTGGCCCTTGGTCGCCACACGGTCGGCGACCGACCGTGAGATCGCCAGATCATCAGCGCTGTCGAGTTGCTCTTTGTTGATGTTATAGGCGGTGCGGATCTTCAGTTGCCCTTCCTCATCCAGGAGCATGAGGAAGCCGCGCTCGGCGTTAAGCAATTCGATGGCGTGGCGCATCACGCGCTTGAGGATCTCATCCAGATCCAAAGTCGAGTTGATCGCCTTGGACACGTCCAGCAGGGCTTCGAGATTGCGCGCCCGCATCCCGCTCACATCGACTTCACCGGTGACGGCCGGCTTGGGTGTCGCGCCGGGTAACGTCATATCCAGCGCCGATTGCAGCAGCGGACTGGTGTCTTCCAGACCATTCTTGACCGTGGCTGTCGTCTTGGTCTTGATCTTCCCGGACTTCTCTTTGATGTCGCCCATCGATCCACTCCCTACGATGATGACCCTATCCGATCATATCGACACATGGGCAGCACTCCTTGACGTGCTTAACCGCCGTTCTGGCAAAGGGTAGGGCGCAGGTGTGCAATGGCGGTACAGTCGCGCAGTTTTCCAACAGCCGACCAGCAGGAATCGGCCTGAGTCGATCGGTCTATTGAATTGTCCGATAAGCAGTTGCGGGAGTGAAGCTCAGAAAACCTGACCGAGGCGGAGGGAGACGCGCAAATCGCGGTCGGTGTGGTCCAGACCTTTGGCGACGTCGAGTCGCAGTCCCTCCCCCAGCCCCAATCCGACGCCGAGATCGGATTTGAACTCGGAGAGATCCACGAAGTCATCGGCAAAAGTGGCACGGCCGACATCGCAGAAGAGAATGATCCCGCCGTCAAAGGTTTCGTTGACCCAGTAATCAAACCGGTATTCCACGGTGGCGAGGAATGCCTCATCGCCGACCATGGACTTCTGCGGATACCCCGGCAGGGAGCCGATGCCGCCGAGGAAGAACAGCTTGTTGGGCGGCACATCGCGTCGGGCCAAGCCATACCATGCCCGGGCGAAGAGGCGATGCACATCATTGGAGTGCCAGGATGCGTTGACGGCCGCCTGCCAGCGGTCGTAGTCGAACTCGCCGCCCAAGGCGCCGCCGGCAATCTCGCCTGAGAGTTTCATGCCGAAATCCAGGCGTGGACGGTGCTCCTCGCTCTCGCGCGGTTCGAGCGCCAGCGACAGATGCAGCGCGCTGGTGCGCTCCTCGAAGCGATCGACCCAATCGGCCAGGTAGTCTTCATCGACGGTGGAGAAATTCTCCCGGAAACGATGATCGGGGCGGAACAGGTGCCAGAGGTTGCGTTCCGCTTCGAGCCAGCGATAATCGGTGTTGCGATAGGCCGCCGACAAGACACCGCGTTCGCGGTATTTGTAGGTGGCGCCGATCTCGCCGCCATCGGATCCGAAGTAGTCGCGGTAATCGGAGCCGGCGACCAGCGCATACAGCGTGTTCGCGGTGCGGCCCACCCAGAGATCGTCTTCGGTGTCGGTCAGCCGGAAGATGCGTATGTGCATGTCCAGGTCGGCGGAACGGACAAGCCGCTGGCGGACCTCGAGACGGTATTGCCAGGTTTCCGAGGCGAACGCATACCCTGCAAACATCTCAAGCCGGGGAGTGAATGCCGAGCGCTGATAGCCCGCCTGGGCGCCGAAGCGCAGCCCATCGACGCGATCATAGGACAGGTCGGGGCGCCACTGGAACCCTTCCTCTTCAAATTCCCAGGCGCGCGCCACCGACAGCCGCGGCCGGCGATGCCCGCCCGGCGCGAACACCTGACCGTAAATCTTGCCGTCGCCGCGCTGGCGCAGGATGCCGCCGACAATCGCCACGTGCCCGCGCACGGTGGCGCCCTCGCGCACGATGACATCACCGCCGAGCGCCAGCACGCTTCCCCCCAATTCACCGAGGACGGTCACGCTGCCGCCGAACGCAACAACGTCACCCGGCATGAACTCGCCGGCGGGAATGGCGAAGGCGCTGTCGACAACCCATGTCAGATCGGATGTCGGCGCGGAATCGTCCGCTGCGGAGAAGACCACCTCGCACCGATCGGCCGTGATCACCGGAAACGTCACTGACAGCCGGGCGGGCGGAAATTGTCGGCCGCCAACGGCCAATCCCCCGGCCGGGAAGACCGCGGCCAGCGATTCACGCTCGCGCGGCGCCAAGCCGAGTTCGTCATGGCGGCCACGCATCGAGTCCGCCGGAGCGCCGAGCGTCATCCAAGTGTACTCATTCTTCGATGCCGACAGGCGCGCCACATCGCCGGGCGCCGCGCCGGCAACCGGAGCGAACGCCGCAAGCAAGGCGGCAGCGGCGAGGATTCTCAGAGTGACAGGTTGGCCCATAGTCGGTCCGTTCAGCACCGAACGGTGGTCGTAAAGTTGACATGCGCGAGCGTATCGCGCAAGGCATCACGATGCGCCCGGAAGGCCAGTTGTTCCGGCAGATCCCCCGGCCGGAAGAACTCGACCGCCTCGGCGTCATCGCCGGGGACGGGCAGTCGTTCCTCGGATTCGCGCATCCAGTAAACGATCAGCACCGCATGCTGGCGGGGATCATCGAAGCCGGAATAGACGCCGAGGACATCCCCGGCGACCGCAGCCAGCCCGGTCTCCTCGGCCAGTTCGCGCTCGGCGCATTCCCGCGGGGATTCATTGTACTCCATGAAGCCCGCCGGGATGGACCAGTACCCTTTGCGCGGTTCAAAAGCGCGGCGCACCAGACAGATACGCCCTTCGCGCACCACGATACCGCCTGCGGCCGGCACGGGATTGTGATAATGGATGAAACTGCACCGCGGGCAGCGACGACGCGTCTGATGACCGTCGCGGTAGTCCTCCAGGGGTGTCGCGCATCGCGGGCAGAACTGGTAGAGGCTGGCCATCGTATGCTCGTCGCTTCACCGATTATAACCCGCCGGACGGGATTCGGCACGGGAAAAGCCGCCGGCTAAATCGACCGGAAGACCACCATGGTCAGATCGTCAAAGCCGAGGTCCCCCTGCGAGAAGGCAGTGGCCTCGCCGACGATTTGGCGCGACAACTGCTCGGCCGGCAGCGCGCGGTGCTTGGTGACGAGTCTTTCGATGCGTTCCTCGCCGAACTCCGCTCCGGAGGGGGATTCGAGATCGGAGAGACCATCGGTGAAGAAAAACACCGTGTCCATCGGCTCCAGGCGCACCTCCTCGACTTCGTAGGTCACATTCGGCATGACGCCCAGCACCAATCCGCCGCGGTCGAGCCGCTCGCAGCGGCCATCTCTGCGCACCAGCATCGGCTGATTGTGCCCGGCGTTGGTGTAGGTCAGAATGCGCGTGGCCGGGTTGTATTCGGCATAGACCATCGTGGCGAACTGCTCGGCCGCGGTGATTTCGGCAACGAAGGCGTTGGTGTTGGCGACGGCGCGGGCGATGGCGCGCTGGTGGCGCACTTCCGCCTTCAGGATGGCTTGAATCTGCGAGACCAGCAGCGCCGCGCCGAGACCCTTGCCGGAGACATCGGCGATGACGATGCCGAGGATGCCGTCGGGCAACAGAAAGAAATCGTAGTAATCACCGCCGACCTGTCGCGAGGGCTGGGTGAAGGCGGCCAGTTCGTAGTGCGGGCTGTGCGGCAGCGCGCGGGGCAGGAGGTTGCGCTGGATCTGGCGCGCCACATTCAGCTCTTCCTCGAGTTTTTGCTTCTCGATGGCCTCCTGGTAGAGGTGCGCGTTGGTGATGGCGGTGGCCAACTGGTTCGACAGCGTCGCCAGCAGGTTGACATCCTCGACGGTGTACTTGTACCCGGAGACCTTCTCGCCCAAGACCAGCACGGCCGACAGTTCGCCGCGGTCCACCACCGGCACCACCAACCGGCAGGACCAGCGGGTGAGGATTTCGGTCATGGGCGTCAGCGGCCGATCGATGACGAATTCCTCGAAGGCGGTCGGACGACCGCGGCGCAGCGCCTCCTGGAAGAACCAGTCGGTCGCCTCGATCCCCTCGCCCGCGAGGCCCGCCAGTTCCATCACAAACCGGCCCGGCGCCGGGCCGCGTGTGACGAAAAAGGCGCGCTCGACGAACAGTTGCTCGGTCATCACCGAGAGCATCAGCTTCTTGAGATCCTGGACATCGAAGACCGACGCCACCTGCCGCGAGAAATGCTCAAGGATGGCGCGCGGATCGGAGCGATCGCGCAAAAACAGGCGGCTGATCAGATCATCGACCCGCTCCTTGAGCGGCTGGAAGAAGATCAGGATGACAAGGATGAACGCGGCGTCGACCAGCGGCGTCTGGATCTCGAGCACATTGCGAACCAGCGAGGCGATCTGAGTGACCACCAGCAGGTACGTACCCACCAGCAGCGCGGAAGAGACCGTAAAGGCAAACGACTGGCGAACGATCAGGCGCGTGTCGAGGAACTGATAGCGGATGATCGACCAGGCGATGCTGCCGGCGCCGACGAGCAGGGCAACGATGGTGAAGGCGTCGCGCAACGGACCATAAACCTTGATGATGCCCAGGGTTGGCAGGATGAAGGCGATCGCATACAATCCGACGGCCAGCTGAATGCCGCGCAGGATGATGCCGACCTGATCCTTGAGCCGGACGTTGGTGACCGAGCGGTGACCGATGCGCAGGGCCCAAATTGCGCCGGCGATGTAGAGCAGGTTGATAATCGAGAAGAATTTCAGGTGAAAATCAAAGAGGAGATTGAGGCAGTAGGCGCCGATGCGCATGGCGATGTCAAAGGGCGTCAGCAGCGTCCGCACGATCGCTGACTCGGTGTCCAGTCCGCCCCAGCGCACCTGCGGGCGCGCCAGAAACGCCAGCCAAAGCACATGGAACAGGTGGGGCAGAAAGACCAGGTACTTGGCGCGGGGCAATCGTGCCACCACGGGATGCTCCACCGGAAAGACCAGCGCGAACAGGAGCAACTGCGGGAAGAACAATTCCCAGAGATAAAAGAGCGTGTAGGGGAAGGTGGTGGGCAGCGCCGCGCCGCCGGCGCTCTGTTCAAGGGTGGAACCGATGGCGGCGAAGACCGGGCCCAGCCCGGCAAACAGCAGCATCAGGGCGGTGATGCGATTGACGCGGCTCCAGGGATTTTCGCGCAGGATGACGGTGCCGAGCCATATCAGCACGGCCCCCAGCGCCAAATAGAGGACCGCAACGACAATCTGCCAGTTCACCCGTAGGCCCCCGCCCCGCACGCCGGCCGCGCGGCGTCACCGCGCTTCAACCCGAGGAGAGATTCTTGCGCGCCACCACCACGGTTCCGCCCCCGGGTCCCGCCTCGTATCGCACTTCGTCCATCAGAGATCGGACGATGAAGACGCCGCGTCCCACCTCCCGCAGCAGGTTTTCCTCGGCCAGCGGATCGGGAATCTCCGTCGGATTGAAGCCCTCGCCCTGATCGGTGACGCGGACAGTCAGATCGGTGTCGGTGAAGATCAATTCGACCGTGACGGTCTTATTGGGATTGCTCTTGTTGCCATGGACAATCGCGTTGTTGACCAGTTCGGTCGATGCGATGGCGACGTCGGTGACCAACGCATCGGGAATGCCGCGGGCGCGCAACGCGTTCTCGAGGAACTCGTCGGCCTCGGCGATGCGGTGAGGATCGCTGGGGATCACCAGCCGCGCGGAGTTCGATGGGGCTGGGGTCATTGCAGGACGGGAAGCGTTCCGCGCCGAACGCGGACCGCGCTCCATCAGAAACTGGCGACCGCCAGATCGACCGTGTCGTAAGCCTCAAACAGCGTCACCAGCTTGGTGATGGTCAGGAGGCTTTGAATCTTGTCGGTGACGCAGGCCAGCTTCAGATCGCCTTTGTTGTCACGCAACGTTGTCAGTCCCGCGATCAGAATGCCCAGGCCGGTGGAATTCATCCAGTCGACCTCGGCGAGGTTGATCACCACACGCAGCTTCTTCTGAGCGATCAGATCATGAATCTTGTCGTGCAGAACGGTGGCATCCGGTCCGCCAATGATCTTGCCTTTGGGCTCGAGGATCACCACGCCGCCTTGCTCGCGTTCGGTCAGCTTCATTCGCCTGTCCCTTGCTGCTGGTCTGCCTGTTTGCCGGCCTCCATGGACTCCGGCAGAGCGCTGGAGGCATTAATAGGCGGCCAATATACCGATTCCAACCCGGCGAGGCCATGTTTTTCGCGCCCTCTCCGGGCCAGGCCCTCGGCGCGAAGCGCGGCGGGATCAGTGGGAAAAGAGGTGGCGGAGCTTCTGGATGACGGTGGCGTCCGCGACCGGGGAGATCGGCGTCTCGCCAACGGCCGCCGGGGCGGTCAGTGCGGCCGATCGCCCGGGCGCCAGCACCTCACCGACCGGGATCACCGGCAGGAGTCCGATGGCCAATGCCGTGAAAAGCAGAATGAGTCTGATGCGCGGTGTCCGTCTGTCCATGACGAAAACGACTTCCCCCGGCCGTAATCTATGACTCGGCGCGGTCTTTGGAAAGGGCTTGTCTACCCTGGGTTCCGCTCCCGTCCGGCTCGATTGGACAGATGGAAGGAGAGAAACTCCAATTCCATCGCCATGTTCTCGGTGCGCACGATCACATCCGGCGGCACCTTGAGGTTAACTTGGGCGAAATTGAGGAACGCCTTGATGCCGGCGCTGATCGCCAGGTCGCAGACCGATTGCGCCACCGAGGCGGGCACCGCCAGGATGATCATCGAGAGTTTCCGCTTCTTGATCTCGGCCGGGAGGTCTTTGATGTCGGCGATCACCACGCCCTTGTGGTTGGAGCCGATCTTGCGCTGGTCGTTGTCAAACAGCGCCCGGATGGTGAATCCCTGTTTCTGAAATTCCTTATAGGAGACCAGGGCGGAACCGAGGTGGCCGACACCGACGATGCCGACATTCCATTCCCGGTCCAGGCCGAGGATGCGTCCAATGCGGGCTCGCAGTTCGCGCGCGGGGTAGCCCAGGCCGCGGGTGCCGAAGGAGCCGAAGGCCGACAGGTCCTTGCGCACCTGCGCCGGAGTGAGTTTTTCCCGTTCGGCAAGATCGCGCGAGCTAACGGTATGGTACCCTTCCGCCTCCAGCGCACCGAGCGCGCGGTAATAGACGGAGAGGCGCCGAATGGTCGATTCGGAGATCCGCCGCCGGGCAAAGGCGGCGACCATCTCCATGTCGCTGGACGTTCGTCTCGGGGTCATGCTCCTCCGTCCCGCTTGTGGCGGCGCCCGGCCGTGGGCGCACAGGATGTCCGCCCCGGCCTTGTCGGACTTCCTCACTCAGCGCGTGCCGCTCTCCGCTCTGGATTGAAAGGTCGCCTGCGCCGCGGCCAGACGCGCGATCGGAACGCGGTACGGCGAACAACTCACATACGACAAACCCAGCGAATGACAGAACGTGATCGTCTGCGGATCGCCGCCGTGCTCGCCACAGATGCCGACCGAGAGGCGGCTGTTGGCGGCGCGACCGCGCTCGGCCGCCAGACGCACCAGGAAGCCGACACCCTTCTCGTCGAGCGTGACGAAGGGGTCATGGGCGTAGATGCCTTTTTCGAGATACAGCCCCATGAACTTCCCGGCGTCGTCGCGCGACAGCCCGAGAGTCATCTGCGTCAGGTCGTTGGTGCCGAAACTGAAGAAGTCGGCGGCGCCGGCGATCTCGTCGGCGACGATCGCCGCGCGCGGAATCTCGATCATCGTGCCGACTTTGTAATCGACCCGCTGCTTGCGCTTCTTGAAGACATCCTCGGCGACCGCGTCGATGATCTCGCGCTGGTGGCGCAGCTCCTCGACCGTGCCGACCAGCGGCACCATCACCTCGGGATGCACCGGGATGTTCTCCTTGGCCAAGTCGCAGGCGGCGGTGAAGATGGCCCGCGCCTGCATCTCGGTGATCTCGGGGAAGGCGATCCCCAGACGGCAGCCACGGTGGCCCAGCATCGGATTGACCTCATGCAGCTGGTCGATCCGCTGCAGGATCTTCTCCTTGAGCGCAATCTGCTCGCGCATGTGCAGCGACTCTTCGTAGGAGACCTCGTCCTCCTTGGCCTTCAGCGCCGCGATTTCGGCTTTCAGCTCCTCCTTGGAGGGCAGAAACTCATGCAGCGGCGGATCGAGGGTCCGGATGGTCACCGGGCGGCCGTTCATCGCGCGGAAGATGCCCTTGAAGTCGTTGCGCTGGAAGGGCAGGAGTTTGTTGAGCGCCAGCTGGCGTTCCTCGGCGGTGTCGGCGAGAATCATGCGCTGAATGTGCGGGAGCCGCTCGGGCGCAAAGAACATATGCTCGGTGCGGCACAGTCCGATCCCCTCGGCGCCGAACTTGACCGCCTGCTCGGCATCCTCGGGCGTGTCGGCGTTGGTGCGCACGCCCAGTTTACGCACCGCATCGGCCCAGGACATGAGCGTGACGAACTCTTCGGTCGGCTCCGGCTCGATGGTCGGAACCTCGCCCAGCAGGACGGTGCCCGAGGTGCCATCGAGGGTGATGATCTGGCGCTCGCGTATGGTCACGCCGGCGGCGGTGAAGGTCTTGCGTTCCTCGTTGACGCGCACGGTTTCGGCGCCGGCGACACAGACTTTGCCCATGCCGCGCGCCACCACCGCCGCGTGCGAGGTCATCCCG
Organism: uncultured Ignavibacteria bacterium; assembly: GCA_964593585.1. Lineage (GTDB taxonomy): Bacteria > Zixibacteria > MSB-5A5 > WJJR01 > WJJR01 > JACQFV01. Next base: position 25,592 of record CAZQIZ010000020.1, read on the forward strand.
CCCTTGGTGGTGAGGATGCCGACTGCCGCTGCCATCCCCTGGATGTCGTCGGGGTTGGTTTCAGGACGCACCAGGATGACCTTTTCTCCCTTGCCGGCCATCACCACGGCGTCATGCGCGTTGAAGACCACCTTGCCGGAGGCGGCGCCGGGCGAGGCGGCCAGCCCCTTGGCGATCGGGGTGACTTCGGCGTTGGGGTCCAGACGCGGGTGCAGCAATTGATCCAGATCGGCGGGCTGAATGCGCAGCAACGCCTCTTCCTTGGTGATCAATCCCTCGCCGACCATGTCGACGGCGAACTTGACCGCCGCCTGCGCGGTGCGCTTGCCGGTGCGGGTCTGCAGCATGTAGAGTTCGCCGTTCTGGATGGTGAACTCGAAATCCTGGACGTCGCGATAGTGCTGCTCCAGACGGGTCGTGATTTCGCGCAGTTTGGCGTAGGCCTGCGGCATCACGTCCTTGAGCTCGGAGATCGGACGCGGGGTGCGCGTGCCGGCGACCACATCCTCGCCCTGGGCATTGGTAAGGAACTCGCCGTAAAATTCCTTGGCGCCGTTGGAGGGGTTGCGGGTGAAACCGACGCCGGTGGCGCAGTCCTCACCCATATTGCCGAAGACCATCGCCTGCACGTTGACCGCAGTGCCCAGGTCGGCCGGGATGCCGTTGAGCTTGCGGTAGGTGATGGCGCGCGGATTGTTCCACGACTTGAAGACCGCTTCGACCGCGAGGTTCAACTGGAGCCAGGGATCCTCGGGGAAGGGCTCGCGTGTGTGGCGCTGGATGATCTTTTTGTAGGCCGCGACGATTTCCTTGAGATGCTCGGGGGTCAACGACGAGTCGCGCTTGACCCGGCTGGCTTTCTTGCGCTCCTCGATCACCGCCTCGAAGACATCCTTGTCGATGCCGAGCACCACGTTGCCGAACATGGCGATGAAGCGGCGGAAGGAATCGTAGGCGAAGCGCGGGTTGTCGGTCTCGTCGATGAGAGCCTTCAGCGTCTTGTCGTTGAGGCCGAGGTTGAGGATGGTGTCCATCATCCCCGGCATGGAGAACTTGGCGCCGGAGCGCACCGAAACCAAAAGCGGCTTGTCGGCGCCGCCGAATTTGCGGCCCATCACCTTTTCGAGACGATGGACATACTCCTTGATCGCCGGCTTGAGCGCCTGCGGCATGCGCATACGGTTCGCGTAGAACTGATTGCACATGTAGGTCGGAATCGTAAACCCGGGCGGGACCGGCAGACCGGCCTTGGCCATGCCGGCCAGACCGGCGCCCTTGCCACCGAGGATATCCTTCATCGCGGGATCGCCCTCGGTTTCATTCGGGGCGAAGAAGTAGATCAACTGTCCGCCCGGGGGAATCTGCGCCGCCTCGGCGGAGATCCGCTCTTCCGGCGGCGGGATCGAGACCCGTGTGCGCGGCCGCACACTGGGACTGAACAACGGTTCATCGGGAGGTTCGACCACCGGCGCCGACACCGCGGGCTTGGTCGTCTTCGCCGTCTTCTTGGACTTCGAATCGGATTTCATGGATTTGCTCGTTGCACGCGCCGGATGCGAATCACGGACGCGCGGCTTGGCCTTGGTCTTGGAACGTGATGACGAGGTGGTCTTACCCTTTTTCGCCATGGTGGTCCTCCCGGTGGAGGGGGCAGAGACAAAAGCACCAACCCCGGCCCGCGACGAATCGTAAGTCATTGGTCAACAACGACCTTACTGCGAGGCCGCGACCGGGATTGCCGCGCAAAGTACGGTGCAAGCGATGATCTTGGCAAGGGGTTTTACAAAGCGAAAGCAGGCCTTGACAGAGGCCTGCTTTCATAAATCCGAGCCGACCTGGCGCGTGACGCAACTACATGGTGAAGAGCCGCTCCCCCGAGAGAATCTTATCGATCATGCGAATGGTCTTTTCGACCGGCGAGTGCATGATGTCGTGCGTGTTGAAGGTGCTCTTGGTGAAATACTTCTTAGGGAGTCCATCGGGTATTTCGGTCGGCTTCTTGCCCTTGGGGGCGGCATTCATCGTAACTTTCACGATCGGCGGGTTCTTCGCTGGTTTGGCCCCTTTGTCCTTGGGCCCATTCTTGATGGTCACCCTTGCCATCTTCGGCTTGCCTTCCAGTTTGGCGTTCTCGCTTGACATAAATCTGACCCTTCCTTTGTCCGTGCGCCGACTCCACGGCGGACACGGTTCCGGGACCCTACCCCCCCGGTCGTTGTGAGGTAAACGAACTGCAGATAGTTTGTGCGTTGGCGAGCATAGCGTCCAAAAGCGTTGGCAAGCACAAGTTTAAATTACCCCAACTTACGTTGTCAACAGAAATCAGCGGGCTTTCGCGCAAAATGTTGAATTTTCGTTGGCATGTTATTGCCTAAAACACAATGGCTTACACGGGCGATTTTCGTGAAACAGGCTTCGCCGCCCACGCGGACTAGGCGCACGGTCGGTTTACTAAATTGTTTGGGCTGAACAACTTAAATGGCGCAGTCCACAGCCGAAGCCGTGAAATCCACACTTGTGGCCGATCAGCCCCCCTGTGCACATATACTCAATTGCGCCCCAAATGGTTGGCGATTTCTGCACCGTGACGGGGTGATTTCTGCATAATTCCGCCATCATGGACATCAAGGACAGCATCCTCGAATTGGTCGGCAGCACACCGATGGTGCGTCTGCACCGCTGCAATCCCAATCCGACGGTCGACCTGGTCGCAAAGCTCGAATGGTACAATCCCTTCGGCAGCGTGAAGGAACGCATCGCGCTGAGAATGATTCAGCGCGCGATCGCCGACGGCCGTTTGACGAAGGACAAAACCATTCTCGAATCCTCCTCCGGCAACACCGGCATCGGACTGGCGATGGTGGGCGCGATGCTGGGGTACAAAGTCGCGATCACGATGTCGGAGGGGACTTCCATCGAGCGTCGTCAGGTGCTGCGCGCGCTCGGCGCCGAGATCATCCTGACATCAAAGGAGGGCGGCTCCGACGAGGCCTGGGACAAGGCCGATGAGTTGTACGCGCGGCATCCCGACAAGTATGTCCGTCTGCACCAGTATCAAAGCCCCGACAACGCCGCCACGCACGAGGAGGTCACCGCCGAGGAAATCTGGGCGCAGACCGAAGGACATCTGGACGCGGTGGTGGCCACACTCGGCACCACCGGCACGGTGGTCGGGTTGTCGCGCCGTCTGAAGCGAAAGAGTCCGGCGATCCGCATCATTTCCGTCGAACCGCAGCCGGGCAAGCACAAGCAGCAGGGCATCCGCAATGTCGATTACTCGCGCACGCCGATGATCTGGGATCCCTCCTGTGTCGATGAACGGCTCTATGTCTCCGACGAGGAGGCCTACCGGGCGGCGCGCGAACTGATGCGCCATGAGGGGCTCTTCGGCGGCATTTCCTGCGGCAGCGCGCTGGCGGCGGCGCAACGGGTGGTGCGCGCGATGTCACGCGGGCGGGTGGTGGTCATCTTCCCCGACCACGGCTACAAGTATCTGTCGACGGATCTGTATCCGGCGTAAGTCTGCGCGCGCTGGCGGCAACAGCGCTCCCATGGTCGCGAGGATTGCCGTGGACTCGCCCAAACGCCGACTGCATCTTCCCTCACTCGTGCTTCGGCGCGTGTGAGGTGATTATGACGACACTGACCTTTCCCGACCGGTGGATGTTCATCCCCGGGCCGGTCAACGTGCATCCCGACATCCGTCAGGCGATGGCGCAGCCGCCGATCAATCATCGCGGCAGGGACTTTGCCGCGCTCTATCAGGCGCTGGTTCCCAAGACGCAGGCGTTGTTCCGCACCCGGCATCCGGTCTATTTCAGCACCTCCTCGGCGATCGGGCTGATGGAGGCGTGCGCGCGCAATCTGGTGGCCAAGCGCGCGCTGCATCTGACCTGCGGATCGTTCTCCGAGCAGTGGTTCAAGATCGCGCAGCAGTGCGGCAAGCCCGCCGACGCGCAGAGCGTCGAGTGGGGCAAGGCGAACCGTCCGGAGGAACTGCGGCGGGCGCTGGCGACCGGCCAATACGACACCGTCTGCATGGTCTATTCCGAGACCTCGACGGCCGTGCTCAATCCGTTGCCGGAGATGGCGGCGGTGATGCGCGAATTCCCCGATATCGTCTTCTGCGTCGACACGGTCAGCGCGCTAGGCGCCAGCCCGGTGCTGGTCGACGAGTGGGGCATCGATGTCTGCTTTGCCTCGGTGCAGAAGGGGCTGGCGCTGCCGCCGGGCTTCACGGTGTTCTCGGTCTCGGCCAAGGCGATGGAGCGGGCGCGCACGGTGCCCGGACGCGGCTACTACTTCGATTTCCTCGTCTTCGAGCAGTATGCGGCCAAATCACAAACACCGACGACACCCTCGATTCCGCACCTGTATGGCCTCAACGCACAGTTGGGCCGGATCGCCGTCGAGGGGCTGGAGAACCGCTGGCAGCGTCATCGCGCGCTGGCGCTGCGGTCGCAGGAGTGGGCCGACGCGGGCTGGGCGTGCTTCGCCGAGCCGGGGCATCGTTCCGATGCCACCACCGCGGTGGTCAACACACGGAAGATCGACGTCGCCGCGCTCAACAAGCATCTGGCCGAGACGCGCAACATGGTGATATCATCGGGGTACGGGAAGCTGAAGGAGACGACCTTTCGCATCGGCCATGTCGGGGAAACGACCCTGGAGCAGTTGAACATCTGTCTGGCGGAGATCGACCGTTTTGTCGCCGCACACTGAGAACGCATCGCGTCCCCGTTGGCGCATCCTGATTCCGACCGCGTTGTCGGCGGAGGGCGTAGAGATTCTGCGGGCGGAGCCGTCGTTTGACATCGACCTGCGTCCGGGGCTGAAGGGGCCGGACTTGCTCGCGGCGCTGGCCGATGCCGATGTCGTGGTGATCCGCAGCGAGCACAAGATCGACGCGGCGGCAATCGGAGCGGCGCCGCGATTGCGTCTGCTCGCCCGCGCCGGCGTCGGCGTGGAGAATGTCGATCTGGAGACCTGCACCGCGCGGGGGATTGTCGTGCTCAACACGCCGGCGGCCAACTCGATCGCCGTGGCCGAACTGACCATGGCGATGATGCTGGCGCTGGCGCGCAAGATTGTCCCCGCCGACAATTCGGTGAAAGCCGGCAAGTGGGAAAAGGGGCGGTTCGGCGGGCATGAACTGCTGGGCAAGACACTGGGGCTGGTCGGTTTTGGACGCATCGGCCGCGAGGTGGCGTTGCGGGCGCAATCGTTCGGCATGAAGGTCATCGCCTATGATCCCTTCGTCACACCGGCGGCGGCCGCCGCCGCCCAAGTGACGCTGGCCGAGCTGCCCGATGTCGTCGCCGCCGCCGATGTGCTCAGTCTGCACCTGCCCTTGACCGAGAAGACGCGTAACCTGATCGACGCCCGGATGATCGCGCGGATGAAACCGACCGCGCTGGTGGTCAACGCCGCGCGCGGCGGCATCATCGACGAGGCCGCGCTGGCCCGGGCGCTGGATGACGGACTTCTGGCCGGATGCGCCCTCGACGTCTACGAAAAGGAACCGCCGGAGAACCGTTGGTTTGCCGGCCGCGAGAATGTCGTCGTCACGCCGCATCTGGGCGCCTCGACCGCCGAAAGCCAGACCAAGGTCGCCATCGAAATTGCACAGGCGGTGCGCCGGGCGCTGGTTGAGGGCGTCTATGTCAACGCCGTCAACCTGCCGGTGACCGATCCCTCCGATCTGCCGCGGCTTCTCCCCTACCTCAAACTCGCGGAGAAGACCGGGCGTCTGTTGCGTCTACTGGGCAGCGGCGCCTGCGACGCCATGACGTTGGAGTTGGGTTCGCAGACCCAGTCGGAGTCGCGCCTGATCACCGCGGCGGCGGTGAAGGGATTCCTCGCGCCGCAGACCGACACGCCGATCACGCTGGTCAACGCGATGACGATCGCCGCCGAGCGGCACCTGAAGGTGGCAGTGAGCGATCAATCGGCCGATCCGGCGCGCGCCAATCAGATCGCCCTCGAGGCGCGGGTGGGCGGGACACTGCACCGGGTGATGGGGGTGGCCGAAAACGGCGCGAGTCTGCGGCTGCGCCAGATCGATGAATTCCCGCTGGACATCGCCCCCGAGGGACGGGTGCTCATCTTCACCAACGAGGACCGTCCGGGGGTGATCGGCGCGGTGGGGGCGCTTTTGGGGCGCGCCAATGTGAACATTGCCTCGTGGAACCTGGGACGGCGCCAGCGGGGCGGCACCGCGCTGGGGATCGTCGCGGTCGATGATCCGGTGCCGCAGGCGGTGCTCGATGAACTGGGCCGTCTGCCGCATCTCGGAAACGTTGTGCAGGTGGATTGGGGGGAATAGTTATGAGCAACAATCGCACCCTGTTGCCCTTGGCCGGCTATCCGCCGCGCATCGGACGTTACCTCACGCAGATGGAGGATGTCCGACGGCAATTGAAGAAGTATGTCGAAGGATTGACGCCGGAGCAGCTGGCCTGGCATCCCAATGACAAGGTCGAGTCGATCGGCACATTGCTCCTGCACATTGCCGCGGTCGAGTGTTCCTGGATCGGCGAGGACATTATGCGCCGCCCGATGGATGACGAATGGAAAATCGCCTTTCCGATCCGTTTCGGCATTCCGCAAGTCTCGGGCCAACCGCTGGAGTACTATCTCAATACGCTGGATGCCATCCGCGAGCAGACCAAGGCCGACTTGAAAACGCTGGAGGACGAGGATCTGGATCGTTTGATCTCGCCTTTGGACCCTGGCGATCCAGCCAACGCCGCGCAATTTACGATTGAGTGGATTCTTTACCACGTGGTCGACCACGAGGCGCATCACAAGGGGCAGATCGCCGCGATGAAGCGCCTGCTGCCCGTTCCGATTCCATGAGCGACGACATCCTCTCCAACCCGGTGGTGCGTTCATTGCGGGCGCACCGTTCGATCCGCCGTTTCACCGCCGAGCCGCTGAGCGACGATGTGCTCAATGCCCTGATCGAGACCGCCCAGCGTTCCTCGACCTCCTCAAACCTGCAATGCTACTCGGTGATTGTCGTGCGCGATCCGGAGCGAAAGCGTCGCATCGCGCCCCTGTGCGGCAATCAGCAGCAGATCATCGACGCGCCGGTCTTTCTGGCGCACTGCGCCGATCTGAACCGCGCCCGGGTGGTCTGCGAGCAGGCGGGGTATCGTTTCGAGGCGAAGTATGTCGAACTGCTGCTGTTGTCGGTGATCGACGCCACCATATTCGCGCAGACGCTTTTATCGGCTGCCGAGGGGATCGGGCTGGGAGGCTGCTACATCGGCGCGGCGCGCAACCACCCCTTCGAGTTGGCCGAGATTCTCGGTCTGCCGCCGTTGGTGTTTGCGGTCTTCGGCATGACACTGGGGCATCCCGATCCGGCGCATCAGCCGCCGTTGCGTCCGCGTCTGCCGCTTGCCGGCGTCATCCATCATGAAACCTACGACGATGCGCGCTGGACGCAGGCGCATCGCGCGTACGACGGGGCGATGCGCGCGACGGGCATCTACAAGGGACGCCAAATCGATTTGAGCAAACGTCTCCCCGGCTGGTCGCGTGTCACGGAGGAGCCGGAGTATGGCTGGATCGAGCATTCGGCGCGGCGCTGGATCGATCCGGCGGGGTTCCGTGCCGACATCCGCCCGTTCCTCGACCGTCAGGGCTTCGGGTTCGACTGAGATGACGAAGGTAAGCGTCGCGGGGGATGCCGTTCGCATCCGGCTGGAATCGCCCGAAGATGTCTGGTTCTGGGAGCGACGGTTCAATGTCTTCGATTTTCTCGAGTTGTTCCCGCCCGAGGCGATCACCGAGCCGGTGCCGGAAACGCATGTTCCGCCTCCGGCCGAAGCGCAATTGACCTTTGAGACCGATGCGGGGTTCAGCTTTCAGACTGATATTGTGCGGGGCGGATTCTACCTGCGCAATCAGACCCAGGGGACGCGCCGCTGGATGGCGGCGGCCAAGCCACGTCCGGGGGATGTCATCCAAATCGAGCGCCGCGGTCCGTTGCAGTATCACCTGAGCCGCGTTGGCGGCTAAACACCATGCAGATCATCGCCCACCGCGGGAATTCATCGGCCTGCCACGAGAACACGATGGCGGCGTTCGAGCGCGCGGTCGCCGACGGCGCTGACGGCATCGAGTTCGACCTGCGGCTGACCGCCGACCGTCAGTGGGTCGTGCATCATGACGCTGATGTGGAGTTGGATGGACGTCCGCAACGGATTGCCGCGCTGCGGCTGCACGAGGCGCTGCGCGCCCGGGTCGGTCCTCAGCGCGAACCGATCCCGCGCCTCGATGACTTCCTGCTCTGGGCGCGCGAAACGCGCATCCCGCTGATCTTCGACATCAAGGACCGCGACGGGATCAGGGAATTGGTGGAGACCGTCGAGCGCGCCGGCATCGAGAACCCGGCAATCTACTCCTCCTTTCATCGATCGGTGTTGAAGGCGCTCGAATTGGCGCGTCCCGACTGGCCGCGGGGGCTGATCGTCGGCGATCCGCGGTCGGCGCTGGCGCGGCAGTTCCTCACCGGCTCGCTCATCCGCTGGGCGCGGCGGCACCGGCTGACCTCGCTGCATCTGGATGAACACTGGGTAGTGCCATCGACGCTGGCGAAGATGCGCGAGGCCGGGCTGCGCCTGGCGATCTGGACGGTCGATGATCCGCTGCGGATGTCGCTATTGGCGGCACTGGAAATCGACGCGCTCATTACCAACTGGCCCGACTTGGCGCGTATAACACTGCGTGGAAACTCGTAGCCCATTCCGGTCGCGGATTGTTTGGACAGCGCTCATCGGCGGCGGCATTGCGACTGCCGCCCTGGCGTCGGAGTACGCCGGCCTGGCGCGTAGCGCTGGGCCATCCGGCAGCATCATCGAGCGGTTTGCGCCGCCGGATGGGTATGCCCGTGTCCCCGTGGCGGCGGATTCCTACAAGGAGTGGCTGCGGCAACTTCCGCTTCTGCCCGACACCACGCCCGCTTGCGACTGGACAGGGCGGCTGGTGTTCGCTCCGCATGAGATCGGCGGCGTGCTCGATTGGCGGCTCTTGGGCGCCGAGGAGCAATGCGCCGACATCGTGATGCGGTTGCTGGCCGAATACGCATGGATAGACGATCCATCCTCGATTCCTGCCTTTCGCAGTCTTTCGGGGCAGGAGATGGTCTGGGCGCGGTGGTTGTCGGGGCGGTATGGAACCAACACAGCGCAGACCGCCATTGTGCACACTCCCGGGGCGCGTCGCGATCCCAGCCGCCGCGAATTGGACGCTTACCTGCGCTTTGTCATGACCTACGCCAACACCGCCTCGCTGGCGCGCGACTGGCCGGAGGTCGCTCCCGCGGATCTGGCGATCGGCGATGTGGTCATTCAGCCGCACTGCACCGGGCAGGGCATGGGACATTTGTCGGTCGTGGTCGATGCCTGCCGTGACGCGGAAGGCCATCAACTCTACCTCTTCGTCGATGGGTTTACTCCGGCACGCGATCCGGTGGTGCGTCAACGGCTCGCGGGTGATCGGTCGTCGGCGTGGATGACGCTCGCCGAATACCTGCAATTGCAAAGCGTCTTCGGCCCCGGCTTCTGCCACCGTCCTCCTGCGAAATAACTGGATCAAATCGGTCTGGACACGGACGCGGCTGAAACCCATACTGCGCCGGGCCGTATTCAGTCTGTCATGCCGAAGCCCTGTTGCCATTCCACAATCCAAGGAGTTCCAATGATCAGACGTCGTTCAGCCCCGGGCCGCAACGTTGCATGGTGTGCCATCCTGGCGGCCATCTTGTTTCTGCCGCATCAGGTCCTCGCCGATGCCCGCCTTCCCCGTCAAGTGGTTCCCACCGAACAAGCGATCACGCTGGCGCTGGATGCCGACAAACCGGACTACAGTGGCGCCACGACGATCACGCTGGCGGTGACGGAACCTTCCGCGACAATTCAGTTCCATTCCAACGGACTGTCGCTGGGCCAACTCGAACTCGAGCAGAACGGGCGCGTCATTCCGACCACGGTCGATCCGGGCGAATGGGAGATTGTGACGGTCACAACCGCGTCGCCTTTGTCCGTCGGGACGGCCACGCTGCGCATCGATTTCACCAATACGTACGACACCACCGCGGTCAGTCTGTACCGCACCGTGGTCGAGGGCCAGGGGTACTGCTTCACGCAGATGGAGGCCGACGAGGCTCGCGATGCCTTCCCCTGCTGGGACGAGCCGGGCTTCAAGATTCCCTATCAGTTGACCATCAGCGTGCCCGAAGGCCACACCGCGGTCACCAACATGCCGCTGGAGGGGGAAACGGTCGACAAGGGCTGGCGCGTCATGCGGTTCAAAAAGAGCCCGCCCATGCCCTCCTACCTTCCGGCGATCGCCACCGGTCCTCTGGAGTTCACGCCGATACCGGGAATGTCGACGCACGGCAACATTGTCTGCATCAAGGGACGCTCCCATCTGGTGGAGCACGCCCTCCAGACCACGCCGCCGCTACTGGCGGCGCTGGAGCGTTACTTCGGCAGCCCCTATCCCTATGACAAACTCGACCTGATCGCGGTGCCGGAATTCTGGCCGGGCGGGATGGAAAACCCCGGAGCGATCACCTTCGCCGAGGGCGTTTTGCTCCTGGATCCGAAGAACGCCAGTGTCGGGCAGAAGCGCTCGCAGGCGGTGGTGATCGCGCATGAATTGGCGCACATGTGGTTCGGCGACCTGGTCACGATGGAGTGGTGGGATGATCTGTGGCTCAACGAGTCATTCGCATCCTGGATGGGCAGCAAGGTCACGCACGAGGTCTTTCCCGAGTACGGCATGGATGTCGCGGCGGTGCGCGCGGCTTCGGGAGCGATGACCACCGACGCGCGTCCTTCGACGCGCGCGATCCGTCAGCCGGTGGCGGCCACCGACAATCTGCTGCAATCGGCCGACGAGCTGGCCTACAGCAAGGGCGAGGCGGTCCTCGGCATGTTCGAGGCGTGGCTGGGACCCGAGGTGTTCCGTCGCGGCGTTATCGATTACATCAATCAAAACGCCTGGAAGAACGCCACGGCGCAGGATCTCTGGGCGGCGCTGACCGCGGCATCGCAAAGCGACTTTGCCGCGACCATGGCGACCTTTGTTGACCAGCCCGGTGTCCCAGTGGTGGCGGCGGAGTTGACCATGGACGGCAAGGTCCGGCTCTCGCAACGACGCTTCTCCAGCTTCGGCCATGAGGTCGGCGGCGAGCTCTGGGCGATTCCCGTGCAACTGAAGTACGCCGACCGTGCCGGAACCAAGACACAGTCGCTCCTGCTCGATGCGCCCGAAGCCACCCTGTCGCTGGAATCCGATGGTCCGCCGCAGTGGGTGATGCCAAACGCCGGATCGACGGGGTACTACCGCTGGACGGTGCCGCCGCAGATGCTGGCGGCGCTGGCCGAGCGGGGCACTCAGTTGCTGTCAGTGACGGAGCGGGTGGGACTCATCGGCAACGTCAGCGCGCTATTGGATGCCGGGGTCATCTCCGGCGATGATTACCTGCGCACGCTCAATCATTTTGCCGACGATCCCAGTCCCCAGGTGATCTCGACATTGCTCGCGGGGTTGGGCAAGGTGAGGAATGCCTTTGTGACCGAGGACTTGCAGGATGAATTCGCGCTCTATGTCCGCCGGACGCTGGGTCCGGCGCTGGAGCGTTTCGGGATGACATCACGTGCGGGCGAGGACGAAGAGGTGACGCGGTTCCGTCCGCAGTTGATCGGCTGGCTGGGCGAGGAGGGACGCGACCCGGCGGTGCTGGCTTACGCTGATTCGCTGGCGCAGACCTACCTGCGCGATCCGGCCGCGGTCGATCCCGCGTTTGCGGGCACAGCGATGGCGCTCACAGCGCAACACGGCGACCGTGCGTTGTTCGATGAGTGCCGGCGGCGCTTCGAATCGGCGCAGATTCCCCAGCAGCGGTCGCTGTTCTTGAACACGCTGGGTCATTTCCGCGAGCCGGCGCTGGTGGAGGAGGCGTTGCAGTACACCCTGGAGGGCCCGTTGCGTCCGAATGAGTTCTTCAATATTCCCTTTGCCGTGCGGTCCCACCCGGACTATGAGCAGAAGGTGATGGACTGGACGATCGCCAATTACGAGTCCATCACCGCCAAATTGCCGCCGCTGATCATTCCGTTTCTGCCCTACATCGCCGAGGGGTGCTCGCGGGACCGTCTCGCCGCGGCCCGGAACTTTTTTGCGGATCCGTCACGAATCATGGCCGGCACCGAAGAAAGTCTTGCCAAAATCACCGATCAGGTGAATGATTGTGCCGGCTTGCGGGAGCGCGAGGGGGCAAAGGTATCGGCATACCTCAAGCAGTTCGTCGCGGCCCATGACTGACGCACTATCGAGAGGGGGCTCTCTTGCGAGGCGGCGGGGATTTCATCCCCGCCGTTTCCATTAGGACCGGAGCTTCATCAGCCGCGCCCGCGCGTCGGCGATTTCGGCCAGGTCGGGGTCGGCTTTGTGCCACAGACCGAGGAACTTCTCATACTCCTCGGCGGCCTTTTGACTCCATCCGGAGCGTTCGTAGGCCTGCGCCAGGTAGTAGTGAATGAGCGTGCTGCCGAATGGGTTGAAGATGCGCTCTTCGTCGAAGCTCCGCAGACGATCCTCGAGGACCCCGACGGCGCGATCCAGTTGGCCATTCTGGAGATAGGCGCGTCCGAGCATGAGTGCATAGAAGAAGGCGTCCGAAATGCTGTCGGCCCGCGCCAGGTGCGGAGTGGCCGCCGCATAGTTCCCCTGCCAGAACTCGAGCACGCCCTGCGCGAAAGCCAGCGCGGCCGAGTCTTCCAGGGGCCGTCCCTTCAGCGCGGCTTGCAATTGCTCCAGCGTCGACCGCGCGCCGTCGAAATCGCCGGCCTGGGCGCGAATCTCCACCATCCAGTCGAGGGCGGCATCGGCATCGGCCGGTTGCTGCTGCCGAATCATCCGGTGTAACTCCTCAGCGCCGCGAAGCGCCTTCTCGAAGTTCCGGCGCTGCTGGTCGATCGCAACGCGAATGACCAGCTTCTCGCGGTAGGCCGCCCCCTCATACCGGTCCATTTCATCGGCGGCCATCCCCTGGCGGGCGATTTCGTCGGCGCGGTCAAAGTCCCCCTGGCGCAGCGGCGACAGCGCCAGTCCGGCGCGTCCAAAGGATCGCCGTTCCACATTGGGCAACGCGATGGCCGTCTGAAACAGAGAGTCGGCCTCGGCAAACCGTCCGAGTTGCACCAGCAAAGCCCCCAGCTTGTCCAGCGTCGGGAAGTCGGGCTTGATCTGCAGCGCTCTGCGGTATGAGGCAATGGCCTGCTCGACCTGGCCCGCGTGCGCATGGAGGTCGCCGCGCGTGTCATACGGGTTGGCTTCATCGGGCGCCAAGGCGATGTACTGGTTGATGGCTTTCAGTGAATTCTCAATGTCACCCACGTCCTGGTAACCGTAGGCCAGCAGATTGTAGGCAATCTTGTCGGAGGGATCGATCTCCACGATGCGGAGGAAATCCTGCAGGGCCTTTCGGTGTTCGCGCAGACGGAACCGATAGAGGTAGCCGCGTGAAAACAGCGCTTCCTTATCGTTGGGATCCCGCGCGATGATCTCTCCGAGGTCGTTTAACGCCGTCGCGACATCGCCGTTCGTTTCGGCGTACCTGGCCCGAATCATGCGGGCGTCGCGCCAGCCGGCGCGGTCGATGTGCCGCATGCCCTGCTCCAGCCAGACGGCGCGGCGGTCAAACACATCGGTCAGGCTGAGATAGAAGTAGGCCATGGCCAGCGTCGAATCGTACTCGAGCGCCTTCTTGAGACTGGCGGCCGCCTCGGAATGGTAGAGTTTGCGCGAGTAATCGATGCCTTCGAGGAGATGGCGATACGCATCGGCCGAGCGCGAGGTCATCTCGGCCACCGGCCGGTCGGGCTCGGCGCTCGCCTGCGCGGGCAACGACAGATCGGCGCGCACCGCGCTGCTGAGACGGTCGACGACCGCGAAGATGTCCTCCCCCTCGGACCCGGTGATCTTCTGGCTGGAGACGACCTCGCCGCGCGCCACCTCGGAAATCTGCGAGGCAATCACCAGGCGCGGGGAGGACTGATAGATCTCGCCGGTGAGGATGTACCGGACGCCGGCCCTGCGCGCGATCTCGGTGGCAGTGTTCTGGTCGATGCGCGTTTCGCCCTCGTGACCCAATTGCTTTAACAGGTCGTAGAGGCGTTGGCGGCTGACCACCTTGATGTATTGCGACTCGGACAGGTCGGTGATCAGAAGCCCGGTGGTCATCTGGGCGATCTTGTCGGTGTCGGCGGGATCGGCGACGTTGTCGAAATACATGATCGCCAGCGAATTCTCGGAGGCGTTGGCCGGCTGGTCGGAGTCAACATCGAACTTGAAGGGTTTGAACACAAAGAACAGGAGCGCGACAGCTGCCACGGCCGAGGCCGCGAAGACATACCGGAGGTAACTGCGCCGGGGCGGCGTGGCCATCGTGCGCGACAGCATCGACGGCTGAGAACCTTCGATCTCCCGGCGGATTCTTTTCAGTTCCGCCAGCATGTCGGTGGCGGTCTGGTACCGCGTGCCGGGGTCCTTTTCCAGCGCGCGGGCCACGACTTGCTCCAGACCCGGATGCAAGCCGGACTTGAAGCGCGCCAACGGTTCCGGGATGTCGTTGATGATCGCGTAGGTGATCGCCGCGTCGTGCTCGCCGGCAAAGGGACGCCGTCCCGCCAGCAGCTCATACAGCATCACGCCCAGGGCGAACAGATCGGAGCGCGGGTCGACCGACCGTCCCTGGATCTGCTCGGGCGACATGTAGGCGGCGGTGCCGACGGTCGTGCCTTCCTTGGTCAGTTGGCCGGCGCCGCGCCAGGTCGCCAGCCCGAAGTCGGTGATCTTCACCTGCCCCTTCGCGGTGATCAGGATGTTGGCCGGCTTGATGTCGCGGTGAACGATTCCCTGCTCGTGCGCCGCCGACAGCCCGTCGCAGATATGCAACGCGATGCGGATGATCTGCTCAACGGGAACCGGCTCGCGCGCGTCGATCAGGTCCTTGAGGGAGCGGCCATCGATGTACTCCATGACGATGAAGTCGCGTCCCTCAGCCGATTCGACGGCGTAGATCGTCAGGATATTCTTGTGATTGAGTTTGGAAGCGGCCCGCGCTTCGCGCAGCAATCGTTCGCGCGCCTGCGGGTCGGACTGCAGCTGCGCCGGCAGGAATTTCAGCGCGACCTGACGGTCCAGCTTGGTACGGTGGCGAGAAATACCTCGCCCATCCCGCCCTCGCCGAGCTTGGCCGTGATCTTGTAGTGCGCGATGGTCTGGCCGGTCATAGGATTGCAATCGGTTCGTGAATCCTGCCTAAGTTACTCCGTTGAGGCCGGACCTGAAAGCCAAAAGCCCGCCGAAGCGGGCTTTCACAGGGAAATGTTCTGCTCCTTAAGTCGTGCTGACGCCTTCGGGATGCCGCGTCGTCGGAGTGTCGGCCGCCAGGTGGGCGGCGGCTGGGTGGCGCTCGGATTGGAACTCGTCGATTTGCCCGGCGCGTTTGCGCAGCGCCAGAAGACCGCCCAGGACCATCATGGTGGTGCCCGCCCAGAAGAGATTAATCAGCGGTTTTTCGGAGACTTCAATCCAGAAGACCGGTTTGGCGGCGCTGGGATTGTCGCGGTCGGTCACCTGCACTTCGACGGCGCCGGTGTTGGCATCGATGCGTCCCACCGCCAGCGTGAAACGGCCGTCGGCCGACGACGCCGGCACGTCGCGCATCCCCTCGGGCGTGCTTTCGACCGTCGGGGTGATCGTGTCGACGCGCATGTCGCCGGTGAGCAGGAAGGCGCAGCCGACGCTGCCCATATTGCCTTCGCCGTGACCGCCCATCTCGAAGCCGAGGAAGGTGATCTCGTAGCCGGCCAGGGTCTGGGTTTTGCCTTTGGTGAGGACCACCGTCTCACCCGGCATCCCGCCAACTTCATCGACCGGCGAGATGTAGAGGTCTTTGTTCCAGAACTTCTTCACCGCCGGCTTGCGCATAGTGCCCTTGCCATAGGGCAATTCGAACTGGCGCGGCGACATGCGGTAGGCCGTGCTCGATCCGGCGCGTTCGACGAGGACATGGTAGGGCGTCTCGTTCTGCGTGTGATCCTTGCCCTCATAGGTCATGAGCCACCCGAATCTCTCCACGGTCTCGCCCAGAGGCAGGGGAACCTGCTCCTTGCGTTCGTAGGCGCTGGACACCGCCGCGCCAACAATCAGCACCGCCAGGCCGACGTGCGCGAGATAGGCGCCGGGCACCCGACGGCTCTTGCGGAAGCGATCGGCCAGCACCCAGACATTGGACGCCGTGGCGAAGGCCCCGAGGACCAAAAGGCAGATGTAGAGCACCTCATGGACCCCGGCGAGAATCGCCACCGCGCCGACCAGCATGGCGAACGTGAACGGGATCGCCGCCTGCGGGGAGATGAACGGCTTGGTCGGTTTGATCCAGCGCATGAACGGGAAGATGGAAAGCGCCAAAAGCAGGATGAGCGCAATCGGTGTGGTCGCCAGGAAGTAGTAGCGCAGGGTGACGTTCGACGGCGGCCCGCCCAGACGAGTCCAAAGCGGCGTGGACATGCCCACCAAGACCAACACGCCCGCCACCAGCAGCGACAGCACGCCTACCGAAATCAGGAAATCGACCGTGCCCATCGAACTGTAGGCGATGGTGGCGCGGACCTTGTTGTAGCGCCAGAAAAGGACGCCGATGCCCAGCAACGTGAAGAGGGCCAGCGAGGCCACCAGATACGAATTGATGCCCAGGTCGAGGAACGAGTGCACGGAGAAATCGCCGAGCACGCCCGACCGGGTCAGAAAGGAGCCGAACAGAATAGCAACAAAAGGCAGAATGGAGAACAGGTATGCCGAGCGCGCCAAGGCGTTCTTCTTCTTGAACGTCACCAGCGCGTGCGCGCCGCCGGTGGCAAAGACCCAGGGGATGAGCGAGGAGTTCTCCACCGGATCCCAGGCCCAATACCCGCCCCAGCCGAGCACCTTGTAGGCCCAATACCCGCCCATGACCAACGCGGTGCCCAGTGTGCACCAAGTGCCCAGAAGCCAGACCCACGCTTGGGCCGCCCACATTTTGTATTCCTGCCGCACCCAGCCGGCAATTGCCAGCGCGAAGGGAAAAATCGAGAGCGCAAAGCCGAGAAACATCACCGGCGGGTGGATGGTCATCCAGAAATCCTGCAGGAGCGGATTGAGACCGGCCCCCTCCATCGGCGCCTCGGCAGTGGCCTCAAACGGGCTGCGCTTGAGCAGGATCAAGAGCACGGAAAAGATGAAGAGGTTGATCACGGCCATCGAAAAGCGCTCGAACCGTCCGGCGGTGCGGATCAGGATCAATGCCAGCAGACTGATATAGAAGATCCAAAGCAACAACGTCCCCTCCTGCCCGCCCCAGAGGGTGGCGATCAGGTAATACAGCGGCAGGTCGGTGGAGGAGTAGTTGCGGACGTAAGTGAAGTCAAATCGATGGAGCAGAATCAGCGTCAACAGAAGGCCGAGCGAGACGGAAATCAGCAGGGTGACGCCGCGGAAACTCCAGCGGGCTTGACGGAGCCATTGGTCGCCGCGCAGGTACATGACCAGCGAGGCGATGACGCCCGCGGTCGCCAGCCAGATCAGTGATTTTCCGAGAATTTCCACTGTGCCCCTTTCGTGGAAGGCCAATCGCCTATGATACCGGGACCGCGAGCGTCTGTTACCGCTCGCCGTCCAAGAGGACCCTTGTGAGCGCCGTCTTGGCCGCTTCGCGATCGGTGAAGCGTTCGACTATCTCGCCGTGACGGGTCAGCAGGTAGACCCCCTTGCCGCCGAAGATGCCCCAGTCGGCGTCGCGGGCTTCGCCGGGGCCGTTAACCACGCACCCCATCACCGCGACCTTGACCGGCGACGTCACCCGCTTGAGAGTCTGTTGCACTTCCTCCACCAGCGACATGAGATCGATTTCAATGCGGCCGCAGGAGGGACAGGAGACCAACTCCGGGCCGCGACGGCGCAGGCCCAGCGCCTGCAGGATACCGTAACAGGCCTCCATCTCCTCGGCTTTCGGGCCGGTGAGCGAGACACGGATTGTGTCGCCGATCCCTTCGGCCAACAGCGTGCCCAGCGCCACCGCCGATTTGAGCGATCCGGTCTTCACCGGGCCCGCCTCCGTCACGCCGAGATGGAGGGGATAGTCGCAGCGTTGCGCCACCAGGCGGTAGGCGTGGATCGCCTCGCCGGGAGTGGAGGATTTCAGCGAGAGGATGATGTCGTGGAAGTCATGCTCGGCGAGGATTTCGACATTGCGCAGCGCCGATTCGACCAGCGATTCGGGGTTGTTGCCGCCATATTTGTCAAGCAGGTCCTTTTCGATCGAGCCCTGGTTGACGCCGACGCGGATCGGCAGGCCATGGTCTTTGGCGCAACGAACAACCTCGGCGATCTTCTGGCGCCCGCCGATGTTGCCGGGGTTGATGCGCAGCTTGTCGGCGCCGCGATGCGCGGACAGAATCGCCAGCCGCCAGTCGAAGTGAATGTCGGCAACCAACGGGATGTGAATCTGCGGCCGAATCTTCGCGATCGCCTCGCCGGCTTCTTCATCGGGGACGGCGACGCGCACGATCTCGCAACCGGCCGCCTCCATCTCGAGGATCTGCGCCACGGTCGCAGCGACATCCCGCGTGTCGGTGTCGCACATCGATTGCACCGCGATCGGCGCATCGCCGCCGACCGGCACACCCCCAACCATCACTCGGCGGGTGCGGTGGCGGGGCTGGACACCCCACATTGGCGCCGGCGGGACGCTCGGGGCAGCATCGGACACAATCGGCAGTTCCTTGATGGGCATCAGGCAGACCCCAGTCGCGCTTCCATTTTCTGCACCTGGTCGAAGGCGTGGTACGAGGACCGTACCAACGGCCCGGCCTCAACATGGGAGAATCCGAGTTCGTCTTCGCCGAGGCGCTTCAATTCTTCGTACTCCCATGGCTCGTAGTACCGCGCCACCGGGAGATGTTCGGCCGACGGCGACAGGTATTGACCGATGGTCAGAATCTGGCATCCGGCCGCCACGATTTGGCGCATGAGATCGTGAAGTTCCACAGTGGTCTCGCCCAGGCCGACCATGATGCCTGACTTTACAATGGGCGGCGAGAGACGCGACGCGGAACGCCTCAGGATCTCCAAGGAGCGCTCCAGTTGCGCGCGCGGACGGACGGTTGGGTAGAGGCGCGGCACGGTCTCGACGTTGTGGTTGAGCACATCGGGGCCGGCCGCCAGAACGGTCTCGAGCGCGTCGAAGTTGCCATCGAAATCGGGAATGAGCACCTCAATGCGCACCCTCGGATCGCGCTCACGCAGAATGCGGATGGTCTCCGCATAGACCCAGGAGCCACCATCGGGCAGGTCGTCGCGATTGACCGAGGTGATCACCACCTGGCGCAGACCCATCTGCGCCACGCCCTCAGCCAAGCGCCGCGGCTCATTGAGGTCGTAGCCTAAGGGCTTCCCCTTGATGACATCGCAGAAACGACACCCGCGGGTGCAAATGTTGCCCAGGATCATGAAGGTCGCGGTCCCATGCGAGAAGCATTCGCGAATGTTGGGGCAGTTGGCCTCTTCGCAGACCGAGTGCAGGCGATTCTCGCGCAGAGCGCCCTTGATCTTGATATACTCCGGTGTAAACACCGCACGGGTCTTCAGCCACGCCGGTTTGGGCGCGCCGTGCGAGACCGTTGGGGCAAGAGGAAGGGTCATCGGAAATAGAATACGGAAATTGTGGTATTATCGCGAAGGAATTCGGCGGTAGGAGGAGGCCGTCGAACCGATTCGCGTCGTTGCGGTTAGCGGTGCGCCAGCGCCGGCGCCGCCACCCGGTTCAGAAAATACGAATGCACCGCGGCGCTTTCGGTCATCTCCGGATGAAAGGTCAAGGCCAGGATGTTCCCCTGCCGCACCAAGGTCGGTTCATCGCCGAGCCGACCGAGCACTTCCACCTGTGAGCCAATACGGGCAATACGGGGCGCGCGAATGAAGACCATCTCCAGCGCCCGTGCGGCGCCGTCGATGTTGACTTCGCCGGCCTGGCGGAAGGAATGAAACTGGCTGCCGTAGGCGTTGCGGTCGCTGTCGATGTCGATCAGATCGAGCGTGTCCTCATCGGGGCGGCCGTGGATGATTGCATGCCCCAGCAGGATCAACCCGGCACATGTGCCCATGATCGCATGCGAGCGGGCAAATTCGGGTATCGCGTCCCACAGTCCGCCCAGTTTGAGCAGTTTGCGCATCGTCGTTGATTCACCACCGGGCATGATCAGACAGTGCACCTGGCGAAGTTGCTCCACGGTGCGCACTTCGACGACGGTGAAACCCAGCGCACTAATCATCTGGCGGTGCCTGGCATAGTCGCCCTGCACGGCGAGCACCCCGACACGCAGCGCCAGTGGATCGGCGACGGCCAGATCCATCGGGTGCGCCGCGGCCTTGATGGCGGCACTGTTGGCACGGTCGGCGGCGGTCAGTGGATTCACGCGTCCTTCCCCACTCCCCTATCGCACCTGCAGGAGCTGCTCCTCGGGGATCGAGGAAATTTCCAACCCGCGCATCGCTTCGCCCAATCCGCGCGAAACTTCGGCCAGCTTGCGGGGATCGTTGTAGTGCGTGACGGCCAGCACGATGGCGCGGGCGCGCGGCGCGGGATCGTCGGATTTGAAGATGCCCGAGCCGACAAAGACCGACTCGGCGCCCAACTGCATCATCAACGCGGCGTCGGCGGGAGTCGCCACGCCGCCGGCGGCGAAGTTCGGCACAGGGAGTTTGCCGTGCTCGGCCACCCAGCAGACAAGATCGTAGGGCGCGCCGAGTTTCTTGGCTTCGACCATCAACTCTTCCTTGGGCAACACGGTCAGCCGACGGATGCCATCCTGGACGGCGCGCATGTGGCGGACCGCCTCGACGATGTTGCCGGTGCCGGCTTCGCCCTTGGTACGCAGCATCGCCGCGCCCTCGCCGATGCGCCGCAACGCTTCGCCCAGATCGCGGCAGCCGCAGACAAACGGGATCTTGAAGAGGTCCTTGTTGACATGGAAGGCCTCGTCGGCCGGGGTGAGAACCTCGGACTCATCGATGAAGTCGACTTCGAGGGCTTCGAGAATCTGCGCCTCGACAAAGTGGCCGATGCGGCATTTGGCCATGACCGGGATCGAGACGGCTTCCTTGATCTCGATGATCCTGGTGGGATCGGCCATTCGGGCCACACCGCCCTGCGCGCGGATGTCGGCGGGGACACGTTCGAGGGCCATGACCGCCACCGCGCCGGCCTCCTCGGCGATGCGCGCCTGCTGGGCGTTGGTGACATCCATGATGACCCCGCCTTTGAGCATCTCGGCGAGTCCGATTTTGATTTTGCGTTTGTCCTCAGCGTTCATTGAATGCTCCTTAGTCCACCAATGCGGCCCGGATGCCCGGGCTGCGTGTCGGGACAGGACCACTGTCCAGTCCAAACAACCAATTTAGCCCGAAAGTGCCCGAAAATCAACGAGTTCGCCGCCGCAATGGAGGTCTGCCATGACCATGATACGCAAATTTGACCGATTCGGATCAGTCACGGTGGCGGCGCTGTTTCTCGTTGCCCTGATGGCCCTTAGCGGCTGCGAGAAGGCCGACAAACCCGAGACTGCCGCAGTCGACTCTACAGCGGTTGCCACGCCCAAACCGGCGCCGCGTCCGATTGTGATACTCTATTCCTACTCGCCGATCGGCGCCGAACTGAAACAGAAGACCGCGCCGCAGTCGGATACGGTCTGGGCGGGTCGCGAGATATTCCTGGTGACTGCCAAAAGCGGACCGGTTGTCCTGGCCAACAGCGGTGTGGGGATGGCCAACGCCGCGGCCACCACGCAGTTTCTCATCGACCGTTATCGTCCGGCGGGCATCGTCTTTTGCGGCATCGCTTCCGCCATCAACCCGGCGCATCAAATCGGCGATCTGGTCATCCCGGAAAGTTACATCACCTTCGATCACGGCTACTGGGGGGAGCAGGGATTTCTGACCGACTCGGTGACGGTGGGCTTCGCCGATTCGGCCGGCTTCGACCGGATGCTGGAGATCCCGGTCGATCGCGGCTACTATGACTGGCTGGGCGAGGCGGCCAACGCCGCGGCGTTTCGATTGCGCGCGGTCGGACGGCGTCTGCCGGAAATCCACCGCGGCGGCATCGCCATTTCCGGAAGCGCCTTCCTCGACCACAAGGCCAAACGCGATCAACTGTACAAGCAACTGAAGGCGCAGATCACCGACACCGAATCGGCGGCGGTGGTGCAGACCGCCTATGCCGCGGGCGTGCCGGTGGCAGTGTTGCGCGCTTGCGCCGCACCGGCCGGCGAATCGACCTCGCCGCAGGCCCAGGCGCGGTTGTCGGACTTCTTTGCGGTGGCCGCGCACAATGTCGCGCTGGTGATCGAGCAGTTCCTGACGCCGCCGGAACAGTGACCGATCAGACCGACGACTTGTGCAGGCGGCCCCGCGCCAGCGATATGAAGATGCCGGCGAAGCAGGCGACGGCGAAGATCTTGAAGGCGGTGCGCAACGCGGTCAGGAAGGCCTCCTGGTTCTCCGCCGTGATCCGGGCGCGGCCGACAAAGACTGAAAAGATCATCGTCGCCACCCCCATGCTGAGCGTCTGCCCGATCAGGCGCATGGTCCCCACCAGCGCCGCCGCAACCCCATACGAACGTCGCTCGACCGAGCCCATAATCGCATTGGTGTTTGGCGATGAAAACAGGCCGAAGCCGATGCCGAGAGTGGCGAGCGCGATCACCACGTAAGCGGAAGAAGTCGCATTCCCCAGAAAGATCAGCATCACCAGCCCGACCACGGTGAGGGCCATGCCGAGCGAGGCGACCACGCGCGGCTCGATCCGGTCGGAATGGTGCCCGGCGATCGGCGAGAGGATCGCCATCAGGATCGGCTGCGCCAGCAGGATCGCGCCGGCGTGCTGGGCATTAAAGCCGAGCACGTACTGCAGATACAGACTGAGGAAGAAGCCGACGGCGAAGGTCGCGCTGTAGTTAAGCAGCGCGGCGAGGTTGGAGAACGCGAAAACGATGTTTTCGCGGAACAACCCAACGTCGAGAATGGGGAAGTCGCAGCGCTGCTCCCAGAGGACAAAGGCGATCAACGCCACGACCGCCACCGCCAGCAACGCGGCGCCATGGACACCCGGCAGGGAGGCCATGCCATAGGTAAGGCAGATCATCGCGGACGCATAGATGCCCGATCCGATCCAGTCGAACCGGTCACCGCGGGCGCCGGCGAATTCCTGTTTGAGTTTCCAGCGCGTGAGCGCCACCAGCGCGACCCCCAGCAGGGCATTGAGCCAGAAGATGCTGCGCCAGCCAAGGTTGTGGGTGAGCACGCCGCCGACCACCGGTCCCAGCGACAGCCCGACATAGACCGCCGCCACCGTAAAGCCGAGGGCGCGTCCGCGCTCGCCGGCGGGAAAGACCGAGGTCACCACCGCCACGCCGGTGCCAAAGATCATCGCGCCGCCAACCCCCTGCACCAGCCGCGCGACAATCAGCATCGCCCCGTTGACCGCCAGCGCCGAAATGACCGACGAGATCGCAAACAGCATTTGCCCGAGAAGGAAGATGCGCCGACGGCCGTGGATGTCGGCCAGTTTCCCGAACGGCAGCAGGCAGACCACCGCTGAAAGGAGGTACGAGGTCGAAATCCAACTGAGGAAGATCGCATCCAGCGCGAAATCGCGCCCGATCGTCGGCAACGCGACGTTGACTGCCGAGCCCATGAACGGGGTCACAAACGAGGCCAGCACCGCCACCGCCAGAACCGCGCGCCGTGTGGACTGGTCGACCGGGGCATTCATCGCCGGCAAAGATCGAGTGTGCCCCCATTGCGCTCAAGCCGTATCCCGATGGAAACGTCAGAAACAAACAGGGCGGATCGAATGTGATCCGCCCTGCGGAAATGCGGGCTCGGTCGGTCAGAAGCGCTTTGTGTAGATGTGGCAGTATGGCGTCTTGCCGGTCTTGACGTAGTAGTCCTGGTGATAATTCTCGGCTTCCCAGAACTCGCGGGCCGGGGAGAGTTTGGTGGCGACCTTGTAGCCCTTATCCTTCAGGATCCCGATCAGTTTCTCGGTGGTCGCCTTCTGGGCATCGTCGACATAGAAGACTTCGGAACGGTACTGGTCGCCGATGTCAGGTCCCTGACGGTCCACCTGGGTCGGGTCATGGATCTCAAAGAACAGTTTCGCCAGCGATTCAAAGGTGGTCTTCGATGGATCGAAGACGACCTCGACCGCTTCGGCGTGGCCGGTGCCATGGTCGCAAACGTCGCCGTAGGTCGGGTTCTGTGTGTGGCCGCCCATGTAGCCGACGCGGGTGGAAAGCACGCCCGGCGCCTGCTGCAGCAGGTATTCGGTCCCCCAGAAGCAACCGCCGGCGAAGTAAGCCTTTTCGGTCTTTACCTCGCTGGTCGCCGACGCGGGAATGAACTTCAGCGAAATCGAATTCACGCAGTGCCGGGTGTTCTTGGGGGTGAACTCTTCACCCTCAAAGACATGGCCGAGATGGCCGCCGCAGCGGGCGCAGGTGATCTCGGTGCGCAGACCATCGGCGTCGACCGTGCGTTTGACCGCGCCGGGAATCTCATCATCGAAACTGGGCCAGCCGCAGCCGGAATCGAACTTGTCGGCGGAACGGTACAGCGGGGCATCGCACTGCCTGCACACATAGGTGCCCGCTTCCTTGTGCTTGTAGAATTCGCCGGTGAAGGGCATCTCGGTGCCCTTGTTGACGATCACCCGCCGCTCCTCGGCGGTGAGGGGATTGAGCTTCACACCAGTCTCCTTGCTGGCCGTCGCTTCGACGGCCCGCATCTCGGGTGAGGAAACAAACGCCTTGATCAAGACAACCAGGATGGCGATCAAGCCGACCGTCAGCCAGATTCTGCGTGTTGCCATGCCGCCTGCCTCCGCGCCGCGGGGATACCGTCCCGGCGCACCCCTCAGAACCGCGGCAAAATCGGACGTGTTCCGGGCAAATTCGGCTGTTTCATGGCACGCGTCCGAGCGTCTTCATCCATTGGAGACGCGCGGGTTCATCACGCGCCAGCCAGGGATCGGTCTGCAGCAATTCATAGGCGCGGGCAAAGTGCGGACGCGCCTCATCCTCGCGTCCCATCGCCAGCAGGCACTCGGCCAGTTCCTCGTAGATAAACCCATCCGGGCTGTCGCCGGATGCGGCGGTTTCGCGCTCGAGTTGTTGCTGGAGGGCAAAAGCGGTGTCGGCTTGACCCAACAGGCGCCGTGTCTTGGCCACACACCAGCGGGCAAATCGTGCCTCGACCGGCTGCTTCTGTTCGATGCGTGCGTCAACGGCCTTCTCGAAGACAACGAGCGCGGCGTCGTAGTCGCCGCGTCCGAAGTAATCCCAGCCGATGTTGTTGTAGAGCGATGCGCGCCAGCGCCGCGCCTTCGGGTCGGCGGAGTTTTCCGCCAGCGCCAGCGCCTTCTGATTCCAGGTCATGACCTCCGGGGAAGGCGCGGCGATCGCCGCCATGTGCGCGGCATCGACGGCAAAGCCGTCCAGCCCGGCCGCGCGCGCCCGGTCCCAGGCCTCCACAAAAAGCGGGAGCGCCTTCTCCTTCTCGTTGGCCGAATTGAAAGTACGGCCCCGTTCCAGCAGGTAGCGGACATGCACCCGTTCCCATGTTGGACTGTCGACAGCGCGGGCGGTCTTCGCCTCCACCTCATCGAGCAGGGTGTGCGCCTCGGCGAATTTCTGCTGGAGCGAGAGGGTGCGCGCGATCTGGGTCTGCAACTCGGCGAGATAGACGGTATCGCCCGACTGCTCCGCCGCCGGCAACAGCGCGCGGAACTGTGCCTCGGTTTCGGCGGGTTTGTCGTAGCTCCAGAGCAAATCAAAGTCCGGCAGGGCGGCGGCGGAGGACATGGCACGGAAATAGCGGCAGAATCGGGCCGGATTCAAGTCGCAAGAACGCGGGGATGTGGACGGCCCTCACCCGTCCCGTCGCGCTGCGACGGGACGACCTCGCCCTCAGAGGGATAGGTGAACTCTTGTTTGTGTCTGGCAGCCACATTCGCGTTTCGCCAATCTCGACGACGTCGCCTCGATTGCCCCTTACGCGCGAATTAGCGTCGGATCCACCCTCACCCGATTCTCCGGCCTTCGGCCGTCGAATCGACCTCTCCCTCTCCGCGGGAGAGGTGAACTCTTGTTCGTATGTCGCAATCTCATTCGTGTTTCGCTAAGCTTCTCCCTCTTAAGAGATAGGTGAACTCTCGGCCATGTATGGAAGCCGCACTCTCGTTTCGCCAATCCTGACGACGTCGCCTCGATTGCCCCTTACGCGCGAATTGGCGTCGGATCCACCCTCACCCGATTCTTCGGCCTACGGCCGTCGATTCGACCTCTCCCTCTCCGAGGGAGAGGTGAACGATTGTTCGTATGTCACAATCTCATTCGTGTTTCGCTAAGCTTCTCCCTCTTAAGAGATAGGTGAACTCTCGGCCATGTATGGAAGCCGCACTCTCGTTTCGCCAATCCTGACGACGTCGCCTCGATTGCCCCTTACGCGCGAATTGGCGTCGGATCCACCCTCACCCGATTCTTCGGCCTACGGCCGTCGATTCGACCTCTCCCTCTCCGAGGGAGAGGTGAACGATTGTTCGTATGTCACAATCTCATTCGTGTTTCGCTAAGCTTCTCCCTCTTAAGAGATAGATGAACTCTCGGCCATGCATGGAAGCCACATTCGCGTTTCGCCAATCCTGACGACGTCGCCCTGTGACATGCACAGCGCGGCCACCACAACTCGAGTTCACCTCTCCCTAAGAGGGAGAGGTCGTCCCGTCGCAGCGCGACGGGACGGGTGAGGGCCGTCCTGTGCCAGATCGTGCGTAAGTCGCCTGCGGAACGCCGCCGCCAAGTTCAGCGAGACGCGACTGAGATGACCCAACAAGAGCATGAGTTCACCTCTCCCTCGGAGAGGGAGAGGTCGATTCGAAGGCCGTAGGCCGAAGAATCGGGTGAGGGCCGGACCAACGCCAAAATCGCCCATCAGCGACCCACACAGCGTCGTCGTCAGGTGGCTTGCCGATTTGGATCGCGGTACATGTGCCGCAGCAGCAGAATCTGGCCACCATGGTGGGGGCCATGCAGGTGGATGTGGTGCATCACCCAGCGGGGTGTGTAGATACGGTGGGTGCCATCCCAGACCAGTTCGCGGATCTCGGTGTTCATCTGTTCACAGGTGATTTTGGAGGCCGACGCCCGCCAGTAGGCGCGGGCGCGGTCGAGGCGCTCGACGAAAAACGCGAGGTCTTTCCCCTTTTGATACTCGGGCGGGCCATCGCCGTGCTGGAAACCGTTGCCATCATCGGGGAAGCCGAGGTCCTCGATGCGATTGATGAACTCGTCAATGTCGGTTGCCTGATAGCCCTCGAAGCCGCGCAGCGCCCAGCCGACCTCGGACCCCGCCAGGTGGGCCAGCAGCATGCCGATGGAGTTCATCCTCGGCGCGGGCTGCCACTCCAGTTCCGTCGGGGTGATGTCGGCGATGGCGTCCATCAGGCGATGCGTCTGGTCTTCCATCATCGTGAAGTAGGTGCCGGCGTCGGAACATTGAAATCCCGGCGCGGGAACAATCTTGGGGCGGGTGATGTCGGGCATCTTGAGACCTCACATTACGCGAAGGGGTTCTCATCGGCGCTGGGCCCGTAGATGGGTGGCACCGGAACATTCAGGAGACGAAGATACACGCTCAGCACACCGCGGTGGTGTATCCAGTGGTTCATCAACAGCCCGCGAATCAGCGCGATCCGGGGCATGGTCATCATGGGTTTGCCCTCGCGCAGGAAACTCCACATCCCCATGGCGAGACCGTCATCGATGCGGGCGAGATTCTTGACCGCCGCGGCCAGGCCCGTGTCATGACGACGCAGGACTTCGGCGCAATTGGCCGATTCTACGCGCTTGAAGTTGACCACATCAAACGAGTCCGCCAATGCCACTTCCGAAAAGAACCCGGGATTGGTCGCCACATGATGCGCCAGCTTCCCCATCGTCGTTGACTTCTCATGCGGTTTCCAGTCCCAGTGCTCATCGGGGAGACGCTCGAGCACGCGACGGGTGGTCTTCGCTTCCTGCTGCAATTCGGCGATGATGCTGTGCATGATGGCCATGATCGAGGTCTCCTATCGCAACGTGCGCGGGTGGCCCTGACCTTGGTCAGGGATCACAATGATGCCTTACAAATCGGTGAGGAGTATCACTTTGTGGCGATTCGGGAGTGTAAGGATTTTTGTGTTTGTCGGTCGTACATTGAACCCAGAGTTGG
>CAZQIZ010000021.1:0-52319 GCA_964593585.1 uncultured Ignavibacteria bacterium
CATCCTGATCTGTCATCGTACATTGCAATCGTCATTATGTTAGAGGGTCTAAGAGCATCACGGGGCGGTCGATTAACCTGCTGCGCGGGACACCCGGAGCGCCGGTCTGGCAGAGGGGCTTCTACGACCACATCGTGCGCGATGACGATGATCTTAACCGTACCCGTGGCTATATTCTGACCAACCCGTTGCGCTGGTCGCTCGACGAGGAAAACCCGGATCGTAGAACCCCGAACCCGTAGAAGCGGCTCTTGAGCCGCCTCCCAAAACCGAACCAAACTCGTAGAGGCGGCACTCTTGCCGCACGCCGCCAAATGTCGATATGAAATCACCGCATCGCCCCCGTAGCTCAGTAATGGATAGAGCAGCGGTTTCCTAAACCGCGTGTCGGCGGTTCGACTCCGCCCGGGGGTATTTCCCACACAGAGAATTCACACACGACAGGAGGTCGGACATTCCTGTCTGACCTGCCATCGCCGATTGCGGGCCGCTTTTTGGGCCCGCGATTGGCGATGGCATTTTACCCGCGTACCCGGCTGGTTCAGGATCGCCGGGTTTACGACCTCACTGGCATGGATCGCAGAACTCCGCGGCCGCCGATGCGCCGCGGAAGGCGACATTGCTGATTTTGACCACATCGACCACATCGGTTGCGCCGGTGCAATTGACATCGGTGCGTCCGGCCACTGTTGTCCCATGCGGCGGGCAGCCGGCGTCGATGAAGGGCGCCGCGCCGCGGAAGGCGCAGTTGACCACGCCCACCACATCGACCACGCCGATACTGCCGTCGCAATCGACATCGGCATGACAGTGGCAATCGCACGCGGGCGGCGTGACGGTGATCTGCACGGTGATGGAATCATAGTTGGCGCCATCAGTGGCCAGCACCTTTGCATACCAGACTCCCGCGTCGGCCGCGGCGGGTTCGATGATGAGCGAGCCGCGTCCGCCGCCGGAGTCCCAAAGCGCCACAAACGGCGGCAGGGGACCGTTGGGAGAAAGTCCCGGTGTGGTGCAGTTCGGATCGGTCGCGAAAATCCCGACGTTGATGGAATCTTCCGCCGCCACCGTCACCGGCGGCACCGACTGCAGGACCGGCGAGAGCTCCTTATCGATGATCACGGTCAGATAGTCGGGATTCTGGGCGGTGACGATGATCGAGACACCGCTGGGGCCATCATAGCCGTCGCTGCTGGGCGTGGTGGTCGCGTTCAACTGCGTCTGCCCGGGGTCATCGGGTGAAAACAGCGCGCCGATGCGAAATTCATACGGATACCACCACTCGGTGTGCTGCGAGCCATCCCAGGGATGCGCCGGATCCATGCCGGCATCGACCACTGCGACCGCGTAGTTCGGAAAATCCGGCCAGCCGTCGTTCGGCGGGACCGTCTCGTCGATATGGGTGACCAACAGCCCCTGATCCATGGTGTCGCGTCCGGGCGTAAACCACGGGCAGTAGGCCGAAAAGTCGGAGGCGAGATGGTCGAATTGCGCCGCGGAGCGCGGATTGCGGTACTCCAGCAGGAAATACTCGGTTCCGCTCTCATTGATCGGCACCTTGAAGACACTCTGCGTGTTGTGCTCCTCAATGTTGTAGAGCTGATAGGCGCCCTGCAGGCAGGGGGGCTCCACCGCCTGCGCCCAGCCCAGTTGGATGCGCGACCAGGCGGAGAAATGCGACGGGCACGAGCGGTTGCTGTAATGCATGATGCTGTAGCCGCCGTAGCCCATGACATCCCAGTCGACCAGCGGATGGTCGTTGCCGTCGTTGGGCGTGAAGTAGGTCACCGTGTCGAGTTTCTGATCGTAGTCGTACAAATCGGGCAGGTTGAGGATGTGGCCGTATTCGTGGCAGAAGACGCGAATCGATTGTACCTGGCCGTTGGCGTGCTCCTCCGGCTGGACCGACCAGCGGTCGATCCGCACCCCGTCGTTGGTGGGGATGTCGACGCCGATGTAGGCATGCGACCAGATGTCGTTGGGATCGTGCGTCTCTTCCTGGCCCGGCCCGGCATGGACAATCCAGAGGGCATCGACATACCCGTCGCCGTCGCCATCGTAGTCGGAAAAATCCACCAAGGGATCGGCGGCATTGAGGATATCGTAGATGTTGTACCAGCCGTTGTACATCGTCGGCATGAACAGCCAGCCGACCGCTTCGCCGGTTATATTGAAAACCCCATAGGAGACTTCCTGGTAATAGTCGTTAACGCTGCCGGTCGGATAAACATTGTCGGAGTAAAGCAGGGAGTCATAGGTCTCACGCGGATGCCAGAACTGGTCGGCCGAGTGATTCTCCCATTCGATCAGGAGCGTAAGCACGCGTCCGGTCGCTGCGGCGCGCGCGGCCTTGGTCTGACCGAGGGGCTTAAGCGGCGCCATCGCCGCCGGCGAAAATCCGGTCACCGCTTCGAAGCGGTCGGCGGGGATGTCAAAGAGTCGGAAGGTCTCCGGATTGACCGTGAGTTTCCCGCCGTAGCGCGATTCGACCGTGGCGGCCTGAGCCTCCACGGCGACGAGGAGAAATGCGGCGGCCAGGATCGCACAAGCGACCGCGGTGCCGATGAGACGCACAACCTGATTCATGACAACCTCCTGCAAAGACTCCGATCCAATATAGACCCGCCCTGGGGGTTTGCCACGGAACAAACCCAGGGCGCTGACAACTTTGTCGCGGCCGATTTTGACAACACACGCCGATCGCGGGCCGAGGGCGCACGCGGGCGATTTTGTGCAAGTCGGTATGGAATAAGGGAGAAGCTCGGCGGTAAATGCAGCGTCCGTCGGCGGATGGGCATCGCGGCGGTCGCGGGCGGACTTCGATTAGACGGTTGACAATCAGTTTGCGCGAGAATAACTTGGCACACCTTGCGCCCTAAACCGGCGTCCCGATGGTCCCGGGGAGGGGACTTTCATTTCGAGGCACGGCCAACAGGATGAAGCCGTAGGGAAGGACACGAGACGATGACGTGGCGAACGGGTTTTGCGGCCCTTGTGGCCGTCGGATTGATAGTGTTGTTCACCGCACCCGCCGGGGCGCAGGGCGTCAACGGCAACTCCTTCCAGAATTGGAATTTCCTCGGCGGCGGCGCGCGCGCCCGCGGCATGGGCGGCGCCTATCTGGGCGTTTCCGATGACGCCTACGCCGGGTCCTGGAACCCCGCCGGGTTGGTCTACAACGAGGGCGTGCTTTTGGCCCTCAACTATTCCTACGCGCACACGGCGCTGGATCTGGAGTATGGACCGGCCAACCAGTCCACATTCGCCAGCGACGCCAATGACAACCTGTCCAACATGACCGCGGCGTCATTTATCTCCCCGCTGTCCGTTATGGAGAAGGAATTTGTCGTCAACGTCTTCTACAACCGCGTGCAGGATGTCTACGCGCGCGGGTTTTTCGCCGCCGATGTCGACACGGTCCTCGGGTCGCCGTTTTTCGCCGACTATGGAATGAGCGGCAACCTGGCCGCCGCCGGCGCCGCCTTTGGCACCACCATCTACCGGCGGCTCTCGATCGGCGCGTCGCTGACGATCATGACCGGCGACGGCCATGAATTCCTGGTCACCGATGTCGACTCGACCCGCGACACCGCCGCCTACAACCAGCGCACCACCTGGATCAACTCCGCCGACCTCGACTACTCCGGTCTGCAAGCGACGATCAGCGCGCTCTATCGCGCCGAGAAGTGGAGCGCCGGCATCGTGATCACCCCGGCCTTCACTCTCACCCAGTCGGTCGACTACTTCGGGGTGCGTCGCAGCGAGCACAACCAGATCCCCGAGTTCTCGCGCGAGATCTATGGCCCGCTCCACGGCACCGAGCGCGAAATCGACATGCCGTTGGCGGTCGGCCTCGGCGGCTCCTACAAACTGAAGGACAACCTGCTGTTGGCCGCCGACTATCAATATCGTGGTTTCAACGCCGATGACGAGTACGAGCAGGACGGGGTCTCGAACTATCGCTTCCAGGAAAGCCCGTCGGAGCCAAACTCCGCCTTCGAGGAAGTGCCGGTGGCCTGGTACAATCTGCATCAGGTCCGTGTCGGCATCGAATACAAGAAAGAAACGTCATGGGGCGTGGTGCCCGTCCGGCTGGGTGTACGCAACGACCCCATGCTGCTGGGCGATCCAACCGGCACCGACATCTATTTCGACCAGCGCCTCGATTCGGGCAAGTCGGTCGAATTCCCGTACTACTCGACCAACAGCTTCTCGCGCGGCACCGGCAGCCAGATCAATGCCTTGACCTTTACCATAGGATCCGGTTTGCACTGGTCGCAGGTGCGGCTGGATGCCGCGATGGAGTTCACAACGCTCTCCTATGAGGAGTCGGGCCAGCTCTTCTCGGTCCAGCGCTGCCCCAACTGCCTCAGCACCGATCCGAACGTCACGGTGGACCGCTGGGACAAGCGAAAGACTTTTGCCTGGGGCGGCTACACGCGCAATCAGGACCAGACGCGGGTACGCCTCTTTGTGAATTTCACCGGCTATTTCTGATTTGCCGTGTGACCGCAATCGAGCCGATGATCGCGCATGGCTCCGGGCCGCTTCCGGCCCGGAGCCGTCGTGCTTTGAGAGCCCGTCTGACACCCCAGATCGGCGCAGTCTGCCAATCGCTCTCGCTGGGCGAGCCCGTCAGGATCCGCCCAATTGAGTATGGCACCCACCATCTGGTCTGGCGAGTCACCACGAGGTCCGGCGTCTATGCTCTCCGCGCGGCGGCGGCGACCCCCCTGCAGAACGACGCAGTCCGTCGCCGGCGCGAAGCCCTCTGGCGGCATGTGGCGCACGGGGGGATCGGGCCCGAATTTCATGGCAGTGTCCGTATCAAGGATACCCACTTCGACGGCTGGCTGGAGGCATTCGACTGGCAGGCAGGACGGCACCTGAATCCGTCCCGCGATCCGGTCGTCGTGGCCAGTTGCCTGGCGCGTCTCCATGCTCTGCCCCTGCCGACGACACCAATCGCGGCGCCTCGCGTCGATCTGCCCGAATTGCTGCGTCGGCGCCTGGATTACTACTCACGCCACACGGCATCCAGACGACTTTCTGCCGTCCTGCGCCATGCGGCCGATACCGCGCGCGCGCGCCTGCATAAGGCAGGCCCGCTGCGCACCCGGCCGGTGCTGGTGCACAATGATCTGGTCAATGCCAACGTTCTGGTCGGGCCGCAACGCGCCTGGCTGATTGACTGGGACTGGGCGCTGATCAGCCAGCCGGCAGTGGATTTGTTCTGCTTCCTTTCGCCCTTTGTGCGCAGTTGGGGGGACCGTCCCCACTTCCTCAGCCCACGGTCCGTGCGGGCCTTTTTGACGGCCTACGCGGCCGGCAGCGGGGAAGACCGGGTGCGACAGCTCCTGGCCGAAGGGGTGGCTTACTGGGTGCCGTACAATGTGGTGATCGCTCTCTGGCTGGCCGTTGATGCTCCAGGTCGGCCGCACACCCGCCTGGCCTCCTTCCAGAAGCGGGCGCTGGCCGAATGCGAGGCCATCGGGGCCCTCTTGGCCGGATTCAAGCCCGGGGCCACAGCCGACGATGGAGCATTAGGGGAGCCCGATTTCAGTTTGCGCGTTCCGCGCAAAAAGGGTTAAATTTGTAAGTCTGGGCGGGTTTCTGGCCCGTTCTGGAGAAAGGCTCAGGGAAATGGCGACGACGCACGCCCAACGACGACTGACCAAGCACGAACTGAAGCAGGACGCGTTCACCACGGCGATGTTTTCCGCGCGCGAGTGGCTGGAAAACAACATGCGCATGGCCGTTTTGGTGGTCGGCGGCCTGATTGTCATTGTGGCCGCCATCTGGGGCTTTTTCGCCTGGCAGTCCTCGGAACGGCTCGAGGCGCGCAAACTCTTCGGCCAGGCCGGGGTGGAGATGCGCTCGGGCAACCCGACCGCCGCGATCGCGCAACTGCAGAAGCTCCTCGATGAGCACTCCGGCGCCGATGTCGCCGGGGCCGGCTGCTTCCAATTGGCCCAGCTCCAGTTCCGCCAGCGGGCCTTCGATGACGCGCGTGTCAATTATCAGCGCTACATCGACGACTACGGCGACGACCAGATGCTGGTGGCCGCCTCCTACGCCGGGATGGCGGCGGTCGATGAGCAGGCGGGATTCTACGCCGAGGCGCTGGAGAAGTTCATGCGCGCGGTCGACGCCGACAAGGAAGGCTTCGCCGCCACCGACTATCTGCGCCGCGCCATCCGCTGCGCCATCGCCGGCAGCGACACCGCCAAGGCGCAGGAGCTGTATGACCGCCTGACGAAGGATTATCCCAAGGACGCCGCCAGCATCAACACCGCCAAGCAGATGTTGCTCGAACGAGGCATGCTCGATCCGGCCAAACTCTAAGCGGCGGCACCGATCTTAAGCGGGCGGGCCTTGCGGGGTCCGCCCGTTTTGCTTGCGTCCCGGCGGTGCACCGCCGGCCGCATTTGCCGACATAAACAGTGATTGCCGTCATCGGCGACGCAGGGTATTATTGCCACCAATCCCGGGGGCCAACGCCATGGACGACCAGGAATCCCGCCCGCTGCGCTTGAATCTAAATCTCTTCGGCGATGACCGTCCGCCGGCCGTCGAACCCCTCGATCCCGACAAGGACACCTTCGAGGCGTTCGAGGAACGCTATGAGCGCGAGCAGGAAATCGATGAGGGGAAAGGCGCGGCGATCCTGGCTTATGTGCCCTTCGGCTGTTTTGTCGCGCTGGTCCGCTACCGCGATAACGCCTTCGCCGTCAAGCATGGCAAGCAGGGGCTGGTGCTCACCTTTCTGGAGCTTCTGGCCGGGCTGTTTCTGATACCGAAACTCTCCGAGTACTTCTGGGTGACCGTCGTCTTCTTCTGTCTGGCTTCGCTGATCGGCGGCATCTACCACGCCGTGCAGGGCAAGGAATTTCACATTCCGATGATCGGCGCCTGGTTCGACAAGCGCATCGAGACGTAGGCTCCTCACTCGCTTCAGTACGGACAACAAGGGCCAATGACGATTTTCGGCGCGACGACCGAGGGCGCCGAACCTGAGGTATCCTCATGAAATCCTGGCTGCAGCGGGCCTGGCTGGCCGCGTCGCTGATCGCTTCACCCGCTTGGGCCGTCGCCCAATCGGCGTCCTCCCATCAGTTCGAAATCAGTGTGATGACCGCTGTTACCGTGATCACCGAGGATGTTGACTCGTATTACTCGTACGATTCCGACACTGAGGAATCGGAGACCTATGTTCGCGTGCCCGTCGGGGCGCCGGGGTTGCGCGTGACATTTTGGACCGGCACACCGGTGACCGTCGAAGCCGGACTGAAATTGGACTTGGCGATCTCCGATGACGGCACCGGGGAGAATGTCATGGCCGAGGTGGGCGTTGGAATTGACCTACGTGACCGTACGCAGGCCTTGCGACCCTATGTCGCGGTGCTCGGCGGGCTGCTGATGTTCAATGATGATGTCTCGCGTAACTACCTTGGAGCGCAGGCCGGCGTGCGCTATTTCATACGGGAGTATGCGGCACTGAAGATCCAGTTGGGGCACCGCACGACGATGCGGGATCTTGGGCACGACTACCGGGCCAGCGAATTGGCGTTCGGCCTCGGTTTCCAACTGTAGGGCGGGCTTCGCCCGCCCGCATTGAAGATTAATCCGTGGCGCCTCCGCCCGCCGCGTGTATCATATTGCATCCATGAAACGCCTACTGCTCATCGCCGGCCTCCTGGCCACCGCGCTGACCGCCACCTGTGTCACGACCGGGCCCGGGGGGAAACAGTCCTTGATCCTCATCTCCGACGCGCAGGAAGTGGAGATCGGCCAGCAGGTCGACGCGGAAGTCCGCTCGACCGAAAAGCTGCTCCCCGATTCCGCCTGGCAACGCTACCTGGCCGAAGTCGGCCAGCGGATCGTGAAGGTCTGCGACCGTCAGGAGATTGAATACCACTTCGCGGTGATCGAGTCGGATCAGATCAACGCCTTTGCCACACCCGGCGGGTATGTCTACTTTTACACCGGTATCCTCAACATGATGGAGGATGAGGCCGAGCTGGCGGCGGTGATGGCGCATGAAGTCTCGCACGTGGTGGGACGTCACTCGGTCAAGCACCTGCAGACCGCGCTGGGAGCATCGGTCCTGCTCCAGATTGTCCTCGGCGAGCGCTCCGAGGGCGCCTGGGGCCAGGTGGCGGGGATTGTGCTCGGACTGGGGCTGACCGGGTATGGCCGCGGGCATGAACTCGAGGCCGATGAATACGGCGTCCATTACATGAAGGAAGCCGGCTACAACCCCGATGGCGCTCGCACCATGTTCAAGAAACTCGCCGCGCTCTCCGGCGACGATGGCCAGCGGAGCGTGTTTGAATCGCTGACCTCCACTCATCCGGAAACGCAGGAGCGTCTGGCAAAGATCGATGCGCAGATTGCCGCGATGCCACGCTCCGTCGACGATCTGCCCAGGCATCAGGATCGTTACCAGAGCATGCGCAAGCGCCTGCCCGCCCCCAAGAAGTAGCGCCAAGGGGCTGAAAGCCCCTTATCCTGCGAAGTGAGTGCTGGCAAGGGCAGTTTTCAGACCTGCCCCCTGCGGGGGGCTCGCCGAAATGTAGCGGCGGGTCTGAGACCCGCCGTCGCTGCTTACAGCAACGGGCCGTCATGCCGTGCCCACGTCGCCCAACACTCCTGTCATTCCAGGCCCGCGCTCTTTACGGGTCTGGAATCTTTGTTGCCCGATGGGGGAGGAACAAAGATTCCAAGGTCACTGTCCCTGGGTTGACGGCTTGATGGTGCCCTGCAACGCCTTGTGCACAAATACGTTAAGCTCCTTCGCCAAATCACCTTCCGGGACAGGGGAATAAACCCCGCCTCTCATCTGTAAACGCAGCGGGAGAGGCAGAACATGTCGTTGAAACGTTTCTCATATCTCGCGCTGACACTCCTCCTCGCCGGATGCAACCAGCATGCTGTCGATGTGGTGCCGGCCGGGGAGTCTTATTTCCCGCTGTCGGTCGGCAATCGCTGGGTCTTCGATCGTTACGCCGCCGCCTACAGCGAATCAGCGCAGCCGCTGGGTCGCGACACCGTCTTGATCGACGCGCGCACCAAGGTGGCGGGACGCACCTACTACCACCTGCGCACGACTTGGCCGGGATTCTCCGGCGACGGCGGCTGGGTGCGGCGCGACACGGAAGGCAATCTGTTCTGGTCGGCGTTTCCCGGCGGTCCGGGAAACCTGTACATGCACTTTGACGCGGCCGTGGGCCAGCGCTGGCCGCTGCCGGAGGAGTTCAGCGACTGCCTGCAGTCGCTGCAACTGCTCGACGATTACGCCGTGGTCAACACCCCGGCGGGCCGTTTCGATGGCGCGCGCGAGATTGGCGGCGGCTGGATCGACTGCACCGATTTCGGCTGGACCGCCGATTTCGCCCGCGGCGTCGGACCGGTGCGCTGGGAGGCGATCACCATCGCCGGGCCAACCAACTGGCTTTTGGTTGCGGCTAGCATTCATGAGGAAGTGAGCGCGCCCGTTGTCGATGACGACGACGCGCAACAATAGACTTTGGGCAGGAGGAACTTGGTGATGTGAACGGTCGACGGCGGCGTTGGTGACGGGCCTCATCCCCGTCACGGTGAGGCAACGCCGTCTGAAGCCCGAATCCCTTCCACCACCCGGGAAGGGACCCGCGCCTCGCAGAAGGCGTCCCTTCACAACACCGACCGTCGCTCCGTCACGGAGGACGGGAACCGAAACGGCCGCGATTTGCTCGCGGCCGTTTATTTGTTCAACGATTGCGCACCGCCTACGGGCAGGGGTCGCAAATCTCGTTCGCCGGGCTGCTGCCACGGAAGGCGACATTGACAATGCGCACCACATCCAGCACCGTGGTCGCGCCGCTGCAATCGTAGTCGGTCATGTCATAGGGGCAACCCGGATTCGGATCCGGCATCGCCGCGCCGCCGCGGAAGGCGACATTGGCCGTGTGTACGACATCCAGAATGCTGTAGACCCCGTCGCAACCGCCCGGGTCGCCATGGCAATTGCAGGCGCACTCGCAGGCGTCGCCGACACCGTTGCCGTTTGAGTCTTGCTGCGAGGGATTGGCCACGGTCGGGCAGTTGTCGCAGAGATCGCCGACACCGTCGGTGTCGACATCCGATTGCATCGAGTTGGGCATGGTGGGGCAGTTGTCGACGTCGCCGCAGACCCCGTCGCCGTCGATGTCGTTCTGCGCATCCATCGGACATTGATCGCAGACATCGCCGATGCCGTCGGTGTCGGCGTCGGTCTGCGGGCTGTTGGCGATCGCCGGGCAGTTGTCGACGTTGCCGCAGATGCCGTCGCCGTCCTGATCATTGACCGGATCCAGCGGGCAGAGGTCGCAGGGATCGCCGATCCCGTCGCCATCCGCATCGTCCTGCAAAGGGTTGGCGGTCGTTGGGCAGTTGTCGAGATTGGCGCAGAGGCCGTCGCCGTCCTGATCGTTGTTCGGGTCCAATGGGCACAGATCGCACGCGTCGCCGACCGCGTCGCCGTCGACATCCTCCTGCAGCGGGTTGAACGCCGCCGGGCAGTTGTCGACGTTGGCGCAGAGCCCGTCGGCATCGGCGTCATTGAGCGGATCCAGCGGGCAGACATCGCAGGCGTCGCCCTGGCCGTCGCTGTCGGTGTCTTCCTGCAGCGGATTGTGGACCGTTGGACAGTTGTCGACATTGGCGCAGAGCCCATCGGCGTCGGCATCGTTGAGCGCATCCAGCGGACACGGGTCGCAGACATCGCCCTGACCGTCGCTGTCGCTGTCGTCCTGCCCCGGATTGTACACCGTCGGACAATTGTCGACATCGCCGCAGATTGAGTCGGCGTCGATATCGTCGAGCGGGTCAAACGGGCAGACATCGCAGGAGTCGCCGGCGCCGTCGCTGTCGGCATCTTCCTGCAGCGGATTGGCGATTTTGAAGCAGTTGTCGATGGCATCATCCCAGCCGTCGCCGTCGGAATCGGCATAGACCTCGACGCACTGCGAAAACTCCGAGGTGTTCGAGGAGCGCGTGGCGGTCGCGGTGACGGCATGCCCGACCAGCGACCCGGCGCCGGGCACCAGCACGGTGTCGAAGTCGGCCAGCCCGGCCGCGTCGGTGATCAGGTTGAAAAAGCCGAGATAGTGCTGCCCCTCGCCGTGGCCAAGCGGATCGCAGACATCGTTGGCGTAGACATCGATCCGCACACCGGCGCCGGGGTTGGTGTTGATGAACCCACGCAAGCGCAGTTCGTCGTCATCGGGGAAGTAGGTCGCCAGGGTGCAGACCGGGTAGTTCTGCAACTGATTCGGCCCGCTGTCGGCGTCGGCCGAGTCGTTGGCGGTCACGTCATCGTAGTTTAGATCGATGCCGAGACGGCCGTGATCGCGGATCTCGTTGTAGACAATCAGATTTCCGAGCCCATCGCTGCCGAGATTGTCGACAATCACCCCCGGCCCGCCGTTGTGGGCAATGCGATTGGCGCCGGAGGCGATCCCGCCGACCGTGTTGCTCTGCGCCGCCAGAAGTAGAATGCCGCCCAGCCCATTGCCCAATGCGCCGCCGTCATCGGACAATCCAATCCAGTTGCCGGCGATGGTGTTGTTCTGCGCGCCGGTGCCATAAACGACGATGCCATACTGCGGGTGTCCGGCAATCAGATTGCGGTCGGCGGTCTGGTAGCCGCCGATCAGAATGTTGTCGGACGCGTCGACGAAGACACCCGAACTGTCGTTGGCGATGGCGGAGAGGCCGGTTGCGTCGGTGCCGATCCAATTGCCGTTGAGCACAGACGAAGCGCCTCCGGTGAAATCGTAATAGACCCCATGACGCGCGTTGCCGGAAATCAGATTGCGGCCATCGGGCAGTGTGTCGCCCACGCGCACGCCGGCCACGCCGATGAAGACCCCGTTGCCGCCATTGCCCAGATCGGCGCTGCCGGCGGCGTTGGTGCCGATGCGGTTGCCGCGGATCAAGGTGCTGGCCGAGGACAGGGAAGAGGTGGTCATCACCACGCCGTCGCCGGTATTCCCCGACACGAGATTCCCCTCGCCGGGCAGACTGCCGCCGACCACCGCGCTGGCGTCAAAGACACGGATCCCCGCGCCGCTGTTGGGAATCGCCACGGAACCGGTGATGTCGGTCCCGACGTAGTTGCCCTGAATGTAGGTGGTGCTGGCCCCCGAGCCGCTGACCGAGACGCCGTGGGAGCCGTTTCCGGAGATGACATTGCGCGCCGCAGCGGTGGCGCCGCCGATGCGGTAGTTGAACACGTTGCTGATTTGGATGCCGGCGCCGCTGTTGGGGATGGCGGCGTTCCCGGCGGCGTTCAATCCGACGATGTTGCCCGCCATCGTCACAATCGCCCCAAACGATGCCGACTGGCAATTGATGCCGTTGCCGCCATTGCCCGAAATGACATTGCCGGCGCCGGCGACGGCGGCGCCCACACGGTTGTTCGGCGCGCGCAGATCGACCCCATGCGACGAATTGGGCAAAGCGACACTGCCGGTCGCGTCGGTGCCGATGTAATTGCCTTGCACGTCGTTGTTCTGTGTGCCGGAAGCCGAGAAAAAGATCCCGGTGCCATTGCCGGAGATGACATTGCGCTGACCGGCCGTCGTGCCGCCGATGCGGTTCAGAGTCGAGGAGCCGCTGATGAGGACATGGACACGCACCCCGTAGCTGTTGCCGAGGTCGAGTGTCCCGGTGATGTCGGTGCCGATGTAGTTGCCTTCGATCACATTGCCGCTGCTGGCCTGGATCTCGACGCCATCGAAGGTGTTCCCGGAGATGATATTTCGCTCGCCTGCGACTGCACCGCCCACGGTGTCGCTGGCGCCATTGAGGTAGACACCCGCCGAGCCGTTGCCCAGATCAACGGTTCCGCCGACATCCAGCCCGATGATGTTGCCGCGAATGGCATTGCCGCCGGCCAGCCCCGATGCGCCGCGCGTGACATAGACGCCATACTGGGTGTTGCCGGAAATCGTGTTGCCCGCGCCAGAGGCCGTGCCGCCGATGTAGCAATCGACGGTCGAATCCATCCGCACGCCGTGCAGGGTGTTGGGCAGCGCGGCGCTGCCCGCGGCATTCAGGCCGATGATGTTGCCGGCCACCACGTTGCCTGTCGGCAGGTTGACGAATGTGCCGGAGTTCATGCAGACCCCGTCCTCGTCGTTCCCGGACAGGAGATTTCGGTCCGCCGCCGCGACGCCACCGATGGTGCAGTAGCGGGCGCCATGCAGGCGCACGCCGCAGTTGCCGTTGCCGCGGTCGATTGTGCCGGTGGCATCAGTGCCGATGAAGCAGCCGCGCACCTTGATCGAATCGGTTAGTATAAAAATCCCGCTTCGGGTGCAGCTGTGAATGGCCAGTCCGTGTACATCGCTGCCCAGCGACCCCGAGGCAAACGAGAGCCCGAATCCGCTGGATGAGGGAAGCAGTGATCCATCGATCTCGATTTTGATGACCGCGTTGCTGCCGGAGACCAGGGTGTTCACCGCCGATCCAGGCTGGGAATAACCGTTGATACAGACACGGTCGCTGAGCGAGGGGTAGGCCGTGGCCGGCACGATCACATGCGGCCCGGCGCCGGGTATGTTGAACGTGATCGTGTCCGGGCCGGCCACCGCATTGGCGTCGCTGAGCGCCTTGCGCAACGAGCCGATGCCGGCGTCGAGAGTGTGCGTGACCACGTGGGTGGTCGCCGACGCGCCGGAAACCGAAAGCAGAGCGACTGTCAACGCAACAAGAAACCGATTCGCCACGCTCATCAGGTGACTCCCGTCAACGCGATGGTGAGTACAGGTATGGAACGCTGGTCGTCCGGCCGTACTAGGCCTGGCACAGCCTTTACCTCTCGAGAATCACGAGCGCAGTACGCGCCACGGAGCCCCTGTCATGGCCGGCGGGAACGGAGAGCCCGGGCCGGGCGGCGGATGGAAGACTGGGTGTCAAACGTCTCTCCCCAAGTGTGCAATCCGGGACGGCGGTCCCGTGCTTCGCGGCATGGTCCACCGGCAAGGTCTGACTACGGACACTGCGACTCATCGACTTACCTCCGAGGCGGGTAAGTAGATGAAAGATAACACATCTGCCCGAATTAGCAACCTCCGGATTAGGGGTCGCCGGATGAAATCTGCCGTCTAAAACGACCCGGCAGAGACGTGACTTCAGCGCATTTGCGCAGAGATTGAAGTCTCGAGGCAGTCGTTCGTCGGACTGCCTGTGAGAGCGGGACTCTCACAGGTCGCGCTACCGACAGCATTAGGCGCAGGGATTGCAGTATTCGGCGGCCGGATTGGCGCCACGGAAGGCGACATTGACGATCTTGACGACATCGATCACGCTGGTCGCCCCATCGCAGTTGAGATCGCTGGTCTCATACGGGCAGGCGCCATTGGGATCGACCACCGGCGCCGCGCCGCGGAAGGCGACATTGACCGTGACCACGACATCCTGCACGTTGCTGATCACCGCATCGCAGACCGGATCGCCATGGCAATCGCAGGCGCATCCGCCGGCGTTCGCTCCATACCAGAAGCCGATCCCCATCTGGTAATTGGCCGATGATGTCGCCCCGGCGACCGACTGGCCAACGGAACTGCCCAGCCGGTAGTTCGGCGATGAGGCGTCGACCGCGCCGCCGCCATTGATCGAAGACCAGTCGATGGCATAGGTGGCCATTCCGTTAGATGCCGCCGCTTCGACGGCGGCCACGGGGGGTGCATCTGCCGCGGGCTGCGTCGCCGTGGCGGGTGTGGACGACGGCTTATCGACCACGGCCTTCGGGCTTGGTGCGGCGGTTGTCGCGACAGTCAGCGCAACGATCAGAACACCCAAAGTCCTTGCAATGTGCTTCACTTGGTCACCTCCGAGGTGTGTAGGGTATGATAATCTACATCATTTTCGCAATCTGGCAATCACGGTGACGCACGCGAAAGGCCGCAATACGACCATCATCTGCGCTACTCCGGCGGGCAACCACCGGGACTGCTCTCGCATGGCTTGATCATCGCGTGAAAGTACGTTCCTGCCCGCGCCGCAAACCCGGGCTGCAGCGTGATCCGGTTGCCCGCAAAGTAGGCCGTGCTCGTCGATCCGGTATAGATACCCTCGCTGGTAATCGAATTGTCGGCGGTGGTGACCGTCATGGCGCTGCCGCCGATGACACCGTTGCCGATAACCACGTCGGTCTCGCAGCCAAACCCGTTGCACTGCGCCGCCAGGATCGTGTCGCCGGCATAGGCAATCCATCCATCCACGCCGCAGAGAATCGGGACCCGCAGAAAATCCTCATCCTGGTTGTACCGCACCTCCCAATGCAGGTGGATGCCGCAGCGTTTGGT
The DNA here is from genome assembly GCA_964593585.1 of uncultured Ignavibacteria bacterium. Classification (GTDB taxonomy): domain Bacteria; phylum Zixibacteria; class MSB-5A5; order WJJR01; family WJJR01; genus JACQFV01. The sequence goes on from CAZQIZ010000021.1 coordinate 15,336, forward strand.
CGTGTCGACCAGCGGCTCGGTGCACATCGTCTGCGCGGCGTCGTTGCCGCTGGTGTGGCCGATCTGCCCTTCGTAACCCAGCAGCTGCCCTTGCACGACACAGTCGTTGGTGTCGAGGTTGGCCACGAACGGGCTGGTCACGGTGCCGGTCTGAAAGTGCGAATACTTGGTCCACTCGCCGTTGCTGTGCTCGATCCAGACGGAGTTGTTGCAGGCCGAGCAGTTGATGTCGTTGGCCTTGTCGGCGCAGCAGTTGGTGTTGTCATCGACGATGCTGCGGATGCGGCCATCGGCCGCGGCCACGATCGGTATCTGCTGAGTGGGGCCGCCGCCCACGGCGACCCAGTCTTCCTTGATGGGTGGCGTATGCGTGACATGGTCGCGCGAGACGCGGATCGGTTCGCCGTCGCCGTAGGGAATGCGATACCAGCCATGCGAGAGGGGGTAACCGCCGACAACGACGGGGACCGGCGCGCCTCCGGCCGGGATGCTCTTGCCGGCAGGACGCTCGCTGAAGACCGGCGCATACTCGCCCTCTTGGCCGGTCACCGGTGTCCAGGTGAACAGACCATAGCCGTTCCCGAGGTCGGTGAACGCAGCACCGGGCGGCAGGTCGGTCGCGATCAATTGGATACTGGGATCAGGCGCGGACGGGGAGACCACTTCAAAGGTCAGCGTCTGGCCCTGTCGCGCCCGTTTCTTGCTGATCCGACCGATAACGTTCTCGACAACCTCATCATCGCCGAGGTCCGGCGGCGTCTGGGCGAACGCGGGGCTGGCCGCCATACCGATGATCGTCGCCGTCAGCGCGGCAAACCATCGCTTAAGGGCGTGCGCTGTCATTGGCGCCTCCTTTGTGTTCGGTCTCGATGGCCGCCACTCGCTTGAGCAACGCGGCATTCTCGGACTCCGCCGTGTCGAGACGCTCTTTCAACTGCAAAATATAGAGCGTCAGTTCCTCGACCTTTTCGAGCAGTTTGACCTGCATCTCGCCAACGAGCAAACGCGCGGGTTCCATCTCGGATTGAGGGGGAATCCCCGGCAGGTGTTTCTGCGCACGCACATGCTCGGCGAGATCGTCCAGGGGCATCAGGTTGTAGTCCGGCTCGAACACATAATCGGGCCAATCGCCCGACAACTGGACTTCGACTTCTTCCATCATCGCCTTGCCATCGACCGCAAAGATGAAGCCCGCCGGCACGGCCAGCCCCTGCAATCCGATTCCGACCTGGCCGCCATCGGCTTGCAGATGCAAAAGCGAAGTGGCGCCGTTGTTGCGGGCAATGATCTCGTTGTTGTCGATGGCGATGTTGATCCCGCCGCCGTCGCCGACGAGTAAATAGCCGTCGGTGGTGCTGGCGCTGGAGGCATCGGATCCCCCGAGGACTTCCACGCGTGACCCGGTGAACTGTGCCGCGACGCCATTGGCGGAGTGACCGCGGACACCGGTGCCACTTGACGAGTTTCCGTAGACACCGGTGCCGGAGGCGCAATTACCGTACACGCCGCGCCCGCCACTGCCGGAGAAGCCGTAGACACCCCAGCCGGAGCCATCCTGCGAGCCGTACACACCCACCCCGCCCGCGCCGGTGCTGCGGTTCTCACCGCGCACGCCGGCGGAGAACGCGCCGCCCGAGGTGTTGTTGAGGATCCCGTGGACGCCGTACTCGTCACCGGCCGAGCTGAAGTTTTCCCCGACTACGCCGGTTCCCGTGGTGGTCGTGCCGTGGACACCCGTGCCGGAGGCGCTGAATCCGCGCACACCCTGTCCGCTGCGCGCTTCGCCGTAGACGCCGCGTCCGGTGTTCGAAGTCCCGTAGACGCCCCAGCCCAGCGCCGGATGCGATCCCCAGACTCCGATGCCCGTGCTGAAAAGTCCGTTGCTCTCACCGCGCACCGCGGCCGAGAAAGCGCCGGGCGTCGCGCTGGTCAGGACACCATGGATGGCGCTGGCGCTGTCGGCGCTGCCGATGCTCTGACCATAGACGCCCGTTCCGAACTGACTCACGCCCGCGACACCGTAGCCGCCGCCGTTGCTGGTGCCCTCCACGCCGGATCCGCCCTCGCTGACAAACGATCCGCCCGGCGCGCCGCCGATGTGCACACCGGTGACCGCGGCGGAGCTGTTGGCAGGCAGGTTGTTGACAAAATGCCCGCCGCCGCCGGTTCCGTTGTTCTGGACATCCAACGCCCAGGCGATGTCGGTATAGGTGATTTCGACACCGCCGGTGATGCTCCCGCCAGTCGCCCCATCGACAGTGGAGATACGATGCGCGTAGGGCACAGTCACCAAACGCACCCGCGGCGCGAGCACCTCGCCGTTGAAGACCGCTTCCAGCCAGCGCTCCGTGCCGTCAAAGACGTTTTCGGGAAGCGCGGTCCCCTGGCCAAGCAGGACATTGAACCGTCCGTTGGCCACCGGCACATTCGCCACCGCCTCCGACCAGAGCGCGACACCGCCGACGGGGAGGGCAAAGATGCGGAATTCCATGGAATAGTTCCCGTCCGCCACGGGCACACCGCCATCGGTGACCTCCCCCTGGTAATTCACCAACTGCGGCGGGGTGGACCAGACTGGCCCGGCCATCATGAACGCAATCATCAATGCCAGGGCCGAACGTGCGAGCACAGTACGCATGGCAACCTCCTCTTTGAACGGAACATCGGATCGAATCCCCATCAGGGACCGAGAGTCTGCGCGCTGAGCCGCCCGCCCGTCGTCAATCGACAATCAGCCAGTTGCCTACGCCATCGCTAACCAGTGTCCAGGAGTGATTGACGGCGATCAGATTGAGCACGGTGGCGCCGTCGATCGTGTCCCCGGAGCCGGGTGAGACCACGATCGGGATTTGATAGCCGGTCCCGGGGACGCGGCTCTTGATGTAGTAAAGACGGCCCGGGCAGGTGTTTGACCGCGGCAGGGTGATCGTGATGTTTCCCGCCGTGACGATCAGGAATTGGTCCTGCGCGGTGAGCGTCGTGCTGGCGGACGTCTGGCGCACACGCGTGGCGAACGAGCCGTTGATCGAAAGCATGCTGGTCGGATTGTCCTGCTTGATGCCGACCCAGCCACGCACCGTGCCGCCGCGGGCGCCGTCAATGCTCGCGACACGATAAGCATACGCTCCCGTGGTCAGGCGCACACGGGGAAGAACGACACCCTCAACGGTCATGTCGAGCCAGCGCACGGAATCAGCGAAGACCGTATCCGACAACGGCGACAGGGCGCCGACAAGGGCAACCCAACGGCCGCTCGCATCGCTGGCGATACTCTGGATTTCTCCGGCCCCGCCCGGCCAGATCTCGTTGCCATTTGCGGCCGCATCGTAGATGCGAAAAGTGAAGGTCCGGATTCCCGGCGGCAGGGGAGAGCCCGTTGAATCGGTCAGCATCCCCTGCACCGTGAGACTGGAGGGTGTGGCGGCGCAGGCCCGGTCGGGAGCGAGGGCGACCGCGGCACACACGATGAGCGTGGCGACAATGGTGCGCATGATTCCTTTCCTCGTGGCAGTCGGAGGGCGCAGTCACACGCAGACACAGGGCCGGGAGCGTGACCGTCGCCCCGAGGTTCGAATCGAGTAATCGCCGCAATAGGCGCGGGGCAGAAGCGGGCTGCGACGCGGCGAGGAATCGCAGTTGTGGTATTACCCGGCCGAATTCGCCGGGCCAAAGCTCTCGCCGGAAAGATAACAGACACAATCCGGTATAACAAGACCAAAGTCTCTGTGCAAACGTGTTTGCTTTCTTGGGGTTATTGGTTATATTCGGCGCCGTCCCGGGGCTGTAGCTCAGTTGGGAGAGCGCTTGAATGGCATTCAAGAGGTCAGGGGTTCGACTCCCCTCAGCTCCACCAGGATTCGACAAGCCCCGCTGATTCCAGCGGGGCTTTGTCTTAATCACCGACGATGATTGTCCTCAACTTCCACCGCATCGAGTCGCCTACCGGGCTGGAGATCACCCGCCTGTCGCCGGCGCGTTTCCGACGCGTGCTCGATCTGGTCGCGCAGACCGGACGGGTCGTCGGACGCGCCCGACGCGACCCGTTGCAGGTGATGCCCGAAGTGCTGTTCACCTTCGACGACGCCTGTGCCTCCATTGGCAACGAGGCACTCCCGGCCCTGCGCGAGCGCGGCTGGAACGCCATCATCTTCGTCATATCCGGCGCAATGGGGGGAAGCGACGATTGGGACGTGCGTCTGCTTGGACGCCGCCGCCCAGTGTTGACATGGGAGCAGGCCCGCCGTTGGGCGGAGGCGGGGTTCACCCTTGGATCGCACACCTGTCGCCATCGCGACCTGACCGTGCTGTCGCCGCGGGCGTTGCGGGCCGAATTGCACGATTCCCGGGCGGAGATCGAGGACCGCTGCGGCGCGCCGGTGCGTCAGTTGGCCTACCCGTTCGGCCGCCACAATGAGCGGGTGCGCGATGCCGCCCGTGAGGCCGGCTACGATGCCGCCTTTGCGGTCAATGGCCCGGCCGGAGACCGGTACGCCATCCCGCGAGTCAATGTGCACACCCTGATGACAATGCGCGAATTGCGCCGTATCCTGATTTCCGATGCCGCCCCGTCGTGGCGCACCCGTCTGTTTGCGTCCCTGTCGGCCGGGTCGGCCACGGTGGGTAATTGGCGAGGATTATCAGTCCCGTCGATGGCACCCTAACATGCGGCCGCGTGGGCCGTTCTTAACGGAGAATATGACCACACCCATCACCTACATCGCCCATCTGAAGGACCATGTCGGCCAGACGGTCACCGTGCGCGGCTGGCTGTACCAGAAACGCTCCAGCGGCAAGATCAAATTCGCCATCCTGCGCGACGGCACCGGCTACCTCCAGGGGGTGCTGGTGGCCGGCGAATGCGCCGAGAGCGGGTTTGCCGCTTTTGAAAGACTGACGCAGGAATCTTCGTTTGTCATGACCGGCGTCGTCCGAGAGGAGAAACGCGCCCCCGGCGGGTTTGAGATGAATGTGACCGACCTGTCGGTGGTCGCGCTCGCCGCCGAGTATCCGATCACGCCCAAGGAGCATGGCCCCGCCTTCCTGATGGACAACCGCCATCTCTGGCTGCGGTCGTCGCGGCAGCATGCAATCATGCGCGTGCGCAACGAGATCATCATGGCCATCCGTCAGTTCTTCTACGAGCGCGACTTCATCTGCATCGACACGCCGATCCTGACCGGCGCGATCGGGGAGAGCGCCCAGTCGCTGTTTGAGCTTGAATACTTCGACCTCGGCAAGGCCTACCTGGCGCAGACCGGACAATTGTATGTCGAGGCGGCGGCGATGGCGCATGGACGGGTCTACTGCTTCGGCCCGACCTTCCGCGCCGAAAAATCCAAGACGCGCAAACACCTCAACGAATTCTGGATGTTGGAGCCGGAGGTCGCCTTCAACGACTCCAACGCCAACATGCAATTGCAGGAGGATTTGGTCTGCCACATCGTGCGTTGGGTGCTCGACAAGTGCCAGGCCGAGTTCAAGACGCTGGAGCGCGATGTGGCGCGTCTGGAGAAGATCCAAGCACCGTTTCCGCGCATCTCCTACGACGAGGCGATCGCGCGGCTGCAAAAGGCGGGCATGACCATCCAATGGGGCAACGATTTCGGCGCGCCGGACGAGGAGAAGCTCATGGAGGAATTCGAGCGTCCGCTGTTTGTCTACAACTGGCCGACCGAATGCAAGGCCTTCTACATGAAGCGCAACCCCGAGCGTCCCGAGGTGGTGCTCTGCGACGATCTGCTGGGCCCGGAAGGATATGGCGAATTGATCGGCGGCTCCCAGCGCGAGGATGACCTCGATCTCCTGCTGGAACGCATCAAGGAGCAGGGACTGCCGCAGGAGTCCTACGAGTGGTACCTCGATTTGCGCCGCTATGGTTCGGTGCCGCATGCCGGATTCGGGCTGGGCCTCGAACGCACCGTGGCCTGGATCTGCGGCCTGGACCATGTGCGCGAAACCATCCCGTTTGCGCGCACGCTCGGACGGCTGTATCCGTGATTCGACCGATTGGACCCATGAGACCTATATGAGCGACGCCAATCCCATCACCGATTCCCCCGCGCGCCGTCTGGCCGACCCGGCGGCCAAATGGCAGAAACGCTGGGATGAGATGGCGCTTTACCGCGCCCCCGAGATGCCGCGTCCGGGCAAGAAGTACTTTGTCATGCCGATGTTGCCCTATCCCTCGGGCGACATCCACATGGGGCATTTCCGCAATTACACCATGACCGACGCCATCGCCCGCCGGCGCATGATGCAGGGATACGATGTCCTGCACACCATCGGCTGGGACGCCTTCGGTCTGCCCGCCGAGCAGGCGGCGATCAAACGGGGGCTGCACCCGGAAAAGTGGACCTACGGTAACATCGCCCAGTCCAAGTCGACCCTGCAGAAAATCGGACTCTCCTACGATTGGTCGCGCGAGATATTCTCCTGCCGTCCCGACTACTACAAGTGGACGCAGTGGATGTTTCTGCAATTGCACAAGCACGGCCTGGTCTACCGCAAGGCCTCGCAGGTCAACTACTGCGAGTACGACAACACCGTGCTGGCCAACGAACAGGCGGCGGGCGGGGTCTGTTGGCGCTGCGGCAATCCGGTCACCAAGAAGGACCTGACCCAGTGGTACATCAAGATCACCGACTACGCCGACCGATTGCAGGCCGATCTCGATAAACTTTCCGGCTGGCCCGACAACCTGAAGAGTCTCCAGCGCAACTGGATTGGCAAATCCACCGGCGCCGAGGTCGATTTCCGTATGCCCGATGGCTCCAAGCTCACGGTCTTCACCACCCGTCCGGACACGATTTGCGGCGTGACCTTCATGGCGATCGCGCCGGAAGCGCCGCTTCTGAAAACGCTGGCGATTCCGTCCGGGCATCGCGCCGCCGTCGATGAGTTTGTCCGCCGCGTATCGGCGCAACTGAATGTCAACCGGATGGCGGCGGGGGAGAAGTCGGGCGTGGACACCGGCGTGACAATCACCAACCCGGTGACACAGGAGCAGATCCCGCTCTGGGTCGCCGATTATGTGCTCGCCGGCTACGGCACCGGCGCGCTGATGGGTGTGCCGGCCCACGACGAGCGCGATTTCGCCTTCGCGCGCCGCTATGGCCTGCCAATCAAACCGGTGATCCGCACCGGGGACTCGATCCCCGATCCCGCCTCCATGACCGCGCCCGATCCGGGCTATGGCACCATGGTCAATTCCGGACGCTTCGATGGCCTGACCGGCGAGGCGGGCATCGCCAAGGTGATCGCGACGCTGGAGGCGGAGGGCATCGGTCGCGCCAAGGTGCAGTTCCACCTGACCGACTGGCTGGTTTCGCGCCAGCGTTACTGGGGCGCGCCGATTCCGATGATCCATTGCGAAAAGGACGGCATCCTGCCGGTGCCGGAGTCCGAGCTGCCGGTGCTGTTGCCGCAGGGGGATATCGACTATCTGCCCAAGGGACGTTCGCCTCTGGCCGATGTGCCGTCGTTTATCAACGTGAAATGCCCGAAGTGCGGCGGCCCGGCCCAGCGCGATCCCGACACGATGGACACCTTCATGTGCTCGTCGTGGTATTTTCTGCGCTACATCGACCCGCAGAACGATCAGGCGCCGTTTGACAAGGCCAAGGCGGCCGCCTGGCTGCCGATCGACTATTACATGGGCGGCATCACTCACGCCACCGGGCACCTGATCTATTTCCGCTTCTTCACCAAGTTCCTGAAGGACATCGGCTGGCTGACGGTGGATGAGCCGGCGACGATCATGTTCAATCACGGCATGGTGCTGGACGCCAAAGGCGAGGTCATGTCGAAGTCGAAGGGGAATGTGGTCTCGCCGATCGATGTGATGGAGCGTCACGGGGTCGACCCCGCGCGTCTGACCATGTTCTTCGCCACCCCCGGCGACCGTGAAGTGCTCTGGTCCGGGGAGGGGATTGTCGGCATCGAGCGCTTCCTGATGAAGGTCGATCGCTTCGTGCGCGACACCCGCGCCGCGGTCTCAGGCCCTATTGCCGTGGACGCGGTCTTCGACCCGGCTACGCTTGGCGAGGGTGAGCGGGCGGTGTACCGCAAACTGCACGAGACCATCCAGCGATACGACCGCGATTTTGAGATCATGCAATTGAACACCTGCGTTTCGGCGGTGATGGAATTGACCAATGTCGCCGCGCCCGGGGATCAACTGCGCCCTGAGTTGCGCGCCGTCTGCGCCACGACGATCGTGCGGCTGCTGGCGCCATTGGCGCCGCATCTGGCCGAGGAATGGTGGGAGACGTTGGGATTTGCCCCCAGTATTTTCAAGGGGGGCTGGCCGACATTGGATCCGCGCGCGCTGCCGGCCGACACCGTCTCAATTGCGGTGCAGGTCAATGGAAAGCTGCGCGGACAGATTGAAGTCCCGACCGGGTCTGCGGAAGCCGATGTGGTTCGCGCCGCCGAAGCCGATGCCAAGATCGCCGGGCATCTGGCGGGGACGCGGGTCAAACAGATCTATGTGCCCGGGAAGTTGCTGAATTTCGTGGTCAAGCCGAAGTAGAACGGGAAGAATTCGACGGAGTGCTGTCTGGGGGTGCGCGGGGCGGTCCGAACATCGGACCGCCCCGTTGCTGTTGGCGTGAGTTGTGTCACCCCTCCGGGCTCTGCATCAGTTGCCCTTCGCATCCCAGGGCTTACGCCCTGGGCTAAGTTCTGCCGCCCCTCCGGGGCTGGTACTACCGCGCGAGCGACATTCCGTAGAGGATGCGCTTACAGAGGCCTCATCTCCGTCATCCCAAGACCCGGCGGAGAGCGCCGGTCTTGGGATGACGGTGTTGGGATGTTGGGCGTCTGGTGTTTTGTGATGTGGTGGTGAATCGGGAATCGTAGGGGCAGGTCTGATACCTGCCCCCTGTGGCCACCGTCCAAGAGCAGGCCCCCGCCGCGGCGGATCGCCCGCCCTCGGGTTTTCGTGCTTCTGTCCGGGACATGGGCACTCAGCCTCTTGTTGTAACACAGAAACGGCGCCCCGTGTGGCCACGGGACGCCGTTGACTGCGGATCCTGAAGGATACTTACGACGTCGGGTCGTCGACCGTGTTGAGCAACGTCCCGGTCTGGTCGATCGTCCAGGTGTCGACCGTCGCATCGTCGTCGATGTTGGCGGTCGCGGTGCACGAGAAGGTGTTGGCGGCGGCGGTCATCGCGTAGCTGTAGCGCGCGGTCGAGCCGATGTTAACGCCGATGCGCGCGAAGTTGTTGCCGTTGGCGGCATCCGCGGTCACGCCGTTGCCCCAGTACGAGTCATACTCCTGGCGATACGCCTGTTGCATGACATAGACCTGCTTGAGAATCTGCTTGGCCTCGGAGGTCTTCGACTTCGCCGAGGCGGCCATGAAGCGCGGGATCGCCAACGCGGCCAGAATGCCGATGATGACCACCACGATCATGAGCTCGATCAGGGTGAAGCCCTTCTGCGAACGGTGGAGTTTCGATAGCATCCGCGGTCTCTCCTTTATGGTTGAGTTGAACGGACGGTCACGCCCTGCGTACCGGCGCGGATGGCGTATGTGCAAACGCCATGCCCGACGCGAGATCAATCGCCGGCTCGCTAAGCGCAGTGGGACTGGCAGTTAGGCGTCTGCCCGAACGGCGGACAACGCCTCGCCGCAGCAACAGTAGGGGGGGCAGGCAAAAGTATGGGCGGACCTCCACAAGCGCCCAGACGGAACAACAGCAAACGGGCGGACCAACTGGTCCGCCCGTCATGCAAGGCAATGGCCGATGGGTCTAGAAGACCGCCAGCGACGACGGCAGATAGCGCCGCATGTCGCAGAACATCCGGTTGGTCATGAGTAGGCCGATCTCTTTGATCCGGAAGTTGTGATTCAAAAGCAGTTGCAGCGATGTGAAGTTCTTGCCGTTCAGCCACAGCTTTGGCGCGACATCGTAGCTGTCCTTCAAAAGCCGCATGCAGTGGGCGATGATGTCGGGCAGGTAGGTGTCGCGCACCGCCAGGACCGGCGCGATGAATCCCTGCTGCGAGATGTAGGCGTACCCGACCAGATTGCCGCCCGCCTCGAAGACATAGCCGGTGTAACTGTCATCGGCCAGCCAGTAACAATGATCGACCGACCGGTTGATCCCGCGAATCTCGCGGTCCATGTGGTTTAGGTCGGCCAGCAGATTGGTCGAGGCGATGATCTTCGGGGTGACTGTGTCCGGGGGCGGGGGACACGGCATGTCCTTGCAGTGAGGCCCCTCCATCAGCATCAGATTCTTGCGCGGGAACATCCCCAGTCGGGTGTAGAGCGCGATCGCCTTGGGGTTGTAGGTGAACGTGCAGGTGGAGGTGATATAGGCCTCGCGCTTCTCCGCCTCGGCCAGCCCGGTCCTCATCAACTGCGTCCCGAGCCCCTTGTTCTGATAATCGGGATCGACGAACAGGTAGGCCGAATGCCACTGGCGGTCACGCATGTGCGACACCGCAAACCCGACCAGCTCGTCGCCGTCGTAGGCCCCCCAGGACAGATCCGGCTCCTGCTCGAAGATGTGCTGCAGCAGGGGAGGGGTGGTCTTAAATGACATCCCCAGGGGCGGCATACCGGCCTCGCCGCGCACAAAATCAACGGTGCGCGCCATGAGCTGCGCGGCCGTCAACAGGTCGCTTTCGGCCAATGCGGTGATCCGCGGCGTGCCGCTGCCGCGCGGCGCCTTCTGCGGTTTGGGTCTTGGTTCGGCAGCGGTCTTGCGCCGTCTGGTCTTCTCAGCCACTGGTCCCATATCGTTATACTCTTCTCCCGCTTGTTCCCGATTTCACAGGTGACGGAATACTGCCGTCACGCCCCGGTCACACAGCTTGATTGACGTTGGTTGGGTCTGCCCTGACACTTGCAGGCCGAGCAACTGACTATGTCTAATTCAATGCCTCCCGCCCCGAAAGTCAACTACATTCGCACCGGGCGGATGCGCCTATACGGGCTCGCTTAGTCATTACCGACCAACCGCCGGGTTGTTCCCGCATGAACAGACAAATTCTTGTCCGGTTTTATACCAAGCCCGGCTGCCCGCTTTGTGACGACGCCGAATCGCTGTTGGAAGTTGCGGGGCGTCGTTTCCCGATCGCGATCCAGCCGGTCGACATTCGCCAGGATCCGCGCCTGTTTGCCCTCTATGGCGAGCGCATCCCGGTTCTGGAATTCCCCGATGGCACCCTGCTGGAGCCGCCGGTCACACGGGAACGCCTGACGGCGATTCTGCGCCGCATGGACTGAGCCGTGCGGGACGTTCCCGCCTTGACGCGCCCCGGCGGCGCATTATCTTGACACGAGATTGTACCCGGAGAATGCGCTCCATGGGGCAACATGGCTTTCACAACGGCAATGGGCTTTCGCGACCGGTTCTGGTGCTCAACCAGAACTATGAGCCGTTGACCGTCTGCCCCGCCCGCCGCGCGGTGGTCCTCGTCTTTCTCGGCAAAGCCGAAATCATCGAATACCTCGAGGGGGGCATGGTCCACAGCGCCTGTGAGAGTTTCCCGCTGCCGTCGGTGGTGCGTCTGGGGGTCTACATCTCCCGTCCGCAGAAACGTGTCCTCCTGACCCGACGCAACATCATCAAGCGTGACGGCCACCGCTGCCAGTACTGCGGTCAGTCGCGCACCGCGATGACGGTCGATCATGTCATCCCGAAAAACCGCGGCGGAGAAGAGACCTGGGAAAACCTCGTCTGCGCCTGCGTGCGCTGCAACAACAAGAAGGGGGACCGTACGCCCGAGGAAGCGGCCATGCCCCTGCGCCGTCAACCGCGACGTCCCACCCACATCACTTTCATCCAGCGCTTCATCGGCCTGGGCGACCAGCGCTGGAAGCAGTACCTGTTTCTGGATTGATCCACCCGCTGCAGCACGCAACGCAACGAGGGCAGGTCTCAGACCTGCCCCTACAATCCTCATCACCCGTAGAAGCGGCTCTTGAGCCGCATCCCGACCGCCTAATACCAAAAAACGCCATCGGGAGACTGGCGCTCCCAGGCTGCGCCCCCGGCGCCGCTTACGCCGGCAGATGCATCGCCCGCCGCACTTCCGTCATCGTGTCGGCGGCGCGGGCACGGGCCTTGTCGGCGCCGACTTTCAGCGCCTTGTCGAGGGTCGGCTGATCCTTCTCCAAGTCGGCGCGTCGCTCACGCACCGGACGCAACGTGGCATTCAGATTGTCCGCCAGATGCATCTTGCAGTCGACACATCCCAGCGCCCCGCTGCGACAAGGTGGCGCGATCTCGGTGTCGTGCGTGGGCGTGTAGATTTTGTGCAGGGAATAGACCGGGCAGATCTCGGGGCGTCCCGGATCGCCTTTGCGCAGTTTGTTGGGGTCGGTGAACATCTTCTTGAGGCGGGCGCGGGTCTCATCCTCGGAATGCGAGAGCGAGATCTCGTTGTTGTACGATTTCGACATCTTGCGCCCATCCAGCCCCGGCACCGCCGCAAACGGGGTCAGCAGCGATTGCGGCTCGGGGAAGACCTCGCCATAGAGCGAATTGAACCGACGAGCCACCTCGCGGGTCAGCTCAATGTGCGGCAGCTGATCCTGCCCGACCGGCACACCGCCGGCGCGGTAGACGAGAATGTCGGCCGCCTGCAGCAGGGGATAGCCGAGGAAACCATACGAGTCCAGCCCCAGCTCGTCGGCCTTGTCCTTGTAGGAGGGGACACGCTCCAGCCACGGGATCGGCGTAATCATGGAAAACAGCAGATGCAACTCGGCATGCTCCTTGACCTGCGACTGGATGAAGACCGCGGTCTTGGCGGGGTCCAGCCCGGCGGCGATGTAATCGATTGCCATCTGCCGGATCCGCTCGGGCAGTTGCGCGGTGTCGTTGTAGTCGGAGGTGAGCGCGTGCCAGTCGACGATGCAGGAGTACATTTCATGGTCCTGCTGCAGACGGACCCAGTTTTTCAACGCGCCCTCGTAGTTGCCCAGATGCAGACGCCCGGTCGGCTGCATGCCCGAAAGAATGATCTTATTGGCTGCCATGTTCTCCCTTACGTCCCGTGGAATGCCTATCCGGACCCATCCCGGAAGGGTCCTGCCAATTAATGCCGTGCGATGGTGACCGTCACTGAGTTTCTGGCACGCACCTACCGCGGGACAAGGGGCTTTCAATCAGCATCGTAATAGTTGATAACCATTCCGCGGGATGCATAACAAAGATCCCCAAGACCCGGCAAAGAGCGCCGGGTCCTGGGATGACGGAACTCGGCATTGCGCGGGCGGATCTCCCACCCCCGGCTACCCCCGTAGAAGCGGCTCTTGAGCCGCGTCCCGCCCGCCTGAAATCAAAATGTCCGCTACGAAGACCGGCGCTCCCAGGACACGGTTTTCTCGATCATCAGCTGAACCAAACGCAGCGCGGCCGTAACCGCGGTACTGCGTGGATTGGGAGAGGGAGGGACTGACTTGGACCGTAGATCGGAGCGGATGGAACGTCGATCGTAGAACGGTTACGGCCGCTGCGCCCTGCCGCAGAGGGACCTGCGGCCGGACATATGCACTGCACCTTCGCAGCACAATCACTCTGAATAACTGCCTGTCGTTTGAGTCGGGACGGGCCTGCCGCCCCAGTAATGTCGTAAGACCGGTTCTGCGCCGCATCGAGCCCCCCAGGGCCCTCGCGCGGCAGACATGCGCAGTTGTTTCCTACCCGGAACTCTGCGCTTGGTTCCAAATGACGAGAAAAAGTTTTCAGTATTTGTGACGACTTAGGCGATGACGGTGTTCACAGTTCGACCACCTCGCGTCCCTTGGGAAGACCCCATACCTGCTCGCTCTAACCCCTTGATTTTATGGAGTTCAATGGCGCGTCAGTTAACCTGACTGTTTAAGAACAGTTGGCATCTCCCTATCTGTTAGCGCCTTGCGCAGGCGCTGTTCATGGATCAAACAGCCCTGCGCAACGGCAGACGACTTGCAAGAGCCCATCTACGGCAGGGGAGTGGAAAACCGGGTGAGGCGCTCCGACTCCTCGTGGGAGCAAGGCAGGACGAGTGAAGGGAACCAGGGATTTCGGTCGCAAAGGGAGGAGTTCGGAGATGTCACCGCAAGCAGGCAACCATCGAATCGCGAACATCCTGTTTGGGATCGCGGTCATCGCGCTGGCCATGGCCCCGTGTGGTCCGGCGTGGGCGCAGTTTGCCGGGGGCGGTCTGTCGTCCAACGGCGTCAACGTGTCGGGGTACTTCGATGTGCAGGCGGTCGGACGCAACGCTGAGCTGGGCGAGAATGACTTCCAGATCGGCCAGTTGGCGGTTGAGTTGTCGTCGGATCTGTCACGCCGGGTGACGGCGGGGATGGAGATCGCCTACGGTTTCGACGAGAATGTCGCCATCGACGAGGCCTTCGTCGATTGGAACGTTTACCAATGGGATGGCAAGCCGCGGGTCAATCCGCTGGGCACCATCTCGGCGGGTTTTATGGCGGGGCAGTTTGATGTCCCGTTCGGGCTGGACTGGCGGTCCTATCGCAGTGTCGACCGGCCGCTGGTCTCGATGCCCACGGTCATCGCCAACACCCACCGCGGCTGGAACGATCTCGGCGTGGAGTTCCACGGCGAGCTGACCTGGGCGAACTGGTCGGTGTTCGCGGTCAATGGTTTCGGGACCTCCGAGACGCTGCGTCTCCCGGAACGCGCCGCGCCGGCCGGTTTGGTTGCAGGTGAAAACGATGCCGCCTCCGATGATGTGTTCCCCACCGAGGCCTATGGCGCGCGCTTCGGGCTGGTGGTCAACGAGCACATCGAGTTCGGAACATCCTTCGCCGCCGGGTACACCGACAACAACGAGCAGGATGAGCGCCTCTTCGGGTTCGACCTCACCGGCCGGACCAACGCATTCGAACTGAAGGGCGAGTTCATCAGCCATGAGCGCCACCGGGTCGGCGGGAAGGAAACGGTGTTCGGGTTCTACGCGCAGGGGATGTACAGCGTCGACGAACACTGGTTCGGCGTGGTGCGCCAGGATGTGTTCAACGCCGACGGTTCGGTAGTGTGGCCGCAGAACGTGGCGATGACCAACACGCTTCTTTGCACCTCGGCCGGCGCGGGCTACCGCGTCGGCCCCGGCGCGCAGGTGCGCGTCGAGTACCAACTGGCCGATGGCGCCAACAACGACACGGTGTTCCTCCAAACCGCCGTCGGCTTCTAATCGCACCTCCCCCCATTCGTCGCTGTCCGGCGAATGGTCGCTTCACTCACCCCCGGTCGCCCTGCGAGGCGGCCGGGGTTTTCCATCGGTACGACAGGATGAACCGCAGAGGTCAGGTCTCTCATCTGCCCCACAGGTCAATTCCAGATTGTAGGGGCGAGTCTGAGACCCGCCTCGCAGCGCCAAATGCCGTCATCCCAAGACTCGCCGCTCTTTGCCGGGTCTTGGGATCTTTGTTGCTCTTGCAGTGGAACTGATTTTCCAGCTGTCCCGCGCAGGCTGAAAGCCTGCGCCACTGGGTGTTGTATGTACAGGCGGGGGCAAGGGGCTGAGAGCCCCTCGTCCCGCAATGCAAGCAATTGACTTACCGGATCTGGCCGCGGATTTCGCCGCCGGGATGCTGATCGGTATGGACGTTTACATAGGCGCCGCCCGCGTCGATGATCGCGATCAGGTCGGAGAGCGGATGCCCCGCCAGCGGACCGGTGAGATTGGATGCAGTGATGACGCCTTCGGCGAGGGTGCCGTCAGTGCGTCCGGGAATGGTCGGCCCGAGGTAGAGTCCGACCACCACCGGTCCGGCGGTACCGGCCGGGGCGGTGTGAATATGGGCTGCGCGCACATTCTCGATGTTGGCCACGATCAGTTTGTAGGACATCGAGAGGCCATCGCCGCTCAGTTGAAACTCGGCCTGGCCCTGGGCGAGGGTGGACACCGCGGGCGTTTCCTCGTCGCCGGACAGATGCGTGCGGAAATTACGGGGCGGAGCCGCCACCGTGACGGTCGCTGTCAGCCATGCCGCCAACGCGATCACTGAGAACGCCGTGGCCGTCGACTTGCGCATGATTTCCTCCTCTATGCTCGATGGTTTGCGGTAACCTGCCGGTAGGGCAGGGGACTCAGATAAAAGACCCTACCGAAACCGGACAAAAAAAGTTCCGGCCGGACACCCCGCTGGCTGTCCGGCCGGATCGACTTGTGAGCAAATGAACTAGTTCATCGTCGCGCTGAAACGCACGGCAAAGCTGGGACCGCTCCAGTTCTCATCGACATCGGGATCGGGGATCGAATGGAGACCCAACGACCCGGCCACACCCAGCCCCCAGTTGCGTCCCACCCACCACTCTTTGCCGATGGTGAGGTCGATGACCACGCCATTGTCGGACTCGAGATCCTCGTCATCCGCCTCCAGAGTCAGCGAGCCGATTCCCACCGATCCGGACAGTTAGACATTGGCGGGCATGAGGTAGTAGGTCAGTCCTACGCCAACCGCACCGAGGGTGAGATCACCGTCGAGTTCGCCCTCTTCGTTGCCGAGCTCGACATCCGGGTCCGTCATCGACCAGCCGAAGAGTGTGCCGTGGAGCGCCAGATTCGGGGCCACGATTGCCCCGATCGCCAAATTGACATCGCCGGCCGGCCCGGAAAACTTGAGCTTGGTGTCCAGCGCTTCGATCTCGGTGGAGGCGGCGCCGACACCCGCCGAGAGCCGCAGGAAGAATCCATTCAGGTGATCGCGATCCCCGGCCCAGGCGGCAGGGGAGAGCAGGAACGCGAAGACCGCCAGTGCCACCAGCCAACCGCACACACGAATCACATGCCTCATGATCCACCTCCAAGCCGGATTGTACCGCGTTGATGATGCTCGACTGCGACAGTCATCGCCATGCATCGGCTCCGCGGACAACGATGTCAATACAAAATCCGCCGTCCGGCGAAGTTAACGACACGGCGCGATGCGATTGCTTTGGCGCATTCGATCGCCGGCACTTACATTGACAGCGGAGAGGGAGGCAATGACCAGTCACACACCACGTCGCAGTCCGGCCACGCGGCGCACGTCAGGCCCGTCACCGGCCCGGCCACGGCCGTCCTCAGGACGTCCCTCCCACCGGCCGACATCGACCCGCCCCCCGCTGGGAAAACGGCGCCGGACACCGGAATCGGGGAACCTGCGCGGCCCAAGCAGCGCAGCGTCGCTGCGTCCACCCAAGCGCATCATCGCGCCGGCGCACAAGTCGGTGATGTTCTCGCTGGATGCCCCCGAAAGCCGGCAGGCGGCCGTGGCCGGCGCCTTCAACGACTGGGCGCCACAGGACATGGCCCGAGGCATCGATGGCATCTGGCGCCTGACCGTGCTGTTGCCGACCGGCACCCACGCCTACCGTTTTCTGGTCGACGGCGTCTGGATGCCTGATCCGAGCAATCCCCGCCGACAGGTAAACGACATTGGCGGCCACGACTCGGTCTGCACCGTGATGTGATCCCCTTCTGCCGCCTGCGCTAATGAAAAACCCCGGCCGGATCGCTCCGGACGGGGTTTTGTGTTCTCGGTGCGTGAGGTTAGAGCTTCTGCACGTTCGCCGCCTGCGGGCCCTTCGGCCCTTCGGTGACATCGTAGCGCACCCGGTCGGCTTCCTTCAAACTGCGAAAGCCTTCCGATTGAATGGCCTCATGATGCACAAAGACATCCTTGCTGCCATCTTCTGGGGTGATGAAGCCGTAGCCCTTGTCATCGCTGAACCACTTGACGATACCTTCCGCCATCTTGCACGTCCTTTGTTGCCTGGGAGCGATCGGCGCTCCCGTCCGTTGGCCCCGACGGCCAGTGAAACCCGTCAATCTCTTCGTGGAATGCCGTCGGATGTCAGCCTGCGGACAATCGAGAAAAGTCGGAGGTCTCGTGTTCTGCTGGTCAGGATACGGGCAATGGCGCGCGAAGTCGAGCGCCAATTGCGCCTCTCCCAACCGGCTCTTGATTCGAATCGTGTTTACAACGGGCGCACGGCCGTGGCCCGCGGGCCATTCGGTCCGTCCATGACCGCGATGCGCACCCGCGCGCCCACCCTCAGCGATGGCGGCCCGTCGCCGCGTATCGCCTCGCGGTTGACGAAGACATCGGTGTCGCCCTCGCGCGCGATCCAGCCATTGCCGGACCCGTCATCGAACGACTTGACGATACCCACAGCCACGGCCGTGGCCTGGCGGCGTCGACGCTGTTCCATTCTCGCTCTCCTGTCCTGCGCCCGGTGGCGCGCTCAGATCCTTGCGGTCGCATCGGCTGATGCGTCGTCGGCGTTTTTTCTCACGGCGGCGGCGCACGGCCCCTTCAGACCATCCACCAATTGAAAGCTGACTCGCTGGCCGGCCACCAGCGTCCGCGGTCCCGCGTGCTTGATGGCCGCGCGATTGACGAACACATCCGGGCAACCCTCGCGGGCGATCAATCCCTTCCCGATCTGCTCGTCGTAGGACTTGACGGTGCCTTCCACAATCACCGCCGCCTTCTGTCGAAAATCACCGGCCATGGCGCCTGTCCTCTCTGCCTGCGGGACGACATGACATCCCGCTCGTCGTGCGTGTGCCCACTGGGGCCGTACCGAGTATCAGAACCTGCGCACGGCCACAACCTGGGGACCGCACCGGCCCTGCAGAACCGCAAAGCGGACCCGCTGGCCGACGGCCAGCATGAGCGGATCGATGTTGGCGATGTCATCGGGACAGGCAAACAGTTCGCGCCCGCCGCCGTCGGCGACAAATCCGAAGCCCTTGCCGGCCTGAAACGAGGTCACCATGCCGGTGATGTCCGGGCGTGGTGTTGCGCTGTCGCATCTGTCCATGACCCGCCTCTTTCCGAAATCAGGGACGATCGCGTGGGCGGTCGTCCGCATCCACGACCACTGAAACCCGTCAGCTTCTCCAGGAACGCCGAGTCGGAACTGCGCGCGGACAGTCAGAGAAAAGTCGGAGGCTTCGCGTGCTTGCAGAACCTTATACGAATGGTGCGGGGCAATCGTCGACTTTCTTTGCGGCTGTCTCGCAGATTTCAGGCAACCACAGTCGCCGGCAGCAGTTACTTCGCCCTGTGCGATGTGTGAACAGGGCCGCAGGATCGCGTTGCTGTCCCCGATCGCTAGGGAAGGGGATCATGGGCAACGTTTGCTGTGTCTGCGTTCTGCACGTCGGGCGCGCCATGACGTAACGACGACGCCAGCCACTGCTCGGCCTCGTCGCGCGACCGGAAGATCCGCACGATGCGCGTGCTGCGGGGGTCCATCTCGCGATAGGTCTGGTACATCCGGGCCAGGCCGTAGGCGGTTGGGTGCGGGGCGACAATCGCCAGGTAGGTGGGTTGATCCGGCAGGTCGTTGCGGGCGGCCAGCGCCGCCATATCCTGCACATTCCGGCGGGAAGTGTATTGCATTTCCTCGACATCGGTCAGATCAAACACCTCATGGAAGCCCTGGTATTCGGGGAGGGAGCGAACATTGGTCTGATAGTCGCGCAAATCATCGCCGCTGAAGCGGCCGTGAGCGCGGACGCGAATGACGCGGGCGACGTGATCGATAGCGAATGTCAGCGACATGAGATATCCCTCCGTCTACACGGTGTTCCCGCGCTGCAGCGGCCCGATGCCCTCGGCGGCATCCTTGCCGGCATATGTGGCCAGCGCGCTGTAGGGGGTGACGCGGCGCTGCGACGCCTCGGCCTGCTTGCGCTCGCTGATGTCCTGGAAGATCGTGATGAAATACCCGCGCCGCGGCGAGAAGGCCTGCACCGAATACCAACGGCGCAGCGGTGCGGCGTAGTCCTCAAACTCCATCGGCTGTCCGGTCAGCGCGACCCGGCCGTAGTTGGTGATCCACTGCCGTCCCTTGTCGCCCATGCCGGGAATGACCTCGGTGGCGCGTTTGCCGATGACATCGCCGCGCTTGAGGCCGGTCTGCCGCTCGAAGGCGGGGTTGACATCGAGGAACACGTAGTCGTTCGGGTAACCGCGCGCATCGACAACCACACGGTGCAACGCGTAGGCCGCCGGCATTGCGGCGAAGCAGTCGCGGCAGTCGACCAGTTCCTGCGGGATCTTACCGGACATGCCGCCGTCCGCCTCGTTGCCTGATTGCTCGCCGGACTCCGCCTGCACGGCGCGCGGCTCAAACCAGATCAGCCCCAGAACTATAAACAGCGAGCCGCACAACGCCAGCGCCTCCGGCAACATCGGCCACTCGTAGCTACCCCGGTTGCGCAACAGTTCGGTCATAGTAATGATCCGGCGTGTCGCGCTCAGACTGCAACTGCCCATGATGAGCAGCGCCGCGATCCGGTTCTTGGGCGAGGTCATCAACCGCAGTGACAGAAGAACAGCGCAGAATTGCAGGAAGATGGAAAAGCCGACCACAAATCCGATGCTCATGCCGCCCCCGATGGTGTCGCACTGGAAGTCAGGTGTCCGTCTTCAGGTTATCGGCATTTTGCCGGCAACCTTGCCCGCCGCCAAGAATACGAAAGCGCGCGACGAACCCGCGGAATTGGACCGGGTACGGCGGGGGAGAGGGAGACGACGCGATGGCGGCGATCAGGCCACGTCGATCACGGAATTGTAGCCGCCGAATTCGTTCGGTTCCTTGCGCTCGTTGGCGGGATCCTCATGCCATTCCGAGTCGATCAGGAATTTGTAGCGGTAGAGCCCGGGCGCCAAATCCAGCGTCAGCCGCCAGAGGCCATCGGCCTCCCTGACCATCGGCTGCGGCGTCCAGCCGTTGAACGTCCCTGCCAGAGCGACGTCCCGGCCATAGGGGGCATCGAGGACGAACGTCACCGGCCTGGCTTGGTGGGTTGCCGGTTTTGTGGTTTTGCGCGTGGTCTTTTTCGCCGTCGGACGGGCCGTCTTGCTGGCGGTCTTCCTGGTAGCTTTCGTGGTGGTCTTGGGCTTGGACGTGGACTTTTTCGCTGGCATCACTTCCCCCGGGTCCTGGACGTTTGTCGCTTCTCGTTGCTATCGGGAACCTATGGCTCCTGCCTGTTCATGCCAACCGGAATCGGCCGCGTCCATGCTGCCTGGCCATCGATCTGACAACTCCCGTGGCTGGCATTGGGGGCCGCGGCACGCCGCATGCTGCTAACGTGCAGCGATACCGCGCATTAGGCGGCATCCCTCATTTTCGACTTTACCTGCGACGCTAATAGCGCCTTCGGCTGTTTTCGTCGGCGAAAATAGCGCCGGATCACTATTTTCGAATTATTTCTATTCCGATAATAAGACCTGAGGGCTATTTTCACCCCCGGACAGCGAGATCAGCGAGGGGGAGGGGCGGCATGACAACCAAAACGGCAGGGCAGAAACCAGGACGGATGATCAAAGCGGGGGAGGGGTACCACGCCTTCGTGCCCGATCCGCCGCCGCAGGAGATCGGTTGGACGCCGGCGTTGGTGCGCGCGCTCTCCGGTGCCGACCGTCTGGTGGGCCGTTTGGCCGGCGAGGGCGGACGGCTGCCCAACCCGCATCTGCTCATCCGGCCATTCATCGCGCGCGAGGCGGTGCATTCCAGCCGGATCGAGGGGACGCAGGCGACGATCGGCGAACTGCTGGCCTCCGAAGCGGGTGCATCGATCGAACGCAGTCCCGATGACCTGCACGAGGTCGGCAATTATGTGGTCGCGCTCGAATACGGGATCAAGCGGCTGAAGACCCTGCCCTTGTCGCTGCGGCTGGTGCGCGAACTGCACAAGAAGCTGATGAGCGGGGTGCGTGGCAACCAGGCCACGCCCGGCGAATTCCGCCGCACACAGAACTGGATCGGCCCGCCCGGCAGCCGGATCGCCAACGCCACCTATGTCCCGCCGCCGCCGCCGGAGATGATGGAGGCGCTCGGCGAGTGGGAAAAGTACATGCACCTCACCACCATGCCGCCGCTGGTGCAGATCGCGATCGGGCATTATCAGTTCGAGGCGATCCATCCGTTCCTCGACGGCAACGGCCGTGTCGGCCGATTGCTCATCACGCTCTTTCTGGTCGAGCGCAAGATACTGCCGTCGCCGCTACTGTACCTGTCGGCCTTCTTCGAGGCGACACGGCGCGAATACTATGACCGCTTGCGCGGCGTGACCGAGGCGGGCCGCTGGGGCGACTGGGTCGAGTACTTTCTCAACGGCGTGGCGCGGCAATCGGAGGATGCGCTGAGCCGCGCCGAGCGGATCAACACGCTGCTGAGCGAGTGGCGCAACCGGATCGCCGGGGCGCCCAGCAAGACCCCGGCGCAGTTGCTCGCGCTGTTGGCGGAAAACCCCTTCTGCACGATCAAGGGCGCCGCCGAACGTCTCGGCGTCGCCTTCACCACCGCCCAGCGGGCGGTCGAACGGCTGGAGAAGGAGAGGATCCTCACGCAGACGTCGGCATCGAAGCGCGACCGTGTCTACTGCGCCGAGAAGATTCTCGCCATCCTCGAGGAGCCGCCGCATCTGGGCGGCTGAACGGACCGGATGACGCGGCGTTTTCAAGCCGCTTGTATCCGCCTCCGAACTCCCGTACGTTGCGTCCACGGGGCACCCACCCACTACCGAAGGGAGCGCAATGCCGCAAGCAAAACAAGGCGATACAGTTACGGTGCATTACACCGGCAAACTCGATGATGGCACCGTGTTCGACAGTTCTGTCGGCGGCGATCCGCTCGAAGTCACCCTGGGCGCCGGCCTGGTGATTCCCGGATTCGAGAAGGTCCTCTTCGGCATGAACGCCGGCGAAACACGCACCGCGCGCATCCCCTGTGAAGAGGCCTATGGCCCGCACCGCGAGGAACTGGTGGTGCAGGTGGGACGTCACCAGTTGCCCGAAGGCATGGAGCCCCAGGTCGGCGAACGGCTGCGCTCGGAGCATCCCGACGGCGCCAGTTTCACCGTGGTGGTGACCGAAGTCACGGACAGCTCGATCACCGTTGACGCCAATCACCCGCTGGCCGGGGAGGCATTGACGTTCGAGATCACGCTGGTCGAAATCCTGGCGGCGTAGTCTACGACACCGGAATCCAATAACTGATCTTGACGGCGAAGTAGTGGGAGCCCTCGGCGGAGAGCGCTTGTCCGAGGGAGTTGAGGCGCACCCGCCGCCCGGGTTCCTCGAACCCGAAACGGTCCTGCTGCCAGACCAGGTAGAGGGTGCTGCCGGGGCGGAATTCCCAGCGCAGGACCGCGTTGCTGCGGAACGAACGCACCCCGAAGTCGTCGGCGCGGAAATCGAAGGTGTTCTCGCCGTCGCTGACCTCGTAACGGCCTTCCTCCACTTCGGTCAGGGACCGTCCCGCGACACCATACTCGCGCAGATCGGTGCGCGCCGGCGCCGGCAGTTCGCCGAAGCCGCGATACTGGCCGCTGGCCGCAAACGGTTCCAGATAGCACTCCAGACTCAGATCGGGCGTGAAGTAGCAGTTAAGGCGCATCTGCGCCGAAATCTGCGATCGGCAGATATTCCCGAACACATAGCGGTTGCCGTAGGTCGCCGGATTGCCGGCATCGTCGGCATCGGGACGCAGGGTCGCCACATACTGTCGGGCGTTGACTTCGCGCGAATAGCGCGGCTCGACCGAATAGGAGACGTGGCTGCCGATGCGACCGCCCACTTCGAATCCGGCGCTTTGTTCCCAACTGCCGATGTCGTTGCTGAAGTAGAAGACGAACGCCGACAGCGTCGTGCGGCTGGTGAAGTTGTTGCTTCCCGAGATCCCGGTGAAGATGCCTTGCGGCGTTCCCGCCAACGGCCCGCCGCGGGTCAGATCGTCGGACTTACCCGGCCAGTCGTAGCCGAGGTAGTAGTGCGTCCGCCAGAAGTTGCGGAAGGTCGCCTCGATGTTCAGTTCGGCGAAGGTCAGCATGTGCGAGGGATCGTTCGCGGGCTTCTTCACCGCGGCGAAATTCCAGAAGGAGTTCTGCGAGAGGACGATCTCGTAGCTGCGGAAAATCCGTCCCGTCTGCTGCTCGCGATAGGCGATATGGTTCCACGCGTCGATGTCGTCGACTTTGTTGACGATGCCGGCGTCGTTGAGCTCAAACTCCGGCGACTCGACCGAAAAGCCGCCGCCCCAGAGCCAGTGCCGCCCGGAGCGTTTGCCGCCGCGCAGCCCGAAGGCGTACCCCGACAGCGCGGTCGCGCCCGAGTCGATCCGAACATACCCGGCGTCGGGACGCTGGAAGTAGCGGGCGCTGGATTGCTGCGAGCGCAGGATGGCGCTCTCGCTGCCTTCGACATGGCTGAAGCCGGCGAAGCCGATGATGTCGTAGGCGCCGCCCTTGAAGCGCAAATTCCAGTCGGCGCTCCCCGAAAGGGCGCGCCGGCGCAGAAGCGACGCCAACGGGTCATCGTCGCCGAGGTCGCGCTCGACCCCGGTCAGAATGATACCGGCGGTTGACTGGCTGGGGCCGAATTCCTGCTGCAGACGCAACACGCCGTAGCCGGTCGCGGGCTCGACTTCGATCTCGGCTTCCTCGTTGGTCGACTTGTCATAGGTCTTGGCGTGTTCACGCGCGGTCAGGGCGCTCAGCGCGCCGATCGAGAGGCCGCCGGCGGTGCGCCCGGTGACTTTGGCGGCGCCGAGGATCGTGGCGCTGCCGGGAAAGTCGACATAATCGCCCTCGGCAGGCCCGCGCGGACGGGTGCCGATGCGGCGTGAGTAGAAATACTCTTCACCCTCGACCGAAAAGAGCTGACTGCCTTCGATGAAGAACGGTCGCTTTTCGGAAAATACGGTCTCATAGGCGGAGAGATTGACCACGGCCGGATCGGCCTCAACCTGCCCAAAATCGGGATTGATGGTCGCGTCCAAGGTCAGGTTCGGCCCCAGACCCATCTTCAAGTCGGCGCCGACACGCCCATTGAAGTCGCTGCCGTCATCGAACGGGTTGTCCGGGTCGCTCTCCGATTCCAGATGCAGATCGGCGGCCGAATAGGGGAGAAGCTCAAGACGGCGCGAGGGCTGGATGCCACCAATCCCGTGCAGGTCGCCAAACCACGACGACCACCCCGTTTCGCTTTTCGGCACCGGCACCCAGAAGATGTCCTCGTTGCGGGCCGGTATCCAGCGGTTCATGTTCACGCCCCACACCTGCGCCTCCTGATCGATGAAGCGCAGTTGCGAGAACGGAATGCGCATCTCGCAGGTCCAACCCAGCGAGTCGATCGCGGTGTGCGCGTCCCAGACCGGATTGAACGAGAAATCCTTGTCGTACTCGTGGTCGTAGGAGTGGTAGCGGTCGGTGCGCACCCCGGCGACCGAGACGCCAAAATCGTAGCAGGTGCGGCGGTCACAATAGGAGTCGATCGAGACGATCATCTGCTCGGAGTTGCCGGGATTGTCGCGCCGGTTCAGCTCGATGCGCAGCGACTCGGGATGGGCGCAGTGCATGCGCGCCCCGACATAGAGGGCGTCGTCGTCGTAGACAAACCCCACCTCGGTGCGCTCGCTTGGGGTTGAGCCCTCGTTGGGCTCCTTCTGCACGAAGTCATCGGCCATCGGGACCTCGCGCCAGAACGCCTCATCGAGACGGCCGTCCATGCGGACATCGCCTGCGGCGACGCGGGTGGCGGTGAGGGTCTTGCGTTCTTTCGGCGCGCCGTTTTGTGCGGCGGCAACGGTGGCAATGAGGATGAGGACCCCGGCCAGCGGGACCGCCCAGCGCGGCGCTGTCATACGCGATGATCTCCGGGCATATAAACGCCGTGTCCCGCAGGCCCCCTCCCGGAACCTGCGGGATCACGGTGCTCCGAAACTACGGTCCCGACGCTACAGATTCCACCAATAGTTCATCTTGATCATGAAGACGTTGCGCGAGCCCAGGTCGAAGAGCTGATCCATGCCGCGGCGGAAGGAAAACCGCGGCAGTTCGCGGAAATCGTCGCGCACCTGCGACCAAACCAGAAAGATGGTCGAACCGGGGCGGTATTCCCAGCGCACCACCACGTTGGCGTTGAAACTGAGAAGCGAAAAGTCCGGATCCCCGGGCGTGCCATCCAGCGACTGATCCGGCGCGGGCGTAAAGGCGAACCCGCCGTTCCAGTACTTGTAGTTGTCGTGCGTGATGTGGGCGATGAACGGCTGGGCGTAAAGCTGCACCGAGAGCGCGGTGGTGAAGGTGGCAATCCCGCGCACGGTGAGGGAGAACTGCTCGGCGTCCTGCTCGGCGAACAGATACCCGCCGGGGGTGTTCTGGCCGGGCGCGACGGTGGTGATGTAGCGCGACGAGTTCCAACTGAGACCGTAGCTGGGGCCGAAGGTGACCTCCATGTTGGTCGAGGGACGCACGGTCATGAACAGATCGTAGCTGTTTTGCGCGCCGTCGCGGTCATCCCCCCAGAAGTAGTTGATGTTGCCGCTGACCGGCTTGCGATAGTCAGTCTCGGCCCAGACCCACGTGTACGTGGCGGCCGGCTGTGGTACCATCACCCCTCTGCCGATTTCATAATCGTCGACCCGGCGCGCCGAGCGTTCATGGCCGCCGCCGAGATACCACAGGTTCTTGAATTGCATCTGGCCGTTCCAGTTGATGCCCAACCCCAGACGGTCGCCGGCGTTGTTCCAGTTGTACCAGGAGTTGAAGTTGTTCCAGGTGCGGCTGATCGGCCCCCAACCCTTCTCGGTGCGGTACTGCAGCCATGACCACCCGCCGACATAGTCGGCCCGACGGATATAACCCAGATCGTTGTAATCGAAGGCGCGGTCGTTGTATTCAAACCCGGTCTCGGCGATGACATGCCGTCCCGACAGTTTCTCGGCCAGCAGCCAGACGCCCCATCCCGGAGCGCGCAGCGCCGGGTCGGTCGCCCCTGCCTGCCCGCGGAATCCATAGCTGTTCTTCTTGGTCCGCAGCGTCCAGTCCACCGCGCCGGCGTAGGACGGGTTGCGCGTGTCCTTGTAAAGCGACGTCAGTGTCACACCGACCGAGGAGTTGCCGAGGAAGTCCTGCTTGACGCGGGCGACATTGGCCACGCTCCGCTCGGCGACCCGTTCGCGCAGAACCACCGTATCGCCCTGGCCATCGGTGCCATAATACTCGGCGTGCTCATCGGCGGTGATGGCGTTGACCATCGAGTATGATAGCCCGCCGCCGGTCTTACCGGAGAGCTTCCCGGCGTAGAGAATGGTGGCGGCTTCCGGACGGCTGATGATCATGTCGTCGGATGCGGCGCCGTAGGGATACCGCGGCGCAGCGCCGATGCGCCGGGAGTAGAACAGATTGAACGGCGTGTCGAACAGTTGCAGCCCTTCGAGGAAGAAGGGGCGTTTTTCCTGATAGAATGTCTCGAAGCGTCCGAGGTTGAGCACGGTGCCGTCGGCCTCGACCTGCCCGAAGTCGGGGTTGATCGTGGCATCCAGCACGGTGTTGGGGGAGAGGGCCCACTTGAAGTCGGCGCCGACATCCTGCAGCATCTCGCGCCCGTCGGGATTGCCCAGCTTCCTTGGCTCGGTCCGCACTTTGCTGGTCGTGTAGGGCAGAAGCTCCAGGTGCCGCGGCGGATCGATCTGCCGGATGCCTTTCAGCACGCCGTAGCGCGAGACCCCGGTCGCCTCCGAACGCGGGACAAACTGCCAACGCGTGGTCTCATCGTTGCGCGAGATGTAGCGGATAAAGTCGATGCCCCACTCCTGCTCCGGCTGGGGCGGGAAGCGCAGACAGTGGTAGGGGATCTTCATCTCCACCGTCCAGCCATGGGGAATCTCGCGCACCTTCGACTCCCAGACCGCGTCCCAGGAGTCATCGCTCCAGTTGTTGTTGTAGATGTAAAGGTCGCGCTGCACGCCGGAGGCGTTCACATTGAACGCGTAGGCAGTCTGACGGTCATGGTAGGAATCGATCGCCACTTGGACAAAGTCGGCCTAGGTGGAGCGGTCGCGGCGGGTGAGACGGCGGCGGATCTCGTGCGGCTTGGAATCATAACAGACGATGCCGACATAGAGCGCTTCGTCGTCGTAGGCGAGACGCACCAGCGTCGATTCGCTGGCCATCTGACCCTCCTTGGGCCAGGTCTGCTTGAAGCCGCTGGCCGCCGGGGCTTCCTCCCAGAACTTCTCATCGAGGAGGCCGTCGAGTTTGAACTCGCCGGTGCGGCGCACCGCCATCACTTCGCGCAGCGGATCGGCCTTGATCACGCTGTCGGCGGCGGGTGCTTCCGCCGCCGCGCCCGGCGAGGCCCCAAGAAGGGCCATCGCCAGAGTCAGAATCATCGCCTTGTATCGCCGCATGGACATACCTCACCCTTCCCGGTGGCACGCGCCCCTGATCCGAAGCGGTTGGCGAGCGTTGGCGCCCGGTGGGATTCAGGTCCGGCGTGCTCCGCTGCAAGACCGCCGGTCATCTTCAGTTGTTCAGCAAGGTTCAATCGCTGACGTTGTCGTGCGTCCCTCCCATGGTCGCGATCGATCTCACCCGGTTGGACGAGTGACGGGCGGTTCGGTTAGTCGCGGCCATCTGACGGAGGCGAAAATCTCCCCTGCGATTCCATACCCTGCGGCGAGAGGGCGCCGCGTTGACACTCAGAGTACGGATGCCTCCGGCGAAAGTTTCGCGTGGAAAGGTTCTCAGGTACGCGCGGCCTGCCCGACCGTCGGCCGGGCGTCGACGGAAGACACGGTGCAGGAGGCCAGGCAGGGGATAAACTCGGCGCGGGCAAACTGCGAACCCCAGACATCCAGCATGCTCTGATCCAGCGCCAGGACACCTTCGCGGGTCACACCCGGCGGCGGCGGCAACAATTGCGCCATACGGTCATAGACCAGCCCGCGGTTGGCTTTCGCCACCCGCGGCAGCAATTGCCAGAGCGTGAAGACTTCGCACATGTTCGATTCGCGCAACACCGTCTCGAGATCGGCGACCTGCCCGCCCTCGAAATCGAACCGGGCGAGCGCGGCGCGGAACTCCTCCGACGCGCCGCCGAAATAGGGTGTGCCCGGCGCCTCGCCGGGACGGGTCTCGCAGACCGCGCCCGACGGCACGCGCATCTCGCGGCCGGCATGACGCACCGCCACCCAGCCGGAGTTGACACACAGATGGCTGCGTCCGGAGGCGTCGACCGTCAACGTGTACGCCGATCCCAGGTCAATGATCGTGGCCGACGGCGTCTCGATGGCAAACACGCGCGGCGTGGTCAGGCCGACCGCCTGAATGGTGCCCTGGGTCAACGACAAACGCTGGTCGGACGGACGGGTGCGGACCAGACGGAGGCGCGAATTCGGCGCAATCTGCACGCAGCCGTGCTGGTTGACCTCGATCAACGCCGCCGAGGTGTCATCGGTGGCGATCGCGTGCCCTTCGCTGGCGGTCACGATACCGTGGACGGCGGTCTCATCCAGACGCGGCGCGCCGGCCAGCGGCGCGATGTGCCAAGCCATCACCGGCTCGCCCGGACGTTCGGCGCTGCCGAACAGCGCGATCAGCCAGCAGGCCGCTGCCGCCAACGGCAACATCGTCAGGATCTCGATTAGTCCCTCGCGACGGCGTGGCGGGGGAGAGGCGGGGACTTGACGGTAGCGTCCCAGCAGCGTTTCGAGACGCCGCACCTCGGGGTCTTCCGGACCTGAGCCGTCCCACAAGTAGTCATCATTGGGCGTCATGTCGTCCATCCCAGTTTCTCGCGCAGCAGTTGCATGCCGCGGTGCAGATTGACCCGGACCGATCCGGGTGTCAGGCCGGTGCGTTCGGAAATCTCCGGACCGGTCATGCCTTCCACCAGACGCAGGACCAGGGTCTCACGGTATGCCTCCGGAAGTGATCGCACCAAATGCAACACATGCGCCGCCTCGGCGTCCTCCTGCGAACGCGGATCCGGCGCGGTTTCTTCGAGCAACTCGACATCCTCGCGTTTCTGGCGGTGATAATCGTGGGCGCGGTTGCGGGCGATCGTGGCCAGCCAGCCGCCGAACGATCCCGGTTCGCGCAACGACGGCAGCCGCTCCATCACCGTGACAAAGACATCCTGCACCAGATCGTCGACCTCGCCGCGTGGCACGCGCGCCAGAAGCAGCCCGTGCACCATCGGGGCAAAGTCGCGATGCAGCCGGGCCATCGCCGCCTGGTCGCCGCGTTGGGCCTGAACCACCAGCGCCGCCACGTCGGTTGAGCCCCTGGCGGCTGTCATCGTCATCCGGTGAAGTTGGCCAACTGGCCAAGTCAGGTCAATGACGCTCTCCATAGGCCGCCATCCGCGTTGACTTGCGCGACAGAGATCAAGACGCCGCCATGGCCGCAAGCGTTAGCAAGGCCGTTCCAACCTGTGGGGTCGGTCCCATATTCCGATGCCCCTCGACGCCCCCCTTTGGCTGAAACGGGCCGGGAAGGGAGGACGCAGGGGAGAGACACCGGCATAAGCGTCGATGCCCCAAGGTATTCCGCCGGCGCGTCGAATGGTCCCCTGCCCGCGGTCTATGGCACGGTGGTTGCATGATAGTCCGGGACGGAGAAGTCACTATAGTCGGAGAGGATAACGATCATGAAGTCATTAAACAGGCGCATCAACGATCAGCGGGGCATCTCGATCATGGAGATGATGATTGTCGTGGTCATGATCGGACTTCTGGCTTCGCTGGCGGTGCCATCGTTCGTCGAGCAGATGCCGCGTTTGGAGACCAAGTCGCAGGTGCGCGAGCTGGTCGGCAAGCTGCGCGAGGCGCGCTCGCTGGCGGTCGCCCGCAAGGGGCCGGCCGGGGTCTGCTTCGATGGGTCCGCCAACACCTGGACCGTCTTTCTCGATAACAACCCGCAGAATGCCGTCCACAACACCGGCGACTCGGTCATTGCGACCGGCTCGCTCGGAAGCCGTGTCGTCATGACGTCGAACAGCTTCAGCAATCACGATGTGATTTTCAACCCGGATGGCTCCTGCCTCGAATCGGGCATCGTCTGGCTGGCGGCCGAGGATGCCAGCATCGGCTACACCATTGACGTGCTCGCCTCGACCGGACGGGTCAAATTGCTCGAAGGGTACCTCTACGACAGCCGCAGCATCTTGACGCAGTGAGCTCTGACATCATATGGTCGGGTCCGGCCGCCATCCGGTGATGGCGGCCTTCTTTTTCCCAACGCCGTGAACAGAACAAGGGCGGCCTTGACGGCCGCCCCTATTCGTTCACCCACGGTACCAACCACCACCCGGAGAGGGAGGGTGCAACGCTTGCCCCCACAAGACCAGTCTTCCGGAAAACGCAGACGGGGATCTGCGCTCCCGGCGAATTCTTCAGCAAATCGAAGGCCGCAGCGATTATAAAGTAGACAATCAAACATGCGGCGGTAGTCTACGTTCTCCCAGAAGGTTAGGATCGAGCCTCATCGGGTGTCGCGAGACGGGTCACGCATTACGCGGTGGGTGAGGCGGAAAGACATGGGACAGGCCTACAGACTGTAGGGAGTTCGCACAGCCGCTCCCCGCCGAGAACTTCCGAGAATATGCATTATGTCATATTATCTGCGGTCCGAAACCATCAACCGAGGATTCACGCTAAATACTGGCAGCGTTCGCAGTTGGGTCTTGCCATCCACTGCCGTCGCGGCGATTTTCGGAAAACGCCTTGCTCTCTCCGGCGGATTGGGGGTCTGCTTCCATGGAAGTTGTTGACGCGCATATACATTTCATCTCGCACAACTATCTGCGTCTTCTCACCCAGCAACGTGAGCACTACAGCGACCTGGAGACATTCATCGCCGAGCAGGCCCAGCGCCATCACTTCGAGCCCCCGCCCCAGGATCCGGTCCGTTTGGCCGATCGCTGGGTCATCGAACTGGACCGTCACAACGTCACCCGCGCCACCGTCATTTCGATGATCCCCGGCGATGAGGTCTCGGTGGGCGCGGCGTTGCGAATCTATCCCGACCGGTTCATCGGGGTCGCCACGGTCAATCCGTATCTGCCGGTGGCCGAGGAACTGGTCGAGCACGCCGCCACCGAATGGAGTTTTCGAGGAATCATGCTCTATCCGTCGATGACCCGTTGTTCGGTGGCCTCGGAGCGGCTGTATCCGATCTATCGTGTCGCCCGCAAGCACCATCTGGTGGTCTACGTCCACATGGGCCGTTTGCGGCTGGCGGCGCGGCGCTGGTGGGGCTTGCCCGATGTCTATGACTGGCGCTATGCCAACCCGGCCGATCTGCATCAGCCGGCGACGGATTTCCCGACGGTGCCGTTTGTTGTCCTGAGTTTCGGCAGCGGCACCCTGCCGCAGTTGCTGAAAATCGGCCTGCAGTGCCCGAATGTCTACGTCGACACATCGTCCTCGAACAATTGGCTTCTGGATCAGTCGGAATTCCGCGATCTGCAGCATGCCTTCGAAAAGACGCTGGAAGTGTTCGGACCCGGACGGGTCCTGTTCGGCAGCGATTCCGATTTCTTCCCGCGCGGGTGGCGCCTGCCGGTCTTCAATGAGCAGCGCGATATCCTCGAGCGGCTGCGACTGTCGGACCATGCCCGTGAGGCGATTCTGGGCGGCAATCTGCGCTCGCTGTTCGGCCTGGACACCGCGTAATCGATCTGTCTTGCGCAGACCCTGTCCAAGGTCGGGGCCACCCCCGCCAACGCTGTGGACTATCCGCCCCCGCGCGACTAGCGGCATTGCCATTGCGAGGCGGCCCGATCTGCCGCAGGCAGACCGGGCCGACGAAGCAATATTTTTCCAACCGACGGCAACACCTGCCCCGTCGCCGCTCCCCGCCTCTCCCCTGCCTTTAATCCTCCGCGACGAGCGCAAATTCGGTTTTCGGCGCGCCGCAATTCGGGCATCGGTCGGGCAGGGGCTGGCCGCGGTCGGGCCACATTTCGCCGCAGACCAGACACCGCCACATGATTTCCAGATCGCCCATCGCCGCGGTTACGCCATCGCTTTCTTCTTCAGCCGGGAGACACTTTCGCGGATCAAGGTTTTCAACGACGGAAGGTGAATATCCGAGAGGCGCTTCACGTAGAGACAGCCCTTGCCGCTTTTGTACTTGCCCAGGGTCTCCAGCGCCTTCGAATCGCTGTCGAGGCAGCCGGTGATATAGAAGCTGATCTCGGTTTTGCGAGGCGCAAATCCGGTCAAAAACCAGTCGCCCTCGCGCCCGCTGGCGTACTTGTAACGGTAGTCGCCGAAGCCGATGATCGACGAGCCCCACAGCTTTGGTTCGGATTTCGTGATCTGGCGCATGATGTCCACCAGCGCCAGGCAGTCGGCGCGTTTCTGCTCATCGGTGATGCTGTTGAGGAACTTCGCGACGCTGGCGTCGGTCTTTTTGGTTTTCAGTTCGGCCATGATGTCTCCTGTACGGCAAATGGCGTTGAGCGGTTGCGCTCTGGCGGTTGGACCCTGTCAGGGTGTCAGAATAATCGTCAGACCATCGTATCCTTTTACGCCGACCGTCTGCATGGTGCTGGCGGTCAGGCGGCGTTCCCGGAGGATTTCATGGAGTCGCTGGACACCGCGCACGCGGGGGTCCTCGCTGTTCGGATCGGCGAGCGCTCCGCCGCGCACGACATTGTCGACGATGATCAGTCCGCCGGGACGAGCCAGGCGCAGCGACGCGTCGAGGTAGGCCGGGATGCTCTCCTTGTCGGCGTCGATGAAGATCAAATCGAATGGTCCTTCCCCCTGCGCGGTCAACTGCGCCACACTATCGAGCGCGGCGCCGAGACGCACCTCAACACGATCGCCCAGCCCGGCGCGCGCCAGGTTGGCGGTGGCGATGGCGGCATGTTTGGCATCGATCTCCAATGTGATCATACGCCCGCCCTCTGGCAGGGCGCGTCCCAGCCAGATGGCGCTGTACCCGCCCAAGGTGCCGATCTCGAGAATCCGCCGCGCGCCGATCGCCCGTGCCAGGAGATGCAGGAGGCGTCCCTGCATCGGCGACACACCGATCGCCGGGAGTCCGGCAGTGGCACTGTCCTGCAAGGCGGCATCAAGCGCCTGATCCGACGGCGCCAGCATGTCCTCCAGATAGCGGTCGACCGCGGTCCAGAGATCGTGGGTGGCATCGGGCGGTGATTGATGAGGTTCCATCGTAGTGAGGTGCCCCCGCACTAAGTTGATTAGACGGGCATCAGAGTCGCTTTAACTACGCAGGAAATCGCAGCAAGATCATCCACTTTCTCGCCGTGCGCCATGTTCCGGCCGGGCAATAAGTTACGCCAGGATCATCAAGTGCGGGGTGCGTCGAATAGGTATATAACGCCCTTGCCAAGACTTCCGCTGCGCCTAACTCGGGGGGAACAGCCGTCGCGGTTACAGGGGCGGCGTGATCCACTACCCTGGAGGAAAATATCCTGCTGTTCGGCGAGGTCAATTGGACCGGCCTGGCCACTGACGGCAAGGACATCGACGTCACTCACGACGGCGACGACGTGGAAACGGTCGAAGCCGAGAAACACCTGCAGTGGATCGGCCTGAAAGTGGGCGCGATCTTCCTCGTCGGTGGCAAGTAACCGATCGGCGCCGCGGTGAGCGCAGAGGGGCGGACCCTGGTCCGCCCCTTCGTCTGTCAGGCGGTAGCTTGCGGATCCCCGCCCGGGGCTTCCTTCTCGACCACCACCGTCAATTCCGTGGCGATCGCCCCCCACAGCGACAAGGATGGATACAATCGGCGCCACCAGGATGCCGACCGCGCCGATGGCGCCGGCGGTGAGCGCGGGCAGGTCGACCAGGACTTTGCCGTCCTTGTTCTTGACGATCACCCGGCGGATCTTGCCTTCGGCGCGCACCTTCTCGAAGACTTTCTTCAGTTCCTCACCGACCTGCTCGGCGGCATCCTTGAACCCCGCCTTCACTTCGCTGCCGCTGATTTTGAATTCTTCCTGACGTGACGTCTCGGTCATGGCACTCCTCGCGGTTGACTGTTCCTATGATCAGTTGGTATCGGATCGGGCCGCACAAGTCAAGCCAGCCGGGGCGGCCGTATCCTAAACGAGCCGCAGTCGGCGGGCGACCGCCCAGGCCAGATACTTCTTGTACGTGAGTTTGCCGTCGATGACCGCGGCGAATCGCTGCGCCGCCGCCCGATCGCCGCAGAACGTCCGTCGGAAGAAGCGCGGCGCCCCGTGAAACAATCGCGCCATGCGCAGCGAATCGCGCAGTTCCGGCAGGATCGACACGGCGCAGCGACGGCGGTAATCGCGCCCGGCATCGTCGTCGGAGGCGCGCAACAGTGACTGCGCCGCCAGCTGTCCGGAGTGGATGGCATGGGCGATGCCCTCGCCGGTGAACGCGTCGACAAACCCCGCCGCGTCCCCGGCGGCGAGAATCCGTCCGCGGCCCAGGACACGTCGGAAGCCGCCGACAGGCAACGGATGCCCCCGCGGCGCGATTAAGGCGGCCGGGAGTCTCAGGTGATTCCAAAAACCGTGATAGTGCGCGCGCAACGAGCCCGCCGAAGCGTGTCGTCCGCCGATTCCCACAACCAGATATGGTCCATGATGCAGCGCCCAGCCGTATCCGAATGGTATCCGGCCGAAGTCGAGCCTTGCGGTTCCCGGCATGACCTCCAATTGCGCAGCGTATTCGATCGGAAGTCTCTGCTCGAGGGCGATGCCGAATCGCCCGGGCGGGTCGGGGGCACGGAGCGCACGGATCAGAGCTGAATTGGCGCCGGCGCAGAGGATCACGCCGCCGGCCGAGACCATTCCCGCGGTTGTCGTCAGACTGATCCCGGCGCCGTCCCGTCGGATGGCGGTGACCTTGGCCGTCAGCAGAGTCGCCCCGGCCGTCTCGGCCGCCGCGATCAGATGCGCATCAAAGATCGCGCGATCGACAAAGACACCCAGTCCCTCTGGCGCCTCGTAGCGCACGCCCATGGTTCCATGGCGCAAGTCGACCGTATCAAAGCGGTGTTCAATGACCCCCTCGCCGAGCGGGAACCCCAGCATGCGCAGGGCGCGATTGGCCACCCAACCACCGCAGAGCTTTGGACGCGGCAGCGGTTGCTTTTCGATGATCGCGACCTTTGCTCCGAAGTATGCCGCGACGCGCGCGGCGGTGGCCCCCGCCGGTCCCGCGCCAATGACGACAATGTCGAACTCAGACATGCAAACCCCGGCCCAGAAGATAAGGCGACGGCACCAGGGCAGCTGTCAGCGCCTCCGCCTGGAAGAGCCGCTTTAGAGTCATCGCCCTATCATGTTGAAAGGACGACACTTCCACTCACAAGCCCGCGCCGCAATCCGCTCCGAATTTTTTCTTCGGAATCTGGAACCTGGAAAACAGGACGATTTTATATACGCATGCGAGCCGCCGGCAGGGCGCCGGCGGGAGCAACAACTTTCCGGCCCTCCACTGGAGGTGGCCACTTCAACTTTAAGGAGGTTGTAGTATGACCAGCACGACGGCAACTGCTGCGGCCTTCACTGTCGAGGTCGCGCGCTTCACGGACATCGATCGCCCCGGTGTCTGGGTGGACCAGAATGACGGGAAGCTGTATCGCATCTTCCCGGGCTCGCTCCAAACGGGGCACTCGCCGTTGATCGACGTTCCAACCGCCCGCAACCTGGTCCTGGTCGACACGGATCCGGCGGCGTTGTACGAGAAGGTGCGGATGGTCTGCGCCAACCGCAACATTCACGTCCAGCCCTACGAAGCCTGAGGCAAACGTCGGTAACATCGGATTGGCATCGTAACGGCCCCGCGCGCCCTTCGCGCCGGGGCCGTGCGATTTGCCGCCAGCGCCCCCATCCCGTCAACGACCGTCAGCCGTAGAAGCGGGTCTCGAGCCGCTTTGCGGCAGGGCGCGGGCGGGTGGATCCAGGTGGTGGCTGCGGGATGCGACTCAAGAGCCGCCTCTACGGATGGCTTACGGAATTTGCCGCTTAAGAGCCGCTTCTGCGATGTGATGGTTGGGTGTCCGGGCGGGTTGGTCGGAATCCAACGTAGAGGAGGCCGACGGTGAGCGCCACCTCGCCGAGCAGGATCGGGAAGACGTATTTGGAGAGGAGCGTGCCCGCCGTCGGCGCGAAGATGCCGAGAAACGACAGGATCATATAGGCCAGTCCATTCGGGCCTGTCAGGAATTTTGTGTGTCGGTCATTTCTGTTCATAATCACGCACC
>CAZQIZ010000022.1:0-48929 GCA_964593585.1 uncultured Ignavibacteria bacterium
ATGACCACACCCCCCCAACTGCGCTGGCACCTTGTGCCCTATCCGGAATTGCGCCTCGATGATCTCTATGACCTGCTGGAATTGCGGCAGCGCGTCTTTATCGTGGAACAGAACTGTCCCTATCTCGACGTCGACGGCATCGACCCCAGCAGTTGGCATCTGTTGGGGCGTGACGAGCACGCCGCCCTGACCGCCTACAGCCGCATCGTGCCGCCGGGCGTGCGTTACACCGAGCCGGCGATCGGGCGCGTGGTCACCCATCCCAAGGCGCGCGGCACCGGCTTGGGGCGGGAACTGATGCGCGAGGCCATCCGGCAGACGATCAATCTCTTCCCCGGTGAACCGATTCGGATCTCGGCGCAGGTCTATCTGGTCCGCTTCTATAGTGAATTCGGCTTCGAGCCGGTCGGCGATCCGTTCGACGAAGACGGCATCCCGCACGTGGAAATGGTCCGGCCGACGACTCCGGCCGTGGTGTAACAGGTCCTCCGGCGATGCGATCCCGGCTGCGACGGGAGATCGAGGAGCATCCGCTCCGGCTGCTTCTGGCCATCGGGTTGCTCCTGCGTCTGGTGGCCGCCGTCCTGGCGCGCGGCTACATGGCCACCGATGATCACAATCAGGTGATCGAGCTGGCGGCCGCATGGCTGCGCGGTGACAACGATTACCTCTCAGGCGACCGTCAATTCTACCGGTCGCTGCTTTATCCGTATCTCAACTACCTGCAGATCGCGGCTTGCCACGGGATCGGCATCACCCATCCTGACAGCGTCATGCTCGTCAATCGGCTGCTGCATGCGCTGTTTTCGCTGTGGACCATCGCGCTCACCTATCGCCTGGGGCTGCGGTCGGCCGACAAGCGGGTGGCGTTCACCGCGGGATTGATCGTGGCCGCCCACGCGCTCATGCCTTATGTCGCGGTGCGCAACCTCATCGAGTCGGTCGCGATCCCATTTCTGCTCTGGGGATTGGAAGAGACCGTCGCCGCGGTGCAGGAGGCCCGTTTCGCCCCGCGTCACTGGCTGTGGGCCGGGCTGGCGTTCGGGCTGGCGTTTCTGATTCGCTGGCAGGTGGCCAGCGCGGCCGCCGGCATCGGGGTCTATCTCATCGTGCGCCGGCAATGGCGAGGGCTTCTCATCCTCACCGGCGCGGCGATCGTCCCGTTGCTGGTGGAGGGATGGTGGGACTGGCAGGCCCATGGTGTCTTTCTCGGCTCGCTGTGGCGCTACATCGAACACAACGCCATCCACGCCTACGACTATGTCGTCGGTCCCTGGTACCGCTACCTGCTATTGGTGCTGGGGATCTTCATTCCGCCGTTCTCGCTACTGTGTCTTTATGCCTGCGGCCGCTACTGGCGGCGGCTGGGGATTCTGGCCTGGGCAACGCTCCCGTTCTTCGTCGTGCACTCGCTGGTGCCCGGCAAGCAGGAGCGATTCCTGCTGCCGATCTTCCCCGAACTGGCGCTGATGTTTGTGATCGCGCTCTGGCATTGGGAACGTGAGCACAGTCCGGCCTGGAGCCGTTGGATCAACCATGGCTGGCGATGGTTCTGGGCGGTGAACGGGGTGTTGCTGGTCGGCGCACTGACGCACTACGGCCAGCGCGGCAAGATTGAGCCGCTGATTGGTGCCTACGAGCAAGGCGATGCCACCGGTGTCATCGTGGATGTCAGCGAGCGGGGCCGTCGGACCGACCTGCCGCTTTTCTATCTCGACGGCGGGGGCGTGCGGGAGATACCCGCCGTTTTCCAGGCCGTTAACATCGACCAGGTCGACAGTCTGTTGATGGCATCCGAGCAGTGGAACTACCTGATCTATTTCGGCCGTCCCCCCCATGACGACGCGCAGTTGTCCCAGCGTTACGGTATCCCGTTGACGATTGTTCGGCACACCGGCCCGACTCTGGTCGAACGCGCGCTGCTCTGGCTCAATCCGAAGTACACCCACTCGCGTGAATCGTGGCTGTGCCGGATCAACAACCGGTGAAAAAAAGATTCCTCACTCCGCCAAAAAGCGGCAGAGTGAGGAATGACGGATGGGTGTGCGGTCTTGTGGCGTACGCGCTACTGCTGCGGCTGCGGCACAATGCGCAGGTAGGGCCGCGGCGCTTTCCACCCTTGCGGGTAGATCGTGCGCGCCTCGTCGTCGGAGACCGACCCGGCGATGATCACATCGTCGCCCGGCTGCCAATTGACCGGCGTGGAGACCTTGTGCTTGGCGGTCAATTGCAGCGAGTCGAGCACACGCAATACCTCGTCGAAGTTGCGGCCGGTGGTCATCGGATAGGCGATGAGCAGCTTGATCTTCTTGTCCGGGCCGATGACGAACACGTTGCGGACCGTCTGGTTGTCGGCGGCGGTGCGTCCCACACACGAACCCTCCAGATCCGCCGGCAACATGCCGTACAGTTTGGAGACGGTCAGGTCGCTGTCGCCGATCATCGGGTAGTTCGGGGCATGACCCTGGGTCTCGGCGATGTCGCGCGCCCACTTGGCGTGGTCGTCGACTCGGTCGACACTCAGCCCGATGATCTTGGTGTTGCGTTTGTCGAACTCCGGTTTGAGCTTGGCCATGTAGCCCAACTCCGTGGTGCAGACCGGCGTGAAGTCCTTCGGATGCGAAAACAGGACCGCCCAGGAATCGCCGATCCATTCGTGGAACCGGATCCGTCCTTCGGTGGTCTCGGCTTCGAAATCGGGGGCGACATCGCCGATGCGCAATGTCTGCGCGCCATAGGTGGCGGCGCCAAATGCTCCAGGCATGGTTTCTCCTTACTTCAATCAGTTAGAAGTCAGTCAACAACGACACAATCTGCCTGAACCCTGCGTCCGCAATATATACGATTTTGGTCGGAATTATGTTCGCCAATCATCGCCCGGCCCGGCAGGTGGTGGCGGCGCCGTATATTGTTGTCGGGCAATGTCTTGTCATGTGCGAGCGGGGAGCGGGTTGAATCGGCGAATCCGGACGGACCCTATCGACTTTTGACAGCGATGCCGCAAACTGGCTTGTGCCTCTCTTGTCGTGACGCGCAGTTTTACCGGCTGAACCCCGGGAGGATGCCATGCGACACCTTATGCCTTTCACCCTGACAGCAGTGATCCTGAGTAGTTCGATCCTTTCCGCGACGGCGGCGGCGCAATCGGCCGATTGGAAACTCTCCGCCCAACTGCGTCCGCGGATGGAATTCCGTCATGGCTACCGTACGTTGCTGCCCGAGCCGGCCAGCGGCGTCATCTTCTTCTCGCAACGCGCGCGGGTGGGGGTGCTCTACAACGGCGATCCGAAGATCAAGGCCTTCCTCCAACTGCAGGATGTGCGCACATGGGGAGATGAGACCAGCGCCTCCGCCGACGCCACCGCCGACAGGTTCGATCTGCATCAGGGCTACCTCGAACTGCTGCCGACCGCGCAGTGGACGTTGCGTATCGGTCGTCAGGAGATCCAGTATGATGAGGACCGTCTGGTGGGCAACGGCAACTGGAATCAGCCGGGCCGTTCGCACGATGCGATCCGTCTGATGTGGCGCAACGGGCCCCGCTCGGCGCACCTGGCCTGGGCGCATCACGAAAAGGGCGAGCCGACGAACTGGGGTCATTACCCCAACGATCAGAACTACCAGGATCTGCTGATTGGCCGTGTTGAGCAGACATGGCAGGATGGCGGCGGCAGCATTCTGGTGATCTTCGATTCATACGACATTGCTGCGCTGCCCGATGCGGATCGATTTCGTGTCAACGGTCTGCCGCCGAACCGCTGGACCGGCGGGCTTTATATCAAGCAACGTCTGCTTGGGTTCGATTGGCGCGGCGAAGGATACTATCAGACCGGCAAGTATGAGATCGGTCCCTCGGTGGATGTCCCGAACGGATCGCGCCACGACATCGACGCATACATGTTCGGCGCGAACGTCGGACGCGACCTGGGCGCGGTCCGTGTGACCGGCTGGTACGACCATCTCTCCGGCGACGACCACCGGTACG
Organism: uncultured Ignavibacteria bacterium; assembly: GCA_964593585.1. GTDB lineage: Bacteria > Zixibacteria > MSB-5A5 > WJJR01 > WJJR01 > JACQFV01. Next base: position 3,986 of record CAZQIZ010000022.1, read on the forward strand.
ATGATCAGTTCGCGGCGTTCAATCCGCTCTATGGCACCTTCCACCGCTTCTACGGATGGGCCGACTACTTCATCAGCATTCCGGGGGACACGCGCGGGCTGGGTCTGCAGGATCTGGCGCTGAAGTTGACCGTGGATGCGCCGCGGTCATCCAGCGCGCAGATCGATCTGCACTACTTCTGGCTGGCCCGACGCGGTGAATTCGAGAGCGCGAAACTCGGCTTTGAGGCCGACGCGATGGTGTCGATCCCACTGGGCCACGCGCTCAGTTTCCAGTGCGGCTACTCGCTGGTGCTGCCGTCTGCGACGCTTGAGGAACTCAAATCCAACGTGACCGTCGACGACGCCGGCCACTGGCTGTGGACGATGCTGGATTTCAATATTCCGTGACGGCGATGGTGGTGTCGCCGCGGATCAGCGCGGACACCTGCGCGGTGTCGATCGGCGCGCGCGCGTCATAGGAGCGCGCGCGGATGATCCGATCGGCGTCGATGACCAACTGCATCGGATAATCGATCACCTGGTAAGCGGTGGCATAGACGTCGCCGGTGTCGCTGTGCACCGGGAAGGCGAGCCCCAGTTTGTCGCGGTAGGCGGCGATGCGTTCCAGCGACGCGGCCGCGATGCCGAAAATCGCCGGCGGATCGCTCCAGCCCCGCAATGCCTCGTTCCACTGCAACGCCATGACACTGCAGGGCGGACAGCCCAATTCCATGAAGATCGCCACACCACCGTTGGCCAGCAGGTTCCAAGTCGTCTGCACGCTGCTGTCGGCGCGCATGACCGGCACGTCGGGGAATTCCTCGCCTTCCGCCATCAGTGGATTGGGCGTGTATGACTCATAGACCGGCGTCGGCGTCTGGAATTTCTCGCGCATCCCCAGGCCGAGATTAAGACCGCTGCCGGCGGCGGCGACCACCGCCAGCACGAGCAGGATGTTGAGCAGGTAGCGATTCATCGCGGGAACCGAAAGGTTCGGCGGGAACGACAGCCGCCGTTCCCGCCGTCATCAAGTCAAAACGACACGGTCTTTCCTAGCAGGGGAAGACCTGCGTGCACTGGATCGGCGAGTCGATCAGCTTCTTGCACGATTCGACGCCGTTGTTGACGCAGCACTTGTACGGCTGGCTGCAGATGCACTTGTAGTAGCACGGACCGGCATCGGCGGAGGGGATGCTCATCCCGACCACAAACGCCACTGCGAACACGACAAGGATGGTGGCGAGGGCTTTGCGCATGTGAGTGTCACCTCCTTTCGGCGACCAATTAGCCGACCGCTTGTCCCTAGTCAATAGAAATTGTCCCGTGGTCGTTATCCGCACAGGACCGCGCCGCCGTTGACATTGAGAATCTCGCCGGTGATGAAACTGGACCAGCCGGAAGCGAGGAAGACAATCGCGCCGGCGATCTCCTCGGCGGTGGCGGCGCGTCCGAGCGGAATCAGGCCGATGTGGCGATGCGCGTCGGGAGCGCGCAGGGCCTCATGCGACATATCGGTGTCGACCCAGCCGGGCGCGACGCAGTTGACACGGATACCGTCGCCGGCCAGCTCCGGCGCCAGCGACTTGGTGAAGGAGATCGTCGCCCCCTTCGTCGCGGCGTAGTGAGAGTGGAAGGCCTCGCCGCGCTGGCCGGCGGTCGAGGCGATGTTGATAATGTTGCCGCTGGTCCGTCGCAAATGCGGCACCGCCGCGCGGCAGGCATAGAACAGACTCTTCAGATTGATGTCGATCATCTCGTCGATCTGGGCGTCGGTGATCGTGGCGATCGGCCCTTCCTTCCAGATGCCGGCGTTGTTGACCAGGACATCGAGACGCCCGAAGTCGGCGGCGGTGCGGGTGACCAATTCATCGACGGCGCGGGAATCGGCAATGTCGGCGGCGTAGGCGCGCGCCGTGCGTCCCATGGCTGCAATCTCCGCGACGGCCTCCTCGGCCGCCGCGCGGTTGCGTTGATAATGGACGGCCACATCGGCGCCATGCTCGGCGAACAACCGCGCCGCGGCGCGACCGATGCCGCGCGACGCGCCGGTGATCAACACGGTCTGTCCGGAAAAGTCGATCTTCATGCCCACCTCTCAGGGGCGGCAGGGATGGGCGCCGCCGCGGTAGAGATAATCAATCAGCGCCACGATGTCAGCGGTGGATACCGACCCGTCGCAGTCGAGATCGACGGGCTCATGGGGCGGTAACGGCATCCCGTTGCGCATCGTCAGATCGATCAGCCGCACGAGGTAGAGCAGATCGTAGCGCGGGGCGGGAGCGATGTTGGAATTCCACAGATCGCCGGCAAACCGCGGCCAGGGACGGCCGGCGACGGCGAACGGGACGCCCAACTCCCAGACGGCGACGCTCATCGATGTGGATTGGATGGTGGTCATGTCGGCCAGGCCGTCGGCGTTCACATCGCCGATGATCGGCGCCGGCATGGTGACCGAATTGCCGTCGCCGAACTTCAGCGGGTACCCCGGCAACAGGGCGCCATCGGCCTCGAGCGCATAGACGTAGTCGGGACCCGATATGAAGTCCCCGACCCGCATGACGATTTCCGGATCGCTGTCGCGGTCCACATTGGCCAGGACAATCGCCGAGACTGTGCCCGGCAGACGCGCCAGCAGTCCGTTGGTGGAGTCCGACCCGACCGACGCGCCATTGCCGTGGAAGGCATAGAGCATGCCCCCGCCCAGCGTGTAGGGGGCCAGCAGCAGTTCGGGTCGACGGTCGCCGTCCAAATCACCGGCCGACAGCGAGTACTGAAGATAAAGGTTCACCTGCTCAGGCATGATCTGCGGCCAACCCGGCAGCGGGTCGCCATGCGGATCGATCACCGTCAGACGGAAACGATCGGTCGCGTGGTTGGCGGCGACGTAGGCGATGTCAAAGTCGCCATCGCCGTCGTAATCGCCGATGGTCAAGCCATGTGTCGATTGGTGGTCGGCCAGCAGCACGTCGTCGTTGCCCGCCGGCGGTCCGCCGGTCAGCGCATCGAAAACAAAGATGCCATCGCCGGCGGCGACCAGTTCGGGACGGCGGTCGCCGTTGAGGTCGCAGATGGCCAGCCGCGGCAGCGCCGCGTTGAGCGTGTTGGCGATCGGAATACGGGCGAAGTATTCGCCGCCCTGTGGCGCGTAGATCGTGCCGTCGGCGTGCCAAATCTTGATGCGGCCATGACGGTCGATCCCGGCGACCTCGCGTCCGCCGACGCCATCGACATCGCCCACCACCGGCATCGAGTTGCCGAAGATGCCCGAGCCGCCCAGGAAAATCCGCGGCCAGCCGGCAAAGGGCTCGCCGATGAAGGAGTAGATATGCATGTACGAACGGCTGGCAACGATGATCTCCGACTTACCGTCGCCGTCCAGATCGGCGACCGCGGGCGCGGTGGTGACATCAAAGTTGGTGGCGCGCGGCCAGCCGGGGTAGACCCGCCCGTCACTGCGCAGGACATACAGCCCCGATTGGGTCGGGCAGATGATCTCGTCGCCGTCGAGTCCGTCCAGGTCCACCGTGGTCACCGCAAAGTGCGCGGGCGCGGGGAGGTCGACCGGAAATCCGGCCAGAAAGGCGTCGCGCACCACCACACGCGCGGTGTCGGCGATCTCGCCATGATCGGTCCGGACATTCAGAATCAGATCATAGGCGCCGTTTTCGAGCACATCGGTCCGCCAGTAGGCCAGTGTGTCGGTCCAGCGCAGTTGTGACGATTCAATGATCGGATGCTGATTGGCGGCCGGCAGCGGACCCATCGCGGTCAACGAGTAGGAACGGAAACCGGGACCATAGGCGGTGCCGATCACCGCGCCGAGCAATTGAATGGTGTCATTGTCCGCCGGCGAATCGATCGCGGCGATGTCGGTGGTGCCCAGCTGGAGCGGCCAGTCGAGCACGGCATCGGCGCCGGCATCCAGTCGCAGAGTGTAGGGACCCAGGAGTGTGTCTGCGTCACGCAAGCTGATCTGGTAGAGGCCGTTGCTGAACGTGATATCTTCCGATGGGATCTCCCGCCAATCTGCCGCGAAGGGCGGATGCGATCGTGCCAGCAGCGCCGTGAATCCGACAAACCGAGCGCCGGTGGCGCGCACAACCACGGGAACATCGACGCCGCTGATCCAGCCGTCGCGCGCCGGGGAGGTGACCTCCAGGATGATGCCGGGCAGCATCGCCATCGCCCGCTGGAGATTGATGCGCCCGGCACCGGTGTGACGGTCGGGCCCGGGCAGGTGGAGCGAATCGTTGTCGAAGGGGTCGATGATGTCGTCGGCGCTGGCGCGCAAGATCTCGCGTAGACGCTGCGATGACAGTCCGGGCGCCAGCGCCAACAGCGTCGCCGCGGCGCCGGTGACATGCGGCGCGGCCATTGATGTGCCCGAGGCGATCAGGTAGTCGCCATCGACCACGTGCACATCGGGCTCGCCGACATCCGCGTACAGATCGGTCCCGGCGGCCCGCAGCGAGAGGATGTCCTCGCCGGGGGCGATGACATCGACGAAATCATTGTAGGTGGAAAAGCGTGACAATCGATCGCGCGCATCCGATGATCCCACGCCGATGGTGGTCGCGTAGCCGGAGGGATAGAACACCTCGTCGCGTCCCGAATTTCCCATCGACGCCACCAGTGTCACGCCACGGTCGGCGGCGAACTGGAGCGCCTCCTCGATGGCGCGCGACGGGAAGGCGCCGCCCCAGCTCATGTTAATCACCCGCGCGCCGCGGTCAACCGCGTAGTAGATCGCCGCCGCCGAGATCGAGAAGTACGGATTGGGGAAGATTTTGGCGCCGATCACCCGCGCCTGAGGGCAGACACCCGCGATGCCGATGCTGTTGTCGACGGCAGCAGCCACAGTGCCGGCCACGTGCGTCCCGTGCCCCATGTAATCGCTGATATCGTTGTCGCCGCGGATGTCGATCGGCGCGCCCGGGGTGTCGCCGGAGAAGTCCCAACCGTGAGTGTCGTCGACAAACCCATTGTGGTCATCGTCGAGGCCGTTGGCGGCAATCTCGCCGACGTTGAGGGCCAGTCGGTCACGCAGATCGACATGCGCTGTGTCCAGTCCGGTGTCAATGATGGCCACCAACACATCGGCGGTCGGTTCGCCGCTTTCATAGGGGGCGCGAAAGCGGATGTCCGCGCCCGGATAGCCGGTGCGCTCGATTCGGACATCGTTGCTGTCTCCCGCCACACCGCGCACCGAGAAATAGGGCTGGCCGGTGTTTTCCAGATCCCATTGCCGCGGCCAGAGGGGATCGTTGGGGACGGCATGCAATTCGAATCGCAAGTCCGGCTCAACGAATTCCACCCAATCCAGCGCCGCGTATCGGGCCTGCAGTTGCGCGGCGGTCATTCCCGGCGGGATGGCCACCACGAAGGTCCGTGGGCCGGGATGCGCGGATGCGGTGGTGGCAGGATAGAGCGGGCGCACTTGTGTGACGCCCAGCGCGACGCTGCGCGCCAGCACATCGGCGCGCAATCCGGCGGCCGTGGGACCGGTGGCGTGTTTGGACGCCGTTGCCACAACGTCCCGGACACGAACAATCAGCGCGTCGGGAGCGGGCTGTGCATCAAGCTTCGTTATTCCGATCAGCACTGCGATCAGCGCAAGACCGATGTGCCATCGGCTTGGGCGACGCTGGTGAGAGCATAAGAGAGTCGGGATCATCTCACTCTCGGGATCACGGGGATGTAGTTCACCGGACAGCGGGTGAGGGATGTCTTCGGGCGCCGGGGTCTGCGCTCTGTCATCAATATACGTTTTCCCTTTCGGGTTCGATAGGGGCGCGGCCCAACGAAAAACGGCCCGGCAATGCCGGGCCGTGTCCGCCGTTATACGTTGGAAGCGGCTCAGCCGCCGTGCTCATGGCCGGCGGGGGGCTGCAACTGGCCTGCAGCCGCCGAGTCGATGCGCGCCAGGTAGAGCGCCGGGGTCTTCTCGAAGTCCTCGATACAGTACTTGCAGCAGAATTTCACTTCCTGCCCCTGGTAGGTGCGGACGACGGGATCGCCCATCGAGCCGAGTTTTTCTCCGGAGACGATGCACCAATCGATGGGGTAAGGTTTGGCCTGGGCGGTGGCCGGCTGGCCGCCCGCCGGTTTGTCCGCGGCTTTCTGCTGATCGGCGCCGCAACCGGCGGCGATGGCCAGCGCCGCGCCGAGCAAAACGAATTTCTTCATGGAAACCACCTTTCGCGCGTCAACGAGACGCCAATTGTCCGGTAAACTCGCGTTCCAGCGCCCGCTGAGCGGCCGGCACAAAACGGGAATCGATCAGGCAGGTCACCGCGGTGTTGCCGGCCGTGATCATGTCGATGTTGATCCCCTCGGCCGAGAGCGTGCGGAACATCCGGGCCGCCACCCCGGGGTCGTGCGACAACGAGTCGGCGATCAGGCTGACCGCCGCGACATCCTTCTTTTGCGAGAGGCCCTGCGCATCCAGCTCGCGCCGCGCGGTATCGAGCACCGCCGCGGTCTTGGCGGCGTCGGCGCTGTTGACCGTGATCGAGACATCCGTGCGGCCCAGCTGCGCGCCGGCGGCGGCCAAGCCCACCACGCTGATGCCGGCGTCGCCGAGTCGGCCAAACATTTCGGCGGCGATGCCGGGACGGTCGGGGAGGTCGTGGAGCGTGAATTTGCAGATGTTCGAGTCGGTGATGATGCTCAAGTGATTCATGATTGCCGCACTCCTCTGTCGGCCGGTCCGCGCGATCCAAGGTAGCGCGGGTCTCGCCCTAATACAAGCCGGGGCGCCGGTTGTTCCCCACGCCTCAGCGAATTGTCACGCGGTAAGGCGCCGCATAGGAAAGGCCGTTGTCCGGCGCCAAACCCGCCCGCGCCAGCACCGTGGCCAGCAGATGCTCCACCGTCGCCGCCGGCAGGAAGGCCCCGGCAATGCCGAAGGGCCCGGCGTCGAACAACTGCCAGCGACGCTCCGGCAGAACCATGACTTCGACGTCGCTGCCGCGATCGACGCCCGCCATCCGCGCGGCGGTGGTGATGCACTCATTCAGGTCGGCGAAACCGTCGACCAACCCGCGACGATCGGCCGCCAGCCCCGACCAGACACGCCCCTGCGCGATCGCCTCGACCGAATCGGCCGGCAACGAACGGCCTTCGGCCACCAGGTACTTGAAGTGCTCGTAGGCCCGCAGCATCTGCGCGCGAATCACCGCGCGTTGTTCGTCGGTGAAGGTCCCGTCGGATGTGTACAGCCCGGCGAAGCGTCCGCGGTCGATCGCCTCCTTGTCCAGGCCGACTTTATCGTACAGCCCGGAGAAATCGAGTTTGCCGGAGATGACGCCGATCGAGCCGGTGATGGTGTTGGGCAAGGCGAAGATCGAATCGGCGGCGCAGGCGATATAGTACCCGCCGGAGGCCGCCACGTCGGCAAACGAGACGATGATCGGCTTGCGTCCGACGGTGCGCGCCACTTCGCGCCAGATCTCATCGGATGCGACCACCGATCCGCCACCCGAGTTCACCCGCAGGACAAGCGCCTTGACCCGCGGATCCTCGCGAGCGCCTTGAATCGCGCGGGCCGTGGTCGCCGAGCCCATCACCTCGCCGAAGAGGAAATCGTCGCGGTTGGTGCCCTCCTCGATGCCGCCTTCGGCGAAGATGACGGCGACGCGGTCGGGTTCGGCCCAGCCCGACCGCGCATAGACACGATCCCGCAACTCCGCCGTGCCGACCGTGCGCCAGATCGGCCCGGCCAGGGCGCTGACGATGCCATCAAGTTCATCCGCGTACGCGACCGTGTCGATCAGTCCGGCGGCCTGCGCATCGACCGAGACATACGGTCCATGATCAATCCAACCGCGGACCGCATCGGGCGTTGTCCGTCGGCCTTCGGCCAGACGCTCCACCCAGTACCCGTCGAGATCATCCAGCAGCGCGGTCGCCGCCTCGCGGTGCGCCGGCGACATCGAAGTGCGGGTCAACAGATCGGAGGCGTTCTTGTAGTCGCCGACATGTTCGAGATCGGCGACGACGCCCAGTTTGTCGAGCAATCGCCTGGCAAACGTCACCTCCGAACGCAGACCGATCACATCGATGGTGGAGACCGGCGGCGCGACGATCCGGTCGGCGGCGCTGGCGAGGTAATACTCGCCGTTGGACACCATGCCGTCGACGCAGGCGATCACCGGCTTGCCGGCGTCGCGCACACGGAGGATGGCGCGGCGGATTTCTTCGCGGCGGGCCCAGCCCAGTTCGGGATTGTTGATGCGCAGCAGGACCGCGCGGATTTCGGGATCGCGGCGCGCCTTGTCCAGCATTGACAGGTAGTCGAACGTCGTCGCCGGTTCCGGCCCAAAGAAGTTGCGCGGCGCCGGACGGTCGGGTATTGCGCCGGCAAGCTCGATCTTCGCCGCCTCGCGCCAGAGACTCCACAGCGGCGCGCGGCGGGTCTTGTGAGTGCCGATGTAGGCGACGCCGCCCCTGTAGTCGCGGTCCCCGTCGAAGGCGGCGTGCGTCCCGGCAAACCAGGTGCTCATCTCAACGCGCGCGCCGAGGAAGTAGTTTTCATCCTCGTCCAGATCGCCATAGATCGTCAGACCGTGACGGACCTGAAACGATGTGGCGATGCGGTAGGTGCCATCCTTGACCCGTTGCGAGGTGGTCTGATACCAATCGCCGCCGATCAACAGGCGACCCTGCAACAGACGCACCGCCGCCGAATAGACGAACTCGGCATCGGAGCGGCCGGTCGGGACCTTCATACGGTGGTAGTTGTGCGCCACGCCGGCAAACGATAGAGTGTTGTTCGGCCGCCAGAGGAAGCCATAGGTCCAGAAGTGCGATTTGTCCTGCACCGGATCGTCGCTGGTGCGCCACTGGTAACTGCTGCCGACGGCAAACGATTTCTGGCTGCTGGTGGCCAGACCGATGGTGTAGGACCGTCCATCCGGCACCGCGCCGGCGCCCAGCCATTCGATGCCGAAGCCGAATCCGCGAAACGTGGTGTAGACGGCGTCATCGCCTTTCAGCGACGAGTCCGAGAAGGCATGGTAGTAGTTGAGCACGAACTCCGGATCGGCGCCGATCACGGCGGGATTGAGCCGCAGCCCCCCTGGGCCCTCGGCCATCGCCGCCGGCAGGAAGGGAAAGAGAATCTGATCGCGCGGGAAGATGTCGCCGGCGCGCACCGGCGCGGTGGTGGCCAGGATGATCGGAAACCCGATGGCCGCGATCCAATACGGGAGCCAGGTGCGCTCCCGGCGTGATCTGATCATGCCGTACCTCCCTCGATCAAGACGCGTCGAGCGGGTGGATCCTGCCCCCCAGGCAGGACGCCCCGTGCTCGTCGCTAAGCAAGGCGGAAAGCCCCGCGGCGGCAATGTCAATTCACGGTGAATGTCGGAGGGTCAGCGTCCCTGGATGCCGATGTGGCCGGGACCGCTGATGTCGATGTCGATGAGGCCTTTGCCGGAGCCGATGATCCCTTCCAGCCGCCCGGCGCCGAATTGATTCGGGTGCGTCTGCACAATCAGACCGCCGGTGTTGATCGAACCGCCGCTGCCCACCGAGCAGCTCAGCCGCGCCGACAGGGACTTGGGGACATTGAGAATGACCGAGTTGTTGCTGTTGGTCACATCGAGTTCGGCGTTGCCGAATTCGGCGATGTCGGCTTTGATCATGGCGTTGGCGGCGCGCAAACTCGAGCCGGAGCCAAGCAGGACGACATCGGAAAGGAAGATCGGCGCGTTCTGCGACTCGGCCGCCAATGCGCCGGCGAATTTCTCCACCACGATCGAGCCGTTCTGGTTGGTCAATTGCGCCGGACGCTCCGCCGAGGGGATCGCGTCACGCAACACCAGATCGGCGAAACTGGTCTGCGCCACAATCTCCCCTTTGACGCCGGAGAGTTCCATGCCGGTGTAGTTGCCCACCACCCGCGACTTCTGCGTGACATTGGCCAGCTTGATCCGGCCATACTCGGTGCTGATTTCGCAACGACGGAAGGGGCCGGCCAGATCCATCTCGAAGAACCGGCCGCGCACCTCCAAGTCCCAGTTTTCCGGGACCACGAAGGTGATCTCGAAGCGCGCGCTCTGATCGCGCCCCTCCCAAGGCGCATCGGACCGTGCGCGCACTTCCAGTTCAAGGGTAAACCCGACCGTGCGCAGGTCGAACTGGATTTCCCGCTCGAAGGTGAGCGCCTCGGCTTCGGTGGGGACCTTGAAGATCTTGAGCAACTCGAGCCGTGTGGTCGTCACCGGCTTGGCGGTCACGGTGATGCTGCCGCCGAGGTTTTCCGGGCCGATGATGCGCAGCGATTTTAGGTCCGCGGCGGGCGCCTCGCGCACCGTCTCGGTCATGTACCGTCCGCCGCCCAGACGCTGCACCTTCACGTTCTGCGCCTGCGCGACCGAATCTGCGCCCACAATCCCGGCAACCAGGACGGCGATCAGGATGGGATGGACGAGTCGCGGTGTCATCATGGCCTCAACAAGTTAAGATACGCAATCGCCGGGTGGGTGTTGCGGCGATTAGGCGGATGTGGCGGGGCGGCAAAGACGGTCCATCAGGATGGCGCCGGCAATCGCGGCATTGAACGATTCGATCCCTCGTTGCAGGGGCAGACTGATGCGGGCCACTCCCGCTTCGGCCCAGGCCGGATCCAGCGGGATGGTTTCGCTGCCGATCACCAACGCCCAGCGTGCGGGTGCGGTCTGCGGCTCCCGGCCGCCATGGGCATCCGCGACAAACAGTGTGATCCCCGCCTGCGCCGCCCAGTCGATGATTTCCGGCGCGGCGGCGTCGGCAAAGACCGGAATGTGGTAGACCGCGCCCATCGCCGCGCGCAGGGTCTTGGGATTGGTCAGTTCCGCGGTGCCGGCCAAAAGGATGACCGCATCCAGCCCCAGCCCAGCGGCGGTGCGTACCAAGGTGCCGAGATTGCCCGGGTCGGAAATGCGATCGCAGACCAGCGTCCGCGCCAGATCGCGGCGGGCCGGATCAAAGCGCGGCGCGCGCCATTTGATGACGCAGGCGACGCCGGCGGCGTGGACCGTGTCGGTCAGCTTGGCAAATTCGCGCGGCGCGGCGGTGTAGATTGGCTGCGCCGTCAGGAGGTGCTGTTCGGCCAGTTTGCGCAGGGCGGCCCGTCCCTGCTCATCGTCGGCGATCACCAGCGCCGTGATTTCCGCGCTGGCGGCCAGCGCTTCACCGACCAGACGCGCGCCTTCGATCAGCACTTCGCCGGCTTCGCGCCGTCCCTTCTTGGTCAACAACTTGCGCCAGGCGGTCAATTGCCGCGCCGAGGGGCGCGTCAGCGTCAGTGCGGGTGTGGGCGGATTCACGCCGGGCAGGAAAGCCGCCCGCAGCGGCGCTTGGCAAGCGGTTTCCGCGACTCTGGCAGGGATTTTGGCGTCCGGCGCCTGTCCGATTGTACCGCGCGCGGTTTCTCGCTTATTTCCCGCCAATGTTCGGGATCGATCCCGCCAAACGGCGCCTCTACGTTGCCATCTGGAAACTCGCCTGGCCGATTGCGGGAGCCAATTTCCTGTCACGGGCGGCATCGATTATCGACACCGCGATGGTCGGACGGCTGGCGGCGACGTCGCTGGCGGGAATGGGGATCGCGCAGGTGCCGGTCTTCATCGCGATGGCGGTGCAACGCGGGCTGGGGATCGGCGGCCAGGTGCTGGTGGCCTTTCACACCGGGGCGGCGGAGCCGGAACGACGATTGAAAGTCGCCCGCGCCGTAGTGGCGATCTGTGCGCTGGTCTCGATCGGGCTGGGGCTGCTCTTGTGGCCGTTGTCGCCATGGATGTGCGAATTCATGGGCGCGCATGGCGAGACGCTCAAGCAGGCGCTCTCCTATCTGCGCATCTACTACATCACGCTGATATTCTCCGGATCGTTCTTTGTTTTCTCGGCGGTCTTTCAGGGCGTGGGAGATTCGCGCACACCGCTGATCGTGACCTTGGCGGTCAACATAATCCATGTCCTCATCTCCTATGCCGCCATCTTTGGCAACTGGGGAGCGCCCAAGCTGGGAGTGGTCGGCGCGGCATTGGGATTGGGAATCTCCGAAGCCATCGGTGCGGTGACCCTGGCTGTCATTGCCTGCCGGCGCGGGTACTGGAACCCGGCGATCCGGGGGCTGTCGCTGCGCGCGGCGAAGGCGGTCTGGGGGCTGGGTTCGCCGACTGTGGCCGAGCGGCTGATCGTCAACACCATGCAGGGGTTCTACTACCGGTTCCTGACCGGCTTCGGCCCCGCGGCGATCGCCGCGCACCGCATCGGCATCGACATGGAGGCGGTGGCCTTCCTCCCGGCCCTGGGGTTCGGGCAGGCCGCGACCACCATGGTCGGCCAGAAACTGGGGGCGGGGGATGAACGTGGCGCGCGCGAGGCGGGCTGGACCACCACCTGGATTGCGACCGCCTTCATGGCAATCCTGGGGCTGTCGTTCTATTTCTTTTCCCACCAATGGATTGCGCTGTTTACCGATGATCCGGCCGTTCGGGTGCTCGGCATCAAGTTCTGCACCGTGGCCGCCGCCATCCAGATCCCGCTGGCTCTGGCCATCGTGCTGGCGGGCGCGCTCCGCGGTGCCGGTGAGACCCGCTGGGTCATGTTCACACCGATCCTCGGCGGATGGATTGTGCGGCTCCCATTGTCGTATCTGTTTGGTTATACTCTCGGCTTTGGTTTGATGGGAATCTGGTGGTCGATGATGGGAGATTGGATCGTGCGCAGCGTCGCGTTGGGCGGAAAGTTCAAGACACTCCACTTCCGTCTGCGGGACCGTGTGCGGATTCCGTCTCCGGCACGAACCACCATCGACGCCGACACCCGCGATCTGGGATCTTAGACTTTCTCTCAGAATGGGACCGACCGAGAATATAAGTCACCGCATTCCGGCCTCGTCATTCCCGCGACAGCGTGAATCCAGCCGCGAGCCTTCCGGACCCCCGTTTTCGCGGGGGTGACGAAAGCGTCCAGTTTTCCATACACCAGATGGTTTTAGGAGCCCGCCCGTGCACCCCGACCCCGAACACTTGCGTCACGACTACGCCGAGGCCTACGACATCGCCTTCGACTGGCGCGACCTGACCCGCGAATGCAACGCCCTCGATGAGATCTACCGTCTCCATTCCGGACACGGTCGTCCGCCGCGGTCCTTTCTTGATGTCTGCTGCGGTCCGGGATTTCACTGTCTCGAATACGCGCGGCGGGGAATCCGTTCGCATGGATTGGATTTGAGCGAGGCGATGCTGGCCTACGCGCGCGAGAAGGCGGCGCGTGAACAGACCACCGTCGAGTTTGTGCATGCGGATATGCGCGATTTCCTGCTGCGCGAGCCGGTCGATCTCGCCTTCTGCCCGATGGGGTCCTTTCATTACCTGCTGTCCAATGACGACATCGTGCGGCATCTGCGCTGTCTGGCGCGCAGCATGACCCCCGGCGGCATCTACGTCATCGAAGCCAACCACCCGCGCCATGTCTTCCGACTGCCGCGTCCGGAGATGAATGATTGGGGCACGCGCATTGACGGTCAGATCGTCACGATGTCCTGGAGCGGCGACTGGGAGGCCGAGCGTAACGGCACGCGGGTGAAACTGCACTGGGGGTCCGATGATGGCGGCTACGATCCGATCACGCAGATCGCCACTTCGCATGTGCGCATCGAATTGACACGCAACGGCTCCTCGCGCGTCTGGGAATTCAAGGACCCCGACCGCTATCTCACGCATCAGGAGTTCCTGCTCCTGATCGAAAAGTCCGACGCCTTCGAGCCGGTCGCTTGGCTGGGCGGCCTCGACCCCGGCCGTCCGCTCGACAACAGCGACCGCTCGTCGTGGATGGTGCCGGTGTTGCGGCGGAAGTAGTCGACCGCCGGGCCGATAGGTTCACTCCAGCAATCGGGATATCAGGCGAAAGGCAGCGTCATGGGATTGTGGCGAGATTTGTTCCTGGAAGGGGAGTACATGCCTCGTGGCCTCCTGCTGTCCGGCTTGACGATGGCGGATGTGACACAACGACCCCGCGGCGCATCGCGCACGATCTACGAAGAATTGTGGCACGCCACGAAGTGGCAGACGATCGTTGTCGAAGGCGACAGGGCCGCGCGTGATGCCTGGGTGCAGGGGGGAGAAGCGGAGTCGTTCCGGTCGCCCGGAAGCGAGCGTGATTACCTCGATCTGGTCAGCGAGTTCATCACCGGGGCGGAGAAGGCCGTCGCGCTGGGCGAGGCGTCAGGGCAGGCAACAACTGAGCCGATGCTTCAAGAACTGCTGACTCTGGCCGTGCACAATGCCTATCACCTCGGCAAGATCGCGGCGCTGCGGCAGGTGATAGGCGCCTGGCCACCCGGCTAATCAGGCCCGACCTCACGCCCCAGACCCTCGGTGATCGCCTGATCGACAAGTTCCCAGAGCGCCGACTCTGCCTGCCGTTCGATCTCGTCGGAACGGGAGTCAAGCGCCCTCTCGGCGGTGTCCAATTCGCGTTCGCGCACCTTAAGGGCGCGCAGCCTTGATTCGAGCTCGAGATGGCGCTGGGTGAACGCCGCCCGCGCAGAGTCGGAAACCAGGCCGCTATCCTGTTCCTCCAGGGCGTCCAGCTCCTCTTCAAGTCGCTCTTCCTCATCGTCGAGCGCCGCCTCATCCGCGGCGAGTTGCTCCTGTCTTCTCTGAATCGCTTCGCGCTCCGGCTCAAGCCCGTTCAGTGGTTCGAAGAGCCGCAACGCTGCCTCCATGGTCTGGGCGTCGCGAAATACCCATTCCCTGCTCGCACGGCGGACCCAGAGGAAATCCCCGCTCAACTTCTTCTTGCTCAAAGATTCCACATCTTGGACGGAGGCGTTTGTGCTGAAGAATTCGCGTGCATGCGAAATAATGTAGACGTCGGCGTTACGGTCCGAACGCACGAAAGCATGCCCGGATACGGTGAATGGCCCCAATGCCACGGACGTCAGCCATCCCAACAACAACAGGGCACGAGTGACCCGTCCGAAAAGCGGTTGTGATGCGCCAACCATGACCATTAGACGGATCCGAGCCATTCCAGTTAGCCGGCAGTCTCAGCGTGACCGGACTCGCCGGCCCGTCATGTGTGCGTTTGAAATCATATTTCGGTACAAACCGATCACATGGGTGACGCTTCGTCTTCCGGGAGGACTACAATGACCACCGACCGCACGAAGCCCTGGGACAGAAACCGCCGGCATCGGTCTACCGTCCGTCACCGCGTCCCTACCCCCGATGCCTTCCGGCCATCAAGTACCCCGCTCCTACCACGTGCGCCGGGTGGGCGCCTGCGGTACTGTTCGTTGGCACGTGGCAAAGATCTTCGTGGGGAATGCTCTCATCGGCGAACCCATTGGGCTGCTCCAACTCGATGAGGACCGCTGGCACTTTTCCTGCGGGCCGGTCGTTCTGGCGATCTGGAACGCACGCCGAGAAAGGCGTCAAAAGCTCTGAGAGAACGTGAGAAGTATGAAGAAAAAACACCCACGTCGTGAACCAGGCGTGTTACCTATGTGATCGGTCTAATCTGTTACCCATGTGACCGGCTGAACATTTCAGGAGGACAGACATTCCTGTCTGTCCATCGCCTCGTGAGGCGGGTCGGCTTTATGACCCGCCGAACGAAGCGATATTCGCGGCAGGGCAACCCTCCCGCAAAATGCCATCCCCGCTCGAGGGGCCAAGAGCGCCCCTCAAGCGGGGATGGCAGGTCAGACAGGAGAGTCCGACCTCCTTGTCTCACTGATTCCTTCGACATCGTGAAATGCGTTCGGGCCATTCTTGTGATCGCCCGTCGCGCGGTGTAGATTCACGGCGGATAGTCCAGTTCCGTTCTGGGGAGCCTGCATGCACACACCTGAATTTCGCGCCGCCGGGCATCGGCTGGTCGATTTGCTGGCCGATTACCTCGAGACGGTCGAAACCAAGCCGCTTTTCTCCAGCATCGAGCCGCGGGCGCTGGCGTCCCTCTTCGAGGAGCCGTTGCCGCAGGAGCCCGCGACGCTGGCCGCGATCATTGAGGAGTTGCAAGCGAAGGTCCTGCCGCATTGCACGCAGATCAATCATCCGGGGTATCTGGGGCTGATCACGCCGACCCCGACGCCGGTCGGCATTCTTGGCGATTTTGTCGCCTCGACATTGAACCAGAATGCCAGTGTCTGGTCCTGCGGACCGTCGGCGACCACGGTCGAGCGGCAAGTGCTGCGCTGGTTGACCGACCTTGTCGGCTATGGACCGCAGGCGGGCGGCAATCTCACCAGCGGCGGGTCGATGGCTACCTTTATCGCGCTCAAACTGGCGCGCGACTGGGCCACCGGCGACCGCGCCCAGCACGAGGGCATCACGGCGCCGCTGGCGGCTTACACCTCGGAGGAACGGCATGTGTCGGTGGACAAGTCCGCCGACGCCATCGGCATCGGCCGCAACGGCCTGCGGATCATCCCGACCGATGACCAGTTCCGCATCCGTGTCGATCTGCTCACGCAGGCGATCGCCGCCGACCGCCAGCGCGGCATCCAGCCGTTCGCCGTTGTGGCCTCGGGCGGCAGCACCAACACCGGCGTCATCGACCCTCTCGATGAACTGCACGCGCTCTGCGACCGCGAGCGCCTGTGGCTGCATGTCGATGCCGCCTACGGCGGCGGCATGCTGCTGTCGCGGCGCCATCCCGGCGCGCTGGCGGGGTTGGCGTACGCCGATTCGGTGACGATCGATCCGCACAAGTGGTTCTTCGCGCCCCTGGACGCCGGCGCGGTCCTAGTGAGGGATGCCGAGCGCCTGACACGTTCCTATGGCTTGCGGCCGCAGTATCTGATCGACGGCGCCGCCGACGGCGACGAGCGCTACAATTTCTATGCCCACGGCTTCGAGCAGTCGCGGCGGTTCCGGGCGTTGAAAGTCTGGATGGGGATGAAGCGGTATGGCGCGGCGCAGATCGGCGCGTGGGTCGACGCCAATATCGACCATGTCCTGCGTCTCTACGAGCATTTCAGCGCTGACCCCGACTTCGCCGTTGCCCGCCGTCCGGTGATGTCGGTGATCTGCGCGCGCTATCGCGGCGCCGGAGATCTGTCCGATGCGCAATCAGCGCGTTTGCATGCCACGGTGGCCCGACGGATCGAGGAGGGCGGGCAGTTCTGGATCGGGACCACCCACCTGAAGGGGCAATGGTACTTCCGCGTCTGCCCGGTCAATTTCCGGACACGGACCGAGCACATGGATCAGTTGTATGAGCTGCTGAAGACCGAATGCGCTTCCACCGCACTTTCAATCCGGTGAAACGCCTCTCATTTGACGAGCACGAGCTTCTTGGTTTCGATGTTGCGTCGGGTGGTCAGTTGATAGAAGTAGACTCCGCTGGCCAGCGCACGGCCGTTGCGGTCGCGCCCATTCCAGTTCAGCGCATAGGAGCCGGGCGGTAGGTCCGCCTCCGCGAACACGGCAACGGTCTGCCCGAGCGTGTTGATGATGCGCAACTCGGCCGGGCCGGCCTCATCAAGGTCGAAGCGTATGATCGTTTCGGAATTGAACGGATTCGGATGATTCTGGTGCAGGATGAAGTCCTGCGGAATCGTCTCGGTGCTGACATCGCGGATACCGGATGACGTGGGAGCATACTTGATGGTGACGATATCGAATCCTGTCACGGCGCCGGAGTAGGTTCGTCCGGTGACATACAAATTGCCCTCCACGTCGACGCAGATGTCGACGCCGTAATCGCCGCCGCTGTCCACGGCGTAATAGCTCTCCCAGCTGTTGCTTCCGGTGCCGTGGTCGAAACGGCAGGTGTACACGTCGCTGGTGGGCCGGGCCACATTCCGGGATGAGCCGGTGGCAAACACGTCACCCGACGAATCGATGGCGATGGCGGTAAAGTCATCGTACGCGTGGCCGAAGGCGTACCCGGTGTTCAACCAATCCAGAGTACCATCGGGGAGGTATCCGAACGCCACGCCGTCAAAGTACCGTGAGTCATCCAACCACGTACCCGCCACGGACGCGTTGCCGTCCTGATCCACGGCGACGTCGGCGGCGAAATCGGCGGTGTCGGCAGGCCCGTTATGCCGCTTCACCCAGGCCAGATCGCCATCGCTTTCATACTTGAGCAGCACGATGTCGGAATAGGTCCCCGTGCCTTCACTGGAGCCGGCAACATACACGCCGCCATCAGGGGCGGCAGCGATTCCGACGGGCGCGTCGTATCCGCCGGCCGTGCCGTCGTACTGCCGTGCCCAGAGCGTGTCGCCGGTGGCGTTGAACTTCACTGTCAGGATGTTGGTATTCAACGCCACCGTCGATGAGGCAGCGACGTAGATGTTGCCCTGTGAATCGCGGTCCATGCGCACCGGGTCGTCTGCCTGGGTGGACGGCCAGTGGAAAAATCTGCGCCATTCCTCTGTTCCGGCAGGCGTGTATTCCGTCAGCCCGATCGACGCGATGCCATCCAACCAGCTTTGTCCCAACACCACAACATTACCCGATGATGTCATGGCGATGTCGCGGGCGTAGTCGGCATCGTCCTGCCCGGCGTCAAACGTGCGAGACCAAATCACCTCGCTATCCGATCCATACTTGATGACTATGCAGTCAAACCCAGTCGGGGGGCCGGAGTACGTGCGAGCGACGACATAGGTCTGCCCGGAATCATCGACCGCGATGCCCACTCCGACGTCGGAGGAGTCCGCCGCCGCATTGATCGCGTTGGCGCCGACCAGGCCTCCCGAGGCTGTGTACTTGATGAAGACGATATCCTCGGCGCGGGTCGGATGTAAGGCCGTGCCCACCACGTATACGTTTCCTGAGTCATCGACGCAGATCTCCACGGGTTCGTCGCTCGTCCCCCCGTTCATGTGGAAGGTCCGAGTCCATACCTCTTCGTACTGGGCGTGGGCGGCGGTCGAACCGCCGAGCAGCACGAGAGTTACGGCGCAGCGCGCAAAACGTCGCATGAGTTGATCCTCCGGTTGAGACAGCGGAAAATACCCGACTAACTTCGTCCAGACATGGGCGGCGCCCAAGACAATTCACTCAAAGCGGACCAACGAGGTCAAGTTGGGCTGTCGCGGAAAACGAATGCGGGACGAGGCATCCGTCCTCGTCCCGCCAGAGACACGCGATCCGGTGGCGTCAGACCACGGGGAGGGGTCTAACGCAAATCGCGCATTTGTTCACGCAGTTCGCGCAGTTGCTCGCGCAACTCGCGCATCTCTTCACGCAGCTGCTTTTTCCATTCGTCGCCGTTTTCATCCCACTGCCGCTTGGCCTCGTCGATGGATTCGCGCAGATTCTCGCGCCACTCGAAGTTGCCGGTGTGGTCGGGCGCGACGCGGAAGTGACGGGGCGTGCCGATGCCGCTCCAGGTGTTGTTGGTTTCGACCAGCACGTCGACGGTGTGGTCCTCCTTGCCGCCGCGCAGGAAACGCACCGCGACTTTGTCGCCGTCCTCCTTGCGCTGGATCGCCTTGCGGACATCGTCGGTGTCGTAGACTTTACGGTGGTCAACCTCGACGATGATATCGCCGGCTTTCAGTCCGGCTTCGGCGGCGGGGCTGCCCTTTTCGACCTCGTTGACCAAGACGCCGCCGTCGGAGGCGCCCAACGCCGCGGCCAGATCATCGGACATGTCATAGAGTCCGACGCCGATGTAGGACGTGCTCAGTTGCCCCAGCGAGAAAGCGAACGCGCGCGGGGCGCGGGGAATGTCGGGCGTGCGCGGGACCACCACATCCGGCGCGTCGAATTGCCAGTCCCCGTCGAAGGTCCACGCGTTGCTGTCGTCCTCGCGGCCGATCTCGCAGGCCAGGACCCGCGGGGCGCCATCGCGCCAGACTTCAATGTCGATTTTGCTGCCGGGCTTGGTCTCCTCGATCAGGCTGGTCAGACGGCGCACCGAACGGGCCTCCTGGCCGTTGAACTTGAGGATGACATCGCCCTTTTTCAGACCGGCCTCCTCGGCGGGCGAATCCTCCACCACACCGCTGACATAGACGCCGTCGGTGGACGGCAACTTCTCCTCGTCCGCCAAGTCCCTGTCGATATTCTGGATGAAGACGCCCAGCCAGCCGGAGGCGTCTTCGTCTTCGGTTTCATTGGCCAGATAGAAAAGCGAGTTGCCGGCGGCCTGGGCCACCGCCACGGCGGCGCCCAGCGCCAGGATCGTCACGGCCAAAACCGGCCAACGACGGGTTACAAACTTGCGCCACTGCATCACTGCCTCCCTCGGTTGCGGGGACTATTCTGATATGACCTGCAATTTTCTTTGTTCTCTGTCCCTGGTCGGTCGTTTTTTACGTAAACCGCCGGGATCGGGTTCCGTCTTTCTTTTGGACGCCGGCGGTCCGGTTTCGGTTAGCCAAAGGAGCCTGCCGTGCGCCTGGAACTGAAGCGAATCGGGATCTTTTCGGCCGTCAAGACGATGTTCGTCCTCGGCGGGGTCTCCGGCTTTCTGTTGGGCATCGTCCAGTGGCTGCTACTGATGTTTGTGCAGCAGGCCACCATGTCGATGCCGTCGGAGCTGTCGGGCTTTGAGCAAGAGGCTTTGGCCGAGCTGCTGGGGGCAGGGATGGGCGCGCTGGGGTTGCTCCTGCCGTTGTTCGGCGGGTTCATCGGGGCGATCGGCGGGATCTTCTTCGGCGCCATCCTCGGTATGGTGTACAACCTGTCGGCCCGGCTGTGGGGCGGCCTGGAATACGAGCACGAGGAGGTCCGTCCGTCTGCCGCCGCCGTGAGCCTGCCATCCAGCCCGTCGCGCGGCGAACCGACCCCGCTGCCGACTGTCGGCGCCGCCGCTCCGCCACATCCGCAAGAGCCCTCCGCCGATTCCCGACAACGTCCGCCCGCGACGTATGAATAGCCCGGAACATCGCCGCCCCTTTATTCGATCGCGTATGATCAGAACCCTCTCACGATGCGGATCAGCCCTCGGACTGACACTCCTGCTTTGGGGAGCGCCGGCCTTTGCCTTCGAGCCGATGCCGCCGATCATGCAGACGCTCCTCGAGGTGTTTCCCGAAGAGAAAGGCCGCTTTGTCGATGAACCGTTCGGCGCAACGTCGGAGATGCCCGCCGAGGCCCGGCAGTTTTTCGAGACGTTCCGGGTCGTGGTCTCTTCCGTCGATGACATCGAAAAGACGCTCGCGCGCCTGTTCGCCGCCTCGTCACGGCTGCCGATCAAGAAGATCACCCGTTACGACCGCAATCCCGGCGCGCCGGGGCTGCCCGGGTTTCGCGGCGTCTGGTGCCAGACCGAGGATGAGTCGCAGATCGGGTTTTCGATTGTCACGATCAATGAGAACCGATTTCTGATCTGGGCGAAGATGGGGTATTATCCGTTCTTCGCCAACGACAGCGTCAACCCCAAGGTGCGCGACCAGTATGCCCGCGATGTCTCGCAGTATCTGGCCGGTCTCGATTTGAAGGTGCCGGACAACGAAGCGCCGCCGGCGAGCGGTCGCGGGCTGCCGGAGAGGATGGATTTCCTCAATCCTGCGACTGATCCATGGTCCACCAGAACGGATACACCTCATGAGGATATCCCTCTGATTGAACCGATCCATGCGTGAGGCTTGTCGGGAGTAAAAGGAGTAATCCCCACACCGGAATTGATGGACAGGATTATTGAGGGCGCCGTTCTGCAACCTCTGGAGAATCGAGACGTGCATTGGATTCAGCAAGACTACTCCTTTCTTGGGGATGACGTGTCACGGCTCGGCCGATGGCTACGAACGCTGACCAAGGAGGGATTCGCCGCGCTCGGACATGGTAATACGTACGATTTTGCAGTTGATCGATTTGGTCGAGTGCGAATTTGTCCCGCGGCCGGTGAGGGAGGAACAGGGACTCCCTACTCACTGTACTTTGCCGGGTGCCCTGTCTTGGTGACGGGGACCTTCAAGACGACATCGGTCGGCGAGTGGGCGCAGATGGACCCGCCCAGTCTTTCAAATGTTGCGTGCAACTTCAGTCCGTACTTCTGGGCCTATCGATCCATGGCTTCGTTACCACCTGACAGCGCGGATGTCGCTCTCGAGAGGAATCTTGTCGCGCTCGGTCACTTTTTCAAGCGCATGCGGGAACTTGGTGTTCCTGTCGACAACGTATTGATTCGCAAATACGCGCTGTTCTGGTGACAGTGTAGCCGTATCCCAGGACTTACGCCCTGGGCTAAGTTCTGTCGCGCCTCCGGCGCTTTCCTCTCGGCTACTGACTGGCCTCATCCATTTCGATTGGTCGCGTCCGGGCGGGCGAGGCCTCTGCCAAGCCTGCTCTTTCCCCTGCGCCCCACGAAGTGCAGGCTTTGCGGGAGCTTCGCCATCCACAGATGAAGAACCTGTTGAAATGACCTTCGCATGCACCCATCTTAACCAATCTGGAATCGATGCGGCTGTGTGCTGTTCCAGAGGTTAAGAGAGGCAATGAACTCCCCGACTCCCGACAAACGACATCACAGCGATGCGCGGCCGACTTTTCCGCGTCGCGTGATCGTGACCGGCGGGATGCCCTATGGCAACAAAGACCTGCACTTTGGCCATATCGGCGGGGTCTTTGTCCATGCGGATGTCTTTGCCCGTTTCCTGCGTGATCGGATCGGCAAGGAAAATGTCATCTTTGTGTCCGGCACGGACTGCTACGGATCCTCGATTGTCGAGGCGTATCGCATCGCCGTCGCGGAACAGGGCTTCGCCGGCACGATCGAGCAGTTTGTCCGCGACAATCACGAGCTGCAGAAGAAATCTCTGGCCGCCTTTGACATCTCCCTGGATCTGTTCGCCGCGTCGGCGCTCGACGGTCCCGGCCGGACGCACGAGGAATTGTGTGCGCAACTGATGCGGATGCTGCACAAGGCGGGGCACCTGTCTCAGCGGACCGGCAAGCAGTTCTATGATCCTGTGACATCGATGTTTCTGAATGGCCGCCAAGTTGAGGGCCTCTGCCCGATCGAGGGCTGCGCCTCGGACAAAGGGTATGCCGATGAGTGCGCGTTGGGGCACCAATACGAGCCGCAGGATCTCATCAATCCCCGGAGCACGCTCTCCGGATCGGTGCCTGTCCTCAAGGAAGTCAGCAACTGGTATGTGGATGTTCCCAAATTCAGAGCGCTGCTTGAGCGTTGGGTGAGCACGATCGATGAGAGCGCGCAGGGGCGTCCGTTTGCCGCCAAATCCATCCGGGAGTTTCTCGAGCCGCCGGTTGTCTTTGTCAAGAAGGATGACCTGGAATCGGTCCACGAGACGCTGCGATCGCTTCACGGCTACTCCGAGCGCAGCAGCAAAAGTCAATCCGTGGGCCTGGTCTTCGAAAGTCTGGAAGAGCGGGAGCGGGCGTGCGCGGCACTGACCGCGGCCGGTTTTCGTTTCCGCACGGGCAAGACACTGGTGCCGTTTCGTTTGACCGGCAATCAGGAATGGGGGCTGCCCGCGCCCGTCCTGGAAGGCGAGCCGAAACGGACATGGTGGGTTTGGCCGGAATCGCTCTTTGCGCCGATCTCGTTTTCGTACCACTGCGGCAAGACCGGGAAGGCAAACCCGGCGAATTGGGAAGACTGGTGGTGCGCCAAGGACGCGGCGGTCGTTCAGTTCATTGGCGAGGACAATGTCTATTTCTACGGTCCCGCGGAAATGGCCATGTTCCTGGGGTTGCAGGGCAACAATCCGGTGTTCCCCCCTCCGGACGGGACGATGCAGTTGCCGACTCTGGTCGTCAACAAGCATGTGCAGTTTCTCAACAAGAAGATCAGCAGCAGCGGCCCGATTAAACCTCCGGCCGCAACGGAACTGTTGAATCACTACACGTCGGACCAACTGCGGGCGCATTTCTTCGGACTCGGACTGGGAAAGCAAGGGGTAAGCTTCCGGCCGAAGGCCTTTGACCCCGACGCCAAGGAACAGGATGCCGATCCGGTGCTGGTCGAAGGAAATCTGCTCAGCAACGTGTTGAACCGCTGCGCCCGATCGTGCTTCTACACGCTCCAAAAGGAATTCGCCGGCCGCCTTCCCGCGCTGGCGGCCAGCGACGAGGCGCAACGTGTCTCGCGAGAGACCGTGCTGCGGTACGAGCGCCAGATGCACGCGCATCAGTTTCAGCAGGTCATGGTGACGGTCGACAAGTACATTCGCGACATCTCGAAGTTCTGGGCGAAGAATTCCAAGACGGACAGCGCCGGGGGCATCGCTCCCCAGGCGCTGGTCGATCTGTTCCACTATGTCCGCATCGCCGCCGTGCTGGTGCATCCGATTGCCCCGCGCGGCAGCGAATTGATTCGCGAATGTTTCCGGATCGGCGAGGAATTCTGGTCGTGGGACCGGATCTTCGATCCGCTGGGTGCCTTTGTGGGCGACATTGAGAAACACGAGTTCAAGGTCATCCCGCCGCACTTTGATTTCTTCGAGAAGCACGAGTCGCAGGTCAGCCAGTACAAAGCGCAAGCCGGACGTGAGTGAAGGGGCGCAGCCGCCGGTACGTTGCGCTCGCGGCTCCGCCACAATCTCCGAGAGAGACGATTGCAAAGTCACGTTCAACGCACACAAACGGCCCTGGATGGAATGAACACGAAGAAGGTCGTGACACGTTTCGCGCCCAGCCCCTCTGGGTACATGCATATTGGCAATCTCCGCACGGCGCTGCATTCGTACCTGCTGGCCAAGTCCCACGGCGGCGTGTTCATCCTGCGCATCGAGGACACCGACAGAAACCGCCTGGTCGAAAACGCCGTGCAGATCATTCTCGACACCCTCGAGTTGGCGGGACTGAAGTACGATGAAGGCCCGGGCATCGGGGGCCCGCACGGCCCCTATGTGCAGAGCGAGCGGAAAGGCATCTACCTTGAATATGCACAGAAGCTGATCTCCGCCGGACATGCGTACCGCTGCTTCTGCAAGAGTCCGGGCGCGGAAGAGGCGGGCGAGGCAACCGGCACTTACGGCTACAACCGGCGTTGCCGGGACCTGTCGGCGGATGAAGTCAGCGAGAAACTCCGAAACGGCATCCCCTATGTGATTCGCCAGAAGGCGCCACTGGAGGGTGTGACCACATTTGAAGACCTGGTCTTTGGCACAATTTCCAAGGCGAACGCCGATCTACAGGACATCGTCCTGATGAAATCCGATGGATATCCCACGTACAACTTCGCCCACGTGGTGGACGATCACCTGATGGGGGTGACCCACGTGGTGCGCGGATCGGAATACCTCTCCTCCACCCCGCAGTTCGTCAACATCTATGACGCCTTCGGTTGGGAACGCCCCCAGTATGTTCACTTGCCGCTGATCATGGGTAAAGGCGAGGACGGCACCATCTCCAAACTCTCGAAGAGACATGGGGCGGTGAGTTTTCAGGACCTGATCAGGGACGGGTTCCTGCCCGAGAGCATTATCAACTACATCGCCCTGCTCGGATGGAGCCCCAAAGACGCCAGCGAAGAGTTCTTCACGCTCGAGGAGCTGGTGCAGCGGTTTCGTGTGTCCGGCATCAACAAGTCGGCATCGATTTTCGATTATGAGAAGCTGCTATGGTACAACGGCATGTACATCCGCAAGCTGACGCCGGAGCGCTTCGATGAACTCGCGCGACCTTACGTGAAGCAGGTTGTCTCTCGGGACATCGATGTTGCCAAGCTGATGAAATTGCTGCAGCTGCGCATCGAAAAATTCTCCCAGATTCCGCCGCAGATTTCCTTTTTTGAGGAACTGCCAGATTTTGACTGCGCAATGTTCAACAACAAGGCGCACAAGGCGACCATCGACAGCGCACGACAAATCCTGCCCGCCGCCATCGACCGGCTGCAGGCGGTTGAATCATGGAGCAACGACACGTTGTTTGCGGAACTGAAGGCGCTTGCGACATCTCTTGGATTCAAGGCCGGGGCGGTCATGTGGGCCATCCGGATTGCCGTCTCCGGCACCAGCGTTACGCCGGGCGGCGCGACGGAGATCCTCGAGATTCTCGGTCGGCCGGAGTCGCTGCGGCGGTTGAAGCTCAGTCTGGAAAAGCTGAACGCCTGCACCGGATAGCGTTCGTACTCATTCGGCGGATGGCTTGATCCCGCTTCGCCCTGCCGGGGGCAGCACACGATGGATTCTCCATCCCTCTTCGCATCGGAACCGCATGAGCCGCTGGCGGCGCGGATGCGCCCGCGGACGCTGGAGGAATTTGTCGGGCAGGAGCATCTGCTAGGGCCGGGCAAACCGCTGCGTCGGGCGATTGAGTCGGACCGGATCGGTTCGATGATCTTCTGGGGGCCGCCGGGATCGGGGAAGACCACGCTCGCCCGGCTCATCTCCAAGACCACCGGCGCCGATTTCATTCTCTTCTCGGCGGTCCTCTCGGGGGTCAAGGAGGTCCGCGCGGCGGTCGAGCGGGCCGAAAAGCGGCGCGCCTTCGACGGCGGACGCACCATCCTCTTTGTCGATGAGATCCACCGTTTCAACAAGGCGCAGCAGGACGCCTTCCTGCCGCATGTTGAAACCGGAACCCTGATTCTGATCGGGGCCACCACCGAGAACCCGTCGTTTGAAGTCAACTCGGCGCTGCTGTCACGGATGACGGTGTACATCCTGCATCCGTTGACGGATGAGAATCTCGCCAGAATCTTGCGGAGCGCGCTGACTGATGCCGAGCGCGGCCTCGGCGAGAAGCAGATTCAGGCGACGGATGAGGTCCTCGGGCTAATGGCAGCCCTGTGCAACGGCGATGCGCGGAGGGCACTGACACTGCTGGAGACCGCCGCGGCCGATCTGGAGAGTAAATCCAGGGAGGGCGAGGCTTCCGCCGAGCCTGCTTTTGGCAGTGGTTTGGGACGAAGAGCAGGCTCGGCGGGAGCCTCGCCCTCCCAAAAACAGTCGCCCTCCCAAATGACAATTACGGTAGAGTTGATTCGCGACATTGTGCAGCGCAAGACCGAGCTTTATGACAAGTCCGGCGAAGAGCACTTCAACATCATCTCGGCCCTGCACAAATCGCTGCGCGGCTCCGATCCGGATGCGGCGCTTTACTGGCTATACCGGATGCTCGAAGGAGGCGAGCACCCGCTCTACATCGCCCGCCGTCTGGTCCGTTTTGCGGTCGAAGACATCGGCCTGGCCGACCCGCGGGCGCTGACGATCGCGCTGGCGGCCAAGGACACCTACCACTTTCTCGGCTCCCCCGAGGGCGAACTGGCGCTGGCCGAGGCGGTGGTTTACATGGCGGTCGCGCCGAAATCAAACGCGGTCTACATGGCCGAAAAGGCGGTCAAGCGCGCCATCGGCGAGAATCCCTCCGCGCCGGTGCCGCTGTGGATTCGCAACGCGGTCACCGCCTTGATGAAGCGGGTCGGTTACGGAAAGGGATATCTCTACGCCCACGATTTCGACGGGGGCATTGTCCACCAGCACTATCTGCCCGACCGTCTGGCGGGAGCCAAGTTCTACCACCCGACCGACCGCGGGCTGGAGGAGCGGATCGCCCAGCGTCTGGCCGAAATCGCCGCGCTCAAGGAACGATTCCGCAAGGAGCATCCGCCCGGGGAGAACGCGCCGGCGGAGTAAACGGCCCGTGGAACCTGCCGATGTATAAGAAGAGGCGCGATGCGCTTTTTCTCTGGAAACGGCCGGACCGACGCTGTAATATCGCAGAAGAGTTGGGTCGGCGACGCAGTTTCACGCCATTCGCGGACAGGAGATGATGGCCATGTTCAAGTCGAAGGACGAGGACGCCGCGATTTTCGACGGAGGGTCGAGCACCATGAACACAATTATCGGCAAGGACACGACGATCTCCGGCACGATGGAAGTGTCGGGCACCCTGCGCGTCGACGGCGTCGTGAAAGGCGATGTCATTGTCTCCGATACCGTTGCGGTCGGTCCGACCGGCTCGGTCGAAGCCAATGTGCAGACCAAAAACGCGGTCATCTCCGGCGCGGTGAAGGGTAACATCCACGCCTCCGAACGGATCGAGCTGCAGGCCAAAGCCAACATTACCGGCGACCTGATCACCAAGTCCCTGGTGATCGAGCAGGGCGCCATTTTCCATGGCAACTGCAATATGAAGCAGGCGCCGGCGGCGCCGAACATCCCCGGGCTGTCCCAGCCGAGGCCCGAGGCGATGCGGATGCCGGTCGCTCCCGCTAAAGCTGTTCCCGAAGTAGCCGACAAAACACGATAAGGGATCGGAAGATCCCCCGACGGCGTGTGTTCAAAACGCCCGACATTTGTTGACAAATTGTCAACATGGTGTTGGGCTTTGACTTGAGCCCGAACCCCGCCGAGTTCGACCGATGTTGTCCACATTTCCTATTTGCGCGGGAATGCCGATAACATCTAAGGGAGATTCTGAATGCAGGTATTCGATGCCATTCTTCCGGTGCTGGCCACGGCCTTCTTCCTGGCCGGCTTCGGCGGATTGTGCATACTGCTCCTGCAGATTCTGCGGGTCGCACGTCTCTCCAAGCGCGAGAAGAAATACCATTTGGTCGGCTGGCAGTCCGATGCGCGCCGGGCACTGGTGGTGATCGGCGCCCTCTGCGCGATCGCGCTCGGGAATATGATCTTCTGGACCAATCGTGAATTGCGTCTCTACAGTCCCACATTCCCCGGCACGCCGGTGGGGATGGTCTCGATCCTGCGTCCCGACGGCGCCAAGACCCTCCCGCGGCTGGTGCTGTCCACCAGCGACGAGCAGGGGAAGCAGGCCTTCGAGGTTTTCCCGGTCCGCGATGCGATGTTCCGGCTCAGAGGCGAACGCATCCGCTGGTCAGAGCATCTGTCGGCCCTGGGTCTGCGCGACTTCTTCAAGGTCACCCGTCTGGAGTTCCTCCCCAGCGATCTGCTCCCCGACTCGGGCAGCACGCCGTTTTTCGTCGATGTGCGCCGCGGGTCGACCGGTCTGTTTGCCGGCCTGCGCCGCTGGGACGGCTGGTTGCCCTTTGTAAGCGTCGATACCCTCACGTCCATGCCCTACAAGGCCGAGGGTGAGTATTCGGTGCAGTTGTACATCGATTCGACCGCCATCATTCTGCGGTAACCCAGGAACCAACCCCCGTCAGGGCACGTACCACCCACGTCAGTTCAAAGGTCTTGCGAGCGGCAAAGCCATTGACTGGCCGACCGTTGTCTGTCGATACTTGCCGGTTCCCTCAAAAGTCTGTGTGAGGGCGCGCCCAGTGGACATCCCGACCCGGACAGGAGTCTTGTTACCTCATGACCCAGAATGACTTGCAAGCCGTCGAGAACCTCAAAACCGCCCATGCCCGTCTGCGTCAGGAAATCGGCAAAGTCATCGTCGGCCAGACCGTGGTCGTTGATGAACTGCTGACCGCGCTCTTGTCTAACGGCCATTGCCTGCTGGTCGGCGTGCCGGGACTGGCCAAAACGCTGCTGGTCTCGACGGTGGCCCGTGTCCTCGACTTGAAGTTCTCGCGCATCCAGTTTACGCCCGACCTGATGCCCTCCGATATCACCGGCACCGAGATCCTCGAAGAGGATCACACCACCGGCAAACGGATGTTCCGTTTCGTCAAGGGCCCGGTCTTCGCCAACATCGTGCTGGCAGACGAGATCAACCGCACGCCGCCGAAGACACAAGCGGCGCTGTTGCAGGCGATGCAGGAGCACGAAGTGACCGCCGGCGGCGAGACCTTCCGTCTGCCGGAGCCGTTCTTCGTCCTGGCGACGCAGAACCCGATCGAGCAGGAAGGAACTTATCCGCTCCCCGAAGCGCAGCTCGACCGGTTCATGTTCAACATCTATGTCGACTACCCCGATGTCCGTGAAGAGGAGCAGATTGTCCAGGCGACCACCTCGGCGGCGGTCGCTGACATCCGTCCGGTGATGGATTCGGACACGATCCGCAATCTGCAGGGTCTGGTGCGCCGTGTGCCGGTCTCCGATCATGTGATCGCCTTTGCGGTGGCGCTGGCGCGAGCAACCCGTCCGAAAGAGGACGGGGCCCGTCAGTACATCAAGGACTGGGTCTCCTGGGGCGCCGGGCCGCGCGCCTCGCAGTACCTGGTGCTGGGCGCCAAGTGCCGGGCCATCCTCGACGGCCGCCCGACACCGTCGGTCGATGATGTCCGCGCCGTGTCGCGTCCGGTCTTGCGCCACCGGATCGTGACCTCGTTCAACGCCGAAGCCGACGGGGTCGGCACGCTGGATGTGATCGAACGCCTCCTGGCCGATGTGAAACCGAAGGGGGATTAGCACGGTATCTCTTGCGGGCGCACGTGTGTGCGCCCGTTCTGTTGGACCGACTTCGCGACCATGCCCGCCGCCGACCACCGCCAATTCCTCAACCCCGAGGTCATCTCCCGACTCAAGTCGATGGAGATGAAGGCGCGTCTGGTCGTCGAGGGGTTCATCACCGGACTGCACAAGTCGCCCTACCACGGCTTCTCAGTCGAGTTTGCCGAGCATCGCCAGTACATGCCCGGCGACCCGATCCGCAACATCGACTGGAAGGTCTTCGCCAAAAGCGACCGCTACTTCGTCAAGGAATTCGAGGAGGAGACCAACCTCAAATCGTACATCCTCCTCGATGTCTCGAAGTCGATGTCATACACCTCGACCAAGGTGAGCAAGTTTCTCTACGCGGCCCAACTGGCGGCGGCGCTGTCATTTCTCATGCTCAAGCAGCGCGACGCGGTCGGGTTGGTGGTCTTTGATCAGAAAATCCGCTCCTACCTGCCCCCCAAGTCGGCGAGTGTGCACATGCACGCCCTGCTGACCACGCTGGCGGGGATCGAGCCCGCCAACACCACTGACGCCGGGATCGCCCTGCACGAGATGGCCGACCGGATCAAACGGCGCGGGTTGATCATTGTGCTGTCCGATCTGTTCGATGATCCCACGCGGGTGCTGGCCGGGCTCAAGCATTTCCGCCACCGCAAGCACGAGGTCCTGGTCTTTCACATCCTCGATCCGAGCGAACGGACCTTCGACTTCCCCGCCGAGGCGATCTTCAAGGACATGGAGTCGGGCGAGGAAATCGCGACGTTGCCCTGGCAGATCAAGGCGGAATACCAGCGTTCGGTGGGCGCGCACATGGAGCGGTTCCGCCGCGAGTGCCGCGACGCCTTCATCGATTACGTGCCGATCGACACCGCGGTGCACTACGATTACGCGCTCTTTTCGTATTTGTCGAAGCGGCAGCGGCTGTATTGATTCGGACTCATAGGACCCATGGGACCTATCAAGAAAAAAAGGGCGGATGTCCTGGTCGGCGCGCACATGTCGATCGCCGGCGGGGTGTTCAACGCCATCCTGCACGCCGAAGCGGTCGAATGCGCCTGCGTGCAGTTGTTTGTGAAATCCTCCAATCAGTGGAAAGCCAAGCCGCTGGCCGAGGAGGAGATCGCGCAGTTTAAGTCGGAACGGGCGCGCACCGGCATCGGGCCGGCGGTCGCGCATTCGTCGTACCTGATCAACGTCGGTTCCCCCGATGCGGCGCTCTATGAGAAATCGCGCGAGGCGCTGGCGATCGAGTACGAGCGCTGCACGCAACTGGGCGTCGAGTATCTGGTCTTCCATCCCGGCGCACACACCGGTGACGGCGTCGAGGGCGGCATCGTCCGCATCGCCAAGGCGATGGACTGGGTCCTGGCCCGGCACAAATCGAGCCCGACGTTGCTGCTTTTGGAGACCACCGCCGGGGCCGGCTCGCACATCGGCTCGACCTTCGAGGAACTGCGGTCGATTCTCGACAAGCTCGAGCATGGCGACCGCGCCGCGGTCTGCCTCGATACCTGCCATGTCTTCGCCGCCGGCTACGACATCCGCACCGAGGCGGGATACCAAAAGACGATGCAGACCTTCGATGAGGTCATCGGCCTGGATCGTCTCAAAGCGATCCACTGCAATGATTCGAAGTATGATTTTGGCACGCACAAGGACCGTCACGAACACCTCGGCAAGGGCTACATCGGCGCCGACGCTTTTGGGTTCATCATGCGCGACCCGCGGCTGAAGACGGTGCCCAAGATCATCGAGACGGAAAAGGACGACGACGGAAAACTGGACCGGATGAACCTCGGCCTGTTGCGCAAACTGGCCGGGGCGTGATTCCCACGGACCGCTGACGACATGATGACGACGCACCTCCGACCGATCCTGGTTGCCGCGGCGCTGTGGCTGTGCCTGGCGGCGTGGCCGTCGGACGCCGTGCGCGCGGCCGAGGGCGTGAATCTGCAGATTGTCGTGCAGGAGATACTCGCCGCCGATCCGCCCGAGGCGGCGGTGATCGACTCGGTGAGCGTGCCGCTGGCCTTCGATCGTCGCACGGCCGTGCGCGCCGGGAATTTCGTCGCCGACGTCACCGTGTCGCCCCGTCCCGATGGCGCCGTGCATCTGGCGGTCTCGATCTACGTCAACGGGCCGCTGCCGGACATGCGCTCTGACGAAGCGACGGTGGCCGCCGGGGCGGCGCTGGTGGTCGACAGTCTCCGCGGCAAGGGCAAGTCGCACTACCGCGCCCATTTCATTCCGCGCCGCGGCGCCATCGATGCCGCCGCCGCCGCGCCGCCGCTGGACAGTCTGGGCTGGCAATCGGTGCTCTCGGCCAGCGCCGAGTATTTCGTGCCCGAGGGCATGCTGCCGCCCCTGCAGTTTCTGCCGATCCGCATGGCGCTTGACTTCGAATTGGAGACGCTGCTCGATTCGCTTGAAATCAAGCCGGGCGCGCGGATTGCGGTCTATCTGTCGCCGGAGGAAGCGGGCGGCTACTCTTGGGATTCGACCTGTTCATGCGCCATCGATCCGGCGCGGCTGCGTGTGGCGGTCCGTCACCGGCCGCTGGATGTGCGCATCGACCCGCGCGATTTGGCGCTGGCCGCCGCCTACCGGGTCTGGGGGTATGCCCCCGACCTCTTGGCGGTGGGCGCCTGCGGGATCCTCGACTGTGCCGACTACCGCGTCCGCCAGGCGCAGACACAGGGCGCTTATGTGCCCCTCGATTCGCTGGCGCAATCGATCCGGTTCCGCCGCCACAACCGCCAGGTCGCCGCGGCCGAGGCGGCGTCGTTTGTGACTTGGATCGTGAACACCTACGGACTCCCGCCGCTGCGGACGCTGTATGAGCGCGCCACCGATCTGTCGATTCATCGCGCCATTTGGTCGGTATTCAACAAGACGCTCGCCGAGCTGGAGCAGGACTGGCTGGCGTATCTGAAGACGCGCACCTTTGATCGCGACGAGTTTCTCTACTACGCCAACCGCGACAAAGCCTATCGCCGTTACGCGACGCATCTGGCATTTCTCGAGGCGGCGCGCGACGCCATGACGCCCGCCGACGCGGCGATCCTGCGGGACATTGGCATTGCCTTGGGTCAGATGGGACGTTGGAACGACGCGGTGGCGGCGTTGACCCGGATGACCGTTGAGTATCCCAACGATCCGCTCGGGTGGAAGCTGCTCTGCGAGGCGCAGCGCGCCGCCGGCGATGACCTGGGCGCCGGACGCAATTATCAGGTGTATCTGCAGAAGTTTCCCGCCGACGCGCTGACCTACCTGCGTCTGGGGGACATCCAGTGGGATGCCCGCCGCGCGGATTCGGCGCTGGCGCTGTGGCGTCTGGGCGAGGCCGCCTCGCCCAATCGCATCACCGCCGGGGAACTGCGACTGCGGGTCGGGCATTACTACGAGGGGCGCCGTCGCGGGGCCGACTCGGCACGGACCGCCTTCGCCGACGCCCGACGGCTGGTGGCGCAGGCAACCATCGAGGATCCCACCGATGCCGCCGCCTGGATCATCACCGCCGAGGCGCTCCTGGGGTTGGATTCGCTTGATGCGGCGCTGGAGCATCTCCGTTTGGCCGAGACACTCACCGACGCGGCGGTCGCGGTGGGCCGCATCCGCCTGCTCCGCGGCTTCTGCCTCGATCGCGCCGGGCGGCGCAGCGAGGCGCTCGCCGAGTATCGTTCTGTTGTGGATGCCGATCTGGCCGCGCCCCATGTCCGGCTGGCAAAGAAGCATCAGAAATGGGCCTACGGCGATTGATCCCGGACGGGTGTAGAATCACGCGATGAATTTTCTCAATTCGGCATTTCTGGCGGGGCTGGCGGCGGCGATTGTGCCGCTGCTGATTCATTTGCTCAACCGCCGCAAGGTCAAGACCGTCGAGTTCTCGTCGGTGATGCTCCTGCGCGATCTGCGCAAGTCGCGGATGCGCCGTCTCGAATTGCGCCGCTGGCTTCTGTTGGCCGTGCGCACGCTCATCATCACCTGCGCGGTGCTGGCGTTTGCGCGTCCGGCGTTGCAGGGGGACAGTCTGTCGTCGCTGGGCGGACGGGCCCGCACCACCGCGGTGATCGCGCTGGACCAGTCGGCGTCGATGGCGATGGAGACTCCGAACGGCACCGCGTTCGAACGCGCCCAACGGCGGGTGCGCGAGATCGGATCGCTCTTCGGCGAGGGGGATCAATTGGTCGCCCTGCCGTTTTCCGGCGCGGTCACGCCCCGTCCCGAACCACCGAGCGCGGCCATCGGCCCCCTGGTGGACCGTCTGGCTGGCAGCGAGGCCGGGTATGGCGCCACCGACGCCACCGGCGCGCTCAACGCCGCGCTGGCGGCGATGGCCTCCGGCGCCAATCTGAACAAGGAACTCTATCTGGTCACCGACCGTCGGCGCGAGGCCTTCCTCCGCACCGCCGTGGACACCGCGCTGCTGACGCGCGTCCGGCCCACCGTCTATCTGGTCGATGTGGCCGACGACGAGGAGTCGTTCGATCTCGGTGTGACCGATGTCCAGTTGGCCAGCCAACTTTTGGAGCCGCATTCGCCGTTCGCCGTGACCGCCACGGTCAAG
This sequence comes from uncultured Ignavibacteria bacterium, assembly GCA_964593585.1. GTDB lineage: Bacteria > Zixibacteria > MSB-5A5 > WJJR01 > WJJR01 > JACQFV01. The sequence continues at coordinate 38,724 of CAZQIZ010000022.1, forward strand.
AATCACACGACGCGCAACGTCGACCGTCTCGTCGCCAGTCTTTTCCTCGATGGCCGCCGGGTGGCGCAGGAGGAGCTCAATCTCGGTCCCGAGGGGACCGCGTCGATTTCCCTGACGGGCTCCGTCGACGCACCCGGTGTGCACGCCGGGTTTGTCGAGATTTCGCCCGATGACAACCCGCGGGACAACCGCCGCCACTTCGCGGTCACCATCCCCGATCAGATTCGTGTGCTCCTGGCGTCGGATTATCCCTCGGGACGGCGCGCCGCTGCGCTGGCGCTGGCGCCGCAGCCCGGCGCCGATCAGCGGCTATTGATCGATGAAGTCGACACGCCGGAACTGGTGCGGAAGAATCTCTTCGACTACGATGTTGTGCTGATCACCGAATGGCGCCTGCCCGACCGACTGGCGGTCGAACAGCTGGCGCGGTTTGTGCGCGGCGGCGGCGGCGTCTTTGTCGCGCCCGCCTTCGATGCCGACACCGTCGCGTGGAACACGTTGGTGTCGATCCCGCATTTCGGACTGCGCCTGGGTGTGCCGCCCAATCCCCCGTCGGCGGAGCGTTTCTTTGTCTGGGACCGCATCTATTGGAATCATCCGATCTGGTCGGTCTATCGCGATGTGCCCGCCGAACGCATCCCCGAAATCCGCTGGTTCTCGGTGTTCCGCGTCGAAGGCAATCCCGGCGGCGGCGCGGTGGTCGATTTTTCCGGAGGACGTCCGGCGTTGTCGGAGACGCGGCTGGAGACCGGCAAGTGGCTGGTGTCGTGGGCGCCGATCAATCCGCCGTTTACCGACCTGCCGCTGCGGTCGTTGTTTGTGCCGTTCATGAACCGCATGGTCGAGTACCTCGCCGCCGATCTGTCGGAGCGGCGCGGCGATTTCCTGGTCGATGAGCCGGTGGTACGCGAGCCGGCGCGCGGCATCTTCGCCAACGCCACCGTCGAGATCATCCGTCCCGATGGCGCGCTGGCGCGTCCCGGCCTCGAAATCGCGGGGACCCGCACCCGCATTACCTATGCCGGCGGCGACATCCCCGGAGTCTACACGATCACCGCCAACGGCAAACCAATCGACGCGTTCAGTGTCAATGTCGACCCGCGGGAAATGGACGCGGCATTGATCGACCGCGACGAACTGGCGCGGCGCTGGCCCGGATTGCCCATCCTGTGGGTCGAGCCGGGGCAGACGGTGAAAGACGCGGTGACCCAGACCCGTTACGGCACCGAACTGCGGCCGCTCTTTCTCTGGCTGGCGGCGGCGTTCTTCTTCATCGAGATGTACCTGGCGCGCACACGCAAGCGCGACATGGCGGCGGGTACCTCCGAGGCGCTGCCGCCCGCGGTGGGCGCGCCCACGCACGGCTGAGGCCGCCCGCCTACCATCCGCGCGGCTTTTGCCGTAACTTCCCGCCATGATCGTGGTTTCCCTGCACGATATCCGCAAGTCGTTCCCCACCGGCGGCGATGTCCTCACCGGCGTCGATTGGGAAATCCACTCCGGGCAGAAGATCGCGCTGGTGGGACGCAACGGCTCGGGCAAGACCACGCTGATGGGCATTGTCGTCGGGCGCATGGAGGCGGATTCCGGCACGCGCACGCTCGGGCGCGGCGTGCGCATTGTTGAAATGAGCCAGATCCCGGATCGCTCGCTGGAATCGACACTGTACGATTATGTGCTCGATGCCCGCCGTGACTTGTTGGACCTGCGGCACCGCGTTGTCGAGCTGGCGGCGGCGGTTGCCGAACATCCCGATGACGCGGAACGTCAGGAACGGCTGGGGCAGGCGCAGCACGATCTGGAACACTCCGGCGCCTATGATCTCGAGTTGCAGGTCGAACGCGTTCTGACCGGATTGTCCTTTCCGCGCGAGCGTTGGCGCGACTCGATTGAGCGTTTCTCCGGCGGCGAGCGCACCCGCGCTGAACTGGCACGGCTGCTTCTGACGCCCGCCGATCTGCTATTGCTCGACGAGCCGACCAACCATCTCGACATTCCGGCGGTCGAGTGGCTCGAGCAGTATCTGATTGAGGCGCCGTTTTCCTGCGTTTTGGTCTCGCATGACCGTGTCTTCCTTGAACGCTTTGCCGGGCGGGTGGTGGAGTTGGTCAACGGCACGTTGGAGCAGTACGACGGCAACTACCTCTACTACCGCACCGAGAAGCCGAAACGGATCGCGCGGCGGCAGAAGGCCTACGAAATTCAGCAGGCCGAGATCGCCCGCATCGAGGATTTCATCGCCCGCAATCTGGCCGGGCAAAAGACCCGTCAGGCGCAGTCGAAACGGCTGGCGCTCTCCAAGCTCGAACGGCTGGAGAAACCCAGCGAGGACTCAAGCGAGATCAAGCTGGGCTTTCAGACCGCGCGACGTTCCTTCCGCGAGGTGCTGGTGGTCAAAAATCTGACCCGGCGGCTGGGCGGACGCGTCATCCTTGACCGGGTGAGTTTCACCTGCGAGCGCAACGACAAGATCGGCGTGATCGGCCCCAACGGCGCGGGGAAGACCACGCTGTTGCGGGCCATTGTCGGGCTGGACAGCGACTACGATGGGCAGATTCGCCTGGGCGAACGCGTCGAGATCGGCTATTTCGACCAGCACCTCGACACACTCGACGGCTCCGGCAGCGTGATCGATGAAATCTGGAACGAGCATCCCAGTTTCGAGGCGGGGCCCCTGCGTTCCTATCTGGCGCGCTTCCTCTTCACCGGCGAGGATGTCTTCAAGCAGGTGGCTGATCTCTCAGGCGGCGAGAAGAACCGGCTGGCGCTGGCCAAACTGATGCTGACCAAGGCGAATTTCCTGGTCATGGATGAGCCGACCAACCACCTCGATGTGGCCGCGCGCGAGGTGCTCGAGGAGGCGATCGCCGAGTTCGACGGCACCGCGTTGATCGTCAGCCACGATCGCCGCTTTCTCGACCGCTTTGCGACCAAGATTCTCTACGTCGGCGACGGGAACGTGTCGCTGTCGCTGGGTCATTATTCCGACTGGGCGGCGCGGCGCGATGCCGCGCGGGCCGCCGATTCCGCCGCGTCGTCGGAGGCGTCGGCTTCCGAGGCGGCGCGCGATTGGGAAGAACGCAAGCGCGAACGCGCCCGCACGCAGAAGCGCGAACGCCAACGGCGCGAAATCGAATCCGCCATCACGGCGCTGGAAGCATGCATCGCGCAACTCGAGGCGGAGCTATCCAGCGAGACCATCGCCCGCGACTGGGAGCGTCTGGCGGCGCTCACCGAGGAACGCGCCAAGAAGTACGAAGAGATGGAGCAGTGGCTCGCCCGCCTCGATGAATTCATCGCCACAGGAGGTTAGGCATGTCTGTCTGGCCTGCCGTTCCCGATGACGAGGCGCTTTTGGCCCCGACTGGCGATGGCATTTTGCGGGAGGGCGACCCTGCCGTGTGTATCGCCTCGTTCGGCGGGTCATAAAGCCGACCCGCCTCACGAGGCGATGGACAGACGGGAATGTTTGTTCTCCCAAAAAGCACAAGTTGAGAAGAGCGGCATCGTGCGGCAGGGCGGATGTGTCGCAACTGGCGCGATCGCCACTGCGGCCGCTACCGACGCGGCTCTACCACTTGCCCTTTTTCAACGTCCCTGCTTCGGCGGCGTCGATGGCGGCCTTGAGGTGCGCCGCCTGGGTTGTGTCGGTCTTCAGCAACTGCTCGTAAGCGGCACGGGCTTCATCTTTGCGTCCCAGCCAGAGGTAGGCCACCGCACGGTATTCGATTGCCTGCGCGAAGTCGGGCTTGAGTTTCAACGCCCGATCGTAGGATTCCAGCGCCTTGGTGTAATTGCCGAGGTTGCGCTGGCAGTAGCCGAGATTAGAGAGCGCCTCGGGAAAGCTGTCGTTGAGGACGATCGCCTTTTCGTACTCCTTGATCGCCTTCTCCAGTTCCTTCGTCGCCTTGGCGGTGTCCCCCCCCTCGAAATAGGCGAGGGCCTTTTCCTGCTTTTCGACGCCCTTGTTGTAGGCGGCGGTGGCGTCTTTGCGGCGCGCGTCCGCCTTCTCCTGGGGCGTTTCTTCGTGCGATGGGAAGGGACGGACGGGCGCGGCCAACAAGACAAGCAGGGTAAAGGCGCCGAAAATAGGGATCAGACGGATGGGCTTCATGGCTTGACTCCTCCCGGATCAGGATGCATTCATGGCTTGGAACACGAAAGCGATAATTTGGTTTCATTTGGTGTTCTTTCGACGATCCCGCGCCGGATCATCCGATGCCGCACATTGCCGCCGTTGCCACCGCCGTCCCGCCCCATGTCGTCACGCAACCGGCGGCACGGGTCTTCGCCGCGGCGCATTTTCGCGCCCACCGGCGCGATGTCGAGCGGTTGCTGCCGGTCTTCGATCACACCGGAATTGCCACCCGCCGCACCTGTGTGCCGCCGGAATGGTTTGCCGCACCCCACGATGCCCGTGAGAAGAATGAACTCTACATCGACTGGTCGACGCGTCTGGGCGCCGAGGTGGTGCGCTCCCTGGCGGCGGAATCGTCTCTTTCCCTGAGCGAGATCACCCACATCATCTTTGTCTCGACGACCGGGCTGGCTACACCGTCGATCGACTCGCGCCTGCTCAATGTCCTCGACCTGTCGGAACATGTCGTGCGCACGCCGATCTGGGGGCTGGGCTGCGCTGGCGGCGCGGCCGGGCTGGCATTGGCGCACCGTCTGGCTTTGGGCGATCCAGACGCGGTGATCGCCCTGGTCTGTGTCGAACTCTGCTCGCTCACGTTTCACCACGCCGACTTTTCCAAGTCGAACTTCATCGCCACCGCCCTGTTTGCCGATGGCGCAGCGGGGGTGCTGGTGACCGGCGACGGTCGTCCCGCCGCCGGCCCTCGCATACTGGCCGTCGGCACCACCACCTGGCCGGGATCGCTGGAAGTGATGGGGTGGAATTTCGATGCGGTCGGGATGCAGGTGGTCTTTTCGCAGGCGATTCCGCGCATTGTGCGCGAGAAGGTCCGGGACAACACGGCGGAGTTTCTCCGTCGGTACGGTCGCGATTTCGCCGGGATCGGGCACTGGATTGTGCACCCCGGCGGGACCAAGGTGATGGCGGCCTACGAGGACGCCTTGGCGCTGGGCCCCGATGCCCTGAGGCATGCCCGCGCGGTGCTGCGCGACGGCGGCAACATGTCCTCGCCAACGGTGCTCTTTGTGCTGGAGCGCCTGCTGCGATCGGGGGAGACACACCCCGGCGAATACGGGCTTTTAACCGCTCTGGGGCCGGGGTTTTCCGCCGAGAATCTCCTGCTGCAATTCTGATCTTCGGCCCGCCTAAGTGATCGCTCCGCGACGGCCGTTGTGCTATCTTCCCCGGGCATGATTGGTGAGCGGGTCGGACATTACGAGGTCAGGCGTCTCCTCGGACGCGGGGGCATGGGCGAGGTGTACCTGGCCCGCGACACCCGCCTGGACCGCGATGTCGCCATCAAGCTGCTCTCCGGTCCGCTGTGCGATGATCCGACCGCGCGCGAACGTCTGCTGCGCGAGGCGCGCGCGGCCTCGAAGTTGAGCCATCCGAACATCGTCACCATCTACGCCATCGACACCTTCGGGACCCATGATGGGATCGTGATGGAGTACATCGACGGTGTTTCGCTGGACCAGTACCGGGGCGTTCCGGGACGCACCTTGGCGGACCTTGTCAATGTGGTCTGGCAGGTGGCCGAAGGTCTGGCCGGCGCCCACGCCGCCGGGATCATTCACCGCGACCTCAAGCCGGGCAACATCCTGGTCGACCGTCACGGGCGCGCGCGCATCCTCGATTTCGGGCTGGCGCTCACCAACCAGAGCGCCCGTCTGACGCGCGAGGGCGCCATGGTCGGCAGCCCCGCCTACATGTCCCCCGAGCAGATTCGCGGGCAGGCGGTCGATCATCGTTCCGACATCTTCGCCTTCGGCATCCTCTTCTACGAGTCCCTGGCCGGCCGGCATCCATTCTGGGCCGAGCAGGAGACGGCAATCATGTATGCGATCGTGCATGATGATCCGCCGCCGCTCTCGTCGCGGGTGACGGGCCTCTCTGCCGCCTGGGACCGATTCGCTGCGACCTGTCTGGCGAAGGAGCTCGGAGCGCGGTTTGCCACCAGCACCGCCATGGCGGCGGCGCTGCGCGAGTTGATTTCCGCATCCGGGCTAAGCGGATCGGTCGGCGCCAGCGGTTCCAATCTGATCTTGCCGGGGAGTCCGACCCCGGGTTCGCTGGCGGCCCCGTCGGTGGCGGTCCTGCCGTTTGCCGATCTCAGCCCCGAACACGATCAGGAATATTTCTGCGACGGGCTGGCCGAAGAATTAATCAACGCGCTCTCCGGGATCAGCGGTCTGCGGGTGGTGGCGCGCACGTCGGCATTTTCCTTCAAGGGCCAGTCGCTCGATATCCCCACCATCGGCCGTCGGCTCGGCGTGACATCGGTCCTGGAAGGCAGCGTGCGCAAGCACGGCGGCCGTTTGCGCATCTCCGCCCAGTTGGTGAATGTCAACGACGGCTACCAACTCTGGTCGGAACGGTTTGACCGCGACGCCGGCGACATCTTCGCCATCCAGGACGAGATCGCCCAGACGGTGGCCGGGCGTCTGCGGGTGCGTCTGGGGTCGCTGCCGTCGCCGCCGACGCGCGATGTCGAGGCCTACAACCTCTACCTGCAGGGCCGGTTTTTCTGGAACAAACGCACTACCGAGGCCATGCATCGGGCGCTGGAGTCGTTCCAAGCGGCCATCGCCCGTGACCCGGAGTTCGCGCTGGCCTACACCGGGGTAGCCGACAGTTATCTCATCCTCGAGGATCACGGTTTCATCGGCTACCGCGATGCCATCGCCAAAGCGCGCGAGGCGGTCGAGCGGGCGCTCGCAATCGATGAGACGCTGGCTGAGGCCCACTCGTCGCTGGCCGGGATCCACTCCGAACTGCGCGAATTCGACGCGGCCGACCGGGAATTCCGCCGCGCCATCCAGTTGAAGCCGGGGTACGCCACCGCGCACCACTGGTATGCCACCCAGATGCTGCTGGAGGTCGGGCGGGTTGACGATGCCGGGCGGGAAATGCACATCGCCCACGAACTGGACCCGCTGTCGCTCATCATCAACACCGATCTGGCGCGGCACTATTACTACACGCGCGACTTCGCCAAAGCCCAGACCATTGTCGCCAACGCGCTCACCCTCGACCCGCATTTCATCAAGGCGCGACGATTGATGTTCCTGACGCTGTGGCAATTGCAGCGTTACGCCGAAGCGGTCGCCGAGATTCCCCGTTGGCTTCCGGCCTACGCCGGTCTGGATGAAGACCGTACCCCGTGGGGGGAGGTCCTCGCCAAGGGCGGACCCACCGGGATCCTGCGGCGGCTTCTGGACATCATGTTGGCCACAAACCGGGGATATCCGCTGCATTACGCCAAGGCGACGCTCTTTGCCCAGTTGGGCGACCCCGAAGCGGCGGTGGCGGCGCTGGCCGAAAACGTCAATGTCCGCTCCCCGAACTTCGCCGGGCTGCGGATGGACGCGTTCCTCGACCCGATCCGGAGCCATCCGCGCTTCGCAGAACTATTGCAATCCCTGGGGATATAGCCGACCTTACTTCTCTTGTCTTGCGAAATGGACACCATGATCGGACAATCAATCGCGCATTACCAAATCATCCGTAAACTCGGGTCCGGCGGCATGGGCGAGGTCTTCCTCGCGCAGGACAGCCGTCTGGAGCGTCAGGTTGCGCTGAAGTTCCTTTCCGAAAATCTGACGAAAGACCCGGAGGCGCGCGCCCGTCTGCTCCGCGAGGCCAAGGCGGCCTCCAAACTCAATCACCCGAACATCATGACAATCCACGCGGTCGAATCCACCGATGATCGCGATTTCATCGTGATGGAGTATGTCGAGGGGCAGGATCTCGCCGGTTACCTGAAATCGCGCGCGCTGTCAACCGAAGACAAACTTGCGCTGGGCATCCAGATTGTGGAGGGGCTGGGCAAGGCCCATGCCGCCGGCGTCATCCATCGCGATGTCAAGCCGTCGAACGTGCTGGTCGATGCAGACGGCCGTCCGCGGTTGCTCGACTTCGGGTTGGCGACCTTCGAAGGCGCGGCGCGTCTGACCCAGACCGGCTCGACCGTCGGCACCGCCGCCTACATGTCACCCGAGCAGGCCAGCGGCCGCGACTGCGACCACCGTTCCGATTTGTTCTCGTTCGGCGTGGTGCTCTACGAAATGCTCGCCGACCGCCTGCCCTTCCAGGGTGCGCACAACGCGGCCTTGATGTATGCCATCGTCAACGACGAGCCGCAGCCGCTGGCGCGGTATCTGACCGGTGTGTCCGACGAACTGCAGCGCATCGTCTCGAAGTGTCTGGCCAAGCATCCAACCGAGCGCTATCAGTCGGCGGCCGACCTGATTGCCGATCTGCGCCGTCTGGTGCGCACCAGCAGCTCCGGCAGTCCGCAGGCGGCCGCGCGCAAGAAGATGCTGGCGGTGCTGCCGTTTGAGAATCTCGGCCCGGCCGACGATGAGTACTTCGCCGACGGCATCACCGAGGAGATCATCAGCCGTCTGGCGGCGGTGGCCGACATCGGCGTGATTTCGCGCACCAGCGTCATGCAGTACAAGGGGACCAAGAAGCCGATCCGCGAGATCGGCGGCGAGCTGGGCGTCGACTATGTGCTCGAAGGCACCGTGCGTTGGGGCAAGGCCGCGCAAGGGCCCAGCCGCGTGCGCATCACGCCGCAGTTGATTCGCGTCAACGAGGACACGCACATGTGGTCGGACCGCTACGACCGCGTCCTGGAGGACATCTTTGACGTGCAGTCGGACATCGCCGAAAAGGTGACCGAGCAGCTCAACGTCAAGCTGGGCGATCCCGAGCGCCGCGCCATCGAGGCCAAGCCGACCGAGAATCTCGACGCGTATCACGCGTATCTGCGCGGTTACGAATACATCACCAACCCGGATTACACGCCGGAGAACCATCGGCTGGCGATCCAGATGTTTGAGCGCGCAGTCTCCTTCGATCCCGCATTCGCGCAGGCGCATGCCTGTTTGTCAATCGCGCACTCGGGGCTGTATTTCTTTGGCGGCGATCCGACCCCGGAGCGCGCGGAGAAGGCGCGGCAGGCGGTCGCCACGGCGCTGTTGCTGAACGCGGATGACGCATTGACCGCGATCGCCAACGGTTTTTATCTCTACCGTTGCCGGGTTGACTATGAAGGCGCCCTGGATGAGTTCAAGCGCGCGGTGCGTCTCAAACCAAACCACGCGCTGGCCATCTTTCTCATTGCGGTGATTCAGCGGCGGCTCGGACACTTCACCGAGGCGCTCGAAGGCATCAAGGCCGCCCAAAAACTTGACCCCGCCAGCATCCAGTACATCACCGAGGCCGGGATTACCTGCTTCCTCATGCGGCGTTTCGACGACGCGGAATCATATCTCAACCAGTCAATCCGGCTGGCCCCCGATCAGTACAATGCGTACACGTGGAGCGCCATGGTTCGGTTTTTTGCCTACGGAGATTTGCCGGGAGCGCGCCGACGGCTTGAATCCATCGGGGAACGGGGATTCGAAGAGGGGTTCATCGAGTGGTTTGAGCTGCTGCTGGCCGAACGCAATCTCGATCCGGTGCTGGCGCACATTAAGCGGCTGCCCGGCGATGAGTACACCGATCAAATCTGGTATTATCCCAAGCCGCTGCTGTATGCCGAGGCCTACTCCCTGCTGGGCCGTCCCGACGAGGCCCAGGAATCCTTCCGTCAGGCCCACAATCAGTTGATGCGGGAACCCATCGCGGCCGATGACATTCGCCGGCGCTTGGCTCTGGCGCGCGTGCTGGTCGGATTGGGTGAACGCGAAGGCGCCATTGCCGCCGCGCGCGAGGCGATGGCGGCGAACCCGCTCGCGAGAGATGCGTTGCTGACGCCGACATTCGAAGAGGTTCATGCGGTTCTCCTGACCGAAGCAGGCGAGCATGCCCAAGCGCTAGCCATCCTTGCGCGATTGCTCTCCGCCCCCGCCTGGGTCTCGTCCGGATACCTCGCGCGGTCGCCGCGCTGGGATGCGCTCCGGTCGCACCCGGAGTTCCAGCGCCTCCTTAACCTCCCCCCAAGGGTGTTTTAGATGCTCGATACGATCATTGCTCACTATCGCATTCTGAAGAAACTCGGCGAAGGCGGAATGGGAGAGGTTTACCTCGCCTCCGATGAGCGTCTCGACCGACGTGTG
>CAZQIZ010000023.1:0-48283 GCA_964593585.1 uncultured Ignavibacteria bacterium
GTGCGTGATTATGAACAGAAATGACCGACACACAAAATTCCTGACAGGCCCCGCACCCACCTCCACACCCAACAATCGTCAATCGCAAATCGTCAATCGCCAATCGCAAATCGCCCTCCCGAAATATCCCTTGCCCACGTACGCACGACAACACGTTGACCACCGGTCACTTCCCCCAAACTGCCACTCCTTGTTTGACTCGCCCGCCCGCGCCGCCGATACTATCAGTGGGGGCGCCGGGCTGGCTATGACCGCCGGGTCCGGGAAGGGAACGTGCCGATCATGACATCTCGCCCGAGTGATCCCGCCGACAATCTCGGTCCGGACGAGGAGCATCTGCCCTCCGAGAGCGCGTTAGGCGACGATGCGGCGATCCGTGAGGCCATCGCCCGTCTCATGCTGGAGGATGCCGACACCGCGCTGCTGGATGACACCCAGCGCCGGGCCCGTGTCGATGAACTCCGCCGTCAGATCGAAAGCGGCGACTACGCCGCCGAGGAGAAAATCGGCGACATCGTCGACCGGCTGCTGAAAAACTGGCGCCTGTGACGCCGGATAAACACTTGCGCCCTTGTAAGTTCGACTGTTATGTTTAGCGGATGAAACGGGGGCGATTAGCTCAGTTGGTTAGAGTGCTTGCTTGACATGCAAGAGGTCACTGGTTCAACTCCAGTATCGCCCACCATGCCCGGACACAACGTGCACCCATTCCAACCCTTCTCGCTGATCGCGTTTTCGCGTACGACCGCCACGACCACCACGGTCTCGGCGGGCTGGTGGATCGTCGTATGACCACCATCCCCGCCTCCGCCACCATCACGCTGACGCTTCCCGACGGTTCCCAACGCGAGTACCCGAGGGGAACGACGGGCCGTGATGTTGCCGCTTCCATCGGCAAGCGGCTGGCCGCCGACGCGCTGGCCATCAAGATCAACGGCCAGGTGCGCGACCTGTCGCGTCCGATTGAGGAAGACGCCGAAATCGCCATCCTGACCTGGGACTCGCCCGAAGGCAAACAGGTCTTCTGGCATTCGTCGGCGCATGTGATGGCGCAGGCGGTGCAGGAGGTCCTGCCCGGCACCAAGGTCGCCATCGGCCCGCCGATCGAGGAGGGGTTCTACTACGACTTCGATCCGCCGCGTCCGTTCACGCCCGAGGATCTCGAAAAGTTCGAAAAGCGCATGGCCGAAATCGCGGCTGAAGACGCCCCCTTTGTCCGGCATGAGTGCTCCCCCGACGAGGCGCGTTCGCTCTTCCGCCAGATGAACGAGCCATACAAGCTCGAAATCCTGCAGAAGATCAGTGAGGCCGGCGATCAGGTCAGCTACTACACCTCCTCGCGCTTCCTCGATTTGTGCCGCGGGCCGCATGTGCCCAGCACCGGGCGGATCAAGGCCTTCAAACTGCTCAATGTCGCCGGCGCCTACTTCGGCAATCCCGAGGACAACCGGCAACTGCAGCGCATCTACGCCGTCTCCTATCCGGACCGGAAGGCCCTCGATGAGTTCCTCAAGCGCCGCGAGGAGGCCGAAAAGCGCGACCACCGTCGCCTGGGCAAGCAACTGAAACTGTTCTCGATCCAGGAGGACGCCGGCGCCGGGCTGGTGCTGTGGCATCCGCGCGGGGCCTTCATCCGCCGCATCATCGAGGAATTCTGGTACCGCCGGCATCAGGAGTCGGGCTACGAGCTCGTCTATTCGCCGCATGTGGCGCGTCTTCGTCTCTGGGAAATTTCCGGGCACACCGGCTTCTATGCCGACAGCATGTTTCCGCCCTTCGATGTGGAGAACAACCCACATCAGCTCAAGCCGATGAACTGCCCGTTCCACATCCTGATCTACCAGTCGGATGTGCGCAGTTACCGTGATTTGCCGCTGCGCTGGGCGGAGTTGGGCACGGTGTACCGCTTCGAGCGCGGCGGGGTGCTGCACGGGCTCCTGCGCGTGCGCGGTTTCACCCAGGATGACGCGCACATCTTCTGCCGCCGCGACCAGGTGGAAGCGGAGATCGCGCGGACCGTCGATTTCTGTTTCTCGATCTATGCCGCCTTCGGGTTCACCGATATCGATGTCTTCCTCTCCACCCGCCCGGAGAAGGCGATCGGCGACGAGAATGACTGGCTGCTGGCGCAGGAGTCGCTGAAACGCGCACTCGACTCGCGCGGGCAGGCCTACCAGATCGACGAGGGGGGCGGGGCCTTCTACGGACCCAAGATCGACATGCATGTCCGTGATGCCATCGGCCGTCGCTGGCAGTGCGGGACCATCCAGTTCGATTTCAATCTGCCCGAGCGGTTTGATCTGCACTATGTCGGCGCCGACGGCGCCCGGCACCGTCCGGTCATGGTCCACCGCGCCCTGATGGGATCGCTGGAGCGCTTCTTCGGCATCTTAATCGAGCACTACACCGGCAATTTCCCGGTCTGGCTCGCGCCCGAGCAGGCCATCATCCTGACCGTGAGCGAGAAGGTGGCCGACTACGCCGCCGCCCTCGAGACCGAGCTGAAGGCCAAGGGGGTGCGGGTGCGCGCCGACCTGCGGCCGGAAAAGATCGGCATGAAAATCCGCGAAGCGGAAACCAGCAAGATTCCGTATATGCTCGTTGTCGGAGAAAAGGAAGCGCAATCGGGAATGGTCGCCGTCCGCGCCCATGGCGGGACGGACCTGGGTGTGCAACCGATCGCGCAATTCGTTGAATTGATCAAAAGCCAGGATAAACCGGCCGACTACACCCGTCGCGCCGAACCCTAAACCCGTGTCCGGGCCCTGCCCGGGGAGGTACGCTCTATCGCCGCGCCACGCCAGCCGCAGACTCGTATCAACCGTCGCATCCGGTTCCCGCAAGTGCGGGTGATCGGTCCCGATGGCGCCCAATTGGGCATCATGGTGACCAAGGATGCGCTCAAGCTCGCCGAAGACCAGGGCTTGGACTTAGTCGAGATTTCCCCCGACGCCCGTCCGCCGGTCTGCCGCATCCTCGATTACGGTAAGTACCTGTACGACGAATCGAAGAATGCCAAGAAGGCCAAAAAGCGCCAGACCAGCACGCAACTCAAAGAAATGCGCTACCGGCCCAAGATCGACGAGCATGACATCAACTTCAAGACGGCCAAGTTGCGCGAATTCCTGATCGAGGGACACAAGGTCCGCGCCTATGTGGAGTTCCGCGGCCGCGAGATGACCCACACCGAGTTCGGCTACCGGATCCTGGAGCGGATCAAGGAAATGCTGGCCGATGTCGGCCAGCCGGAGCCGTCGGTGCGCATGGAAGGGCGGCATATGTCGCTCATCATCAACCCCAAGAAGGGGGCGGTCAAGCCCAGGGCCGACGAAAAGCCCGGGGAGAAGCCAGCCGCCGCCGGTAAGCCCGTGGCGGACACCGCTCCAGCGCCCTCCGGGACCGCCGAGCAGCCGGCCGCCTGAGCGCTTTTCTCGATTATTTGATGTTGACAGAGGCCTTGCAGCGCATATATTTGCGGGTCTTGGCCAAAAGGCCAAAGAGGGATAGGCAACATGCCAAAGATGAAATCCAATCGTTCGGCCGCCAAGCGCTTCAAGCGCACCGCCTCGGGCAAGTTCAAGCGCGCCAAGGCCTACCGCGGCCACCTCTCCGGCTCCAAGTCGACCAAGCGCCAGCGCCAACTGCGCAAGACCGCCTACGTCGACAAGACCGATGAGGGACGCGTCGATTGCCTGTTGCCGTATGGGGCCTAAGGCCAGAATCGTCAGTTAGGGAGACTCACAAGTGTCACGCGCAACGAACAATGTCGCCGCCCATCGGCGCCGCAAGAAGTACCTCGATGAAGCCAAGGGGAACTTTGGCGGACGGCGCAAGCAGTATCGCACCGCCCGGATGACCGTCGAGAAGGGCTGGCAGTACCAATACCGCGACCGGCGCAACCTCAAGCGCTCGATGCGCAATCTCTGGATTGTCCGCATCAACGCGGCCGCGCGCGGGCTCGGGCTCACCTATGCCCGTTTCATGGACGGCCTCAAGAAGGCCGGGATTGAGCTGGACCGCAAGGTGCTGGCCCACATGGCCGCCACCGACCCGGATGGTTTCGCCGCGCTGGCGCGCACGGCGGGCGGCGGACGTTAGCGATTGTCAACACCGCCTCCCCGCGGGGAAGCGTGCCGAAGACCCGCCTCCGGCGGGTTTTTTGTTTTGCGCCGACGCGCATGTTTCTGATTCCGTCGGCGGCCCGAATGCATGATCGTTGGGACTGCGCCCCGGCCCCCGGGGCGGGACCGTAGCGAACGGACAACCGATGAGCATGACCGATCAACTGCGCGAGCTGGAGGCCGTCGCGCGCGCCGAATGGGACAAGGCCTCGCCGGCCGAGCGCGCCCAGATGAAAGTCCGCTTTCTGGGCAAAAAGAGTCGACTCAATGAAATCCTCCGCGGCCTCAAGGACCTGCCCGAGGAGGAGCGCCGTCAGGTCGGCGCCCTCGCCAATCAGGTGCGCGACGCCCTGACGCAACTGTTCGAAAGCGTCGATGGCCACGCCGCCGCCGTGGCCGCGCCACGCTATGACTTCACGCTGCCGGGACGTCCCCAGCCGCGCGGTGTCCGTCACCTCATCACCCGCACCATGGAGGAAGTGATCGAGATCTTCTATGGGATGGGGTTCGAGATCGCCGACGGCCCCGAAATCGAGACCGACTACTACAACTTCGGCGCGCTCAATTTCCCGCCCGACCACCCGGCGCGCGACATGCAGGACACGTTCTTTGTGTCCGACGAATACCTGCTGCGCACGCACACCTCGCCGGTGCAGGTGCGCACGTTTGAGAAACGCCGTCCGCCGGTGCGGATTCTGGCGCCCGGACGGGTCTATCGCAACGAGGCGGTCAACGCCCGGTCCTATTGCGTCTTCCATCAGGTCGAAGGGTTCTTCGTCGACACCGACGTGTCCTTTGCCGATCTGAAGGGGGTGCTGGCGGCCTTCACGCAGGAGTACTTCGGCGCCGATGTGAAGCTGCGCTTCCGGCCCAGTTTCTTCCCGTTCACCGAGCCCTCCACCGAGGTCGACATTTCCTGCACCCTCTGCGGCGGCCAGGGCTGTCCCTTGTGCAAGCATGAGGGCTGGCTGGAGATTCTCGGCGCCGGGATGATTCATCCGAATGTGTTCGCCGCAGTTGATTACGACCCCAAGGTCTTTTCCGGCTACGCGTTCGGGATGGGCATCGAGCGGGTGACGATGCTCAAGCATGGCATCAACGACATCCGCCTGCTCTATGAGAACGATCTGCGCTTCTTGAAGCAATTTTAATAGGTCCAATTGGGCCCATCGGACCTATTGAAGGATTCGCCATGAAACTCGGTTACCGCTGGCTGTCCGACTACATCACCATCCCCTGGGAACCGGCCGAACTGGCCGACCGTCTCACCGGGATCGGCACCGCCGTCGGCGGGCTCGAACCGGTCTTTCCCCGCTTCCATGGCGTGGTCGTCGCGCGCGTGATCAACACCGACACCATCCCCGGCGACGCCCACCTCAAGGTGCTGACCGTTGACGATGGCATCTCGAAGAAGACGGTGGTTTCCGGCGCGCCGAACGTCAAGGACGGCATGCTGGTCGCCTATGCCCGTGTCGGCGCCATTCTCCCCGGCGCGGCCGAGCCGGTCGGCACACGCGCCTTCGGCAGCATCATTTCCGAGGGGGTGGTTTGCTCCGAACGCGAACTCGGGTTGACCGACGATCACGAAGGGTTGATGGCCCTCGATCCCGAGACGCAGACCGTGGGACGCGACCTCTGGCAGGAACTGGAGCTGGATGACACCAGCATCTCGTTTGATCTGACCCCCAACCGCGGCGACTGTCTGTCGGTCTTCGGCATCGCCCGCGAAGTGGGCGCGCTGGTGGGCAGCCGCATCCGCCGTCCGGAATTCCATCTGCTTGAAAACGGCGAGCCCGTCGATAAGCGTCTGCGCGTCACCATCGAGGACCCGGAAGGGTGCTGGCGGTACGCCGGTCGGCTGGTGACCGGCGGACGCGTACGACCGTCCCCGTGGTGGCTCAAGCACCGTCTGCGCAGCGCCGGGCTGCGTCCGATCAACAACGCCGTCGATGTCACCAACTTTGTCATGCTGGAGACCGGCCAGCCGCTGCATGCCTTCGACTGGAGCAAGTTCGAGAGCGGCGAGGTGCGGATCAACGCCGCGGCCGGCGGTGAAGAATTCATCACGCTCGACGACAAGCCGCGCAAACTGCCGGAGAAGACCGTGATGATCACCGACGGCGGCAACCCGGTGGCCATCGGCGGGATCATGGGCGGCCAGAGCTCCGAGGTCTCGGCGCTCACCGCCGATTTCCTGATCGAGTCGGCCTGCTTCAATCCGGTGCGCATCCGCCGCTCGCGCAATAAACTCGATCTGAACACCGACGCCTCCCAGCGGTTTGAGCGTGGGGTCGACCCCAATGGCGTGATCTATGCGCTCGATCGCGCCGCGGCGCTGCTGTCGAAGCTCACCGGCGGTAAGTTGCTGACCGGCACCGTCGACGCCTATCCCAGTCCGGTCGCGCCGCTCAAACTCGAGCTGGAATCGGAATGGATCAACCGCACCCTCGGCACCAACCTGGCCTCGCCGAAGATGGTCGATATCCTCGCCTCGCTCGAATTCGGGGTGGTGACCGGCAAGACCGCGATGGTGACCGTGCCGACCTTCCGTCCCGATGTCACCAAGCCGATCGACCTGGCCGAAGAGATCGCGCGGGTCTACGGCTATGAGCGCATCCCGATCAACAAACGCGCCGCCGGGATGCAGCCCACTCACCGCAATCCGAAAGTGAAGTGGGAGACGCGCCTGCGCGACGTGATCGAGGGGCTGGGTTTCAATCAGGTCGTCTGTAATTCGCTGGTCGATCCGCGGCAGATTCTCATCGCCAACGCCCGTCCCGTGCCGCTGCGCAATCCGCTCTCGTCGGACATGGCGGTGATGCGCGCCGACATGTACGGATCGTTGTTGTCGGTGGTGGCGCACAATCTCAACCGCCGGGTCGACTCGATCGCGATTTATGAGCTGGGGTTCACTTACGCCAAGGGGCATGGCGCCGAACCGTATAACGAGACACGCCGTCTGGCGCTGGCGCTGGCCGGCGATGCGCCCGCCTCCGGCTGGGAAGGCAAGCCGCGCCCCTATGACTTCTTCGACCTGAAAGGCGCGTGGCAGTCGGTGTCGGCCGCCCTGCGCATTCCGATGGACCTGGCCGCGGAAGCGGTTGTGCCGCTGGCGTCCGGGGAGTCCTTCGCTATCAAGGCGGGAGAGAAGCGGCTGGGCGAAATCGGACGCATCGATCCGCGTGTCTGCGCCAATTTCGATATCAAGACCCCGGTCTGGGCGGCGGTGTTGGACGTGGAGGCGTTGATCGCCGCCGCCGATGTTCGCATCCCGCAGTATCGTGAACTGCCGCGGTTTCCCGCCGCCTACCGCGACATGGCGTTGATTGTCGACGCCGGCACACCGGTTGCCGTCCTGCTGGAGGCCATCCGTCGTGCCGGCGGCGATCTGATCGAGTCGGTGAAACTCTTCGATCTCTACACCGGCAAGCCGATTCCGGAAGGGAAGAAGAACGTCGCCTTCGCGCTGGTGTACCGTCGCGCCGACCGCACCCTGACCGACGACGAAGCCGACAACGCCCACCGCGCCATCGTCGCCGCGCTCGAATCCGAGTTCGGCGCCAAACTCCGCGAGTAGCATCCACCGATCCCGTAAGATGCCATCACCAAGCGGGGGCCCAAAAGCGGCCCCCGATTGGCGATGGCAGGTCAGATCCGAATGACTGACCTCCTGATACTTGCTCAATTGGAATCGAAATTAGGAGGACGGCCATGCTTGTCTGTCCATCGCCTCGTGGGGCGGGTCCGCTCTTGGGACCCGCCGAACGAGGCGATACTCACGGCAGGTCAGACAGGAATGTCCGACGTCCTGTTACACCCGTCATCCTAACCCGGTTGCGGCGCTCTATGCCGCAACCCGGTTGGGATCTTTGTTGGAATCGCGCGAACGTGGCTGGCAACACCGACCACTGCGGTCAATGTTGCCAATTTCGCTCCGGTCATTATCCCGCGAAAATCGCGCGTTTGCGTAACCGTCACGCGCTAACTTTCCCGCGACATCTGTTGCGACCGCAATTAACGGGGAGGACATCATGGAATGGCTCCGACTGCTTGGCCTGCGCCGCTGGGCGGTGTTGCTGTGCGTACTCGCTCTCGCCGCCTGCTCCAGCGGCGGAGGGGTCGATGGAGACGATGATGACGATGACGACGACAACGGCGACACCCACTATCCGCCGGCGGCGATCACCAATCTGCGAGCGGTCGATTCGAGTATGGTCACCATCAAACTGAAATGGACCGTGCCCGACAGCAACGCCGCGCATGACCGCGCTCGAATGTATGATCTGCGTTTCAGCACCGTGCCCATCACCTCTGCAAATTGGTCGCAGGCGGCGCCCTGGTTCGCGGCGCCCGCGCCCGGCGAGCCCGGCGCCGACGACAGCGTCGTCATCGGCGGACTGTCCGTCGACACGCGCTACTACTTTGCCATCGACTGCAACAATCTCTTTGACCAGTGGTCCGGACTCTCGAATGTTGCCGCCGCGCGGACGCTGAACGATCTGGTGGTGCACTTTCCCGATACCGCGCTCGAATCGGCCATCCGTGCCCTGATCGCCAAGCCGGTCGGCGACATCCAGGGCTCGGAATTGCGTGGGTACACCGAACTGCGCGCCGAAAATCGCGGCATCCACGACCTGACCGGGATCGGTTACTGCGCCGACCTCATCTTCCTGCACGTTTCGGAAAACGAGATT
The DNA here is from genome assembly GCA_964593585.1 of uncultured Ignavibacteria bacterium. Classification (GTDB taxonomy): domain Bacteria; phylum Zixibacteria; class MSB-5A5; order WJJR01; family WJJR01; genus JACQFV01. The sequence goes on from CAZQIZ010000023.1 coordinate 8,816, forward strand.
TCCGACCTCTCGCCGGTGGCCAGTCTCCCGGCCCTGGCGGTGCTGGGCCTGCGCGACAACCACGCCGCCGACCTGAGTCCGCTGGCGGGAATGACGACGCTGCAGCAGTTAATCCTGCCCGGCAACGGGATCGTCGATCTTGCGCCGCTGGCCAACCTGCCGAACCTGACGGTGCTCTACCTGCATTCCAACCAGATCACCGATCTGGCGCCCTTGGTGGCCAACCAGGGAGTCGGGCAGGGGGATCTGCTGACCGTCTCCTTCAATCCGCTCACGCAGCAGGCGTTGACGGTGCAGATTCCGGCCCTGGTCGCGCGGGGGGTGACAGTGCAGAACTGAACGACAGGGGAGGGTCATCAAAATGCCGCGGCGTCGCTCCCCATTGAAGTTTTTCTTTAATTCGCTTGACTCGCTTAAAGTATCGGATTAAGCTGCGGCGTACATTTGAACGCCGCCTCACCGGGCACTCTGGCGGCACCACCATCGGTCAACCTGAGACATCAGCGTCGGACATGGATCATTCCGAGTTTGATCTATTAGAGAAATCGATAGAACGGGCCTTGGAGCGTCTGACGACGCTCGAGGCGGAAAACGAGCGTCTCCGCTCCGATCGCGGCCTGCTCTCCGAGCAACTGAAATCCGAAAAGAACCGGGTCGCTTCGATCTCCAACCGGATTGTGCAGAGCGCTTCCCCGTCGCCGGACCGTCTGGCCGAGGTCAAGGCGCGGCTGCAAAAGCTGATTGAGATCATCCGCGAGCACGAAAAATCGCTGTAACGTGGCAAAATTGAGACTTGACAACTGCCCTCGCGCGGGAAACTTTGGACGCGGAGGAGCAGTACTTTGACATAAATCGCGGTACGGGAACAAGATGGGAATCACAACTCAGGGTTAAGATAGCCGGTGGATACGCCTTCCAAGACCATCCGCGTCAGCATCTTCGGCGATGAATATCCTTTGCGCGCCGAGGGGGAAGCGGATACGGAGTATATGACTCGCGTGGCGGACCATGTCGACCGGGCGATGCGCAAGATCGCCGACCGGTCGCCCAGTCTGCCCACAGCCAAAGTCGCAATACTGGCGGCGTTGAACATCACGGACGAGATGTTCTCGTCTCTGCGTGAGACCGAACGCCAAACAGCCTCGCTTTCGGCCCGCGCCCGGATTCTGCGCGAGAAGCTGGAGGCACGGCTGGCCGCCGGCGCCGTCGCATCCTCCACCGATTCCCCATCTCGTATGTCCCTCACCGCCAACTGAGACCGGACCAGTGAAGTGACATCCGACGGCCCCCGGGCCGTCTTCGGTCATGGCACGGTCCTGGGAGGGCGCTATGCAGATCCCTCTTTGGGAACTGGGACTGATTGTGGCCGTGGTGGCCGCGGTCTTCGCCCTGCTCGGCTACATCCTCGCCCGGCGCGTCGGGCAGTCGAAGATCGCCCGCGCCGATGAGATCGCGCGGCAGATCGTGCGCGAAGCCGAGAAGGAAGCGGAGATCAAGAAGAAGGAAGCCATCCTCGAAGCCAAGGATGAGCTCTACAAGCAAAAGGTCGAGGTCGAACGCGAACTGCAGGTCAAACGCACCGAACTGCAGAAGACCGAAAAGAAACTCCAGGAACGCGAAGACTCCATCAACCGCAAGGTCGATGTCCTCCAGACCAAGGACCGCGATGTCCAGAACCGCGAAAAGGCCCTGGTCACCAAGGAACGCGCCCTGCGGGTCCGCGAGGGCGAACTCGAGCACCTGATCGCCGACCAGAACAAGCAACTGGAACGCATCGCCGGGATGACCACCGAGGAGGCCAAACAGCTCCTCATGGACAACCTCGAGCAACAGGTGCGCCGCGAAGCCGCGACCCGCGCCAAGGAGATCATCGAGGAGGCCGAACGCAACGCCGACAAGGAGGCGCGCGAGATCATCACCCGCGCCATCTACCGCTGCGCCGGCGAGCACACCGTGGAGACCACCGTCTCGGTGGTCAATCTTCCCTCCGATGAGATGAAGGGCCGCATCATCGGCCGCGAGGGACGCAACATCCGCTCGTTTGAGACCGCCACCGGCGTCGACGTGATCGTCGATGACACCCCCGAGGCGGTCATCCTCTCATCCTTCGACCCGGTCCGTCGCGAGGTGGCGCGGCTGTCGCTGGAAAAACTGATCGGCGACGGCCGTATTCACCCGGCGCGCATCGAGGAGATCGTCGAGAAGACCCAGAAGGAAATCGAAGTCAAAATCCGCGAGGCGGGCGAACAGGCCTGTTTCGATGTCGGCATCCATGATCTGCACCGCGACGTCGTCTGGCTTCTGGGCAAGCTGCATTACCGCACCTCTTACGGCCAGAATGTGCTGGCGCACATCGTCGAGGTCTCGATGCTCTGCGGCCTGATCGCCGCCGAACTGGGGCTGGACCCGATGCTGGCCAAGCGCTGCGGCCTGTTGCACGACATCGGCAAGGCGATCGACCGCGAGACCGAAGGTACCCACGTCGAAATCGGCGTCGCCTTCCTCAAGCGTTACAACGAAAATCCGATCGTAATCAACGCGGTCGAGGCGCATCACGGCGATGTCCCGCCCGAATCGCCCTATCCGATCATCGTGATGGCCGCCGATGCGGTCTCCGGGGCCCGTCCCGGCGCCCGCCGCGAGCCGCTCGAAGGGTACATCAAACGCCTGGAGAAACTGGAAGAACTGGCCGATGGGTTCACCGGCGTGGCGAAGTCGTATGCGATCCAGGCCGGACGTGAAGTGCGCGTGATCGTCGAAAACGAGAACGTCGATGACGCCGGCGCGCATCTGCTGGCCAACGACATCGCCAAGAAGATCCAGCAGGAGATGCAGTACCCCGGCCAGATCAAGGTGACGGTGATCCGCGAGACCCGCGCCGTGGATTACGCGAAATAGAACTCTTGAGACGAGCTTCCTGAGGTCACCCCAATGGTGGATTTACACCGTCGTTGCTCTTGCAGTCGCACTGCTTCTTGGGATTCGCGGGGGGGGGCGACTCCGGCTTGTGGGGACAGTCTGGTTCGGCCGTACGACCATTGCTGGGACCATCGGCGTCTTGTTATGGTGCGGCACGGTTGTCGCGGTGACACTTGAGCATGGTATCGGTGCGGGGTTGTTCACGTTCGTGACGTCTCTTGTATTGGGCTCGATCACAATCATGGTTATCAATGGCCACGAATACAGGGACCGGCAAACGTCACCCGCCATCGATGCTTCCCCTCTCCCCTGAAAGGGGAGAGGGTTAGGGTGAGGGGATTCTCCTATGGAACAGCGGGAGAATTGGCGCCATGCAGTTTCAGACGACACGCGCGGACGTGCAAGAATTGTGCGGCGTGATCAGACTGTAGCCGAGGAGAGGCTGTGGATGAGCTGCGGAACCGCGCGTTGTTGGGGTCCAAGTTCCGCCGGCAATATCCAATCGAGAGTTACGTCGTCGATCTATACAGCCCTGATCGAAGATCAATTATTGAGATCGACGGCCCATTGCAAAACGGTCGCAAGGAATGCGACGTGGGTCGTGAGAGACGGCTGGTAGCACTTGGCTTTCGCGTATTGCGGTTCAAGTATGAAGTCGTATTGTTGAATGTGGAAGGTGTGCTTGAGCGGATTGTTTCCGACCGGCGTGACACCCCTCACCCTAACCCTCTCCCCTTCCGGGGAGAGGGGACATGACTGGCTGATGCCAGTAGCCTAGTAGTTGAAGTCATGCGACTGATGTTCATCGCCGATATCACCGGACGGCCCGGCCGCTGGATCGTCTCGCAACTTTTGTGGGGATTCAAGCGCAAGCACGCAATCGACTTTGTCATCGCCAATGTCGAGAATGCCGCCGGCGGGTATGGCATCACGCGCGAAATGTCGCAGAAGCTGTTCACCTACGGCGTCGATGTCCAGACCTCGGGCAACCACATCTGGGACCGTCCCGATGCCCGCGAGCTGCTCACCGAGGAGCCCTATGTGCTGCGTCCGGCCAACTATCCGCCGGCCGCGGCAGGGAAGGGGAGTGTCTGGCGCACCACCCCGGCCGGGATCACCGTCGGTGTGCTGAATCTCCAGGGGCGGGTCTTCATGAAGGAGATCGACTGCCCCTTCCGCACCGCCGATGCCGAATTGGAGCGGCTGCGCGAGAGGACCCCGATCATTTTCGTCGACTTCCACGCCGAGGCGACCTCGGAGAAGCAGGCGCTGGGCTACTACCTCGATGGACGCGTCTCGGCGGTGGTCGGCACACACACCCATGTACAGACCGCCGACGAGAAAATTCTCCCGCAGGGGACCGCCTATCTCACCGACGCCGGCATGACCGGCCCGCACGATTCGGTCCTCTGGGCCAAGCCCGAAATCGCCATCGCCCGATTCATCACCGGCATGCCGCACAAGTTCGAGATGGCCGAGGGGGATGTGCGCATGTGCGGCTGCGTGGTCGAAGTCGACGAGCGCTCCGGACGCGCCCTGTCGATCGAGCGCTTCCAGTGCGCCTATGACGGCAGCCAGACCGTGCGCGAGTACTTCGATCTCCCCGAACGCCAGGTGGGCGAGACCGAACCACGCCCGGTCTCTCCCAACGACGTGTGAGGGCAGCGATTCGCAACCTTTGTTCGCTGCCGCTGCGATTCTTCGCAGCGTCTCCGTCGCCCCGCCCCCGCGTCCCTTGATTCTGGTCGGGAGCTTTGAACAGCGGGGACCCAGGCCGTGGGTGCCAAAGCTGAATTCCTGCACACGCGGGAATGGCGAATTGACTCGGCGCAACATGTGCCGCGCGATTCCCGCTGGTCTTCGCCCCGGCGGGGCGATTTATTCCGCGCATGAGCGCCCGCATCATTGATGGAAAAGCGATCGCCTCCGACCTCCGCGCCGATCTGATTCCCCGCATCAACGCCCTGAAAGCGCGCGGCATCACCCCGCGTCTGGCCGCGGTCCTGGTCGGCGATGATCCCGCCTCGGCCGTGTATGTCAACTCGAAGAAGAAGGCCGCCGAGGAACTCGGCATGGGCTCCGAGATCATCGCGCGTCCGGCGGCCACCGCGCAGGCGGAACTGGTGGCGCTGGTGCGCGAACTCAACGCCCGCGCCGACCTGCACGGCTACATCATCCAGTCGCCGCTCCCCAAAGGCCTCGATGAGGCGGCGCTGGTCGACTTGATCGACCCGCGCAAGGACATCGACGGATTTCATCCGTACAATGTCGGCGTCATGACGCTGGGCGGCGGCGCGCTTCTGCCCTGCACACCCGCGGGCATTCTCGAATTGCTCACCCGCTCAAACATTCCGATTGCCGGCGCCGAAGTTGTGGTGCTCGGTCGAGGCAACATTGTCGGACGTCCCCTGTCGATTTTGCTCTCACGCAAGGGCAAGGGCGGCGACGGCACGGTAACGCTCTGCCACAGCCGCACCCGCGATCTGGCCGCGCACACCCGCCGCGCCGACATCCTGATCCTGGCCATGGGCCAGCCCGAGATGGTGCGCGGCGACATGGTCAAGCCCGGCGCAACGGTGATCGATGTCGGCATCAACCGCGTGGAGGACCCGTCGGCCAAAAAGGGATACCGTCTGGTGGGTGATGCGCATTATCCCTCGGTGGCGGAAATCGCCGGCGCGATCACTCCGGTCCCCGGCGGGGTCGGCCCGATGACCGTGGCGATGCTTATGCAAAACACCGTGCTGGCGACCGAATTGCAGACGCAGTAAGCGGGGCGCGCTCTCTGCGCCCGCGCGACGTTCCAGCTTTCAACCATGCCCAACTCCCCTTCCAGCGGCTTCCTCCCTCTGGTGACCCAGACCGATCGAGTCTACTCGGTCACCGAGCTGACCGCGTTGATCAAGCAGATTCTCGCCGACACCGTCGGCGAAGTCTGGGTCGAAGGGGAAATCTCCAAGTCCACGCTGGCCAACTCCGGGCACCGGTACCTCACAATAAAAGACGAAAACGCGGTCCTCGATTGCGTCATCTGGAAAAACACCGTGCGGCTCGACTTCAAGCCCGACGCCGGGTTGCGGGTGCGCGCCTATGGCCACCTGAGTGTCTATGCCCCGCGCGGCGGGTATCAGTTGGTCATCACCCAGATCGCCGCCATCGGGATCGGACCGCTGGAAGTCGCCTTCCAGAAACTGAAAGAGAAGCTCCTCCGCGAGGGGCTCTTCGATGAGGCGCGCAAACGGCCCATTCCGGTTTATCCGCTGCGGGTCGGGGTGGTCACATCGCCGACCGGCGCGGTGATTCAGGACATCCGCCGCACCATCGCCGCCCGTTTTCCCGCGCTTGAAATCATCCTCCATCCCGCCAAGGTGCAGGGCGAGGGCGCGCGCGAGGACATCGTGGCCGGGATCGAGGCGCTCAATGCCCGCGAGGACATCGATGTGCTGATCGTCGGACGCGGCGGCGGCTCGCTGGAAGACCTCTGGCCGTTCAACGAGGAGATGGTGGCGCGCGCCATCCATGCGTCGCGTCTGCCGGTGATCTCGGCGGTCGGCCATGAGGTGGACTTCACCATCGCCGACTTTGTCGCCGATCTGCGCGCCGCCACTCCGACCATGGCGGCGCAGATGGTGACCGAGGGCTGGGTGCGGGCGCGCGAGCAGATGCCGGCACTCAGCCGGCGGCTGGAACGCGCCATCGGTCAACTATTGCAGACACGCGCCCAGCGTCTCGAACGGCTCACCATGTCGCATGCGCTGCGCCGTCCCGCCGATCTGTTCCTGCAGTCGTCGCAGCGTGTCGATGAGACCGCGCTGCGTCTGATGCGCACCCTCGAGCAGGAAATGCGCCACCACACGCAGCGGGTGGCGGGTTTGCAGGGGCGTCTGCAGGCGCTCTCGCCCGAGCATGTCCTGCAGCGCGGGTATTCGATCACGCGCCGCGACGGCGACCCCGCGGCTCTGCGCGACCCGGCGGCGGTCCGCGCCGGTGATCATCTCGTCACCACCCTCGCCGGCGGGACCATCCGGTCGGTTGCCGAATAGCACGATCCCGTCACATCGCACGAGAAGGTACTTTCAGCCCCTGGCTGCCCGCGCGCTATCACAGACGCGGCTCAAGAGCCGCTTCTACGTAATCTGACATCGAGCGGTGGCACGGGTCTTCAGGGCCGTGCCACCGTTTTCGCGCTTCATCATCATCCGCGCGCGGCGCGCGTGAATGCCATTGTCTCGACCCGCGCCAATCTGCTACCATGTCCCCATGACCAAGCCGAAATCCGCCCCACCGGAGAAATTCGAGCAGGCCTTCGAACGTCTGGAGGAGATCGTTGCGCGTCTCGAAGGTGGCGATGTCGCGTTGGAGGAGTCGTTGGAGCTCTACACCGAGGGGATGGCGCTGGTGAAGTTCTGCAACGAGAAACTCGGCGCAGCCCGGGAGAAGATCGAGAAGTTGAGCGCCCGCGACGATGCCGATGCCGGAGACGCATGAGCGGCTCATCCCCTGAGGCGCAAGTGGGTCCCGCGACCGCGCTGCTGACCTTCTGGCGTGCCGAGCAGCAGCATCTCGAAGCCGAGCTGGCGCGTATCCTGACCTGTCCTTCAGGCGCGTCGCCGCGGCTGTTTGATGCCATGCGTCATGCGGTGCTGGCGCCCGCCAAACGGCTCCGTCCAATCCTCTGCCTGGCCGGCTACCGGTCGTTGGGCGGCGATCGGCCCGCTATCTACCCGGTGGCGGCTGCCATCGAGATGCTGCACACCTATTCGCTCATCCACGACGATCTGCCCTGCATGGACGACGACGACCAACGCCGCGGCCGTCCGACCGTCCACGTTGCCTTCGACGAGGCCACCGCGGTCCTGGCCGGCGATGCCTTGCAGGCGCTCGCGTTCGAAATCCTGGGCCGTGAAGGGGGAGCGGAGATCATCCGGCTTTTGGCCCACGCGGTCGGCCCGGAAGGAATGGCTGATGGCCAGATGGCCGATCTCGAGGCGGAAGGGAAGACCCCGACCGAGGATCTGGTGCGCGCGATCCACCAGCGCAAAACCGGGCGGCTGATCACCGCCAGTCTGTTGGCCGGCGGCGTCATGACCGGCCGCGCGCTGGAGCATCCTGACCTGACGCCTCTGAGGTGCTATGGCGATGCACTGGGGCTGGCCTTCCAGATCATCGACGACATCCTCGAGTTGACCGAGCCGGCAGAGAAACTGGGCAAGCCGACCGGCTCCGACTTGAAGCACCAGAAAGTGACTTACCCGGCCGCCATTGGCTTGGAGGCGTCGCGTCGACGCGCCACTGCGCTGGTCGACGAGGCCAAAGCCGCGCTGTCCGGATTCCCCGGCGATCAGGCGCTTTTGGCCGCCATCGCCGATTTCATCATCGCCCGCGACCGATAAGAGAAGATGGGATGAAACGTCTCGGTCTGATCGTCAATACTCTGCGTCCCAACGCCGAGGAGGTTCTGCGGCGGGTGGAACGCTGGGCCGCCGCCCGGGGCTGGCCGATCGCGGTCTGCGAACGCGTCCAAGCGGTCCGTACGCCCGACTTCCAATCGATCCCCGAAGGACGATTCACCGGCAAGATAGACCTGCTGCTTTCGCTGGGCGGCGATGGCACGATTCTCACCGCCGCGCGGGCGGTCTGCGAGGCCGGCACACCGGTCCTCGGCATCAATTTGGGTACTCTGGGCTTCCTTACGGTGGCCTCGCCCGAGGAAGCCGAGCAGGCCCTCGACCGGGTGGCCGCCGGGCAGTATGTCATTGAGGAGCGTTTCATGCTCGAAGTGCGCGAGCCGGAGGGCGGCAAGCAGCATTGGGCGGCCCTTAACGACATCGTGATCGACAAGGGCGGCATCGCCCGGATCATCCACCTCCACGTGCACCACAACGGCGACTTCCTAAGCGAGATCGCCGGCGATGGTCTGATTGTCGCCACTCCGACCGGATCGACCGCCTATGCCCTCTCGGTGGGCGGGCCGATTCTGTTGCCGACGATGCGGGGCTTCCTGATGGCGCCGATTTCGCCGCACACGCTGGCCCAGCGTCCCATGGTCTTCGGCGCCGATGACCGGCTCAGCGTCACTGTCCGCGCGGTGGCCGGGGAGGCGATGATGACAGTCGATGGGCAGTGGACACGCAAATTGGCAACGGGAGCCACCGTTGAAATTGCCCGCGCTCCCTTCCCGGCCCGTCTCATCAACTTCCCCGGACGCTCGTTTCTGCGGGTTCTGCGCGAAAAACTCCACTGGGGCCTGGGTCCGGGCGAGTCGCGACCATAGCCCGGTTGCCGAAGCTCTGCAAACCGCTGCATCCCCCCTCGAAAGCCAGATTTTCAACGCATTATCTTCTAACGAGTTCGGTATTTCATCGTAACTAATACGTGAGGGAGGGCGCGGTACGCCGTTTGCTCTCTCTGCAAGTGTCTCCTAGCGGCGCCGATCGCCCCACAGCGGCAGGAAACAGAATCGGCGCAACGTTGTTGATGCCAATGGATCAGCGAATGTAAACAGAGACTGACAAGCGGCAAGCTCGTTCGGGAACAAAGGACGGGTTTGCATGCTGTAACGATATGGGCCGGGGATGATGTCCTGCGCTCGCTACTGACCCTCCCGAGCGTGGCCGATCCCAACTCCATCACCCCCCGGCCCTGATTTTTTGTCCTCGCGATCGTGTCATCCCGTCTCACTCTCAGACTTGGCAAGCGCGCCCGCTTGGGTTATCGTGTACAACTGCCGGGAGGAGGATCGCATGTCAGGACCGCGCCTTGGGGCGATACTATCGATAGCGCTGTTGGTGTCCGTGGCGGTGGCGGGGGAGAAGCGCCCCACCGGGACCGTCGCGGGAAACTTCTACCGCGATGCGCTCTATGGCTTCACGATTGAAAAGTATGACAACTGGAAGTTCGGCAGGATCGACGACGAGGAAGCCGGCAAGCCGCGCGGGACGCGATTTGTCCTCACGCAGAAGAGCGTTAATGTCCCCACCGACTACCTCGACAACGAAGAGAAGTTCACCATGCCGACGATCGGCGTCTACGTCGACACCTCCGCGATGCCGCTGGAGGCCTACGCCGCCGAAATGGCCGACCGCAAAAGCAAGCGCGCCGCGCGCAAGGACCTGGCCAAGGCCTTCCCGATTCTGACCAAGGGCCAGTTTGTCGAGCAGGGGCCGTTTACCATCGATGGCCAGAAGGGGCTGGCGATGCACTTTCGCCAGGACTACGAGGTCCAGCTCTACAACCGGGTCAAGGACGAGTACAAACTGAAAGAAGACGCTCTGCTGGGCGATCTGTATTTGGCCAAGCGCGGGGATCTGGTGTATCTGCTGCACTTCATCTGCGAGCGGGAGATCTACCGCACCGTCAACGAGGAAGCCAAGGCGATCATCATGTCGGTGGATTTCGATCCTCCCGCCGACACCACCGGGGGGGCCGGTTCTGCCGCGCCCGGTCAGTAAGCAGACGAACGCCGAGCAACTTTCCCTGGCGCCCGAGCCGGCGCCGGCGGGACGGCGCGCCGGCACCGATGAATCGGGCAAGGGCGATTTCTTCGGGCCGCTGGTGATTGCCGCGGTCGCCTGCGATTTCTCCCAAGGTGTGCGCCTCGCCGACTGGGGCATCACCGATTCGAAAAAGCTCTCCGATGGACGCGCCGCCAAGCTGGCGGCGCAGATCCGCGAGGCCGGCATCCCGCACAGCGTGGTGGCCATCGGCCCCGAGAAGTACAACGAACTCTACGGGAAATTCCGCAACTTGAACCGCATGCTGGCCTGGGGGCATGCGCGCGCCATCGAAAACCTGCTCGAGCAGGTCGCGGTCGATATCGTCATCGCCGACCAGTTCGGCGATGAGTCGCTCATCGAGCGCGCCTTGTTCGAGAAGGGACGGCAGGTGCGTCTGCTGCAGATGCCCCGCGGCGAAGCCGACATCGCAGTGGCCGCCGCCTCGGTGCTGGCCCGTGCCGAGTTTCTGCGTCGTCTGCATGCCCTCGGCAAGGAGTACGGCGTCACCTTGCCCAAGGGCGCCGGCGCCCCGGTTGATGTCGCCGCCGCGCAGATTGCCAAATCGCACGGCCTCGAAGTCCTCGCCCGTCTTGTGAAGACCCATTTCAAGAATTTCAGCAAGATCCCGCGCGGGTGACGGCGGTTGCGGGCGGGTATTGCGCTCGCCTCCTGCGCACGACCCTGAAGGGCCGTGCGACCGCCGGTGCTTGTGGTCATCGTCGGCGGGACATCTCCGTGCGCGATCAGAGATGCGGCTCAAGAGCCGCTTCTACGGCGCATGTGCCTGCAGCTGTGGCACGGGTATTCAGACCCGTGCGGCGGATTGGCACTGCAGGATCTTGCATACTCTCAACCTGTTAGCCGCTAATCGCGTGCGGGGGAAACTTCCCGCTTACGGGTCGTAATTGCGTGTAAAGGTTTCGCTTGCGTCGCCGACCTAATAGATGAGCGGTATGGGGGGCAGCCCCACGTTCGCGGTTTCCATCATGAAGTCGCGTCGCATCCGGCCCGGCCGGATGGACCCTCACGGACCAAACGCCAAGACGCGCAGTGACAGGACATGAGATGTTCGCGCTCCTCCCCGTGAACCCGGTTTGGGACGTTACCGTTGTGACCGGCGCGCTGCGCATTGCCACGGAGGGCATGAGTGTTGGAGGGGGTATGATGGACACAATCCTCGCAGGGACCGCAGCGGCGGCCGCTCTGGCGGCGCTGGCGGGATTGTGGCGCATGAGCGGCGGGCAAAGCCGCCGCCATGGCCACCGTCTCTGGAACGATCTGGCGCGTGAGTTGACCGCCGACAGTTCGCTGGATGCCATGCTGCTTCATGTGGCCGGAGTCTTTCGGCGCGATGTCGACGCCGACTGCGCTTACGTCTACAAAATCAGTCTGCGCCGTCGCCAGGCGCGCCGCCTCGGTGTCGCCGGTGTCGACGCCGATGCGCTCGTGCCGCCCGCGCCGGAGCATGTTGGCCTGATGGCCGAATTGGCCTGGTGGGCATCGCAGTCGGAGCCGCTGGCGTTGGTGCATGGCGCCGGCGATACGCCATTGGTCACGCTGCCGTTGCGTGACGGAGACCATGTCTACGGCATCCTGCTGGTGCAGAATCCGCGCCGTCCTGCGCCGTCGGAATGGATTGCCGCCGCGGCGTTGGTGGCGCGCCACCTCTCACAATGGTGCGAAGTGATCGAGCACCGCGACCGCGGCATCCTGGCCGCTCGTCTGGCCGGCGCCATGCCGCAACTGTTGCCGGCGCGACGCCTCGAAGCGGCGCCGTCAGTCATTGACCAAGCGTTGAAGGGCATTCTCGCCTACGATTACCTGTGCATCTCCTCCTTGGGCGACTCGCGCGCCCATGAGGACCGTGTGACGATGCTCGCCGACTCGCAACGCGTCACCGAAAGCCGTCATGGCTGGCCGGTGGCCGGCGCGACGCTGCGCCGTGTGCTGGACACCGGACGCGCCGTGATCACGCCGGATCTCGACATGGCCGACGGCGAAGGCGACGATGACGACACCCGGCAGTGGCCGTGGGAGCGTCGGTTGGGCATGCGCTCGCGGTTGATCGTGCCGGTGCGCGATGGCCGCCGTGTGATCGGCACTCTCACGCTGGCGCACCGTCAGCCCGGCCAATTCGACGAAACCGCTGTCGACCTGCTGGAGACCGCCGCCGCGCATCTGGCGCCGTGGCTCTGCCTGTTGACCGAAACACGCCGCCGGCAGCGCCAGGATAACTTGCTGACCTTCCTTGGCAGCGCGGACTCGGTCCCGGCGATCGACGATGACGCATCGCTGATCAACGCCGCCGCCGGCATGGTCGACGCCACCGGCATCCGTGTCTATCGTCTCGATGACCGGATGCAATCGTTGTCCGAGGTGGGCGCATCCGGACGCATCGCTGATCCCGACCGTCCGCGTCGGGTGCCGCTTGCGCAATTGCCCTGGCACCGCTGGGCGCTGGAAAGTGGACGCACCCTCTTGGTCAATCAGGGCGATCCCGAGTCGATCATGGACGATTCCGAAGCGACACTGGCCATGGACCGACGGATGAAGACCGGCTGCCTGGTCCCGATTCACCGCAACGGCATGCCGCTGGGCGTGATCGATGTCATCGAACAGCGTCATCCTGACCGGGCGCATCTCGACGCCGGCTCGCGCATGGTACTGGGCAAACTGGCCGATGCTCTCTGCCGCAAGTGGAGTCTGGATCGCGGCCAATCCCAACAAACCGCGCCCGCCGATGCGTTAAGCGAGCGTCTCAAGGGCTGGAGCCGTCAGGTGGTCAATCCGCTGACCACGATCATCGGCTCGGTGGAGTTGATCCGTCTTAAGCAGGCGGTGGTCTCGCCGGAAGTCTCCCGTTATCTGGGCAGCATCGAGCGTTCCGCCACGCGCATCCATACGACGTTGATGGAGATTCTGCAGGAGGCGGCCATCCGCTCCGGCGATGAGGGCGCGCTCATTCCGCGCGAGCGTTGGAGCTGGACTCGTCCGGCCGAATCGGCGCCCGCGGCCGATACCGATTTTGTCCGTCCGGCCTCGTTGGCCGACGCCGCCCGTCGTCATGCGGCGGCCGTCGCCGGGCCCAACGCGCCGGTGGGCGTCCTGTAAAGGGAAGCGAAGACAATTCATGCCGACTGAAGATTCCGCCGTCCGTGAGACCAGGCAGCCCGCCGGGGCCCCGCTGTGGGGGTCGGCCGGCCCGCGTGGCGCCGATCCACGCACCCTCTCTGCCGCCGACATGGAGCGCGCCGAAAAACTGCGCATCCTCGGCGAGATGGCCTCCGGCGTCATCCACGACATCAACAACATGCTCGGCGCCATCCTCGGACGCGCCCAGCTGGTGCGCATGAAATCCGATGTCGACGAGATCAAGCGTCATGTCGAGCACATCGAGATGATCGCCCTGCAGGCGGGGGAGACGGTCAAGCGGCTGCAGGACTTCACCCGCCAGGGTCACCGCACCGACATGCAGACGGTCAACCTCAATGACGTCATCGGCGACGCCATGCAGGTGACCCGTCACCGCTGGGAATCGCAGGCGCAGGAGCGCGGCATCTTCTACACCATCGACACCCGTCTGTCCGAGGGTGTCACCGTCTGCAGTGTGCGCTCCGAACTGGTCGACGCCGTCGCGAACATGGTGTTCAACGCTCTCGACGCCATGCCCGGCGGGGGTCCGCTCACGCTGGTCACCGGCCTGCGCGATGGCATCTGTCAACTGGAGGTCATCGACGAGGGCGTGGGGATGACCCCTGAGCAGGCGGAGCATGTCTTTTCGCCCTTCTTCACCACCAAGGGCGAGGAGGGCACCGGCCTGGGGCTGGCGGTGGTGTATGGCGTGGTCAAGCGCCATGGCGGCGATGTGCGCGTCGAGTCGGTGCCCGGCCATGGCAGCCATTTCACGATCACTTTGCCCCATACGCCCGACACCGGCGAGGCGCCGCCGCCGGCGCGCGAGGCCTCCGACGACAGCGCGCGGCGACGGGTCCTGTTGGTCGACGATGACGCCACCATTCTCGATGTGATCGGCGAAGCGCTGCGCGAGGTGGGCCATGAGGTCCACACCTGCGATGCCGGCGCCGCAGCGATTGTGGCAATGGAAGACAGGGCCTTCGATGTGTTGATCACCGATCTGGGCATGCCGGGTGTCAACGGCTGGGATGTCGCCCGCCGGGCCCGCCAGCTGAATCCGCCGCTGCCCGTCATTGTGATCTCGGGATGGGGTGCGACCATCACCCAGGAACAACTCGAAGGAGCGGGGGTCGACATGATTTTGCCCAAGCCGTTCCGGTTGGAGCAAATTCGCAAGGCGATCGCCGAGATCGCCCGACGCCATCCGGCCTGACCATACACCCACGCGCTCAGCGGCCCGCTGGACATGTCGCAGCGGGCTTTTTTGTGCCCGCAAAGCGATTGACGAAGCCGCGACGGTTGGTTATCGAAGCGGCATGACCAGCCTCCCGCGCGGGTTTGCCGCAGTATGTCTCGTGCTCGCCTTGGTGGTCCCAGTCCAGGCGCAGCCCCCCGATTCCGGTCTCTGGCTCTGGCCCGAGGCGGCTGTCGGCGAAGCGCTCTCCTACATCCGTGTCTTGCCGCATGACCTCGCGCTGCGCACCGACTATGTGAAGGTCGATCCCTGGCGGCTGAAGACAGTCGATCAGGCGATGGCCCAGCCGACCACGATGCCGCAGATCATGCAGTCGTTTGTCGCCGACCGCGCCGTTCGCGGCGAGAACGAGGCCCGTCACATCCGTCTGCGCGCCCGTGATGTCTCGGTCAAGCTGCTCCAGATTTTCGGCGAGACCCGTCTGGCCTCCGGCCCGGTGGCGATACCCAACGCGGCGAAGACAGGACTTTCGATCTACTGGGTCAACTGGCTGTCGGCGACATTGGCCGCCTGCGCCGACAGCGCCCGGATTGAACGGATCCTGGCGGAAATCCCCGAACGCGATCGTCACTTGTTTCTGACCGACGCTGTCGAACTGGCCACGGAAGAGGAGTCGATCAACACCGCCGCCGCCGAGACCATCGACTCGCTGCAGAAGGCGCGCGACACTCTGGCTGCCCATATCCTCGCATACGCCGACCATGTGCGCTGGTGGGACAACATCATGGCGATGGCCTTCGCCGTCGATGAACGGGTGCTCACCCTGCCCACCCATGCGCCGCTGCCACTGGAAGGCGGCGCGCCGGGGAGAATGCAGATTCTGCGCACCGCCGTCGGCGATGTCGTGATCGGCACTACCGGCGAGGATACCTACACCGGCAATCCAGTGGTGATCATCGATCCCGGCGGCGATGATGTCTATGAGTTGGAGCCGATGACACCCGGACGCGCCCGGGTGGTGGTCGACTGGTCCGGGGATGATCTCTATCAGGCGCGGGTTGGACACGATCTCGGTTGCGGCTTCTGGAATCTGGGGCTCTTGGTCGATGTCGGCGGCGATGACACTTACCGCGGCGGGAACTTCACGTTGGGCGCCGGCTGGTTCGGTGTCGGTGCGTTGTATGATCTCGGCGGACGTGACATCTACGAGGGCGATGCCTTCACCCAGGGCGCCGGGGCCTGGGGAATGGGGCTCTTTTTCGACGCAGGCGAGGAGAACGACCGCTACAATGCCGCCATGTACGCGCAGGGTTTCGGGTTCGCCGCCGGCGTCGGCGCGCTGATGGATGACGGCGGCAACGACAGCTATTTTGCCGGCGGCAAGTATCAGGCGACACTCCAGTACGCCGACAGGAACTATTCGCTGTCGCAGGGATTCGGCTATGGCACCCGGCCGTATTTCTCCGGCGGCGTCGGACTGCTCTTCGATCTGGGCGGCGGGCATGACCTCTATGTCACCGACATCTTCGGGCAGGGGAGCGCCTACTGGTGGGCGTTTGGCGGCCTCTACGATGCCGGCGGCAACGATCAGTATTCGTCGTATCAATACGCGCAGGGCGCCGGGGCGCACATGTCGGCCGGTTGTCTCTTCGACCGCCGGGGCGATGACATGTATGCCTCCAAGGGAGTATCGCAAGGGTGTGGGCATGACTGGTCGCAGGGGTATCTGATCGACGCGGCCGGTAACGACCGTTACACTTGCAGCGACCTGTCGCAGGCGGCCGGTTCGGCCAACGGCGTCGGCGTGCTGATCGACGGCGCCGGTGATGACACCTACAACGCGCGCGACACCATCAACACCCAGGGATATGGCAATCCCCGCCGTGATTATGGGTCGATCGGCCTGTTTCTCGACCTCGACGGCGCCGACCGTTACATCGGTCCGGGGCATGACCGCCGCATCTGGCTGTCACGCTCGCCGTGGGGCGTCGGCGTCGATGCCGACTCCACCTGGCTGCGCAAGGTAACCCCATGAATATGCCCCACATACCAACTCGCCTACGGGACTCGCTCCGCAATGGCGGACGGCCAAGCCTGCTCTCAGGCCCGTCCCATCACCACACCCAATCCCCAAGCCAGGGGAGGGCGATCCGCCGCGGCGGACTGCCGAGCCTGCTCTTGATGTTGTTCGTCGCCCTCGCCCCGCAATTCACTCTGGCCGAAACCGACTCCGCCCGTGTGGCACGTCTGTTCCGCTGGGCCAGCGAGGGGAATGTCCGCTACGCCGCTTATGTCGAGCCAGCCAAGGATTCGCTGGCGCAAATGGGGGAGAGGGGGGCGCGCTGGCTATCGCGTTATCTGTTCACAGCCGATGCCCGTGAACGGCTGCGTCTGGCAGAAATCTTCGAGAAGATAGGGACCGCCGCCACGCCCTTCGTCGTCCCCTATCTCGACTCCGCCGGCGAGGATGCCCCGCGCAACGCCGCCCGCTGCCTGGAGCGTATCAAGGACACCGTCGCGGTGTTGCCGTTGCTTTCGCACCTCGACCATCCGGAGTACAGCGTCCGTTCGCAGGTGGCCACCGCCCTCGGGAAGACCGCCGACCGGCGCGCGCTCGCGCCCTTGATCGCATCGTTGGAATCCGACGCCGACAGCGATGTCCGCAAAAGTTGCGCGGTCGCATTGGGGTATCTGCCCGACACCGCCGCCGCGCGGGTCCTGTTCCGGGCGTTGAATGACGAATTTTTTGGTGTGCGTCAGGCCGCCATCCGCGCCCTCGCGCAGCATGACCAGACCGTCGCGCTCCCCGATGGGATCACTACCACCCCCGATGTCATTGTCGCGCTCGGCGCCACGGGCGACCCGGAGTCGCGCCAATGGCTGCAGAAACTCCTGAATGATCCCGATCCAAAGCGGCGCGGTTTTGCCGTGGAAGGATTGTCGCAGAAGGAGCCGCTGGAATCGACCAAGGCGATCGCGAAATTGAAGGACAAGGAAACCGATCCGTTTGTGCTGGCGCAGATCGCCCGCTTCGAACAGATCGTGCTCGAGAAGCAGCATGAACAACCCCGGTTTCGGTGAAATGCAGGCGAAACTGGCGCGGATCGCGGCGCATCTGGCGATGCCGGAGCGCGCGCCGACACCGGCGCCCGTCATCGGCCCGGAATCGGTCGATGCCCGTGAAGTGGTTGCGCGGCGCGGACGGTTCTGGCAGCGAACGGTCGGCTATGCGTCGCGCGAGCCATGGGGCGAGACTTGGGTGGAGGATCTCTGCCGGCAGGCGGCCGGCGCGGGGTTGCGGGTGCCGTTGTCAGCGAGGGATCGTCAGTTTCCGCTGACCGAGTGTCTCTTTGTCGACTGTGAGACCACCGGCCTGGCCGGCGGCGCCGGGACCGTGGCCTTTCTGATCGCCGTGGGGCAATTCTCCGGCGCGGAGTTTGTCGTCGATCAGTATTTCCTGCCCGATCTGGCCGATGAAGCAGGCGCGCTCGATGAACTGGCGACGCGCTTTGAAACCGCCGCGGCGCTGGTCACCTACAACGGCGCCTCGTTTGACCTGCCGCTGTTGGAAGGACGGTTCAACTTCTGGCGCATCGATTCGGAGTTCCGAGAATTGCCGCACCTGGATTTGCTCTGGCCGACACGCGCCCTGTTCAAGCACCGTCTGCCTAATTGCTCGCTGGCGCAGGTGGAGGAGTCTCTGTTGCGCATCGCCCGGATCGAAGACCTTCCCGGCGCCGAGGTGCCGGAGGTGTACTTCGAATACCTGCGCCAGGGTTTCAGTCCGCGGCTGCATGCGGTCTTCGAGCACAACCGTCTCGATGTGGTCTCGCTATTTGTCTATGCGCTCTGGCTAAATGAACGCACGCAGCCGCAGCGTCCCGGCCTTGACTCCGCCGCCGACTTGCAGGCGCTGGCGCGCTTCTGGTTCCGCCACCGCGAACACCAGCCCGCGTTGCGCGCGCTGGACGAGGCGGCGTTGCGTGTCAACGACGCCGCCGAACGCGCCGCCATCCACCGTCTGCGTGGGCTGATCCTCAAACGCGAGCGCGAGTACGAAACCGCCCACCGGGAATGGGAACACGCGGCGGCATCGACGCCGCATGATGTCTCCATCGCCGAGGAACTGGCCAAACATCTCGAACACCGTCGCCGAGACTACCGGGGCGCATTGGAAATCGTCGACAAGGCGCTGACCGGGCTGGAATTCCGTGCCGCCACCGGTGACCTGACCGCTGAAGGACTGCGTCAACGTCTGCTCCAACGTCAAACACGCCTCCGCCGCAAACTCCGCGTATCATAACATGCTGCGGGATAGCATGATATGTGTAGTTCCTTAAAGCGGCACTCCACAAATTCGCCGTTGTCTGTTCGATTATTTCCCTCTGAAGTTCACTCCCGCCTGCGCCGATAACTGGATAGTGGGGGGGCGTATTCGGCCGGTTGGCCGCGCCCCGTCCGAGGAGATTGGTACTGCCCATGCCCGGTCTGTCGGTGCGCGAGAGGATCCTTCGTCTCAACGAGCTGTATTCGTTGCCGGAGGTCGCATTGGATTGCCTGCGTCTCGAGGAGAGCGCCGAGGGGAAACGTGAATTCATCCGCCGTCTGACCGCCGAACATCAGACCGCCACCACGGTGCTGCGATTGTGCGCGCCCAGCCGCGAACTGACCACGCCGCTGCGCAACATCCCCGACGCGATCGACCGTCTCGACTTCCGCTCGGTGCGCGCCGCGCTTTTGGCCGCCTGCGTGCGCGAGGCCTTTGTCCGCCCCGAACCGGCGCAGGTGCTTGACATCACCCAATTCTGGCGTCACTCGATTGAGACCGCGCTGAATGCGCAGATGCTGGCCGAGCGATGCGGCTGCCAGCCGCCACAGGAGGCCTTCGCCGCCGGATTGCTCCACGATGTCGGTCTGCTGCTGATGGGGCATGTCTTTGGCGAGTCCTACCGCAGCTTCCTGAAAAGCGAACTGCCCAGCGAGGATTGGGCGCCGCACGAGAACGACCGCTTCGGCATCGATCACGCCGAGGCGGGGTCGTGGTGGTGCCAGACACAGGGCGTGCCCGAGTCGATCTGCGACGCCGTGCGCCGTCACCATGACCGCGGCCTGGCCGTTCGTGGCGTCCCCGATGATGAGCGTTTGGCGTTTGTCACCGCGCTGGCCGACCGGATCAGCCAGATGGGCTGCGAGCCGCGCGTGCCGCTCACACGCCGCCGGGTCGAAAGCAAAAACCGCATACTCACCGCGCTGGGGCTGCACCCGATCGATCTGACCTTCGCTGGCCGCAGCGCCGTCGAGGCCCTCCACGAGATGGGCGGTATTCTCCGGGTCGACATCGGCAGCGAACTCGACATTCTGCGCAACGCCAACCAGTGCCTGCGCGAGAGTTACAGCGAGCTGGAGCAGCTGCTCCTCGAGACACCGGTGGCCTCGCGCGAGGAGCTGATTCATCAGGTACTCGATGCCATCTGCGCAACTTTCTCGCATTACATCAACAACGCGACCACCACGATCATGGGGCATTCGGAGCTGGTTGAGATGGCGGTGCGTCGCGGGCAGTTTGAGGATCCCGACGGACGCCTGGTCGAATCGATGCGCATGATCGAAAACGCCGTGGTCAACATCTCCGCGGTTCTGACCGAAATGAAGCTGCTCGGAAAGTTTGAGGTGGTGCCCTACCACGACCGGGCGCAGATTCTCAACATTGACGAAAAAGTCAAGCGGCGGGTCGAGCAACTGACCAACCGTTAAGCCGCCATCCCCCGAAGACATGACGCGGGCGCACCGGGTGCGCCCGCTCCGTTTTTGGGTGACCGAAACGGGCGCGGGCGGTATAATGAGGCGATGTCGCAGCCCGAGTCACGGTTCCTCGACCGTCCGGTTGTCAGCATTCCCGCCTTCCTCGCCGAAGCGGCCGCGAAGTGGCGGAACCAGCCGGCGTTGTGGCGTTGGGTCGATGCCCGGTTTGCGCCGGTCGCTTATGGCGCGCTCTTCGCGGCGGTCGCGGCTCTGGCGGCGCGGATGGTCGAAGCGGGCGCCGGGCCCGGTGTACGCGTGGCGATCCGTCATGGCGACCGCTTCGCGTTCGCCGTCGCCTATCTGGCGGTGCTCTGGTCGGGCGCCACCGCGGTGCCGCTGGATCCGATGCTCACACCGGTCGAGGTCACCGGCATCCTGCATGATGCTGATGCCGCCCTGTTGATCGTCGACACGCGCGCCGCGTATCTCGATTCCCCCGCCGTCAAGACTCGTGTGGTCGAACTGGCGAGCGTCTGGCCGGGATTCGCCGCAACCGACGGCGACATCCCGTCGCCGCCTGCGATTGATCCGCAAGCGCTGGCGACCTTGATCTTCACGTCGGGGACTACCGGCTACAGCAAGGGCGTGATGCTCACCCACGCCAACATCGTCACCGACATCATGGCGATCCAGGGGATGCGGCTTTTGGAGCATTCGGATGTGCTGCTGTCGGTTCTGCCGATCCATCACGCCTTCGAATCGACCGCCGGTTTCCTCTATCCGCTCTCGATCGGGGCGCAGGTGGCCTACGCCCGCAGTCTGAAATCCAACGAGATTCTCGATGATCTGCGCGCCAACCAGGCGACCGTGATTCTGGCGGTGCCGCTGCTGTATGAAAAGATGCGCAACGCGATCGCGCGCAAGGTGGAGGAGTCCTCGCCGCTGCGGCGCGGGCTGTTCAACGCCATCGCCGGCATGGTGCGCGTGGGCCATCGCCTCGGCTGGAAACGCAGCGGCCAGATGCTCTTCCGCGCGGCGCGAAGGAAAGCGGGGCTGGAGTCGTTGCGGCTGGTCGTCTCCGGCGGCGCGGCGCTGCCCGCCGAAGTGAGCGAGTTCTTCGATGTGTTCGGCATCCCGATTCTGCAGGGGTATGGCCTCTCCGAAGCGGCGCCGGTGGTTTCGGTCAATCGGCCGGGTCATCACCGCTATGACACCGTCGGTCCGGCGTTGCCGGGCGTCGAAGTGAAAGTGCTCGAGCCAGACGCCGACGGTATCGGCGAGCTGGCGGTGCGCGGCCCGATGGTGATGGCCGGCTACTGGAACCGTCCCGAGGACTCCGCCGCCGTGCTGCGCGATGGCTGGCTGTTCACCGGCGATCTCGGCTGGTTGGATCCCGACGGTCACATCCATGTGGTGGGACGTTCGAAGAATGTCATCATCTCCGGCGCGGGTAAGAACATTTATCCGGAGGAGATCGAGTCGGTGCTCAACGCCCAACCGGGCGTTGCGGAGTCGATGGTCTACGGGATCAAGCGTCCCGGCAAGACCGGCGAGCTGGTGGGGGCGATCGTGGTGCCCGACCGTGAATGGCTGGCGGCCTTCCAGCCGGAGGCGGTGCGCGACTGTCAGTCCCTGCAGGCGGCGATGGCCGCGGCGGTCAAGGGGGCCTGCGAGTGCATGGCGCCCTACAAACGGATCGTCGAGTGGACCATGCGCGATGATCCCTTCGAAAAGACCTCGACCCGCAAGATCAAACGCGCCCTGGCGCTCGAACAATTGGCGGCGGCTGGCACACAGTTGGCGGACACCATCTGATGCCATGCGAGACATCTATGGTCCATTCCCACATTCTCAAGTTCCACACGCGCGGCGACGGCGACATCACCGATCTGACCGCCGATGTGCAATCGGCGGTGGAAAAGAGCAGAATCCGCAATGGCATCGTCGTGGTCTGCGCCGTCGGCTCGACCGCCGGTGTATCAACGATTGAGCATGAGCCCGGCCTGCTGCGTGACTGGCCGGTGTTGATGCAGAAACTGATCCCCGCCGGCGTGTCCTATCAGCACGATCAGACCTGGGGCGACGGCAACGGATATGCCCACCTGCGTTCGACATTGGTGGGAACATCGTTTACCGCCGCGGTGTCCGAAGGGAAAGTGGCGCTCGGCACCTGGCAGCAGATTGTGTTTCTGGAATTCGACAACCGGCCCCGCGACCGTCAGGTGCGTGTGCAGATCATGAGGGAATAGACGTGAGATTACTGGCCGCAGTCCTCGTTGTGCTCTGTCTGGCCGCGCCGTCCGGCGCGCAGACCGTCGATTTGTTTCGCACTAATCCGCTGCAGTATTTTGCCGGGGGGAAGACCTCGCACTGGGTCGGCAACGGCCTGTTTTTCCAGGTGAACTACTCCGACACCCTGCAATTTGCGCCGGACAGCAGCGGCAAGGGACTGGCGATCCGACGTGTGCTGGTCAACGCCGACAAGGGCGCCGCGATCTCGCGCGGCAGCGGCCAAGTGATGCCGGTCGTCGGTGACAGCATCTACACGGTGCGCTGGACCGAGAAGTCTTATCCGCCGGTCAACGGCCTGATGCGCTGGCAGGAGGGACAGTGGGTGGTCTCCTTCGACGGGGAGTGGAAGGAATGGTCGATACGCGTGCGTCCCGATGCCCCCGGCACACTGGTGGCCGGGTTGGCGCGCATGATCCCGGGCTTCCGTCCGGTGGAGTTGAGCACGATGACCTACCGCGCGGTGGGGAAGTAAGCCCGGGTGTTGGGGGATCTGTGAAGTGTATGCTCAGACATGCGTTTGGGTCGGGGGGAGAAACAAAGATTGCTTCGTCGGTCCGATCCGCCTTCGGCGAATCGGACCTCCTCGCAATGACCGTAATTGAGCTATATCAGCCAGTACCGTCTTTGCGAGGAGGCGTCCGCCAAAGGCGGACGACGACGAAGCAATCTTTTTTGCCGCGGCAGCGCCCAGACTCGCTTTCCGCCATCGCGACACACTCCATCTCCGCCTGACACCATGCTTGCCTTCCTCCTCATCGTTGCCAAGTGGCTCGGCCTGGCCGGGATGACCGCCGCCGCGATCATCGGCTACACCGCGCCGCGGCTGTTCACCTGGGAGACGCATTACCTCATGGGGATGGTCGCAACCTTCCTGTATGCGCTGGCGCAGGTGATGATCACGTACTACTTCATCGGCATGCGCACCGCGATGGTGCGCGCGGCCGCCAGATACGAACTGGGCGAGGAGTATGCCGTCGAGGCGCAGGCGATCAAACGCCGCGTGACCCGTCTGGGCCACTGGCTGCCGCTTCTGGCCACCGCCACGCTGATCGTCGCCGGCGGCGTGCTCTTTGGCCAGATGACACCCTGGCTGCATTGGGCGCTCGGCGGTCTCACTATTCTTCTGGGCGTCACCAGTGGCGCGACCGAGTGGCGCGCCTTCAAACAGAATGCCGCCCTGTTCGAACGCGCCGCCGCGCGGATTCGCGCGCTGCCCGAACAGACACCCGACGCCACCGCCGTCTGAAAGCGCTTGGATCGCCGCAACGTGCGCCATTATACTGCCCGGTCCCGCCGTAACTCATCGCGGGACGCAGGAGATCACGCATGCCAATGACGCTGGTTGAAAAGATTATCGCCGCCAAGGTGGGGGAGACGGTCCGTCCTGGGCAACTGGTCATGGTGCCGGTCGACCAGGTCTTCGCCCATGACCTCTCCGGTCCGCTGGCGATTACGCAATTGAAGAAACTCGGCTTCCAGGGGTTCAAACAGCCCGACAAGGTGCGCTTCTTCCTCGATCATGCCTCGCCCTCGTCGACCGTCCAGTCGGCCAACGAGCAGAAGACCATCCGCGACTTTGCCGCCGAGTGGAATGTCGAATTAATCGACGTCGGCGAAGGCATCAGCCATCAGGTCGTGATGGAGCGTTACGCCAAGCCGGGGGACATTATCATCGGCGGCGACTCGCACACTTGCATGGGCGGCACCATGGCCGCCTTGGCCACCGGCATGGGCTCCACCGATGTCGCGGTGGCGATGTACCTCTCGAAAACCTGGCTCAAGGTCCCGGAGACGATGCGCTTTGTCATCAACGGCAAACTGCCCAAGGGTGTCTACTCGAAGGATGTCATGCTGCACATTGTCGGCAAGATCGGCGTCGACGGAGCCACCTACCGTTCGATGGAGTTCGTCGGCGCCGCGATTGATGAGTGGGGAGTGCCCGACCGCTCGGTCCTGCCGAACATGGCGGTCGAAGCCGGCGGCAAGTGCGGCTTGTGTCACTCCGATGCGCGGACGAAGGAGTACCTCGAAGCGAATGGCCGTCCGCAGCACTACACGCCGTTGGCCGGCGACCGCGATGCGCCCTGCGTGTTTGAAATGACCGTTGATTGCGCCATGCTCGAGCCGCAGATCGCCATGCCGCACAACGTGGACAATGTCGTCGGCGTCACCGACAAGAAGGTCAAGGGATTGCGGGTTCATCAGATTTACCTCGGCACCTGCACCAACGGCCGTATCGAGGACTTCCGCGAGATCGCCGCGATCCTCAAAGGCAACAAGGTCGCCAAGGGCACACGGCTGGTCGCCACCCCCGCGTCGCGCGCGGTCTATCTCGATGGCCTGCGCGAAGGGGTCTGGGAGACGATCATCCGCGCCGGCGGACTGGTCAATTCGCCGGGCTGCGGCGCCTGCCCCGGCATTCAGACTGGCATTCTCGGTTCCGGCGAAAACTGCCTGTCGACCATGAACCGCAATTTCAAGGGACGGATGGGCAATCCCGAGGCCTTCATCTACCTGGCGTCGCCGGCCACCTGCGCCGCCTCGGCGCTCACCGGCGTCATTACCGACCCCCGCGAGGTGATCTCATGAGCGACAAGGGACGCGCCTGGATTTTCGGCGATGACATTTCCACCGACCTGATCTTCCCCGGACGGTATGTCCATTTGCTGTCGAACATGCCGGAGCTGGTCAAGCATACGCTCTGCGATGCCCGCGAAGACTACGCCGCCGGGGTCAAACCGGGAGACTTTGTCGTCGCCGGCAACAACTTTGGCATGGGTTCCTCGCGCGAACAGGCGGCGGTGATCATCAAACTCTCCGGCGCCCGCGCGGTGCTGGCCAAATCGTTTGCGCGGATCTTCTTCCGCAATGCGATCAACAACGGCCTGCCCTGCATCGAGGTCGACACCGATGGTATCGCCGAGGGGGACACGCTGGCCATCGATTTCGCCGCCGGAATACTGCGCGATGAGACCAACGGCCTCGAGCGGCGCTTCCAGCCGCTGCCGCCGATCATGACGAAAATTCTTGCCGATGGCGGCTTGATCGCCCATCTGCAGAAGCACGGCGACTTCGCGATGTAGCCGCGTCCCGTCTGTCATTCCCGCGGTTTTAAGCGGGGATCCAGTTGGATCGGGGTGGATTCCCGCTTAAAGCCGCGGGAATGACGGTGGGGGAGGCGATGGTGGTGTCAGGCAAGGGAAGCGCAAGATGGTGTCCAGATGATTCCGCAATCCGGCCTCGGTAGGTCTCTCTTCTTTCTGCTGATCGCGCTGACCATCGGCCTGTGGCTTCTGCCGCTGGCCTTCTATGATGCGTTGCCGGAGCGGGTGC
Source organism: uncultured Ignavibacteria bacterium (assembly GCA_964593585.1). Lineage (GTDB taxonomy): Bacteria > Zixibacteria > MSB-5A5 > WJJR01 > WJJR01 > JACQFV01. The sequence goes on from CAZQIZ010000023.1 coordinate 34,928, forward strand.
CGGTGCATTTCGATCTGTCCGGCAATCCCGACCGCTGGGCCGAGCGCGGCGGCTGGGAGATGTGGGTCGGGCCGATCACCACGACCTTCATGGCGATCCTCTGCATCGTGCTGTTGAAGTTCCCCGGCGCCTACAACGTGCCGCGCAAGGCCGAGATCGCGATCCTGCCGCCCGCAGCGCGTGCCCGCCTGCATGATTTGATGCGGGAGATGATGCTGGCGATCTTCGTCTGCATCGCCATCCTGATGGGCGGGCTGAATCTGTTCACGCTGCTGATCGCCACCGGCGCCGCGCTGAAGACACCGTGGGCGCTGATCGTCCTGCTGGTGACCGCGCCGCTGGCCGTGGCGATCTTGTACCTTTATCGGATTACCCGCGCCGCCGATGCGGCGAAAACGATGGCCGGGCGCTAAACTGTCACATCGGGCATCTCCGCCCGCCTCCCCTGATGATATGACGCGAATCAACCGATCCGATCTCGATGGCTTCCGCGCCATCTGCGGCGATGACTTGGTGCTCACCGACCGGGCCGATCTGGAAATCCATGGTTCGGATGAGACGGAGGATCTGTCCTTCCCGCCCGAGGTGGTGGTGCTGCCGCGTACCGCCGCGCAGGTGCAGGCGATCATGAAACACTGCGCCGCGCGCCAACTGCCGGTCACTCCGCGCGGCGCGGGAACCGGACTCTCCGGCGGGGCATTGCCGGTCCATGGCGGCGTCTGCCTCTCGCTGGCGAAGATGAATCAGATCCTGGAAGTCGACACCGAAAACCTTGTCGCGGTCGTCCAGCCGGGGGTGATCACACAGGTGCTGCAGGAGACTGTCGAGGCGAAGGGGCTTTTCTACCCTCCCGATCCCGCCTCGCGCGGTTCCTGCTTCATCGGCGGCAATGTCGCCGAATGCGCCGGCGGGCCGCGCGCGCTCAAATATGGCGTCACCAAGGACTATGTGCTCGGCGTCGAGGCAGTCCTCCCCAGCGGCGACCTCATCCGCTGGGGCGGCAAACTGCTCAAGAACGTGACCGGCTACAACCTCGCCCAGCTGCTGGTCGGCTCCGAAGGCACCCTGGCCATCGTCACCGAGATCACGCTGAAGCTCATCCCGCTGCCGAAGGAACGCATCATGATTGTCTGCCCCTTCGACGATGGCGAGGCGGCGGCGCGCGCGCTGACCAAGATCTTCATGGCGCGACTGTCCCCCTCGGCCGCCGAGTACCTCGAAGGCGCGGCGGTGCGTTGCGCCGAGCAGAAGTTCGGCAAATCGTTCCCGCAGTCCGACGCCGAGGCGCACCTGCTTCTGGAACTGGACGGCAATGACCGCGCGTTGCTGGAACACGACGCCGAACAGGTCGGCGAAATCTGCCTCAATGAGGGCGCGCGCGATGCGCTCATTGCTGATGATCCGCAGAAGGTCGCCGACATCTGGCAGATGCGTCGCGGCATCGGCGAGGCGGTCAAGTCGGTCTCGGTCTACAAGGAAGAGGACACCGTGGTGCCGCGCGCCAGACTCCCCGAACTGGTGCGCGTGGTACGCGAGATCTGCGCCAAACACCGGCTGACCGCGATCACCTACGGTCACGCCGGCGACGGCAACTTGCACGTGAACATACTTAAGACGGACTTAAGCGACGCCGACTGGGAAGGACGGCTCCCCGGCGCCATCACCGAGCTCTTTGAGCGGGTGGTTGTCATGGGCGGGACCATCTCCGGCGAGCATGGCATCGGCTGGGTCCAGAAGCATTACATGCCGATTGCCCTCTCGCCGGTCGAGCTGGATTTGATGAAACGGCTCAAGCGCGCCTTCGATCCGGATGGTATATTAAATCCGGGAAAGGTCTTTCCGGATGAGTGACTGACTCCGGCGCGCGCCGCGCCGGCGGTGGATTTGCATGCCCGATTACCAATTCCAGCGGCACTTCACCGTCGACGAGGCCAATGCGCTGCTGCCGCATGTCTTGTCGGTCTTTGAGCGCATCCATGCCCTCGGGGCCGAACTGGCCACGCATCAGGTCGCGCTCGAATCAATCCATGAACGCACCCCCGGCAACGGCGGCAGCCACGCCAGCGCCGAGATGCTGGTCATCTCCGATGCCATCACCCGGCTGATGAGCGAACTGGAGGATCAGGGCATCCTGATCAAGGATGTGCAGACCGGCTTAATCGATTTTCCGCATTTGCGTGAGGACCGCGAAGTCTTTCTCTGCTGGCGGATGGGGGAGAAGTCGATCGAGTTCTGGCACGAGATCGAAGCCGGCTTCCGCGGCCGCCAGCCGCTGTAATCCGGGAAGTTGTTCACCGACGGGACAAGGGGCTTCCGGTCCCTTGCGTCTCACCGAATCAAGACAATCACCCGCGACATCTCGCCCTGCGCTGTGGTCATGCGGCAGAGGAAATGCCCCGAAGCCACCGGTCGTCCACGCCCGTCGCGACCATCCCACACCACGCTCGATTCCCCGGCGCTATACTCCGCCGCGGCCAGAGTGCGCACCGGCCGTCCGAGGATGTCGAAGATCTCGATCCGCACATGCGCCGGCTCCTCCAGCACAAAGGGAATCGCGGTCTCCGGATCGGTGTAGGTGACATAGGGGCTGGGACGGCTCTGCAGCAAGCGGAAGTCGAATCCTGATGGCGGCTCGGGTGTGGCGGTGTCGACCGTGAAGACCACCGGAAGCAGAAGCGGCGAATTGTCCGCCAACGGCGCGGTGATCACGATCGTGTCCTGATAAATGCCCGGCAGCAGGACGAACGGATCGGCATACACGGTCGGAAAGGCCGGTGTCTTGCCCACCGCCGGCGCCAGATCGAGCCAATCCGACGACCACGATGCGCTCCAATCGACCTCAATCCCGCCGACGGAGAAGATATTCAGACTCCGCGCCACCGGATTGGCATCGCCGGTCTCGGCGGTGACCGCAATCGCCGTGGGCGAAACACGGATGGACACCGCGTCCGGATCGCCGATGGTGATCCGCCCCGGATACACCGCCGGCGCAATCAGCCCGCCGGTGTAATTCGACCAGTTCACCCAGCGGATCGGCTGATCGTTGAGCACCTGGTAAACCGAATCGATGAAGGCATACTGGTCTAAGGCGCCGGGATCGACATGGAAATAGAGGGTCGCCACCGGCCCATCCCCGACCGGGACCCAGCCCACCTCGCCGGGAATCAGCGATGTGATCAGCGTGAAGGTGGAATACCGCTCCGGGACATTGGGCACACCCGGGATGTACTTCATGATCCCTTCCCAGCGCTCCGGATGTGGTCTGACCGAATCGAGCAAGAGATCGGGAGTGGACCAGCGAAACGGCACCGTCAGCCCGCCCAGGATGACATCATTCTCGATCAGGATGTCGACAGAAAACGACCCACCCGGTTGCGTCGTGGCGTTGCTGAAACGCGTGGCATTCTCCGCCTGCGCTGGCACAGCCGGCAAGAGCACCAGTAGGATGGCAAGGGGGAGGTAATATCGCATGGCAAGGGGCAACGACCCGGCAGACCGACCCGTGCCTTATACGCGCCATCCGCCGCATTCGTCGGGCAAAAGACAGCATCCGCCGGACAAGGAGCTTTCAGCCCCTTGCCCCCATTGACAGCCGCGCCCATACGCGGTTAATTGACTTGATTGTCTAGTATTTCTCTCATGATTCGACACCGTCTGGCTCCCGGGAGGAACGAGGATGGAAAAGCAGTTGATCAAATACAGCACTCAGGACGGCATCGCGATTCTGACCATGTCCGATCCGCCGGCCAACACCTACACCTACGAGATGATGCGGCAGTTGGATGAGGCCATCCTCCGGGCGCGGTTCGATGACACTGTGCATGTGATCGTGCTGACCGGGGACGGCGACAAGTTCTTCTCCGCCGGCGCCAACATCCGCATGCTCTCCGAGGTCACGCCGCAGTTCAAGTACTACTTCTGCCTGCACGCCAACGAAACGCTCAACCGTCTCGAGCAGACCCCCAAACTCGTGATCGCCGCGCTCAACGGCCACACCGTGGGCGGCGGGCTGGAAATCGCCATGGCCGCCGACATCCGTATCGCCAAGAAGGAGGGCGGCAAGATCGGCCTGCCCGAAGTCACTCTCGGCGTGCTCCCCGGCACCGGCGGCACTCAGCGTCTCGGTCGCTTGGTCGGCAAGGCGCGCGCCATCGAGATGATGTGCACCGGCCAGACCTTTTCGTTTGAGGAGGCGCTGGAGTTCGGCATCATCAATCACATCTACGACCGCGAAGACTTCATGGACAACGTGCTGATCTATGGTCGCCAGTTTGTCCCGCCGGCCAAGGCCGCGAAAGCGGTCGGACGCATCAAGCGTGCGGTCTGCTCGGGCTGCGAGGTGCCCTTCTCCGAGGGCCTGGCGATCGAGCGCGAACTGCAGCAGCAGCTGTTCCAGTCGCAGGACGCCAAGGAAGGCCTGGCCGCGTACGTGGAGAAACGGGTCCCGAAGTTCGCAGGAGCTTGAGGATTGACGATTGACGATTGGCGATTGACGATTTGCGATTGTCGATTGAAGTACTGGATGACGTGTAGGGGTGGCACGGGCCTTTAGGCCCGTGTGCCCGTCAACAGAAGAGCAGGCTCAGCACCTTCGGGCTTCGTCTTCCCCTTCAACCGGCTTGCAATGGGAGGGCGAGGCTTCCGCCGAGCCTGCTCTTTTTCTGAAGCATGTTTCCACACACCGATCGTAAATCGTCAATCGCAAATCGCCAATCCGTCCCCCGCCGCAAGATGATTGCATTTCCGCGTCTGTCAGTGTAAATAACCCCGAACACCACCGCGGCCATTGCCGCCCACCTCGACCGACAAGGACGGCGCATGACTCTGCCACTGCTCAAGCCCGAGTTCACCGATCTTTACATCAATGGCGCCTGGACCCCGGCGCAATCCGGCAAGACCTTCACCGACATCTGCCCGATCACCGCCCAGCCCTACTGCGAAGTCGCCGAGGGGGATGCCGCCGATATCGACCGGGCGGTTAAAGCGGCGCATGAAGCGTTGGAGAAAGGCCCTTGGGGGACAATGGCCACCGGCCAGCGCGCCATGCTGCTCTGGAAGCTGGCCGACGAACTGGAGGCGCGCGCCGAACGCATTATCAATCTTGAGACCATCGACAACGGCAAGCCGGTCTTCGAATCGCGGATCGATCTTAATCAGGCCATCGGCATCTTCCGCTACTTCGCCGGCTGGGCCGACAAGATCGATGGCACGACCATGACGGTGCCCGGCACGCAACTGGTCTACACCCGTCGCGAGCCGGTCGGTGTGGTCGGCGCGATCATCCCGTGGAATTTCCCGATCTTGATGTGCGCCTGGAAGCTGGCGCCGGCGTTGGCCTGCGGCAATACGGTGGTCCTCAAGCCGGCCGAGCAAACCCCGCTTTCGGCGCTGGAACTGGCCGACGCCGCCGAGAAAGCGGGCTTCCCGCCCGGTGTGCTCAATGTCGTCAACGGATTCGGGCCGACCGCCGGACGCGCCCTCGTAGATCACCCGCTGGTCGCCAAGATCGCCTTCACCGGCTCCACCGAGGTCGGACGCGAGATCGCCGCACGCGCCGCCGCCACGCTCAAACGGGTCTCGCTCGAGTTGGGGGGCAAGTCGGCTAACATCGTCTTCGCCGACGCCGACATCGAGCAGGCCATCCGCGGCGCGCTGGTGGGGATCTTCTATGGCAAAGGCGAAGTGTGCGCCGCCGGGTCGCGGCTGATTGTCTCCGCGAAGGTCCATGACCAGGTCCTCGAGGGGATCGTCGCCAAGTCGGAGCGCTACACCCCCGGCGATCCCTTCAACCCCAAAACCCGCATGGGGGCGTTGGTCTCCGAGGCGCAGATGAAGCGGGTCCTCGGCTATATCGACAGCGGCCAGCGGGAGAAGGCCACGCTGGTCACCGGCGGCAAGCCAGTGGAGAACCTGCACGGGTATTTCGTCGAGCCGACCATCTTCGACAATGTCACCAACGCGATGACCATCGGCCGTGAGGAGATTTTTGGGCCGGTGTTGTCGGTCATGCGTTTCGATGAGGAAGAGGAGGCCGCGGCGCTGGCCAACGCGAATCCCTATGGCTTGGCGGCGGCCATCTACACGCGCGACATCGCCCGCGCCCACCGTCTCGCCGCGCAGATCAAGGCCGGCACCGTCTGGATCAACTGCATCAATCTCTACGACCCCGCCGCCCCCTTCGGCGGCTACAAAAGCAGCGGCTACGGCCGCGAACTCGGCGCCGCAGCGCTGGAGCAGTACACGGAGGTAAAGACGATATGGGTGGGGATGGAGTAGGGTGCGTGCGTTATTTGCACGCACCGTTTTAAGTCCAGGCCGCGTGCGCCCTTTGCGCGTATAGTTTGGAACTCGTAGGGTGCGTGCGCTCTTTGCACGCACCGTTTTAAATCCGGGGTGCGTGCACTTTCCGTGAGTCCTGGGCGGAGCCGAAGGATTCACGCACCGCTTTAAGCGTGCCATGCCACATTACCGCCGCCTCTATATCCCCGGCTCGTGGTACTTCTTCACGGTTGTCGCCCATGAGCGCCGCCCGATCCTGATATCGGAACTGGCGCGAAAGTCTCTGCGAACAGCCATCGATGCCACGCGCGCGGCCTTTCCATTCACAACGGTCGCGTGGGTGTTGCTGCCCGACCATCTGCATTGCATCTGGCGACTGCCGGATGGTGACGCGGACTTTACGACGCGTTGGCGGCTCATCAAGACCCGATTCGGCCGGTCCTACCTCCGAGCCGGCGGCGTCGCAGCGACGGAGATTTCGTCATCTCGGTTGCGCCGCAAAGAACATGGTGTCTGGCAGCGGCGATTCTGGGAGCATTGTCTCAGAGGCGAGGATGATTTGCAGTATCACATTGCGTATATTCATCACAACCCGGTGAAACATGGCTTGGTCGAGGAGCCCCGCGCATGGCCGCATTCATCGATTCATCGACACGAATACAGCGATTGGGGTGCAGGCGCCCCGGAGAAGCGGATGGACAAGCGACACCTGGAGGGTGAGTAAAGCGGTGCGTGCGAAAAGCGCACGCACCCTACGAACTACGAACTACGAACTACTACGAACTACGAACAACGAACTGCGATTGCCCAGTAGGCAGAGGATAGGAGAATGGAATGCTTAGTCCGAGATTTTCGTTCAAGAAGGAACAGATCGGCGCGATGGCATTTCCGATGCATGGTGTCTACGTTCTCTATGATCAGACCGAGATCATCTACATCGGTAAGTCATCTAGCGGTGAGAGTCAGATCAAAGATCGGCTGATGAGCCACCTGGCGGGGAGGGAGGGGGTCTGCACGCAACATGCCACCGAATTCGCCTACGAAGGCACGTTGAATGCGGATGCTCGGGAGAAGGAGTTGCTGGCCGAGTTCGCGGCGGCATACAGGCGACTTCCGCGATGCAATGAACGTCTCGGATGACTCGTGCCATAGTCGGTAGGGTGCGTGCGCTCTTTGTGCGCACCGTTTTGAGAGCTCCATGCCGCACGAGCGCCGACTCTACATTCCCGGCTCGTGGCCGGGTGGCCCTGATAGCCCCACTCCTCGTCACGTGTGATTTTCTCAAGTTGTGGTCGTGTGACTCTGATCCTTACCATTGTGCACGGCCGGGTGGCCCTGATCCCGTGCGCTGATTCTGCGCGTCACACCCCCAAAGGGTGGCCCTGATGCGCTTTCTGCATCAGGGCTTGCCTAAGCCCGCAGCGACCCGCATGGGGATGACCGTCACCAATGCGAGTTGCGTATGCGCCGACTCGCTGAAGCCATCGAGACAGAGTTAACCCTGACGCAAAGAGCGCGTCAGGGCCACCCTCAAATTGCGGCTGTCGCGTGCGGGAGCATAAGAGTGGCCCTGATCCCGCGCGCTGATTCTGCGCGACAAACCCCAAGGGCTTGCCTAAGCCCGCAGCGACCAACATGGGGATGACCTTCACCAATTCGTGTTGCCTATGCGCCAGGATGCGGAGTCCATCGGGACAGCGTAAACCCTGACGCAAAGAGCGCGTCAGGGCCACCCTCCGGTGAAACATGGCTTGGTCGCGGATTCGCGCATGTGGCCCTGCTCATCAATTCATTGCTCCGATTACAACAATTGGGATTCGCGGGCCCCGGCGGAACGAAGCCAGCAAGGGTATCTGGCGGGCGAGTAAAACGGTGCGTGCTAAGAGCGCACGCACCCTACGAACTACGAACTGGTCAGCGATCCATGCGAATGGGTGTGGTCGAGCGCGAGGGCGCGGACGGGCGATGGCGATGTGCCGTTGCGGATCGATGCGCCGGATGATAGATTTCGGCGTGGCGGGAAGGTCCTGAGCACGCCCTGATGCAGAAAGCGCATCAGGGCCACCCCACCGCGGCGAACGATAGTTATCTGACAGAATTCACGATTGCTCGGCTATCAATTGAATGGAGGAGAACGTGGCCAGAAGGATGCGCGGTCTCATCGGTTTGGTGATGCTTTCCATTATTCTGTTCACACGGCCGGCGCTGGCGGGGTCGAAGCCGATTCAGATTTCGCTGTTCCCGCCGATCCAGCTCGTCTCTGAGAATGAGGCCATCGGCGGTCTGCGGCTGAGTGTCCTGTACGGGAAAAACACGACCGTCAGCGGTTTGGACATCGGGCTGGTCAGCCATGCAACGACGGGTGTGTCCAAGGGGGCGCAGTTTGGACTCGTTGGCATTGTGGATGCCGACTTTACCGGCTTCCAGGACACGTGGGTTAACGTGACCAAGGGGAAGATGGAAGGGTTCCAATGGGGAGTCGTGAATTACGCCGGACACGCCAGCGGATTCCAGCTTGGGCTGGTCAATTACGCGATGACCATGAAGGGCCTGCAGATCGGGCTTTTGAACTTCATCAAACAAGGCGGCCAGTTCCCGGTCTTCCCGATCGTCAATTGGTCGCTCTAGTCCCCATCCGCAAAATCTCGTGTTGCCCTGACTAAGGTCAGGGCCACATGTCGTCAGGAGGGACGCGTGGTTCGAATCATTCTGGGCGTCATTGTCGGTTTTGTAGTGTGGAATCTGATTTGGGTCGGAAGCGAAATGGCGATGTCAGCCATCTGGCCGGACTGGTATGGCGTCCATCAGGTCGCCTTCGAGGCGGCGGTCAAGGATGGCGCCGCGTTTACCCCCGACACCACGATCCTGGTGATGAATATCATCCGGGCCGCGATCGTCTCCTTGATATGCGGGTATCTGGCGGCGTTGATCGCCCGCGAGAACCGACGCTCCCCGCTAATCCTCGGTGTCCTCTTGGTCGCCTTCGACCTGGTCATCGTGGCGATGTCGAAAGGCGTGGTGCCGCTGTGGTATCTTGCCGCGCTGACGATTGTCCTGCTCCCGATGGCAGTAGTGGGGGGCAGGATGAAGACACTCGCGTAGGGCGGGTACGCTCTTTGTACCCACCGCTGACAATCGCGGAGTCAGGGTTGGACACGAAGTGTCACATGATGAGAGAGCCAGAGCTGTCGGCAGCGGGCTCGGTCAAGCCCTGACCAAGGTCAGGGCCACCCATCTTGAGAGGATTGATGATGCTGAGAATTGGTGTACTGCTTGGCGGTTTGCTCCTCGCCGCTTCGGCGTTTGCGCAAGATGACGTGGATTTGCCCTTTGATGTGCCCGCGCCGGAGCGTTGGGCGACGGAAACGATTCCCCTGCCGCCGTCGTTTGCGCCGGACATGAAGTGGCGCGGCGCCGAGGAGTTGCGCTTTGCGCCGGGATGGATGAATGCCGACTCCGCGACGTTTTTCTCCTATGCGCTGCTTTTCTGGCTGCCGGGGGATCAGCCGACCGATGCGCGGACGCTGGAAACGCAACTGCTGGCCTATTATCGGGGGCTGGCCAAGTCGGTGGCCGAATCCAAGGAGCGAACCATCGATGTTGCGCCGTTTACGATGACCGTGACGGAAGCGAAGACCAAACCCAGGCGTGCCAGCGGCGAGGAAGTGATTGCGTTCACTGGTGAATTAAAGTGGATTGAGCCGTTCGTCACGGCGGCGGAGCAGACTCTCCGTATGGACATTCAGACGTGGCGTTCAGCAGAGCCGGCGGGGCGGTGCCTGTTCATCTGCGCGTCGCCGCAGCCGGAGAGCGCGGACGTGTGGAATTCGTTGCGCGCCATCCGCGAGGGAGTGGTTCCCAAAACGGAGGAGACAGCGGAGACCAAGATGAGAGTCCATTATCTCGAAATCGTTTGCCGCGACGTCGACGCGCAGTGCGCGGCGCTGGCGCGGGTGCATGGGTTGTCGTTCGGCGCACCGGTGGCCGATCTCGGCGGGGCACGAGTGGCGCAGACGGCCGGCAGTGGCCTGATCGGCGTGCGCGCGCCGCTGGCCGAGCATGAGCAGCCGATCTTCCGCACCTATCTGGAAGTTGCCGACATCGCCAAGGCCATCAAAGACGCCGAGGCGGCCGGCGGCGTGGTCGCCTACCCTCCGACCAAACAAGGCGACACCGGCACCTGGGCGATCTACTTCCTCGGCGATCTCCAATTCGGCCTCTGGCAGCGTTAGCCGGAGTTTGCCGGCCGAGGCGCGCCGGGCGCGGGTGATTTTAGTATTGACAAGCGGAGTATATCACTCCTGTTTAATCGGTCATGTACATCGTACTTGCGCCCATCCGGCTGAAGCCGGGCGTGACCGATGCGGCCCTCATCAAGGCCTCGGATGAATTCGAAGTGCATTTCGTCAGCTAGCAACGCGGCATCCTCAAACGCGTGCTGATGAAAAACAAGAACGGCGACTACGCCGACCTGGTGTACTTCGAGAGCCTGTCCGCCCTGGACGATGTGGTCAAGGCGGAGAAGCACCATCCGGCAGTGCAGGGGTTTTTCGACCTGATCGCGGCGGATAGCGGCGAGCATGCGGTCTACGAAGTCCTGAAGATTTACGGCTGAGTCTCGCGGCATTGCGCTGGACGGAGTGTCTGTGATGTCCGCAGAATCGCGCCCGGACAGTGGCGTAACTTGGCCCTGACGCCCTCGTCGGGCCTGCGACAAGCGCGATCGTCGCAGAATCCAGTTGCATCGCGGATGATCCTGCCAGAAGCGAGGCAGCGTAATTTCTCCAAGCCCTGACCGGGGGTCAGGGCCACATTTTAGCGTGGCGACGAGCGCGCAGATTGCACCGCGGGTCAGTCCGCCAGTAACACACATGCGTGATTACCGCGACATCGTAGACGTGGCCCTGACGCCCTCGTCAGGGCCTGCGACAAGCGCAATTGTCACAGAACCAAATTGGAGCGTGGATGATACGGTCAGAAACAAAGCGGCGTGCTTACTGCTACATGGTGTGTGCTCCTTGACATGCCTGTGAAATCGCCGAAGAAGACCACAAAGAAGAAGTCGAAGAGCGCCACGCGCGTTGTCGCCAAGCCTCGGCTGTTGGCCGGCGGCAATCCGCAGATCGCCAAAGCCGACGGCGCTGCGCCGGTGCGCGCCTATATCGCCGCCATGCCTGGCTGGAAGCGCGAGTTCGGCAAGCGCCTCAATGCGCTCATCGAACGCCATGTCCCCGGCGTGCGCAAGGCGGTACGGTGGAACTCGCCGTTCTATGGCGTCGCCGGGCAGGGATGGTTTCTGTCGTTTCATGTCTTCACCCGGTATGTGAAGGTGACCTTCTTTCGGGGCGCATTGCTGCAACCGGTCCCGTCCGGCGGCTCAGGCCCCGAAGCACGCTGGATCGACATCCACGAGAACGATTTCGACGAGGCGCAGATGACCGCCTGGATCAAGCAAGCCGCCGTCCTGCCGGGCTGGGGGGCATAGGGGCGGACGCACATGGCGTGCGGTTCTAATGCTTCGAATTGACACAGGGGCGAAAGGTCACAGACCGGAATGCCCAGAGGGGATAGACCCCTCACGCCAGAGCACCAAAGGGGCGAAAGAATTTAGCCCAGGGCGTGAGCCCTGGGTTGGCCGGACACATAAAGACAGCCCTGTAAGGGCGACACAAAACCGTCTCCACCGCTAGGCGCATTTCCAATCCACGGGACTCGGCCAACGAAATGAGCCGAGAGGAACAAATCATGCAATCCCCATCCCCCGATCAATTGCTCGACCTCCTCTTCGACTCCTGGGACCGTAACAATCGAATCTTGGTCAATCTGCTGCGGGCAATGCCGACGGGCGGCTTGGCGGCGCGGGCGACGGCGGAGGGGCCGACGGTGGCGGAATTGTTCACCCACATGCATTATGTGCGACTGGTGTTTGTGGCCGAGGACGCGCCCGAATGCGCCCGCGAACTGCCCGCGAACGAGTGGGTGCATGACACCAATGTGGAACGGATCGCGCGGATGCTGACGGAAAGCGCCGCGGCGGTGCGTGAGGCCGTCCGCGGGCGGGTGGAGGCACAGCAGGCCATGGCGATGCACTACGATCACCCGATCCTGCTGCTGCAGCACATGATCTGGCATGAGGGCTACCACCACGGTCAGATCAAGCTAGCCCTGAAGCTGGCGGGCATGCCGGTCAGCGACAAAGTGGCCGGGCCGGTGACCTGGGGTGTGTGGATGCGCAAGACGTGAGCGCCTGACAAGCAGGGGAGAGCAACGAAGATCGCAAGTCGGCCAGGAGTCGGCGACTTGGCATAACGGAGTTGCGGTGCGCAGCGGTGGCGATGACGCTGGCGGCTTTCCCGTGCAGTGCCGAGCGGTCAGATCTCCGATCCGAGCCGGATCATCGGACGCCGGCTGTCAATTTCCCCGACCCAAACGAAACATGTCCTCCGGGGACGGCGTATGAGGTCCAACTCCAACCCGCGGGGACCTGATGGACTCAACGAAGCAAATCGCACGGCTGGCCGGGGTGTTATACCTGCTACTTGTCATCGGCGGGGTGTTCAGCCTCATGTATGTCCGCGGCGCCGTGATCGTGCCCGGAGATGCCGCCGCGACGACCGAGCGCATCCTCGACCATGCGACGATGCTGCGGATCGACTTGGTGGTCGGGCAGGTCTCGATGGTGGTGTTCATGGTGGTGGCGCTGCTGCTCTACCAGTTGCTGAAGCATGTGCACCAGGCGGGGGCCGTGGTGATGGCGCTGGTGGTCCTGGTCCATCTGCCGCAGGGGCTGGTCACTTTACTGCTGCAGTTCGGCGCGCTGGAGATGGCGCACGGGGAAGGGTTCCTGGCCACGCTCGATCCGACACAGCGGGAGATCATGGCGACCCTTTGCCTGCACCTGGTGGGCAAAAGCGCGATCCTCTCCGAGTTCAGTTGGGGGCTGTGGCTGCTGCCGTTGGGAGCTTTGGTCTATCGGTCGGGATTCCTGCCGCGGTTTCTGGGCATCTGGCTGATCTTGAATGGACGGGAGTGTAAGGATTTTTGTGTTTGTCGGTCGTACATTGAACCCAGAGTTGG
>CAZQIZ010000024.1:0-40653 GCA_964593585.1 uncultured Ignavibacteria bacterium
AGATCAACAACCCAGTCCAAATGCAACACCCATTTTGTTAGAAGGTCTTAGGATTGCGGCTTTCTCGAACCGAACTCCCGAATCACGAGTGGCAACTCATCCGGATCGCTGACCGGCGGCGAGCAGACGTTTTCGGCGCACACGTAGGCACAAGCGGCATCACCCTGGATCATCGCGCGCAGCGGCGCGGGCAATAGTCCCTCGTCCGCCGCAGGGGCGGCAGCGAGCCGCCGGATGGACTTGCGAGGGGAGAATAGGCCGCGGGCGGTTTTCCACAGACGTTGCGCACGGTCATCGTCTGGCGCGCCGGCCACCACGATTGCCAATTCACCGAGGCGAAACCGCTCGGCCGCGTTGAGGTAGGCCCCGGCGAAGATGCCCATGCCGTCGGCGGTCCCGGCGAAGGCCGCCAGTGTCTGCTCCGCCCACTCGCGATAGCGCCTCTGGTCAGTCATGTGCGCCAGGCGCATGAGCGCTTCGGCGGCGATGGCGTTGGCCGACGGTGTCGGCGCATCCTGGATTGGTTTGCGCGGCTGCGCGAGAAGCCCCACACCTTCTTCGGTTGACGGCTGGTCGAAGAACCCGCCGCCGTTCGCATCCCAGAGACGATTGTGCAGATCGTCCATGATTCGACCGGCGATCGCGATCCCATCGGCCCGTCCCCCGCGCTCGCCGGCATCCAGCAATGCGCGCGCCACAAATACACCATCGTCCAACAATCCGACGGGCACTTCCGCGCCGACCGCGTGCCGCACACGCCCATCCGCCAGCACGCATTCGCGCACGATCCGATCCAGCGACTTCAGGGCGAAACGCTCGGTCTCCGTGTCATCGAGATAATCCGCCGCGATCAGGCAGGCGGAGATCGCCATGCCGTTCCAGCCGGCGTACACACGCCGGTCGACGAAGGGCGTTGGACGCCGGTCGCGCGTCGCCTGCAACTTCGCGATGCCGGACGCCAGCAGCCGTTCGACCTTCACCTCCGACCGTCCCAGACGCGCCGCAATTACATCGATATCCTCAGCGACAAACAGGACATTGCGCGCCGGGTTGTGATGCATCTCGCCTTTTTCCTGAATGTCGAAGCGGGCGGTGAGGACCGGCAGTTCGTCCGGCGCGCAGATCGCGCGGACCTCATCGAGCGTCCAGGTGAAGTAATCGCCGTCGTCGTGGAGTCCGACGTCGGCATCCTGCGATGTGTAGAATCCGCCATCAATCTGGTCCGAAAGCGTCGTGTTGAAAAAGCGGATGATTCCCGTCGCGGTGGCCCGGTAGAGCGGATCGCCGAACACCGCATACGCCATCGCGTAGTTGCGCAACAGTTCTGTGTTGTCGTAGAGCATCTTCTCGAAATGCGGGACAATCCAGCGGGCATCGGTCGAATAGCGGTGGAATCCTCCGCCGATCTGGTCGTATACGCCGCCGCGCGCCATGCGCGTCAGGGTGCGCCGGATGACCTCCGCGCGTTGCGGCATGGGATCCTCGAATTGGCGTCCGAGCAGAAACTCGATGGCGGAGGGATGGGGGAACTTGGGCGCGCCGCCGAATCCGCCATGCGCCGGATCGAATGTCTCGATCATCTGCGCTTCGGCGCGCGCGGTCAAATCCGCGGTCACGGCGCCGGCGGATGCGCGCGCGGCATGCGCCGCCAACGCAGCCGACAGTTCTTTCGCCGAAGACTCGGCGCTTTCGCGCGATTGTGCGTAGTAGTCGGCGACCAGTCGCAACACGTCGGGAAATCCCCGGCGCCCATAACGATCCTCCGGCGGGAAGTAGGTGCCCCCGGTGAACACGTCGCCGTCCGGCGTGAGGAAGGCGGTCAACGGCCAGCCGCCCTGCCCGGTGATCGCCGAGACCGCCTCCTGGTAGCGGCGGTCGACATCGGGGCGCTCATCGCGATCGACTTTGATGGCGACAAAGCGCTCGTTGATGATCGCCGCGGTCGCGGGGTTCTCGTAGGATTCCCCGTCCATCACGTGGCACCAATGGCACCAGACCGCGCCGATGTCCAACAGGATGGGCCGGTTCAACTGGCGGGCGCGCGCGAACGCGTCCTCACCCCATGGGTACCAGTCCACCGGTTGATGCGCCGCCGATTGCAGGTAGGCGCTTTGTTCCTGGGCGAGTCGATTGGGCATGGGCGCAAAGGAAACGGCGCTTGCGCGCCGTGTCCAATCCCGTTTCACGGCCTTTTCCGCTAATGTTCGTGACTGTGCTGCCCCGGCTTGACATGGAGGCCGTTGGGCAGGAGCCCGACTTCGATCGAATCGGTCACGGTCAGTGAGCCGCCGTCGCGCCGCAGTTCATAGACCCAGCCGGGCGTTCCCTGCAGCGTTCCGTTGTTGGCCGTCACATAGAGGTATTTCTCATCTGTTGTGGCGGTGATCCCGAAGGTTCCGTTGTGCTGCACCACCGCTTCCACGGAGGAGCCATCGGTCAGGTCGACCAGGAGCACGCTGTTGCCGTCCTGTGTGGTTGCGGCCAGGTAGCGATCATTGTCCAGGAGCATGCAGAGGCCGAGATGGTAATTGCTGATGGCGCCCGAGCGGTTGACAAACGGCACCAGAAGCGTGTCGATGGTCTGCCGTCGCACGATGTCGACGACAAAGATGGCCGACTGCCCCGCCCATTTCGATTTGCGGCAGCAGACATAGGCCAGCGAATCATCGTCGGCGATCGCGATGCAGTAGGGCGAGAGCGCCGGCTGACCCAGCGGCGCCGGATCGTCGGGATCCAGCTTCACATTGAAGACATTGTCCTCCGGGTCGCCGTTGGGATAGTAGTAGGTTAGTTCGTCGGAGCCGGTGTTGACCACGACCACCGTTTCGCCATCGGAGGTCATGGCGACAAAGTGCGCCTGCGACCCGCAGGTGATCGAGTCCACCTCGGCGAGATCCTCGAATTGCAGGATGTACATTTTGGTCCGCTGGCTGATGTCCTGGCCGAAGTCGGTCGCGTACACAAGCTCGGCATCGGGCGTGGCCAACAGTCCCGTGTAGTAATGAGCCAGCGTGCTTGATGCCAAAAGCGCGTTGGTGGCGGCGTCATACTTGTCCACCAGCCCGCCCGGCGTGCGACCGACGACGAAGTAATACAGATGCGCATGGTCGAAGTGCAGATGGTGCGGCGCCGGATGCGCCATCGCAATATCGTCATCGTGACGCTCAAGCCCCGGCACCGACAGCACCGTCAGCGAGTTGGACTTTTCGTTGAGGATGTAGAGCTCCTCCTGCAAGACATCCTGCGGCTCGTCGTCGGAACACGCCGCCAGGACCAGCGACAGTATCAGGACGCCGGCCAGGGCGCCCAATCGGCGGGACAGATGACGCGTGGATCGGATCACGGAAACCTCCCGGTGTCATTCGCTCAGACTCTGGTAAATCATCAGCGTGTTGCCGTCGGGGTCATGAAACGTCGCCAAGCGGACCATGCCCTCGTAGGTGCGGGTCTCTCCGTCAAAACGGACCTGGCGCGCCTCCAGTTCCCGGCGGGCGCGATCGATGTCGAGGACCCCGAAGACCAGCGTGGCGTTTCCGCCGCCGGCCGGCATACGGTCCACCCGGCTGAGGCCCACATTCACACGCGCCACCGGGCTTTCCAGCTCGCACCAGCCCATTTTGTCGATCTTGTAGAGCAGCCTGAAGCCGAGCACATCCTCGTACCAGCGCACGGCGAGGTCGAGGTCGGTGACATCCAGACTGCAAGTCAAGCCGCCGTCATATCCAAGTGTTGCGGCCATGTGGCTCTCCTCTCCGGCGGGCGCGCGGGCGCCGCCGGCCATGTCATGCCTCCGTGTTCAGTTGGCGCGCCAGATAAGCGTCGAAATCGGGGCCGCGGGGATTGGCCAGCACGCAATCGATCCATGCCTGTCGTTCATGGCATTGCACCATCAGGTCCCAGACACAAACTGAATTGTGATCGGCCGGCGCGTCGCGCAGCGATCCGGGATCGTCGACCGGCGAGACCTGGAACCAGTGCAGCAATTCGTTCTCGTTGATCCACAAATCGAGGAACACCTGATTCTCGCCGCGGCCATCATGGATGCCGACAAAGCCGACATTATAATGGAGCTGGCCTGTCGGTTGCCCACTCAATCGCCCTGCGACCGACCGCCGACCGGCCTCCACCAGCGCCGGACGCGGTTGCGGACGATTGTAGCTGATGCCGTAGACCTTCAGACTCCACCCCGCCACTGTCCAGAGATCGAGAAAGCGGATGGGACGTGGCTGGTAGGGGGAAAGATTCATGCGACTGGCTCGAAGTGCGCGAAGGTGCGGGCGGCTTCTGCTAGCGATGCCAGCGGCACAAACTCGCCGTGACGGGCGAATGCGCCCCAGATCTCCTGCACCGCTGGCTCCGATTCGGCCCGCCGCGAGTGCTCCGCCGATGTCCACTCGAACGATTCGATGAACACGCCGTCCGTGGCCGCCCAGAGCAGCAGCGCCGGACGCTCGGTGACCAGCCCCAGCGAATGCAGGGTCGGGACATGACGCTCGAACAGCCCGCGGACTTGGTCCTTCTGTCCCGGATGGGGACGCACGGCATAAATGACGGCAATCGCGCTCATCGTTGATTTTTCATTCAACCGAACAGCTCCGCCAGACGCTGTCCCGCCTCGCGGCAGTCTTCCAATGAACAGGTGTAGGCGAAGCGGATGTAGTCTGATGTGCAGGCGCCGAAATGGTGGCCGGCGACGCTGCCGATCCCGTGCCGGAGGATGTGCTGCGACATCCACTCGCCGAGCGGCAGCGGGTCGGAGGCCGGCGGAACGGTGAAGCGTCCGCGCGCCTGCTCGATCAATGCCTCGCGGTTGATGTGCGGATACCAGTAGAAGGCGCCCTTTGGCTTCAAGGTGAAATTGAACACGCCCGCCTGCACCAGTCCGTCCTGCAACGCGTCGCCGCGCGCCTTGTAGCCGGCGGCCATCTCGCGCAAACGGCCATCGTGACGGGCGTCGAGCGCCTCGACCGCGCCCCACTGCGCGACGGAGTTGACGCCGTTGGTGGTGTACAGCAGCGCCTTGCGGTAGCGCTCGATCATCTGCGGGTCGATCAGGTGGGTGTATCCGATGCGCAAGCCGGAGAAATTCTGCGACTTACTCATCGAGAAGATCGGGATGAACCGTCGGTAGATTTCCGGATCGTTGGTGGCGTGCGCCTGTTGCGTCAGGATGACATAGTCGGGATCGTAGACCAGATCCTCGTAGGCGAGATCCTCGATCACGAAGAAGCGATGACGGCGGACCAGCTCAAACAGCGGCGCAACATCCCCCTTGGGAAAGATGCCGCCGGTGGGATTGCCGGGATTGACGATGATCACCGCGCGCGGCCGGTGGGTCTCGACCGCGGCGGCGAATTCGTCCATCCGCCAGTTGAATCCCAGTTCCTCGTGCGTCGGGACATCGACCAGACGCGCGCCGGAAAGACGCGCCACATGGATCATCGATTCCCAGACCGGCGATGGCAAGAGCACGGTCTCGTCGCGTCCCAGCACCGAGGTGAGCACACAGTACAGCACGCCCATCGCGCCCTGCCCGGTGAAGACCGTCTCCTCGCTCAAGTCGTGCACGATTCCGTTCTTGCGCGCCAGTTTCTCGCAGATTTTCGCGCGCAGGGGACGGATGCCGGTGGCCTCGGTGTAGTAGGTCTTGTTGTCGCGAATGGCGCGGATCATCGCCTCGGCGACCTCCGGGAAGATCGGGTAGGAGGGCGTCCCCGATTCCATGCGGTAGACCTTCTCGCCGCGATTCTGCTTGTCGATCAGCGCGTCGCGAATCTCGACAATGCGCGAGAGCGTCACCGAATCATAAACATGCTCGTGATCCGCCGCGCGCGTTTCCGCCGCCTTCGACCGGACGCCGCCGGTCGTCAGGGAATTCATCGATTGCTCGCTTTCTAAAGAAGCCGCGCATCAAGGCGTGTGTCCAGACGCGCCTTGACCGCCGCGATATCGTTCAGATCGATCGGGAACGCATGCCAGGACAACGGATCGGGGACCGAGGGACCCAGTTCAAAGACTGTTTCGCCGCCGGGCCCGAAGGCGTAGGAGCCGCCGCCTTCCTCGTCGCGCGCATTGATGCCGACGGTGAAGCACTGATTCTCGACCGCGCGCGCCCGCAAGAGCAACTGCCAGGCGTCGTCGCGCACCCGCGGCCAGCGCGCCGGTACCACCAAGAGGTCCAGCCCGCTTTTAAACCACGGCCGCACGATTTCCGGGAAACGCAGATCGTAGCAGACAATGACCCCGGTGCGAATGGTCTGCCCCTTGCAGGCCAACGCCAGCGGCGCGGCCGGCTCCCCCGGCGCGAAGAACTGGTCATCGGCCAGCGGACGGAACAGGTGGGTTTTGGCCACGGTCGCGATTCGCTCGCCGCGCGAGAAGATCATCGATGCGTTGAGCATTTTGCCGTTACGGCCCGGCATTGCGACCGTGCCCGCAATCAACGTCAGCCCATGCCGCTCCGACAGACGCGCGAGTTGCTCGGTCAGGCCGGCCAGGTCATCCATCGGCCGGCGCTCGGTCGTCAGACGCTTGTAGCCGCCGTCAAACAATTCCGGCAGCACGAGAATGTCGACCGTTCCCGGTTTACTTTCGCGATCGAAGGCCGCAAGTCCTTCGCGACTGAACAGGCAGGCGATTCGCAGAATCATTGTGTGCGCCATTGCCCCGACGGGGCAGATGGTCCCGCAGGGGTCGTTGCCGGTGCCGGATGCGCTGCACCGTGTGACGGGATAACAGGATACCATCGCGCGGCCCGGCAATCAAGACTGATCTCGTCGACTCTCTAAGCGCAAAAAAAGACAACTTTACGCAATCTCCCCCGTTACATTGAACGTCCCTTTTTCGGGACACCTGCGTACGGACTTATCCACATGCTTCGAGCGGAGGGTTACATGTTCCAGCGAATCGGACTCGTGCTGGGAGTGCTGTTGTTGCTCCCGGCGCTGGTTGCCGCCGAGGACGCGCGCTTGCTGCGCTTCCCCGACATTCATGGCGACCAGATCGCGTTTTCCCACGGGGGCGATCTGTGGATCGTTTCCGCCAACGGCGGCCAGGCGCGCCGTCTGACCACGCACGACGGTCTCGAGTTGTTTCCGCGGTTTTCGCCCGACGGCAAGAAGATTGCCTTTATGGGCGAATACGACGGGGACCAGAATGTGTTTGTGATCGACGCCGTCGGCGGTGAGCCCAAGCGCCTCACCTACCATCCCGCGATCCGTTCCACTTCCGAGCGCATGGGCCCGGAGAGCATCGTCATGGACTGGACCCCCGACGGCAAGCGCATCCTCTATCGCTCGCGCGAAGAGACGCACAGCGTTTGGGAAGGGAAGCTATACACAGTCAGTCCCGACGGCGGCTTCCCGATCGAGCTGCCGCTGCCGCGCGGCGGCTTCGCCTCGTTCAACGGCGACGGCACCAAGATTGCCTATTGCCCGATCTTCCGCGACTTCCGCACCTGGAAGCGCTACAAAGGCGGCACCGCCCAGGATGTCTGGATCTACGATCTGGTCAACGCCCGCTCCGAGAAACTGACCGACTGGGAAGGCACCGACAACATGCCGATGTGGGACAACGTCTCGGGGAAGATCTACTTCAACTCCGACCGCACCGGCACTCTCAATTTGTTTGTTTACGATCCCGCCGACAAGTCGACCACGCAGGTGACCCAGTTCACCGAGTACGATGTCCGCTGGCCGGCCATGGGACCGGGCGCGATCGTCTTCGAAAATGGCGGCTGGCTCTATGTTCTCGATTTACCCAACGGCACCCCGCGCAAACTGTCGGTGCAACTGGGCGACGATCGTTTGCCGGCGCGCGACCGCTGGATTAACGTCAAGGATCGCATCCAGGACTACACCGTCTCCTACGATGGCAAGCGCGCCATGTTCGGCGCACGCGGCGAGATCTTCACCGTGCCCGCCAAGCACGGCAACACCCGCAATGTCACCAACACCCCCGGCGCCAACGAGAAGTTCTCGACCTTCTCGCCCAACGGCCAGTGGATCGCCTATGTCTCCGACGCCTCTGGGGAGGATGAACTCTACCTGCTGAAGGTCAATTCGTCCGAACCGCCGGTCCGTCTGACCACCGATGGCGACCGTTACAAATACCAGCCGTCCTGGTCGCCGGACTCGAAGAAACTGGTCTGGTCGGACAAGAGCGGGCGGGTGTTCTGGATCGACATCACCACCAAGTCAAAGACGATGATCGTGCAGGGGCAGCGCGGCGACATCCGCGATTATGTCTGGTCGCCCGACTCGAAGTTCATCGCCTACTCTGACAACAACGAACACTTCATCTCGCAAATCTGGGTCTACTCGCTGGCCGAGAACAAGAATCGCGTCGTCACACCGGGCGACTACGACGACGTCAACCCGGCTTGGGACCCGCAGGGCAAGTACCTGTACTATCTCTCCAACCGGCACTTCAACCCGATGTTGGGCAACTACGAATTCAACTTCGTGCTTGAAAAGATGACCGAGATTCACGCGCTCATCCTCGCCGCGGGTTCGCCGTCGCCGTTTGCGCCGAAAAGCGACGAGATCGCTCCGAAGAAGGATGAGGCCGCCGGCGCGGGCAAAGAGGAGAAAAAGGACAAGGACGGCGCCGCCACCAAGAGCGTCACGGTCACGATCGATTGGAACGGGCTTTACGACCGCGATGTGCGCCTGCCGGTGGACGCCGGGCAGTACGGCGGACTGGCCGCGGCCGAAGGGCGCGTCTTTTACGTCTCCACCGGGCTGGGCGGCCTCGACGGTCCGGTCGAAGACGCCAAGACCACTCTCCATGTCTTCGTCATGGAAGACCAGAAGTCCCACGCCTTCCTCGAAGGCCTTGACGGCTACGATCTGACTCCCGACGGAAAGAAGATGATCGTGCGTATGAACGGAAAATACGAGATCATCGACGCCGGCGGCGAGAAGGCCAAGACCGGCGACAATGTCCTCGATCTGTCCAAACTCGAGGTGCGCCTCGATCCGCGCGCCGAGTGGAAGCAGATCTTCGAGGAAGGGTGGCGTCTCCAGCGCGACTTCTTCTATGATTCGCTGATGCACGGGGTCGACTGGAAGAAGATACATGACCGCTACGCCCCGCTGGTCGACCATGTCACGCACCGTTTCGATCTCACCTATGTGCTCGGCGAGATGATCGGCGAGCTGGCCACCGGCCACACGTATGTCGGCGGCGGCGATTACCATCGTCCGAGCGCCAACGAGGTCGGACTTCTGGGCATCAACTTTGTCGTCGACTCGGCCGCGCGCCGCTACAAGATCGGCCGCATCCTCGAAGGCGAAAACTGGCGCGATGACCGCCGCTCGCCCCTGACCGAGCCGGGCATCAAGGCGTCCGCCGGCGACTATATCATCGCCATCAACGGCAAGCCGCTCTACATCGACACGCATCCCTACGCGCTCACCGAGAAGTGCGCCGGACAGACGGTGTCGGTCACGCTGTCCAAGTCATCCGACGGCTCCGGCAGCTGGACGATCGAGCCGAAGACCATCGGCGATGAGGAAGAGCTGCGTTACATCGACTGGGTCGCGCGCAAGGCGCGCTACACCGATTCGGTCTCGGGCGGACGGATCGGCTACGTGCACATCCCCGACATGGGCGCGCCGGGGCTCAAGCAGTTTGCCAGCATGTTCTTCCCGCAGATCCGCAAGGAAGGGATGATCATCGATGTGCGCTGGAACGGCGGCGGGTTTGTCTCGCAGTTGATCATCGAGCGCCTGCGCCGAGTGCTCTCGGCGATGGGCAAGTCGCGCAACTTCGGCCCGACCACCTATCCCGGCACGGTCTTCCACGGCTACCTCGCCTGTCTGTGCAACGAACACTCGGCCTCCGACGGCGACAACTTTCCGTATCATTTCCGCAAGTATGGCCTTGGCCCGGTGATCGGCAAACGCACCTGGGGTGGCGTGGTCGGCATCCGCGGACACCGCTCTTTCACCGACGGCGGCTACATGAACACGCCCGAGTTCGCCAAGTACGATCTGGATCGCAATTGGATTATCGAAAACCGCGGTGTCGATCCCGACATTGACGTCGAGTACCCGCCGGAGATCGTCTACAAGGGCGGCGACCCGCAGATCGACCGCGCGGTGCAGGAGATCATGAAACAGATCACCGCGGCACCGAAGCAATTACCGCCGCCGCCGGCCACCCCGCCCGAGAAGCGGTAGGTCTTACGTCTCGTTCTCGCTGGCCCGGCCCTCGACGAGGGCCGGGCCATTTGTTTGGCAATGAGGGGAGGATTTCTTTACTTTGTGTCGCCCGGTCGTGGCCCCGTGGCCGGGGGAGGACCATTCATGCGACATGCCCTGCTGTCATTGGTCGGCGCGCTGATCCTGTCGGCTCGGATCGCGTCTCCGGCCGCGGCCGACGATTTCCTCACCGTCACCGAGCAGAACAACTTCCGCATCACCGCCACGTACGACGAGACCATCGACTTCTTTCGCCGCCTCGAGCAGGCCTCGCCCTATGCGAAGATGACGGTCTTTGGCCAGACACCGCAGGGGCGCGACCTGCACTGCTTCATTGTGTCGAAGGACAAAGCCTTCACCCCGGCCGACGCGAAAAAGTCCGGCAAGGTGATCATGCTGGTGCAAAACGGCATCCATGCCGGCGAGATCGACGGCAAGGACGCCTCGATGATCCTCTTGCGCGACATCCTCGTGACCCGCGAACGCGAGTCGCTCTTGGACAACGTGATCCTGTTGATCATCCCGATTATCAACCCCGACGGCCATGAGAACAACAGCCGCTACACCCGCGCCAATCAGTACGGTCCGGAGAACGCCGGCTTTCGCGTCACCGCCCAGCGCTACAATCTCAACCGCGACTACATGAAGGCCGACGCGCTTGAAATGCGCGCCTGGTTGAGACTGTGGACGACGTGGATGCCCGACTTCTTCATCGATAATCATGTGACCGATGGCCACGACTGGCAGTATGTGATCAACTACACGATGCCGTGGCATCCCAACGCCGCCGCCACTATCCGCCAATGGACCAAGGAACTGTTCGATCCCTATTTTCACTCCCGCTGCGCCGATCTGGGCTTCCCGCCCTTCACCTACGCCTTCCCGCTGCGTAACCGCATCGATGGCGCGGTCGGCACCTATGTCGATATCCCGCGCCTCTCGACCGGCTACACCGCGCTCTGGAACCGCCCCGGTCTGCTGATTGAAATGCATTCGCTCAAGGAGTATGAGCTGCGGGTGCGGGGCAATCACGCCGCGATGGTCGCGGTGCTCGAACTGCTCAACCGCGAGGCGGCCAGTCTGAAGGACGCGATCGCCCGCGCCGATGCCGACTTGATCGGCGGCGTGCTCGATTCGGTGCCCATCGCCTTCCAACCCACGGGTGAATCGACCATGGTGGCCGTGCGGAACTACCCGTCGACGCTGGATTCCGGCGGAGTGACCGGCGGGAAGTTCACCCGTTGGGATCGCAGCCGTCCGCAGATCGACACCGTTCCCTACTTCGCCAGTTTCCGCCCGCGCGCCCAGGTGGCGATTCCGCGCGCGTATCTGATCCCGCGCGAATGGACAGACGTGATCGAGCGCCTGCGCTGGCACGGCGTTGAGATGCGCGCGCTCGCCGCGCCGGCGACGTTGCCCGTCGAACTGTACTACCTCGACAGCGCCGACTGGGCGGAGGAGGCCAACGAGGGGCATGTGCGCGTCGCCTGCAAAGCGCGCCGGGTCGACACGACGCTGAGTTATCCCGCCGGCACGGTGGTCATCGATCCCCGTCAGCCCGCCGGCAAAGTCGCGGTGCACGCGTTGGAACCCGATGCCCCGGACTCCTTCCTCGGCTGGGGCTTTTTCAATACCGTGCTGGAGCAGAAAGAATACGCGGAAGGATACGTGATCGACCCCCTGGCCGATTCGCTCTACGCCGCCGATCCGCAGATCCGCGCCGAATTCGATGCCCGCATCGCCGCCGATACGGCCTTCGCCCGCAGCGTGCAGGCCAAGCGCGACTTCTTCTACAAACGCTCGCGATTTGCCGAGGGCGGACTCAACTGGTACCCCGTCGCGCGGTTGCGCGGCGACATCCCTGCCACCAATCCCTGGAAGGATGACGATGCCCGCTGAAGTCGTTTCGATTCACTATGTCCGCTCCGACGGAGCCCGCGCTATCAAGGCCGACGCCGTCGAAGTGCGCGCCAATCATGGCATTCCCGAAGACTATCGCTCCGGCCAAAACCCGAGGCGGCAACTGACGCTGATCGAAGAGGAAGCCCTGGAGGAAGTTGCGCGCCTCCTCGGACGTCCGGTTCCCGAGGGCGGCTCGCGTCGCCAGGTGGTCGTGCGCGGCATCGACTTGAACAAGATGATCGGGCATCGAATCCGTCTCGGCGAGATCGTGCTGTCGGTGGAGCGCTATTGCGCGCCCTGCGAGCGCATGAATCAGGAACTCGGTCCCGGCGGACGCGACGCCCTGCGCTGGAAGGCCGGCGTCACCGCGCGTGTGGTCTCCGGCGGCACGCTCCGTGTCGGCGATCCGGTCACACTGCTGTCCGATTCCGATTGACGAACCGCGTCGTTGCGCGTGGAATCCGCCCTTGGACGGGGTCTTTTTCGCCTGGATTCTCCGATAGATTTTGCTCCGCATCACTTGGTAGATTCCCGCCCGCCATAAGCCGGTCGTCGGCTTGGGCCACCAAGGAGACCATCCCATGCTCGACCAACAGCATCTGGCGTCCGATACCCATGTCTTCAACGGCCTCAAGGCGCTGGGCCTGCACAACATCGGCCGCGTCTACGCCAACCTTGTCACCCCGGCCCTCTACGAGGAAGTCATCCGCCGCCGCGAAGGGCTGATGGCGTTGTCCGGTCCGTTGGTCGTGCGCACCGGCCATCACACCGGCCGCTCCGCCAATGACAAGTTCCTGGTCGATGACGCCACGACGCATCCGCATGTCTGGTGGGGGAAGGTCAACCGGCCCTTCGACTCCGGCCGTTTCGAGTCGCTCTACCGCAAAGTGCTCGCCTATTTGCAGGGGCAGGATCTTTATGTGCAGGACCTCTACGCCGGCGCCGATCCGAAAAACCGCCTGCGTGTGCGCGTCATCTGCGAAAACGCCTGGCACAGTTTGTTTGCGCGTACGCTCTTTCTGCGCCCGCCCGCCGAGGAGCTGCCGACGTTTGCCCCCGACTTCACCATCGTGCACGCGCCGCATTTCCACGCCAACCCCGATGTCGACGGCACCAACTCCGAAACCTTTGTCATCCTCGACATGACCCGCCGTCTGGTCATCATCGGCGGCACCAGTTACGCCGGCGAGATCAAAAAGTCGGTGTTTACGGCGATGAACTACCTCCTGCCGTTCAACAACGTCATGCCGATGCACTGCTCGGCCAACGTCGGCAAGGGCGGCGACGTTGCGCTCTTCTTCGGATTGTCCGGCACCGGCAAGACCAGTCTCTCCGCCGATCCCGAGCGGGCGTTGGTCGGCGATGACGAGCACGGCTGGTCCGACGACGGCATCTTCAACTTCGAAGGCGGCTGCTACGCCAAGGTGATCCGCCTGTCCCCCGACGCCGAGCCCGACATTTACGCCTGCACGCGCCGCTTCGGCACTATCCTGGAAAACGTCGTGATCGACGCCACCTCGCGCCGCCTTAACCTCGACGACGATGCCATCACCGAGAACACGCGCGCGGCCTACCCGCTGACGCACATCGCCAACGCGGTGCCGTCGGGGTGCGCCGGCCATCCGGATAACATCATGTTCCTCTCCGCCGACGCGTTTGGCGTGTTGCCGCCGATTGCCAAGTTGACCCCGGCCCAGGCGATGTATTACTTCATTTCCGGGTACACCGCCAAGCTGGGAGGCACGGAGAAAGGATTGGGCAAGGAGCCGCAGGCGACGTTTTCAGTCTGTTTCGGCGCGCCGTTCATGGCACTGCATCCGACGGTGTACGCGAAACTGCTGGCCGAACGGATCCGCAAGCACAATTCGCATGTCTGGCTGGTCAACACCGGCTGGAGCGGCGGGGCCTACGGCGTCGGGTCGCGCATCAAGATCGGCCATACGCGCGCGATGATTAAGGCGGCGCTGGGCGGCCAGCTGGCCTCGGTGCCGACCGTGAATCACCCGGTGTTTGACTTTGCCGTGCCGCAATCCTGCCCCGGCGTGCCCACGGAGATTCTCGATCCGCGGCGCACGTGGCCCGATCCGAACCGGTACGATGAGGCGGCGGCAGCGCTGGGCAAACGCTTCCGTGACAATTTCGCCCAGTTCACCAGCGGCGTGTCCGATGAAATCGCCCAAGCCGGACCGAAAGCGTAGTTCATTCAGGCGGGCGCAAACCCTGCCGACACATGGGATATAGGAGAGGGCGGCCAGGATGGCCGCCCGCTGTGTTTACGCCATGAAAGCCCTGCACACCATCGATGTCCAGCCCCGGGTCCCCGAACGGTTGTCCGACCTGATCATGATCGCCTACAACCTCTGGTGGTCCTGGCACCCCGAAGCCATTCAACTGTTCCGGCGCATGGACGCCGATCTGTGGGAACAGGCCCATCACAACCCCGTTGCCATGCTCGGCGCCATGCAGCAGGAACGTCTCGATGAACTGCAGCACGACGAGGGTTTCCTCGCGCAATTAGACCGTCTCGCGGCCCAGTTCAAAGAGTATAAATCCGCGGCGACCTGGTATGCGAAATCGCACGGCCCGGCCGATCAGCCGCGCATCGTCTACCTCTCGGCCGAGTACGGTCTCACCGAGTGCATGCCGATCTACTCCGGCGGCCTCGGCCTCTTGGCCGGCGATCACATGAAGTCGGCCAGCGAACTGGGCATCCCGCTGATCGGGGTCGGTTTGCTTTATCAGCGCGGCTATTTCACGCAGTATCTCAACGCCGACGGTTGGCAGCAGGAACGGTACAACGACAACGATTTCTACAACATGCCGATGCGCCACCTGATCGGACCCGAAGGTCAGCCGCTGAAGATCCGCCTCGAATTTCCCCGCCGCGCCGTGGTCGCGCAGGCCTGGGATGTGCAGGTGGGGCGGGTGCGCGTGATCCTGTTGGACACCAACGTGCCGGAAAACTCCGTCGAGGACCGTCAGATCACCGCCGAACTGTACGGCGGCGACACCGAGCGGCGCATTCAGCAGGAGATCGTGCTGGGCGTCGGCGGCATCCGCGCCATTCAGGCGCTCAGCTTCCGTTGTTCGGCCTGCCATCTCAACGAAGGCCACAGCGCCTTCTCTGTTCTGGAACGGGTCCGCGCGCTGGTCACCGAGCACAATTTCGCGCTGCCGCACGCGCTGGAGGTGGTGCGCAAGACCACGGTCTTTACCACGCACACGCCCGTGCCCGCCGGCATCGACCAGTTCCCCGAACCGATGATGCAGAACTACTTCGGGGAGTTCGTCAAACAGATGGGCATGGCATGGAATGATTTCATGGCGCTGGGGCATCTGGATCCCAACGACCGCCACGCGCCGTTCAACATGATGTCACTGGCCCTGAACATGTCCTATCGCGCCAATGCGGTCTCGCGTCTGCACGCCAAAGTCTCGCGTCGCATGGTCGAGCGTGGCTGGCCGGAAGTTCCGGTCGAGGAAGTGCCGGTGGTCCCGATCACCAACGGCGTGCACACCCGATCGTGGATTTCGCAGGAAATGTCCGAACTGTTCGACCGTTATCTGGGACCCGCATGGAGTTCGCAACCGGCCGATCAGACCATCTGGGAGCGTATCGAGCAGATTCCCGATGAGGAACTCTGGCGCACGCACGAACGTCGCCGCGAGAAACTGGTGGCCGCCGCGCGCCGCCGGCTGGTGCATCAATACGAGCAGCGCGGGGCGCTCGATCACGAAATCCATGCCGCCCGCGAAGCGCTCAACCCGCAGGCGCTCACCATCGGTTTCGCCCGCCGCTTCGCGCCCTACAAGCGCGCCACCCTCCTGTTCCGCGACCGCGAGCGGCTCAAACGGATCCTGACATCGGAGAGCCGCCCCGTCCAGTTGTTGATCGCCGGCAAGGCGCATCCGCATGATCAGACCGGCAAGGACCTGATCCGGGAGATCATCCACTTCGCCCACCTGCCCGAACTGCGCCGCCGGGTTGTCTTCCTTGAGGATTATGAGATTTCACTGGCCCGCAGTCTGGTGCAGGGTGTTGATCTGTGGTTGAACACGCCGCGCCGTCCGATGGAGGCCTGCGGCACCAGCGGCATGAAGGCGGTCTTCAACGGCGGTCTCAATGCCAGCATCCTTGACGGGTGGTGGGACGAGGCCTACGCGCGCGATCGCGGCTGGGCGATCGGCTCCGGCGAGGAATACACCGATTGGAACCTGCAGGATCAGATCGAAGCCGACGCGCTTTACGATTTGCTCGAAGAGGAGATTGTGCCGCTGTTCTATGACCGCGGCACCGACAACCTGCCGCGTGGCTGGATTGCCCGGATGAAGTCGTCGATGCGCGCCCTCTGCCCGCGCTACAACTCCAATCGAATGATCCGTGAGTACACCGAGCGCTTCTACGTGCCGGCCATCTCCGATTGCGACCGTCTCAGCGGCAACCGTGATTCGCTGACCGCCTACAGCGACTGGAAGGAGAATATCCGCCGTCATTGGGGCCAGGTGGCGATCCTCAAGGTGGCGGCGCACGATGGCGGCCGGGTCAGCGTCGGCCAGGCGGTTGGTGTCACCGCCACCGTCTTCCTCGGCGCGCTCACTCCGCGCGATGTCCGTGTCGAGCTGTACTTCGGCAAGCTGGACGCCAACGATCAGATCAAAGACGCCACGCCGATCCCGCTGCCGGAAGTCCACGATGTCGGCAACGGGACTTTCACCTTCAGCGGCACGACCTCACGCAAGCGCAGCGGACGCTACGGCTACTCCGTGCGCGTGTTGCCCGCCCACCACGCCATGGCCAACCCATGGGAGCTGCGGCTGGTGCGCTGGCCGTCTGATCAGACAATCCGATAGATGTCGGGCGCGCCGGTTCATCGGCGCGCCGGTGACTTTCTCCGTGACCGGCGTTCCATTGCGATTCGCCCACTGATCTCGTTGCTCACCGGCGCCAGCGCGCGACCGTTGCCTGCAGGCCGACCATTGCCAGGGGAAGCAGCAACAGGTAAGCCGGGATGAGGTATCGCGATTCGGCGGGTACTGGAAAAGTCACGGCGGCGCACACGATGGCCTGGATGACGAGAATGGATGTGACGAGGCGATTCTCCCGCCACAGCCTGATTGCGCCTGCCAGTACAAACAGGTAATAGCCCAGCATCGCCAGCTGTCCGAAACGGAACAACCACGGTGCGTCCTGGCGCCAGCCCTTGGTTCCCGGAACATAACTCCAGGCCAGGAGATCGGTCGTAAGACAGCGATAGAAACATCCCGACGGGTCGGATTGCCATCCCGCCCATGTGGCGGCTTGCAGATTTCGCTGCGGGATTGGATTGAAGGAGAATTCCTTTCCGATCAGCATGGCATACGATGGATGAGTGAACACAGGGACCCACCCCTGCGTCGACCACATCCGATGGAGTTCGTCGCTGGTCATGACGAACATCGGGCCCCAATTGGCGACCAAGGGTGTCGGTTCGCCCATGATGCGCGAGGTACGGATGATCCATGGGGCCAAGCCGAGCAAATGCACCGCCGCGACGAGGATCGCAACGCGCCACCGCTGTCGCGCCACCATCAACGTCACCAGCGCCAGCGCCAGCGGAAGTCCGAGTGTCAACGGCCGGACATAGGTGGCGCCGCACAGCAATAGTCCCGACCACAGCGCGGGTCCGTATTGTCCGTTTTTCACTGCGCGCACCGCGACGGCCATTCCCCAGGCGAAGAGCGCCAGAAAGAGCGGTTCCGATAAGGGACCGGCAGCCAGATTGCGCAGCGGATCGACAAGTGTCAGGCACGCCACCGCTGCCAGCCCCCAACGTCTGTATCCGAGGATCTCCAGAATTTGCCGAACTGCGAGGTAGGCGGCAAAGAGCAGCAGCAATTGCATAATGTGGAATCCGGCCAGCGACCCGACGACGGCCGTGTACGCAGCGAGGAAGGCCGGCATCCCCGGCGGCTTGCCCACGACCGGCTGCGAGCCATCGTAGGTTAGCCCGTGTCCGGCACGGATCCAGTCGGCCATGCGCACATACTCGGCCCCGTCATGCGAAACGATGAAGTCATCTCCCGTCAGGCCCCAGACCAGATGAATGGCCAGCAAGGCGGCAAGGACGCCGACCGTCCGTCGGACTTGGGAAGGACTTGGCGGATGCGGTTTTTCGGCGTCGGTCATGGGTATGGCGAAAACCGGCCGTTATGTTTCGTCATTTGTGCCTGTTCTTGGTTCGGCCCTTCCCATCACGTAGGCTGCCAGCATGCCGAAATAGAGGCAGTTGTAAAGACCGCCGAGCGAATAAAAGGTGTGTGTGCCGAACGCAAAGCGCGCGATTGTGGCCAGACAGGGTACCCAGAGGATGAGCAAGTCATGCAATTGGCGGCGATCGGCCGATTGCCGAAACGCCGGTAATCCGAGGCGTCCAATGGTCCATAACAACCATGCCAACGCCGCCAGGCCGAGCACGCCGGTTTCCGCCGCGTAGGTGATCAAGTCATTATGGGCGCCAATGCCGCGGGCGACCATGGCCATCGGGTCGAACCGCCAATACGGGAGAAACTGATCCCACGCCTGAATTTGCCCAAGACCGATGCCCAGAACCGGCGCGTCCAGAAACGCCTGAATCCCGGTGCGCCACAGAAACAGGCGGATGAAGATCGTGTTCGAGTGTCCCTGGAGCGCCTGCTGGATCCGGCTGGCGGGCGCCTCGAAGTACGAAAGACTGCCGGAGAGAAACAGGATGGCCACCAGTGCCGCGACGATTGCCATCTTGGCAACCCGCCGCCGCAGTTGTCGATCGCCCTGCCGTCCCGCCCACCGCCAGATCAGAATCAGGCAAAGCGCGACGCCGATGGCAATCTCCAGCATGGCCTCCCGCGTCTGCGTCGCGACCACACCCAGGCCGAGGAGCGCCGCAATCGCCGCCCAGAGCGCTCGTCGCCCGCCGGCCCGGTCCAGCAGCCAGGCCACCACGCAGTAGAGAATGCCCATGCATAAGTAGAAGGGGAAGAATAATGATGCGATGCCGAAGACGCGACGCGCGGTGTCGATGCGCAGCGCCTCGATCACCACGGGAATAGCGAACACGATCGACAGAAACAGCAGCCAGCGAACCAGACGGCGGGTGTCGCGCGGCTCCAGCACGATCGCCGTTACTATAATGATCCAGAACTGCTGAACGTGACGAAGCCAGTTTTTCAGTCCCAGCGCGGGATCGTGGGCGGCAAACAACGAGAGACCGAAGACCAAAAGCGTCAGCAGCATCGGGAGCATAAGTCGGGTGCGCCCCATACGCCCGGCGCCATGCGTGAGCAGGTGTGGCACCAGGCCCAGCGCGACCAGAAGCGCGATCAGATCGCCGGGATAGACTCCGATCAGCCCCGGCAGGTCCACGCGCAGGTAGAGTGTTGCCGCGAGGATAAACAGTCCGACCTTCGGTCGGACAAACGCGACCGCGCCCAAGACGGCGGCCACAGGCGCGAATGCCACCAGCCACGAATAGCGCAACGCCGCCAGACCGCAGGTCAACTGAACCGCCGCCAGAATGGCCAGCCAGCCCAGATGATGCCAGCGGACCCGGGCTTCCGCCACGGGAATGGTTCCTGTCAATGACATGACGTCTGGGACAAGCCCGGAAACCGGGCTTGTCTGCGGCCAAAGATAGGGTTGGATGAAACGCGGACGGTACCGAGAAAGAGGGCTGCAAGAATCGGGTGTCAGGACACCAGCGAGCGGATCCGCTCGATGTCGGACTCGGCGAGACGGCCGATCCAGCGCTCCACTTCCTCCCCCTGCGGGTTGTAGAGAATGGACGCCGGAATCGTGCCGGAGAGCTGGAAGCGCGCCGTCAGGTCATCGGTCGAGCCGGAGAAGATAATGTTCGGGTAACCCATACGGTGCATCTCGGCGAAGGAGCGCACCTTCTTGACCGCTTCCGCCTCAGTCGGCGAGGTCATGAAATCGGCGGAGACGCCCACCAACGCGAACGGCTTGTCGCGCAGGGATTGATGCAGAGCCACCAAATCGGGAGTTTCGACCACACAGGGGCGGCACCAGGTCGCCCAGACGTTGACCAAGACCCATTTGCCTTTGACGGCCCCCAGAAGCGAATCGACCCTCGGCACCGCTCCGACCACCACCGTAGGCTCGATGGCTGTCGGGTTGGCTGTGGCGGCGTTCGACTGCGGTGCGGGTGTTGGTGTCGAGGGTGTCCCGCAACCGATCAGGATGATCACGCCCAGGATGCCGAGGGCGCGTTGAAGTGGAATCCGAATGCTCATGACGAGGACCTCTTCCCCGCCGCCAGGACATCCGCGCGCCACTTGATCGAGCAACCGAAGGCCGTAGTGGTCGCGGTCGGAATTCCTCGTCCGGCGATCAACGCGTCCATCGCATCGGTCAACTCCCGCTTCTTGACCTCGTTCTCCTTGGCCGAATCATCGATCCGGCCGCGGTAGACCAGCATCCCCTTGGCGTCGAACAGGAAGATGTGCGGCGTGACCTTCGGTCCGTATTGAAGTGCCACAGACTGTGACTCGTCGTAGAGGTAGGGGAAGTTGTACTTCATCGAGTCGGCGCGTTCCTTCATTTTGGCGAAGGAGTCATCCGGATAGGCCTTGGCATCGTTGCTGGAAATGGCCACCACGCCGATCCCCTGCGGCTTGTACTTGGCGGTCAGGTCAATGATCCGCTTCTGGTAAGCGACCGCATAGGGGCAATGATTACAGGTGAAGATGACCAGCGTGCCTTTCTCACCGGCCACATCCTTATAAGTGTAGATCTTCCCGTCGGTGCCGGGCAGCGAGAATTCGGGCGCCGTCTTGCCGATTTCCAGCTCGGCCAGACCGGGTGGCTCCTTCTTCTGTTGCGCGATGGCAGTGACGGCGATCAGCAGTGCGAGCGGGGCCAGCCATTTGAGTCGCATCATCGGTGGTCTCCTGTCGGATTCGGGCGCAGTATACGGATCAAGTGTCGGATCGGATCGGACAAATGTCACATCTTGGCTACTGATACCGAATTCCCCCGGGATTTGTTCTCGGAATTATGGCGACGCGCGCCCCTCGACACAAGCGCCCCGACGGCTTTATCTTAACCGCCGGAGTCCATGTGGTCAAATCGGGCGCAGTCAAAGGAGTGGTTCTCGCCGGCGGTCTGGGGCGTCGTCTCGGACCGCTGACCGAAATCACCAACAAGCATCTGCTGCCCATCTGGGACCGTCCGATGATCTTCTATCCCTTGCGGACGCTTCTGGAGGCGGGCATCAGGGATGTGCTGGTTGTCACCGGCGGCCAGAACCCCGGCGACTTCCTGCGCCTTCTCGGCGATGGCCGCGAGTTCGGCTTCCGGCATCTGTCCTTCACCTACCAGAAAGGGCAGGGCGGGATCGCCGCGGCCTTGGCCTGCGCCGAGGAATTCGCCGCCGCAAGCCCGCTCTGCGTCATCCTCGGCGACAACATTCTGCAGGAGAGTCTGCGCTCGGAGCTGGAGCGATACCGCAAGCAGGGGACCGGTGCGCGCATCCTGTTGAAGAAAGTGGCCAACCCGCAGCGCTTCGGCGTGGCGCGATTTGAAGGGAAGAAGCTGACGGCCATTGTCGAGAAACCCCAGCGACCGCCCTCCGCCTACGCGGTCACCGGGGTCTATTTCTTCGATGCGTCGGTGTTCGATCGCATTCGCCGGCTGCGTCCTTCCCGGCGTGGCGAACTTGAAATCGCCGATGTGAACAACTCGTACCTGCGGGAGAATCGGCTCACTTATGGCATCCTGCCCGGCTGGTGGACCGATGCCGGCACTGTCGAATCGCTTCATCATGCCTCGCTTCTGGCGGCGCGCACCTGGTTTGGGCCGACCGCGCGCGAGATCTTCTGGCCGCCGTTCGATCGCTGGGTGGACAAACGTCTGAGGAACTCGGCATGACGACCCCGACGCCGTCGCGCATCCATGGCAGCGCGGTGCGTCCGCTGGCGGTTCATCCCGATGACCGCGGACGACTCTTCGAGATTCTCCGTCACGACGACCGCGAGTTCATCCGCTTCGGGCAGGTCTATGTCACCACCGCCTTTCCCGGCGTGGTCAAGGCCTGGCATTTCCACCGCAAGCAGACCGATTTCTTCTGCTTAATCCAGGGGAAGGCGCGCTTTGCCCTCTATGATCCGCGCCCCGAATCGCCGACCCGAGGCCAGGTCGATGAGATTCTCTGCGACGGCGACCAACCGCAGTTGATCGTCATTCCGAATCTGGTCTATCACGGATTCAAGAACATCGGCGACACCGATGTGATCTGCGTCAATTGCCCGACCGAGTCGTACGACGCGGCGGATCCCGACGAGATACGTCTCGACCCCTACGACAACGACATCCCCTACGACTGGCGGCGTTGACCGATCCTGATCCGAGTCCAAAATGCATCTTCTGGTGACCGGCGGTTGTGGATTCCTTGGCTCGCACTTTGTGCGTGATTGGCTGCGCGGCCATCCGGACGATCGGATCACCAATGTCGACTGCCTGACCTACGCCGGCTCATTGGACAACCTCGAAGACGCGCAATCGCATCCGCATCATCGTCATGTCCCAGTCGACATCGCCGACCGCGAGGGGATGCGCGCCGTCTGGTCGGAGCGGTATGATCTCGTCGTCCACTTTGCCGCGGAGACACACGTCGACCGGTCGCTGGAAGATGCCGCGCGGTTTGTGCGCACCAATGTCCTTGGCACCCAGACGCTGCTGGATGGCGCGCGGCAGCAGGACGACGTTTCGGTCATCATCGTGTCATCGGATGAAGTCTATGGCCCCGCGCCGAAGGGCGCGACCTTCGGCACCGGCGACCCGTTGCGTCCCACCAGCCCCTACGCCGCCAGCAAGGCGGCCGCCGACTGGCTGGCGCTCGCCAGTCGCCACACCGACAATCTCGACGTGACCATCGTGCGTTCGGTCAATGTCTATGGCCCGCGGCAGTATCCGGAGAAGTTCATCCCGCTGTTTGTCACCAACGCCCTGGCGGGAGAGCGCCTGCCACTTTATGGGCATGGCCGTCATCGCCGCTTCTGGCTGCATGTCGATGACTTTGTGGCGGGATTGCGGGCCATTGCCACCGACCGCGAACGCCGGCGGGAGCGGACGGTCTGGCACCTGGGCTCGCGCGAGGAGCGCGAAAACCGCGAGATCGCTCAGCGAATCTGCGGACTCTGCGGCGCCGATCCGTCGTTGATCACGCCGGTGACCGACCGTCCCGGCCATGACGCCCGCTATGCGCTCGATTTCTCGCAAACCGAGCGCGTCTTCGGCTGGACGCCGCGCGTCGGCTTCGATGAAGGCCTACGCGACACCGTCGCCTGGATCCGCGACCATCTGGATTGGTGCCGGGCACGCCGCTCCTGGACTCCCGGATTCCTGCGGTCGCGCTGACCGAGGAGGATTGCCATGCGTATCGCCATCACCGGCGCGTCGGGCTTGTTGGGACGGGCCCTCCTGATCATCGGACGGCAGCGCGGCCATGATCTGGTTGCCGGCGAGCATTCCACACCGGTGGCGACGTCGGCGCCGGTTCTGCCGTTGGACTTGCAGCAGGAAGATTCGATTCGACGGTTTGTTGCCGATGCACGCGCCGAGGTCATCGTGCATTCCGGCGCCATCACCGATGTCGATCTTTGCGAACAGCATCCGGATCTGGCGCAACGCATCAACGCCGATGCGACACGCACCCTGGTGGCGGCGGCGGACCGTGCGGGCGCGCGCATCATCTATGTGTCCACCGACTATGTCTTCGATGGCCTCACCGGACCCTATGACGAGAACGCCGTGCCGCGACCCATCAATGCCTATGGCCGCGCCAAACGCGCCGGGGAGGAGGCGGTATTGGCCGGCGCTGCAGCCCACGCCGTCGTGCGCTCGGCCAGTTTTCTGGATGTGGACGAACTGGAGCCCCCCAGCTTCGCCGCACGCATGCTGGAAGCGATCCGCGATCACCCGCCGTTACTGGCTCCCACCGATCAGCGTTCCAACATCACGCCCGTGGATGAATTGGCCCGCGGCATCTTGCTGCTTGCCGAAAGCGGCGAGAGCGGCCTCTGGCACATCGTGCATCCAACTGTGCTGTCACGTTACGAGTTCGCCCTCCTGCTGGCCCGAGCCGCCGGACTGGAAGAATCACGGATCAAGCCAACCAATTACATTTCGCTCGACCGCCCGGCATTGCGTCCGCTCAACGGCGGGCTCGTTGGCGAGAAAGCCACCGCCCGCTTTGGCCTGCAATTCCCACCTCTAGAGAAGGCCCTGGAACGGATCTTGGCTCGCACCACCTATTGAAACACGCACGGAAATTCCTTCCGCGCACAGGGAGGCAATTTCCGGTCACTGCTGCCGCCCTCTCATTCTAAGTCCACGGTCTATTTAGATCACCATCTCACATCGCATTGTCTGACAAGGCGTTACCTCTTTTCTATGGGGCTGTCCCCATACTGGCATCCGATTTGACATGGGCTTAGGCATGGCGCCACGGATGGCGCCCGCCATGACGGACTGGCGGAGTCCGTCACATTAACGCCCCGGGGAGGGGATCATGCCCGTGAAGTCACGTCAAGTCGAAGAATCCAACTCCGGCGTCTGGTTCTTCATCCTGCTCATCGTCGCCATCTTCGTGCTCTACTGCCTGTCGATGCAGCGCCCGTATTGCTAAGCCGCGCCGGGACCGATAAAGGACCAGGGAGCCCATTTCAAAGTGTCGAGAGGCGATCACATCGTGACCACACACACCCACGATACCCGCACGGCCGTCATTCTGGCGGGGGGCAAGGGCACACGCCTGCGCCCTTACACGACATCCTTTCCCAAACCGCTCATGCCGATCGGGGATCGTCCGGTGCTGGAAATTCTGATCGATCAACTCGTCCGCGACGGCTTCACCGACTTCCGTTTCGCCGTTGGTCACCTGGCCGAATTGATCGAGGCCTATTTCGGCAATGGCACGCGCTGGGGCGATCATGTCCGGATCGCCTATTCCCGCGAGACCGCGCCGATGGGCACCGCGGGTCCCTTGTCGATCCTTGCGCCGCAATTGCCCGAACATTTCCTCGTGCTCAACGGCGATGTACTGACCGATCTGGATTACGGCGCCTTCTTGGCGGCGCACCAGCGCAACACGCCGGCGCGATTGCTCACCATCTCCACCCACCGCCGCGTGCTGTGTTCCGAGTATGGTGTGCTCAACGCCACCAGCGAGGGGCTGGTGCGCGAATACAGCGAGAAGCCATCGTATCACCTCTCGGTTTCCGAGGGGGTCTACGCCTTCTCGCGCGAGGCGCTCTCTTGGATTCCGAAGAATCAACGCTTCGACTTTCCCGATCTGGTCGCGCGCCTGTTGCGCGAGCATCTGCCGGTGGTCGCCTGCGAGCACACCGGGCTGTGGCTCGACATCGGGCGTCCCGACGATTACGAAGAAGCCCAGCGGCTGGTCGCCGATCATCCGGAGCGGTTTGTCGCGCTCCGGCGGATTCCGGCCGCCGCGCGCTCCGGCCTGGAGGCGCCGCCGCCCCTGGCCGAGATGCCACGGCGCTCGTGACCATCGCCACAGGGGGGATCGATGAGCACGTCCGACACACTCACCGCCGGCCAAAGCCGCCTGTCACGTTTCACCTTCGCGCCCGAACCCCACGACAATCCCCGCGTCGCCGTCGCGCCCGCCGCGCCCCTGCGGGGACGTGTCGCCATTGTGTCCGGCGGCGCCTCCGGCATCGCGCGCGCCATCGCCACCGAACTGGCCCAGCATGGCGCCGATGTCGCCATCATCCATCATGGCCAGCCGCATCCGGCCGAAACCCTCTGCAGCGTCATCCAGTCGTTCGGCTCCAAGTCGCTGGCTATCGACGCCGACATCACCAATGAAATTGAATGCGCCCACATGGTCGCCGATGTCTTCGATCACCTGGGCGTGGTCGACATCCTCGTGCACTTCGCCGACTTCCGCACCGAAACGCCCATCCATCTGTTGCACCGCAAGGATTGGGACCTGGTCGTCCATGAAGGGCTGGGCGGCGCCTACAACCTCACGCGCGCCCTGATCAATCCGATGCGTCAGCACGGCGGCGGACGGGTCATCTTCGTGGTCGAGACCCCTTGGCGGCAGAACCGCCGTCAGTATGGCCAGGTCATGACCGGCGAATCGGCGATCAACGGTCTGGCGCGCGCGCTGGCGGTCGAAAACGCCGCCCGCGGCATCACCGTCAACTGCGTCGCCACCGGCATCTTCGAAACGCCGCGCACCGTTGAACTGACGTCGAAGGAGCGCGAACGTATCTGCGGCATGGTCCCGGCGGCGCGCATGGGACGTCCCGAAGAGGCGGCGCGGATGGTGGCTTTCCTCGCCTCCGACGACGCATCCTATGTCACCGGCCAGTTGATCGCCATCGATGGCGGTCTTTCGATCTGAGAGAGTCGCTGAATCGGTAATCCATCAACCAAGGGGCTGAAAGCCCCTTGCCCCCCGCCTTAGCCAAAACACCCCCCCATGACACCTGGTGAGGGCGAGGCCCGAAAGTGCCGAGCCGCCGCCATTCGCGGTTCGGGAGGGTGAGACTCGCGCTGAGCCGTCACGCACTGTCACGCGCTAATACTGCATCCCATCCGCATCAGGCGGTCCGAGCGGCGGGCCATAGGGCGCGCGATCGAGCCATTTTCCCGTGGCTGAAATCATCGGCGCCAGTGCGGCGGCGCCGCGACGCGCCAGGCGGCGCCAGGGGGTCGGCGCGGTCAAGTGGTGGAGGGCAACATTGGATGATGCGCGATTGCGCAGCGCCGCGGCGCGGCGCGACCGCGCGAAGTGCTCGATGGCGGCAGTGGCCTCGTCGGGCGAACTGGCGGACAGCGCTTTATGGATGGCACGGGCCGCCAAACAGGCATCGGGAATTCCCGAATTTAGTCCTCGCGCCCCGAAGGGGGCGAACACATGCGCCGCCTCTCCGGTCAGCAGAATGCGATGACTCGCATCGGCGAAGGAGTTGGCCACCGCCTGACGGAAGATGTAAGTCGACACCCAGGTGATCCGATCGGCGTATTCGGGACGAATCACTTGGGGCAGCCAGCGACGCGCGCCTTCAACGCCGCTGAAACTGTCGGGAGCATCCCCCGGATGGCACTGCAAGTCGATCCGCCAATGTCCGGCGAATGGCACATAGAGGACGTTGCGCCCGTCGACCGCCGGATGCTCGTAGTGGAACACACGTTCCACCGGCAGCGGCCGGGAAGGATCTTCGGCGGCGTCGACGATCACGAACGCGTTGGTGGTCTGCGGTCCCTCGAGACGCAACCCGGCGGTTTCACGCACCGCCGAACGCGCGCCGTCGGCGGCGATCACATAGCGCGCGGCGAAGGCCTCACCCGTCGACGTCGACAGAGCGACGGTATCGGGCTCCGCCGACGCGGCGGTGACCGGCGTGTCCCAGATGAATTCCACACCGGCGGCGACACAGGCGCGGTGGAGCACCTGCTCGGTGACAATCTGCGGCAGACTGGTGGCGGTGGGAATCACGCCCGCCGGCGGCGGCGGATAAGTCCGTCGGAAGATCTCGCGTCCGCGATAGAGCGTGCGCTTGGTCTGCCAGGTCAGGCCATGGCGGTTCAGTTCGACGCCCAGCCCGGGCTGGATCTGTTCCAGGAGCAAGAGCGAAGCGCGGTGAATGAAGATGGCGCGGCTGCCGGGACGGACCCGATCGGGCGCGCCCGCCTCGATGATCGTCGCCGGGAGGCCGAGATTCCGCAACGCCAGCGCCGCGGTCATACCGACCGGTCCGGCGCCAACCACGATGACGTCACGCCGGCTCAACGCGCCACCACCAGCGCATCGAGGGCGATCAATCCCTGATCGGTGACCCGCAACGGATTGATCTCGATCTCGTTGATATCACTGCGCATCACCAGCAGATCTCCCAGGGCCGCCAGCGCCGCCGCCAATGCCTGCTCATCGACTCGCGGACCGCCGCGGAATCCCCGGTACCGCGCCGCCGACTTCAGTTCGTCGAGCATCGTCGCCGCTTCGGCGGTCGACAGCGGCGCCAGACGGATCACCGCATCGTCATCGACTTCCGTGGCAATCCCGCCGCTGCCCAGCGCGACAATCGGCCCGAAGGATGCATCGCGACGCGCCCCGATAAGTAGCTCCGGTCCGGGCGGCGCCATGCGCTCGATGAGATAACGGCCCCCCGCGATCCCGCTCATTGCCTGCAATGCGCCGCGCAATTCTTCGAGCGTACGCAGATTCACATGCACGCCGCCGGCCTCGGTCTTGTGCGCGATATCGACGTGTAAAATCTTGGCGACCACCGGTGGACCGAGACGGGCAAAGGCCGATTCCGCCTCGGCGATCGTCGCGCAGACCACACGCGACGGTACAGCGATTCCAAGTTGCGCGATCAATTCCTTAGCGGAATCTTCGTTCCACACTCCATCGGCGGGCCGGAACTGCGGCGCATTCGATGTGGAGGAACCGGGTTTTTCCTGCGACTTCCGCCACTGTCGGCGGGCATCGTCAATCAAGGCCGCCACACCTGTCGCGGCCCGTTCGGGCGACGGCAGAACCGGTATGTGTGCCGACCTCAGACTGTCGCGGACTGCGGCGGTCGACTCCGCCGGCCCCAAACTGCAGAGCACACATGGTGCGGCATTGGCCAATGCGGTCACGGGATCGACCGCGCCGGGTTCGTGCAGAAGCGAAACCGCCAACAGGTCGATGCCCTCGGCCTGACGGACCGTTTGGATGACTTGCGTAAAGGTCGGTCCCGGACGGCCGGTATCGACGGGGTTTTCCTGATAGGTGAGCGGTGGGAGCAATTCGGTCAGTCGCGCGCGCGAAGTCTCCGGCAACGGCGGCAGCGAAATCCCACGCGCGCGCAATTCATCGGTGAGAATCAGTCCCGGCCCGGCCTGGCCGGTGACAACGCCGACGCCGTAATCGCGACGGGGCGTCAGACGAATCGCGCCCAAGGCTTGCGCCGCATCGATCAACTCCGTCAGCGAGTCGACCACCACCGCGCCCGCCTGCGCCAGCGCCGCGCGTTTGACCCGATGACTTCCGGTCAGCACTCCGGTGTGCGACTTGGCGAATCCTCCGACATCGCTGCGTCCCACGGTGTATGCCACCACCGGATGCTTGGCCGTGAGCTGTTCCAGCGACTCATAGAGCGCGCGCCCATTCACCACGCCTTCCAGCGCCAGCGCGACCACGGCGGTCTCAGGGTCCGCCGCCAGCCAGTCGAGAGTGTCGGACCAACCGATATCACAGGCATTGCCGAGGCCGATCCCCAGACGAACACCCAGTCCTTCATTCTGCGCCAAAAAACAGAGACTGACATTGACACCGCCGCTCTGCGACACGATGGCCAGCGTTCCACCCTGCAGCTTGGCCGGCAAATCGGGGACGAAGGTGGCATACAGTCCCGCTGCCGGCAGCACAAACCCGGAGGTATTCGGGCCCAGCAGGCGAAGCTCTGCGGCGCGCGCGACTTCCAAGATCCGGGCCTGCGCGTGGACGCCTTCGCCGCCTGCCTCGGCCCACCCTCCCGAGTAGATGATCGCCGCGCCGACTCCGGCGGCGGCGCAGTCTTCCAGCGCCGCCGGTGTCGCCTGCGGCGGAATCGCCAATAATGCTAGATCGATCGTTTCCGGTATCGCGCGCACCGAGGGATAGGCGCGACATCCCAACACTTCCTCCGCCGAGGGATGCACCGGATAGACCCGTCCGGCAAACCCGGCCAGGTTGCGCATCAGCACATGGCCGATCTTGTCCGGATGGGGCGACGCGCCGATGACGGCGACGGTTTGGGGCGCGAGGAGTCGGTTCACGGGAAGCGCGGCAAGTGGATCATTGATCCTCGTCCAGCCCCCGCCGCACCGCCGCAGGGTCGGCGCTGGCCGGACGAGTCAAATGGAAAGTGTCGGTGGTACGGCACCATTCGGTGCCGCCCATGCGCGCCACCAGACGCAGCGCCGCCGAACGCGGACGCATCCCATCCATGGCCGCATCGTCGACATGAATGCGCACAACCCGTCCGATGACCAGCGAATTGGTCGGCAACTCCGGCGCGCCCAGGTCGACGATCTGCAGCAATTTGCATTCGAACGCCGCCGGAGAGGCGGCGACTCGTTGCGGACGGATCTCCACGCAATCGGCGCCCTCGATCCCCAGCGCCTCCCACTCGTTGACCTCCGGGGGAAACTCGGCGCCGGTGGCGTTGGCCAGACGCGCCAACGCCTCGCTCACCAGCGAGATGGCGAACTCCCCGGTCGCGCGGATGTTGCGCAGCGTGTCCTTGTTGACGCCCTGACGGCTCCCCGGGCCGATGGCCACGGTGGGCGGAAAGAAGGAGAAGGCGTTGAAAAACGAGAACGGCGCCAGGTTCGGCTGCCCCTGCGCGCTCAGGGTCGAAACCCAGGCGATCGGGCGCGGAATCACCAGCCCATTGATGAGCCCGTTAAGCGCGGCCCGGTCGAGTGTGCGTGGATCGATGATCATCGGGCCCGGTCGAACCGATTGCGCAGGGTGCCGATCCCGTCGATGGCGATCTCCACGGTGTCCCCCGGTTGCAGATACGACGGCGGTTTCATCGCGTCGCCAACGCCGCCCGGCGTGCCGGTGGCGATCAAATCGCCCGGATGCAGGGTGATGATGCGCGACAAATCGGCCACCAGCGTCGGGACATCGAAGATGAGATCCGATAGCGGCGAGCGCTGACGCTCCTGCCCGTTTACCCGCGTGACAATCTCCCGCTCGCCGAACCCGGGCAGGTCATCGGGGGTCACCACAGCCGGCCCTACCGGCGTGCAGCGTTCCCAGTTCTTGCCGGCAAACCACTGCAACGACCGCTTTTGAAAATCGCGCGCGGTAACGTCGTTCAGAAGCGTCAATCCCGCCACCGCCTCCCAAGCGCGCTCGGCGGGGATATTGCGTCCCCCGCGTCCGATCACGATCGTCAACTCGCCCTCGTAATCGACCATCTCCGACGCTGCGGGTAGCATGATGGTGGTCTCCGGATCGGTCAGCGCCCGCGGAATCTTGGCAAACAGCGTGGGAACTGTCGGCATCTGACGCCCCATCTCTTGAATGTGGCGGCGGTAATTCA
Organism: uncultured Ignavibacteria bacterium; assembly: GCA_964593585.1. Taxonomy (GTDB): domain Bacteria; phylum Zixibacteria; class MSB-5A5; order WJJR01; family WJJR01; genus JACQFV01. Next base: position 31,203 of record CAZQIZ010000024.1, read on the forward strand.
GCCCGACGCAGACTGTGGCGCCGGGCTCGTGGATCGGTCGCAGGACCGGCCAGTCCATCGCGGCCGGTTGGCTTGCCCGCTCGGCGATGGCGCGCCAGTCGCTCTCGCGCAATAGCGCGCCGACGTCGGGATAGGTCTGGCCCTGCTGATTCTGGATGATGCGGCGTCCCTCAGGACGCTCCACCGCGGCCACCGGCCCGGCGGGGCTTTTCACAGTGAGCAAGCGCACGGTTGTCAGCCCTGTCGTTGTTCGGAGCGTTCGTGGTAAAACCCCAGCGCCCGCAGCGTCGGATCGTCGGTAAACGAGAACAGCAGCGCGGGCTCCGTGGATGAGTTGATGTGTTCATGGACCGCCCATCCGGGCAGGGCAAAGGTGTCCTTCTCCTGCCAATGGATAGGCTGCCCGTCGATGATCGTCGTGCCGCCGCCGCGCACCACATGGTAAACCGCGCTGGCGGTGTGACGGTGCGCCGCGGTGTGCGACCGCGGCGGCAACAACTGCGCAAAGCAGGACATCGTCGGCAACACCGGCCCGCCGGTGATCGGATTGGTGTACTCGAAGCGAATCGCATCGGCGGGTGTGCCGGCGGCGCCGTCTTTCCACGCGTCCAGCAGAATCCGCTCCGTCGCCTTCCAGGGATACTTCATCAGAGGCGAATGGTTCTTCGACCAGGCGACCCAATCCGGACGCATCGCTCCTTGCGCGTAGGTGCGCTCCGAAACGTCATCCGGCAGCGTCAGTTTCTGGGTACGCGTCTCAATCTCGCTGAAAAAGGAGCACTCCAGGCCGTTGACCAGCGGCAGGTCCAGCCCATCCAGCCAGATCATGGGGATATCGGTCTCGTTGCCGTGGTCATGCACCGCCCAGGCCGCGGTGAGGACCAAATCGCCCGGCGCCATGATCGCGCGCTCGCCGTCGACGGCCGTGTAGGCCCCCGCTCCCTCGACGACAAACCGGATCGCGCTGGCCGAGTGGTAGTGCGCCGGCGCGATTTCATGCGGCAGGACCAATTGCATCCCGGCGTACAACCGCGCGGTCGCGGCCGGCTTTCCCTCCAGACCGGGATTGCGCAGAATCAGCACCCGGCGCTCGGCTTCCTCGGCGGTGATCAGTTCGCCGGCGCGCAACAGCCGCTCGCGGATCGGCGCGTAGGGCCACAAGTAGGGAATGGCCTTGGTGGTCGGTTTGCGGATCAAAAGCCCCTGCTGATGCCAGAGCGGATACAGGTGCAGCGGAGCCAGCGTGCCGACAAACTCATCCATCAATTGGCTTCTTGCCGCCTCGTTCATGAATCACACCCTCGCGTTCACTTTGAAACCACAATCGTGAACCCCTAAATCGCACAAAAGCAGTCCGCCGATCAAGCGGTTTCCGCGCCGTCTGCCCCGGTGCCTCATGCCCCAGCAGCGGCGCGGGTGACCGCGGCGCGCAAGAACTCAGCCGAGGGACGCAGCAGACGAAAGTGGACCAGTCCGATCAAACCGAAGACGGCGACCCAGCTCATTGGAGCGCCGAGCGCATACAGGACAATCCCGTAGACCATCGAGGCCGCCCCCAGCGCCGCGAGCACGATGCCGGCGCCCATCACCATCTTCGCGAACAGATCGGCGTCGGCCAGAATCAGCCGCATTTTCGGCGGCGCAAACAGCGCCTTGCGCACGATATAACCGACGGCCACCTCCGAAACCGCCACCAGCGCCATCACGATGAACAAGAGTCGCTGCGTCGAGGTGGGGATGGACATCGTCGCCGGAATGATCTCGGCGCCCTTGAGGAGGTAAATCGCGACAAAGAGCAAGAGCGGAGCGACAATATTGACCGCCAGCGCCATGCGCAATGCCCGCGCCGCCAAATCGTCGAAATCGTGCGCCGCCGACCGAAACGGCGTCGGCGAACCATTGGATTGATCCATCATTGGCCTCCGCGTCCGGGGTTCTGTTCACGGCCTTTGGCGAAAAACTGCCGCATCAGCTCCGCGGCCTCCTCCGCCATCACACCCCCCACCACATCCACCCGGTGATTGAGACGTGTGTCGGTCGGGATCTTGAAGATCGAGACACAGCCGCCGAACTTCGGATCGGGCGCGCCATAGACCACCCGCTTGACCCGCGCCATCACCAGCGCCCCCGCGCACATCACGCAGGGCTCGATGGTCGAGTAGACCGTCGCGTCCAGCAGCCGCCACGATTCGAAGTGCTCCGAGGCCGCGCCCAGCGCCAGGATTTCCGCGTGCGCGGTGGGATCGTTGAGACGCTCCGTCTGGTTGTGACCGCGTCCCACGATCATCCCTTCCTTGACCACCACCGCCCCGATCGGCACTTCTTCCTCGTCGAAAGCCCGCTGCGCCTCGCGCAGCGCCTGCTTCATGAAGAACAGCGCGCGCTCGTAATCAAAGGTCGGATCGAAGTTGAGCATCGTCTCTCCCCGGCCAAGGTAGGGGAGAGCGCGATCCGGGGAAAGTCCGTTGACATGCGTCCTCAGGCCGCCGGCTTGCGCGCCGCCAGGGTCAGCGACAACAGCGCGAAGTCGCCCGACTTCTGGTGGTCGTATTCGACCTCGGCGCGGATGTCCAGATCGGTGAAGCCCACCGCCTGGACGATCGCCAGGTAGGCCTCTTTCGGCGGCGCGCCGGCGATGCAGCCGGCCCACGCCTCCATGTCGCGGCGCTGGGCGTCGGGAATCTGTCCGCGGGTGACGATGTCGGAGACAATGAAACGGCCTCCGGGTTTGAGCACACGGAACATCTCGCGGAAGACCCGCTCTTTGTCCGGCGCGAGGTTGATTACGCAGTTGGAAATGATGACATCGGCGGTGTTGTTCACCACCGGCATGGCCTCGATTTGACCGAGACGGAACTCCACATTCCGGTAGTCGCCATGGCGGGCGTTCGCGCGCGCCCGTTCGATCATCTCTTCGGTCATGTCGATGCCGATCACCCTTCCCTCGGGGCCGACCTGTTCGGCCGCCAGGAAACAGTCGATCCCCGCGCCCGAGCCAAGGTCGATCACTACGTCGCCCGGCCGCAGCTCGGCGACCGCGGTGGGGTTGCCACAGCCCAGGTTGAGATTGGCTCCCTCCGGGATCTTTCCCAGTTCCTCCGGCCGGTAACCGGTGGTCATATCGGTCACGGCGCCGTCGCCGCAGCAGGTGTCGGGTCCGCAGCAAGAGGCGCGCTTGTTGGCGATGGCGGCGTAATGCGCCCGCACCGCGTCGGTGATACTTTGCTTGTGGCTCATCGTCCGTGTCTTTCTTGTCGTTGACTTTCGTGAAACTCCGCGAATAGTATGAATTGTCAAAGGCCCGTTGCGACGCGCGCCTCCGGGAGACCCCTTGCGGGGTCCCCGGAGAATGTCCAATGGGCCTTTTACCGTCCTGCCGAGGACGGTCCTCGGGCGCCGCCGCAACAATGCGCGACGCGCGGCACCTGATAGCGGGTCATCGCTTTCCTCCTTTCCGCGGGTTGGCCTGCGATGGCGTTGCCGCCTCCGGCTGCGGGACCACCGTCACACAGCAGCAGGGGAAGCTCGTCGCCAGGCCGATACAGACTTGGCTTAAGACATCGCCATTAATCGAGTAATAGACTTTCTGCGCGGATTTTTCGCGTTTGACCAGCCCCGCCTCGGCCAACGTCTGCAGGTGGCGGGAGATGGTTGGCTGGGACAGCTCGAAGAACGCGACAATCTCGCCGACCATGCGGCGTCGTCCCTCCAACATGAGCATGATCTTCATGCGCGTGGGGTCGGCCAGGGCGCGCAACGCCTCGGGCGGCACTTGGGGTGATGGGTCCGGTTTTTTCATATGCATTCATGCGTATATACGCATTGATCGATGCAGTGGTTGCGCAAAATTTACTCCCGCCGGCCGGTTTTGCGGCACCGGTCCGCCAGTCCTTTGGCGTCCAGCGTCTTATCCTGTCAGATTCCCGCTAAACGGATCGGGACTTTCAGCCGATGTAGTCAAAAGGCGGGCCGCTCTCCGGGTCTGGCGGCGGCTATCGCCCACCGAGGATTTCGTATGCTAGCAAAACCCACACGCAGCGCCGCGCGCGACTACCTGGAAGCAATCCTGGTCGCGCTGATCATCGGCGTCGTCCTGCGCGCTTTCGTGGTGCAGGCCTACCGCATCCCGTCGGAGTCGATGCAGAACACCCTGCTGCCCGGCGATTATCTCCTGGTCAGCAAGTTTGCCAACCACTTCTCCGAGCCGAAGCCCGGCGACATCGTGGTGTTCCAGTATCCGCTCAATCCGGCCAAGGACTACGTTAAACGCTGCGTCGCCGTCGAAGGCCAGACCGTCGAGGTGCGCGACAAGGTGCTCTACGTCAACGGGCAGCCGGCTCCGGTTCCGGACGAAGTCATGTTCACCGACACCCGCATCCTGCCGGCGCAGTTGTCCAACCGCGACAATTTCGGTCCGGCGGTGGTCCCGCCCGGCCATCTGTTCGTCATGGGCGACAATCGCGACAATTCCCGCGACTCGCGCGACTGGGGCTTCCTCGACAAGGATCTCATCCGCGGCAAGGCGATGTTCATCTACTGGTCATGGGAGCCCGATCCCGATGCCCCCAAGTGGGAGAGCCCGTACATTCTGCCGCTTCTGACCATTCCGTTTTACAACTTGGCACATTTCCCCACCAGCACCCGGTGGGAGCGCATCGGCAAGTCGCTATAGCCGTCGCATTCGCAAGTCCATCACGCGGACCGAGTTTTGGGGTTGTCCCCAACCCGGTCGGATTTGTTTATTTATGTTGCTGTAACCAATCACGTGCCTGCCGCGTGCGCTGTGCCATGCGTGATCCGCAACCGATCGCCGAACTTCTCCGCCGATTCCTGAGGTCGCCCTCGGACCCTGTTCTGGTCGAGGCGGTCTTCAAGTTGGCTAACAACGAGGCCCGCGCCTATCTGGATGTCCTGAAATTCCGGCGTCCCCTGCCGCTGTCCGAATTCGGGGGCAGCGACGCGCTCAGCGATCTGGCGACCGATTGCTTGGCCGAAACGCTCTGCCCCGATCTCAAGGCGGGTGTTCCCAAATTGGCGATCTACCTGTCGCACTACCGCGACGTTCCCGACAAGGAACTCAGCGATCGATTCAGCGCGGTCATCCGCGGGCAGATCCGCCAGTGGCTCCCGCGCATCGACGTGAAGTGCGGCCCTTCGTGGACGCAGATCTTGCGAGGTGTGCGCCGGGCGCTGATCAGCGCGCCCGATGAGTTCGCCATGCTTAATGGCCATGGCCAGCCGGAATGGTGCTGGCGGCTGGCGAAGCACGGGCCGCGCGCGCAGGCGCCCGGCGCCGATCGTGCCGCGCTCCGTCAATGGGCGTTCGAAGCCGTCCGCGACAAGCGCAACATCCCCGAGTACTGCCGTGTGATCTTCGCCTGTCTGGACGAGAGCCGGAACTGGCGCAATTCGCTGACCGTTTATGCTTTGGCCCATGGACTGCATGATGTGTTGGCAGAACCGGAGTCCCGAGTCGATCCGCCGCAACTTGACGCCCAAACGGAATACTTGCGACGCCGTTTTCGCGCCGTCGTGGCGGCGGTTGTCGTGGAACTCCTGGAGACGGAGCTGCCGCGTCTGGCACAACGCAAGTGCCTGACCGAGGAGGAACTCGCGGGCTTCGTAAGGGCCATGCGCAACCTGACCACCGATTGGGTCGAGCATGGCAGTCACGATCTATTGCCAGTCTACTTGCGCGAGGAGTTGGGCGATATTCCTAACGAATTGTACGCCAGCCGTTTCAAGTATATCTGGGACACGTTGGTGAATAAATGTAAGCAGCTGGTCGAGGAGCGTATGGAGTCCAGCCGGCGTGACAAGTGACCATCCGCGGTTCGGATGGCCACAGGATGGTTCGATGGCGGCTACTCTTATCTCAGGGACAGTCGAGAGATGATGCATCTGAGCGATTATGATCTGGTTCGATATGCCCGTCTGACTCCGGATGGCCGCACGGAAGTACCCGAATTGACCGCGCATCTGGCCGACTGCCCGCATTGTGCCGACGAGTTGGCGATCATCGAAGAGTGGCTCTCTGCGCCTGTTGCCGAGCCGGTTCCGTTACCCCCGTTCGCGCGACTGATCCTCCAGACCATGCGATCCTCGCCGCGGCGCATCCCTCTGGCCCCGCTCTCAACCGTGCCGATCCAGGCCGCCCCGCCGGCTCTCGCCGCCGACGGCGGCGTCTCGCCGCAACTTGGCTGGAAACACCGTGCCACCCTGTACTCCGATAATCCGGAACTCGTGCTGCGGATCATGCACGACCCCCAGGGCGGTCGCGACATCTTGCATCTATCCGGCGTCGACACCTCGCTTTCACGTCATGTCTACATCCATCTTTCCGAACCGGCGATGGACTTCCTCACCGATGATCGCGGCTTTGCCGAAGTGACCGGTGGGCTGGACCGCGATCCCGCCGCGATAGACTGGGAGGTCCGTCTGCCCGATGCCACCTTCACCCTCTCGCCGCTGGAGGTGCTCCGTCAGGAGCCGACCGCGCGGCAAACTGTGCTGGAAACCGGCGACGGCAATCGCGTCGAGGCCACGTTGCACACCGAAGACGGCGGCGTTACCTTGCGGGTGCGCCCGCTGGCCATCGGCGGACAAACCGAGTTTGACCGTGTGCGCATCGTCGTCACGCAGGCGGGCGGCCACTGGCGGGTCGGCGAGTCCTTGTCTGGACGGGAGCCGGTGACCGCGCAGGTCTCCGCCGAGCACCCGGTCGAAATCCGATTGTTCGTGATCTGAGCGCGCCGAATAAAGACCAGCGTTTCCCTGACATGAGCGCGTCCGTCGCATCACCGTCGCCCCTGAGTTTTGCCCGCGACTACCAGGCCTATCGTCGCCAAGCGGCGGCAATCCACTTTGTCGACTCTCGTCTGCTGGCCGCCGCGCGTTTCTGGCACGGACAACCGGCCGCCTTAGGGCACCCCGAATTCGAGAGCTATTGGCGCGAGGACCTGCCGCCCTTGCTGGCCATCCCCGACGCAAACCGCCTGTGTGATCTGCATCCCGAGGAGCGCGAGGAGATCGCAAGGTTCCTCGCGACGATTCCCTCGTCGGTGGCCTCTGCCTCTGTGTGGTCCGTCGAGTCGGTCTGGGAGGCGGCGGCGCGCGGCTGGCTCCATGTGGGAGAGGGCTCACGCGCCTGGGCCGCCCTGCGGCGTACGGCCTTCGGCGACGGCTTGAGCGAAACGCCGCCCGCGGTGACCTGCGACGACGCCCGCGAGTTGCCGCAACTTCTGATCGATCATCTCGCTCGACTAAACGCTGACCCGCCCGTGTTGGGATCTGGGGAGACGGAGGCGCGGGCCCTGCGGGATCGTGCGATGGACTGGCTGGCACGGTTCGATGCCCAGTGGCAGGCCGAACGCGAAAGCGCCGTGGCCAACGAGGTGCTGTGCGCGCTGATCGAATACGATGGCTTGATGCGCCCGATGCGGGGACGGCTCCGGCGGCTGCGTGGCGCCATCGTGTCCATTGCCGACGACAATGGCGCCGATCAGGTGGTGTTCGCCCACCAGTTGCGTGCCGCCGACGACGCGCAGATTTCCGGGGCCTACGCGGCCCTGACGGCCTTGCGCGAACTCACCCGCCGGAGCTCATCGAAAGCCGGGCCGGCCGCAGCCGTTGCCGAAAGCGCGGGGGTCGCGGGTCGATCGACGCCGTCCCGCTCTACTCGTACCGGTCAAGCACCCCTCAACGGGACATCCGGGCCCGAGTCGCGTGCCCGATCGTCGGCCAATGGGTCCCCGTTGCGCGGTCATTTCGAATTCCTGGACCATGGACGCGAACTCTACGGCGGCGACTCGCTGGGTTTTGCCTGTCTGGCCACCGCCTTTGGTGATCACTGGTCGCGGACGCTGCACCGTGAGCGACGTCTGATTTCCGCCGATGTCGCGCTCAGCGGAGCGATCGAGCCGGATGGACGCGCCGCGGCTGTCAGCGAGGCCTCGCTGGCTTTCAAGGTCGAGCGCGTCTTCTTCTCGCCGATCAGCGCGCTGGCACTGCCGGAGGCCAACCGCGCCTCCGCTGAAGCATTGGTCGAGACGCTGCGGCAACAGCACCCTGCCCGGAGGCTGCGGATCATCGGCATCGAGCGCGCCGCCGACGTCATCGCGGACAACTACATCTTTATCCCCGAACGTGTCTGCCTCGGCGAGTACGCCGTCCGCGCCGCCGCGAAGTACGGGCGGAGTCTCAAGGTGCAGGTACCGGCGTTGGTGATGCTTTGCTTAATTCTCGGCTGGCTTATTTGGCCGTGGCTGCGGTCAGTGACCGATGATCATATTGTCAGCCTCAAGCAACGCCATAATCGCGTCGCCGCCATAAACCGTTACGGGCGTGTGGTGTGGCACCACGAATACCCTGTGGATTCGCTTGTAACTGGATGCCCGACAGTAGCCTATGATCTGGATCGGGACGGACTGAATGAGGTCGGCTTCTTCATCTTTGCGGGCCGGGAATCGCCGGATCAGGCGCGTGTCGACTTCTTCAATCACGATGGCACGCTGCGCTTCCGATTGGACGCTCGGATTCCCGGCCAATACCCCGGTGACTACGAACGCCAAGACGTCTACTCACAGGGCATGTTACAGGTTGTCGAAGTTCAGGGCGCGCCGATTATCATCACCGGCGCCAACGCACACAACCCATCGCGATACCATCTGAAATTGTGGTCGGCGGAAGGGTCGCAGCTGGGCTGGTATGTGAATGCCGGTGTCGTAGATAAGGGGTTGGTTTGGGATTTCGAGGGCGATGGCACCGAAGAGTTGGTCTTTCCGGGTTACAACATTCGCATGCGCTCGGCCGCTCTCCTCGTCCTCAAAGTCCGCGGCAGTGAGGGTGTCTCGCCACCCTACCAAGACGAGCAGTATGACCTGTCACGGGTGATTCCGGGGAATCAGTTGCGCTATTTGCTGTTTCCTCCTTCCGATCTCACGCTGGTCTACGGCTACCGCATCTACAATTCGCCCGGAGGAATCCATGACGTTTCGAGCGCCGGACTGCGCCTGAACACGAAGGAGGGTGGCGTCCCTGGCGAGGACGGCCGTGAGATGACATGGAATATTTACTACTACTTGGACAACTCGCTCAAGGTAACACGTGTCGATGTGGAAGATGGTTTCAAGGCTTGGCGGGAGTTGCTTGTCCGCGAAGGAAAACTCCCCGACGTGCTCTGGACGGCGTACTTCCGTGACCTTCAGGCCGCTGTGCGTCGGTGGGACGGCAACGGTTGGGTTGCTGCCAGTCTGCCGGAGCCACGGTAGATACAAGTTAAGATCACATGACTCACTCCCCTCGATCCGAGCGCGGGCGGTATCCCATTCTTAGTTGAAATCGCCCGAGGCGATTGAAAGTTGAACGGCTCCAACCCCTGTGGTTTCTTGAACTTGCGAGATCAGGAGCCACGGAAAGGAGGAACCGTTCATGAGCAAGATCGGGATGAGGA
>CAZQIZ010000025.1:0-37479 GCA_964593585.1 uncultured Ignavibacteria bacterium
TCCCAACTCTGGGTTCAATGTACGACCGACAAACACAAAAATCCTTACACTCCCACCGAGACTGTCAGATCAAGTAGTGGTAACTACACATAATAGTACGACGGCGATTTTGTGAAAAGAAAGACTTCCTCTACTGCGCCTGACGGCCGATTCTTCACGCTCTCTGGCATTGCAGTCTTCTTGACCCACACGATTCGAGAACGCAGTATCCAGCCGTCAGCTTGCAGAGCGAATGCGACCCTCCACGGTAACCCCATAAGATCGCGGTCTTTCAGCCCCCAGCACCGCGGCACTTTGCAGTTTCGTTTCTGAATCAACTTCTTTGTGTTTCCAACAATTGCGTTGGGCCCGCAATTGCCAGTGCCTCCATTGCGCGCGTAGCCGTCGCCTACATTGAGCCAAAGTGTGCCGTCCTTTTTCAGCACACGCCGGACCTCGCGAAAAACTTCGACGAGGTTTGTCACATACTGCTCCGGAGAACTCTCGGCACCGAGTTGGTCTTCGTGATCGTAGTCACGCAATCCCCAGTAAGGGGGAGAGGTGACGCAACATTGCACAGACGACGCAGCAAGGGTCGGAAGCAGTGCTCGGCAATCACCGGTCATGATCTGGTATGTGTCAATTCGCATCTCCCGAACATTAGACAAGCATCACGCGTTCGTCAATTCAGATCGTCCTGCATTACGATTCAAAGCTGAGAAAGTGATCTGTCCCGCCCCCCCATTCCCCCTTGACGCCTACGGCTGGGAAACCGACATTGGCGTTCCACGGTTTAGAGCAGTCATGATCCTATCTCCGACAATTCGAAACGAGGAACCCCAATGAGCACCGCCACGATGTCCAAGCGATCCGCTTCAAGCGCCACTGCACACGTTTCCCGTCCGTCCTTGTGGGACATGGACTTACCGGCAGGGAAGAAGGCGCGGCTTTACCGTATGCTCTACCAGTTCGGCCCCGCCAACGGAACCTTCCTGTTCCTGCCTCTGGACCAGGGGCTGGAGCATGGGCCGGTCGACTTTTTCAACAACCCCGACTCGATCGACACCGACTACATCTTCCGTCTCGGCATCGAGGGGCGCTACTCGGGCGTGGCGATCCACATCGGGCTGGCCGAGCGCTACTACCCCAAGTTCGCAGGCAAGATTCCGCTGCTTTTGAAGGTCAACGGCAAGTCGACCATTCCGCCCGATGACGCGGCCTTTTCGCCGCTGACCGGCTCGGTGAAAGACGCGGTGCGTCTGGGCGCCGATGCCATCGGCTACACGCTCTACGTCGGTTCCGAGGCGCAGGATCGCGACATCGCCCAGCTCAACGGCGTGCGCGCCGACTGCGAGCGCTATGGCCTGCCTTTGGTGGTCTGGTCGTATCCGCGCGGCACCTTCGCCGAGAAAAAGGGCGGGCGCGATTCGCTCTACTGCGTCGACTACGCCGCCCGGATGGCCGAGGAACTGGGCGCCGATGTTGTCAAAATCAATCTGCCCAAGGGGACAGCCGCCGACTCGCCGAAGCCGTATAACACCCTGCAGATGGACGAGCTGGAAATGGCGCGCAAGGTGGTCAAGTCGGCCGGCAAGTGCATGGTGCTGTTCTCCGGCGGCTCGAAGACATCGGATGAGGACCTGCTGCACAAGGTGGACATCTGCATGAAGGCCGGGGCGACCGGGCTGATTTTCGGCCGCAACATGTGGCAGCGCCAGTGGGATGACGCGCTGGCCATCGGACGGAAGGTGCATGAGGTGCTGGCGCAGTATGGCATCCCCGAGCGGGGGTGACAAAGATTGCTTCGCCCCGCGCGGGACTGCCGGGCCCATGGGGCTTCGGAATGGCGCGGGGCTCGCAATGACGGTTTCAGGGAGTTGACCGCGGGCCATCACCGTCATTGCGAGGAGTCCGCCGGAGGCGGGCGACGAAGCAACCTTTTTGGGCGCGATGGCGGGGAAACAAAGATTGCTTCGCCCCGCTCGGGGCGGCTTGGCCCTGACGCTTCGGAATGGCGCGGGGCTCGCAATGACGGATGAAGTCCGTAGCGAGGGGCGTATGCAACACGTCCCTACGTCAGGACAGGCAGGATTCGCGGCCGGCGGACAGGTCGTTTTTTGGGGTTGCCAAGGGCGGAAGACGGACTGAAATTCATCTCATTCGGGCGGGACGGGCAGGTCCGTCGGAATCCGCAACCACACTGGATGCGCATTGACCAACTCGTTTGATCAACCCAACGGCCGTGTGCCGGAACTGCTGGCGACGATCAATTCGCCGGCGGACCTCAAGTCGCTGTCGGCCGAAAAACTACAGCAGCTCTGCGACGAGATCCGGCATTACATCATTGACGTGATCGGCCAGGTCGGCGGGCATTTCGCCTCTTCGCTGGGCGCGGTCGAGCTGACCGTGGCGCTCCACTACGTCTACAACACCCCGCGCGACAAGATCGTCTGGGATGTCGGGCATCAGGCGTATGTGCACAAGATCCTGACCGGACGTCGCGACCTGTTGCCGACGATCCGTCGCTACGAGGGCATCTCGGGTTTCCTCAAGCGCGACGAATCGGAATACGATGTCTTCGGCGCGGGGCACGCATCGACCGCCATCTCGGCGGCGCTGGGGATCGCCAAGGCGCGCGACCTGAAGCACGAGGATTTCGATGTGGTGGCGGTGGTCGGCGATGGCGGGATCACCGGCGGGCTGGCTTACGAGGGGCTCAACAACGCCGGCGTCAGCGGCACCGATCTGACCGTCATCCTCAACGACAACCGCATGTCGATCTCGCCCAATGTCGGGGCGATTTCGCGCTACCTCGCCGAGATCATCATCGACCCGTTCCTCAACAAGCTGCGCGGCGAAATCTGGCAGGCGCTGGGCAAGGCGCCCTTCCATGACCGTCTGCAACTGATGGCGCGGCGCATCGATGATTCGCTCAAATCGCTGATTGTGCCGGGGATGTTCTTCGAGAACCTCGGCTTCAAGTATGTCGGGCCGATCGACGGGCACAATGTCGCCGATGTGGTGGCGGTGCTCAAGCGCGTCCGCGAGATCAAAAAACCGGTCTTGATCCACCTGATCACCCGCAAGGGGCAGGGGCACGAGTCCGCCGAGAAGGACCCGGTCGGCTGGCACGGCGTGAAGGCGCCGGAGAAGGCGCTCATGACCGCGCCGGCCTCGAGCGTCGAGCCGATCAAGCCGAAGGAACGGCCGGTGCCGACCTACACCGACGTCTTCGGGCAGGTGATGATCCAACTGGCCCAGCGCGACCCGCGGCTGGTCGCCATCACCGCGGCGATGACCACCGGCACCGGGCTGGTGAAGTTCTCCGAGATATTCCCCAACCGCTTCTTCGATGTCGGCATCGCCGAGGGGCATGCTGTCACCTTCGCCGCCGGCATGGCGACCGAGGGGTTCCGTCCCGTCTGCGCCATCTACTCGACCTTCCTGCAGCGGGCCTTCGATCATCTGGTTCATGACGCGGCGCTGCAGCATCTGCCGGTGATCTTCTGTCTCGACCGTGCCGGTCTGGCGGGGGAGGACGGCCCGACCCACCACGGCAACCTCGATCTGGCGTATCTGTCCACGGTGCCGGGGATGGTGGTGGCCGCGCCCAAGGACGGCAACGAGCTGCGCGATCTGCTGTTCACCGCGCTGGCCTACAGCGAGGGGCCCTTTGCGATCCGCTATCCGAAGAGTTCCTCCTGGCGGTTTGAGGCGTCCGAATCATATACACCCATTCCAATTGGCACGTGGGAGAGTCTGCGCGAAAGCGGCGATGTCTGCGTATTGGCGGTGGGCGCGATGGTCAAGCCGGCGCTGGAAGTCGCCGAACGTCTCGAAGCGCAGGGTGTGCAGTTGGAAGTCGTCAACGCCCGCTATGTCAAGCCGCTGGATGAGGCGATGCTGGAACGGATCGCATCGACGTATCGCCAGGTGGTGACCATCGAGGAGGCGAACCGTCGCGGCGGCTTCGGCCAGGCGATTGCCGACTGGATGCAGGCGCGCCGCGCTCAGGTCCAGGTCGAGTGCATCGCCATCGAGGATTGCATCGTGCCGCATGGCGCGCGCAGTCTCCTTTTGGAGTTGACCGGGCTGTCGGTCGGGCGGCTGGAAAAGCGCATCCTTTCCACATTGCAGATTGCGGATTGTCGATTGCCGATTGAAAAGCGCGCCGACCGCTCAAATCCGCAATCGCCAATCCGCAATCCGAAATAGGGAGTTACTGTGCCGCTGAAGATCATTGTCGATGACAAGGCCGGCCCCTGCGGGGGCGTCAAGCGGGTGATCCGCCTGACCGAGCAGAACCTCAAGGCGGGCTTTCAGACCGCCTCGCTGGGCCATGTCATTCACAACGACATCGAGATCGCGCGCCTGAAGGAACTGGGCCTAAGCGAAGTCGATCACACGGTGCTGGCCTGCGACGATGACCCGCCGGACACCACCGGCAAGCGGCTGGTGATCCGCGCCCATGGCGAGCCGCCCGAGACCTTCGAACGCGCCCGTCAGCAGGGACTGGAAATCGTCGATGGCACCTGTCCGGTCGTGACGCGCTCGCAGAAGTACGCGCAGAAATATTACGAGCAGGGCTACCAGGTGGTGATCGTCGGCAAGCCCAAGCACGCCGAAGTGATCGGCATCCTCGGGCACTGCAACAACGAGGCGATCGTTGTGCACGACGAAGCCGACGTGATGCAGCTGGATCCCGACCGTCCCACCTACGTGATCGCGCAGACGACGATCTCCGATGAGATGTGGTACGGCATGGTCGAGGCGATCCAGCGCCGCTGCCACGATGTCACCACGCGCAACACGATCTGCGCCTTCGTCGCCGACCGCGAAAACGAGCTGCGGGTCTTTGCCCGCTCGGTCGAAGCGATCATCTTTGTCGGCGGACGCAATTCCTCCAACACGATGGTGATGCACGAGGTCTGCAAGAGCGTCAATCCGCGCTCCTACTGGGTCGAGACCGCCGATGAGGTGCAGGCCGAGTGGATCGAAGGCATCGAGTCGGTCGGGATTTCCGGCTCGGCCTCCACGCCGCAGTGGCTTTTGGAGGCAGTGGGCAACGCGTTGGCCAAGCGATTCACGGACCGTCAAGCCGCGCTGGCTTAACCCGACAAAAGTTCGTTGATGACGCCGATCGTCGCTTGACGGTCGCCGTTTTCGTTGTACCTTGCGGACCCTTCGATCACCTGAGGTCACGGTCGCGGGGGTGGCACGAATGATCATCGGAATCCCCAGAGAAACGCCTCCCGGCGAGCAACGCGTGGCGATGGTCCCGGCGGTCCTGCCGCTTCTGGCGAAGCTGGGCGCAACGGTGATCGTCGAAGCCGGAGCGGGGGCCAGGGCCGGGTATCCCGATGATGATTTCCGCGCCAAAGGGGCCGAACTGGTCGACCGCGCGACGGTCTTTGCGCGTGCCGATATCGTGGTGCAACTGCACGGCTACGGCACCAACCGCGACAGCAACCGTCCCGACCTCGGCGCGCTGCGTCCGGGGCAAACCCTGATCGGCTTCCACGAGGCGCTGGTCTATCCGCAGGCGATGCAGGAACTGGCGCAACGCGGCGTCACGGTCTTTTCGATGGAGTTGATCCCGCGCATCACCCGCGCGCAGAGCATGGATGCGCTCTCGTCGCTGGCGACGGTCGCCGGCTACAAGGCGGTGCTTTTGGCCGCCGATCATCTGCCGCGCATGTTCCCGATGCTGATGACCGCGGCGGGGACTGTTGCGCCGACGCGGGTGCTGGTGATCGGCGCGGGAGTCGCCGGATTGCAGGCGATCGCCACCGCCAAGCGGCTGGGCGCGGTGGTCAGCTCGTATGACATCCGTCCCGCGGTCAAAGAGCAGGTCGAAAGTCTCGGCGCCAAGTTTATTGAATTGGAACTCGCCGCCGAGGGCGCCGAGGACAAGGGCGGCTACGCCCGCGCGATGGGGGAGGAGTTCTACCGCCGCCAGCGCGAACTGCTCGCGCATGCGATCGAGGCCAGCGATGTTGTCATTACAACCGCCGCGGTGCCGGGCAAACGCGCCCCGGTGCTGATCACCGCCGAGATGGCGGCGCGGATGCCCAGCGGGTCGGTGATCGTCGATCTGGCCAGCGAATCGGGCGGCAATTGCGAATTGACGAAGCCGGGGGAAACGGTGCGCGCCGGCAATGTCACCGTGATCGGGCCGGTCAATCTGCCCTCGACGGTTCCATACCATGCCAGCCAGTTGTATGCCCGCAATGTGACCAACCTGCTGGCATTGCTGGTCAAGAAGGGCGAACTGGTCATCAATCACGAGGACGAGATCATCCACGAGACGCTGGTTATCGAGAACGGCGCCATCGTGCATGCGCGTGTGAAGGATGCGCTTGCCGCGCGCGCTTAGACATCTTGTCAAATGACGCCAACGGTGACCATGAAACACCATCTCACGGGCTCGTCATTCCCGCGCACGCGGGAATCCAGTCGCGCCGATGCCTGGACCCCCGCTTACGCGGGGGTGACGGTGAGAGTCGTGTAATCAGCTCGTTAGCGGTCCTTAGGAATCGCCATGGAAATCTTCGTCATCGCATTGACCATCCTGGTTCTGGCCAACTTCCTCGGTTTCGAGGTGATCAGCAAAGTCCCGCCGACCTTGCACACGCCGCTCATGTCCGGATCGAACGCGATCTCCGGCATCACCATCATCGGCGCGATCCTCTCGGCCGGCTCGCAGCACACCACCCTGACCGCGGTCCTGGGCACCGCCGCAGTGGTTTTTGCCATGATCAATGTCGTCGGCGGGTTTCTCGTCACCCACCGCATGTTGAAAATGTTCAAACGGAAGTAGCCGATGCGCGAAGCGATCATCAACCTGGCCTACATCCTCGCCGCGACGCTGTTCATCGTCGGGCTGAAGGGGCTGTCGCATCCGCGCACGGCGGTGCGCGCCAATCTGAAGGGCGCGCTGGGGATGCTGATCGCCATCGTGGCGACCCTGGTCGACCGCAACATCATCGGATTCAAATTGATCCTGCTGGGGGGTGTGATCGGTTCCGGCCTCGGCGCGGTGCTGGCCCTGCGCGCCAAGATGACCGGCATGCCGCAGATGGTGGCCTTGCTCAATGGCTTCGGCGGACTGGCCTCGGTCCTCGTCGCCGGCGCGGCCATCCACGAAGCGCTGCATCTGCCCGGCGACCCCTCGCTGCAGATGACCATCGCCACCGGGCTGTCGGGTTTGATCGGCGTGGTTACCTGGTGGGGCAGCCTGGTGGCCTGGGCCAAACTCGAAGGGGTGATGAGCGAAAAATCGATCGCTTTCCCCGGCCAGCAGGTTTTCAACGGCCTCCTGCTGCTCGCGGCGCTGGCATTGACCGCCATGCTGGCGTATTCGCCCTACGACATCGAGTACTACTGGCTGATCTGCGGCATCGCCACCATTCTCGGCTTCACGCTGATCCTGCCCGTGGGCGGCGCGGACATGCCGGTGGTGATTGCGCTGCTCAACTCGTATTCGGGCATGGCGGGCGCGGCCACCGGCTTTGTGCTCAACAACTATGCGCTGATCATCGCCGGGTCGCTGGTCGGTTCCTCCGGCATCATCCTGACGAACATCATGTGCAAGGCGATGAATCGCTCGCTGGCCAATGTGATGACCGGCAAGGGGACCGCCACCGGCGCGGTGGCCAAGGCCGAGGATGTCTACGCCGGCAAGATCAAGTCGGTTCAGGCCGAGGAGGTCGCCATGGTCTTCGATGGCGCCCAGTACGCCGTGATCGTGCCCGGCTACGGCATGGCGGTGGCGCAGGCGCAACATGCGGTCGCGCAACTGGCCGCCTTCCTCGAGGCGCGGGGCTGCACCGTCGAATATGCCATCCATCCGGTCGCCGGACGGATGCCGGGGCACATGAATGTCCTGTTGGCCGAGGCGAATGTGCCCTACGACAAGATGAAGGAAATGGATGAGATCAATCCGTCGTTTGCGCAGGTTGACATTGCGCTGGTCATCGGCGCCAACGACGTGGTCAATCCTGTCGCCCGAACCGACCCCAAGTCCCCGATCGCCGGGATGCCCATCCTCGATGTCGACAAGGCCAAGACCGTGATCGTGATGAAGCGCTCGCTGTCGCCCGGCTTTGCCGGCATTCCCAATCCGCTCTTTGCCGCCGACAACACCCTTATGTATTTCGCCGACGGCAAGCAGGGTGTGCTGGAAATCCTCAACGCGCTCAAGCAGTCGTAGATCGCCTCTCACACCCGAGACGTGGTTTAGTCGCCACGGCAATCATTCTGCCGGGAATCATCAACCTCGCCGCCTCATGCCAAGAGCAGGCTCGGCAGAAGCCTCGCCCTCCCGACAAATTTGATATTCTTCGAGATGCTGAGATGTCGTTCGCTTTGGGGAGGGCGAGGCTTCTGCCGAGCCTGCTCTTTTTCCGCCCCCGATCCACGAATGACGATTGCGCAATGCGGGGAAAAAGATTCCAGGACCACCCACTTGAGGCGATGCCATCAAGCGGATGGTCCTGAAATGAGGGACCGTATGCGTGCGGACTGCTACGCTTTCGCTGCTTCGATTGTCTCCATCGGCAAGTCCAGCCCCTTGCGCCGGATCAGCCAGTTGTGCAAGCCCTTAGCCGCGATCTTCGCCTGGCCCATGGCGAGAATGACCGTGGCGCCGCCGGTGATCACATCTCCCGCCGCGAACACGCCCTCTCGTGAGGTCATGCCGGTGGCCTTGTCGACCACCACCACGCTCTTCTTGTCGGTCTTGATGTCGGGGGTGGCCTGGGTGATGAGCGGATTGACGCCGAAGCCGAGCGCGAGAACCACGGTATCGACCTCGAAGATTTCCTCGGAACCCTCGACCGGCACAGGGCGACGCCGTCCGGAGGCATCGGGCTCGCCTAATTCCATGCGCTGGATTTCGATGCCCTTGACGAAATACTCCTCGTTGCCGATGTAGCGCGTCGGGGCGGTCAGCCAGCGGAAATCGACTCCCTCTTGAATGGCGTGCTCGATCTCCTCGCGGCGCGCCGGGGCTTCGGCGCGGGTACGGCGATAGAAGCAATACACCTTCTCCGGCCCGAGGCGCAGCGCGGTCCGGCAGGCATCCATCGCCGTGTTCCCGCCGCCGATAACCGCGACCCGTTTCCCGCAGCGCACCGGTGTGGCCGCCTCGGGGAAACGGTCGGCGCGCATCAAATTGATGCGCGTCAGCCACTCGTTGGCCGAATAAATGCCATTGAGGTTTTCGCCCGGCAGTCCGGTGAACCAGGGCAGGCCGGCGCCGGTGCCGAGGAAGACCGCTTCGAATCCCTCCTCCTCGACCAATTCATCGACCGTAAACAACTTGCCGATGATCGCATTGCAGACGATCTCCACGCCCATCTTGCGCAGGCAGTCGATCTCCGCTTCGATGACTTCGCCCGGCAGACGGAACCGCGGGATGCCATAGAAGAGCACACCGCCTGGGCGGTGCAGCGCCTCGAAGATGGTGACCTTGTGGCCGCGCTTGGCCAGTTCGAAGGCGGCGGTCAACCCCGCCGGCCCCGATCCGACCACCGCAACCTTGCACCCGGTTGGCGGCGCGACTTCGGGCACCGACACCTCGCCGGAGGCCCGCTCCCAGTCGGCGACAAACCGTTCGAGGTTGCCGATGGCGATCGGCCGTTCCTTCTTTTCCAGCACGCAGGTTGCTTCGCACTGATCGGACTGCGGGCAGACTCGTCCGCAAATGGCCGGCAGCACATTGGTCTCTTTGATTTTGCGCGCGGCCGCGCCGAAGTCCCCCTCGACGATCAGGTGGATGAACGACTTGATGTCGATCTGCACCGGGCAGCCGTCGATGCAGGTCGGCTTGAGGCATTCCAGGCAACGGGTGGCCTCGCGCACCGCCGTCTCGGCGTCAAAGCCGAAGGGCACCTCGAGGAAATTGCGCCGACGGACTTCCGGCTCCTGCTCCGGCATCCCCTGGCGCGGGATCTTCATCTTTTCTTTCGGTGTCAGCTTCGCGGGCGTCTGGCTCATGGCATCGCTTTCTCAATGTTGCAAATGTGGTCCAGCGCCGCGGCCTCCATCGGACGATACATCCTCTGGCGCAGGACCAGTTCATCGAAGTCGACTTGATGCCCGTCAAAGTCCGGGCCGTCGTAACAGGCGAATTTGGTCTGTCCTCCCACGGTGACGCGACAGCCGCCGCACATTCCGGTGCCATCAACCATCACCGCGTTGAGGGAGACCATGGTCTTGATTTGGCGCGGGCGGGTCAGCTCGCTGACCGCGCGCATCATCGGCACCGGGCCGATGGCCAGGACCGCGCCGACCGGCTCCCGATCGATCACGATCTTCAGCGCGTCGGTCACCAGCCCCTTGATGCCATGGGAGCCGTCGTCGGTGGTGATCAGCACATCGTCGCATACCGAGCGCATCTCGTCCTCGAGCAGGACCAGGTCCTTCGAGCGGGCGCCGACGATGCCGATCACCCGTCGGCCTTCGGCCTTGGCTTCCCGTGCGGTGGGCATCACCGCGCCGGCGCCGTAGCCGCCACCGATGACCACCAGCGTACCGGTACCGAGGCCATGAGCGCGCTGTCCCAACGGGCCCACCAGATCGGTGAAGGCATCCCCTTCGTTCAGCGCGACCATCTGCCGAGTGGTGGCGCCGGCCGCCTGGATGATCAGACGCAGCGTGCCCTCCTCACGGTCCCATCCCGACAGCGACAGGGGAATGCGTTCGCCTTCCTCGCCCAGCCGCACGATGATGAACTGTCCCGGCTGCGCCTTGCGGGCGACCCATGGCGCCTTGACATGCATCATCGCCATGGTCGGGGTGAGCATGGATTTCTTCACGATCGGATACATGGCCTCATATCCGTTCGCCGGGTTTGGGCGGCGAACTTACCCGAATATACCAGTGGCTTTAACTCGCCATTTGGCAATAGCATGCGCTGGCCAAAGCTTTTGACAAAGGCGACTGAAATCCGGCTATTTGCCAGCCCCGGGGCCGGAGGGCGAACTTTTTGCCGCCGTCGCTGTTCTAACCGGCGCCCGAGGAGGATCGCGAGTGTTCCGTACAATCCTGCCGCTTCTATGGCTGGCACTGACCCTGGAGATTCCGATGACATCACCGACACGGGCGGCCGACACACTGGCCGTGGGCGCCAAAGCCCCCGACTTCACGCTGCCGTATGCGACCAAAGATTCCATCGCCGCCGAACCGCTGACCCTCTCCCATGAGCTGGGCCAAGGGCCGATCGTGCTGGCCTTCTATCCGGCCGACTGGAGCGGCGGTTGCACGATCGAGGTCTGCACTTTCCGCGACAACTTCGCCGCGCTAAGCAAACTGGGCGTGCGGGTCTGGGGGATTTCCGGCGACTACAAGTGGTCGCACCACGAGTGGGCACGCCATCACAACTTGCCCTTCGAACTGCTGTCGGATCACGATCACGCAGTGGCGCGGCTCTACAACAGCTACGATCCGGCGCACCTGACCAATCGTCGGACGGTGTATGTCGTGGGGTCCGATGGACGGATCGCCTACATCAACGACAACTACCGCGCGCGCGAACCGCAGGACTTTGAGGCGCTGAAGATGGCGCTGGCCGGGATCCGGTAGGCCGGTCCGGCCAGTTCGGGCAGGCCGTCGCGCCCTTGCCATCCCGATTCAGTTTGGATTATATTCCCCCCGCGCCTGATCTCGCATCAGGGTTCCAGATGGGGCAGTAGCTCAGCTGGGAGAGCGGTACGTTCGCAACGTACAGGTCGGCGGTTCGATCCCGCTCTGCTCCATATGAATTGACGAGGGCTCCGCACACGCGGAGCCCTCGTGCTTTTGGCGCCAAACAAACGGGCCGGGTGCACCCCCCCGGCCCGTTTTTGCAGACATACAGACAGCGGTTACTTCGGTGTGGCGGCGCTGTCGGCGACTTGCGCCTTGGCCGAATCCGCCGCCGCGGCATGGTGCATGGCGCACCCGGCGGGAACGGTGGCGGAAGCGCCCGCCTTCATCATCGGGCACTTGCCGCAGTCCATCTTGGCGTCGGCGGTCTTGACCTCGACCTTCTCCGTTGTCGCCTTGGCGGCATGCGCCTTGCACTTCTCCTTGCACTTGTCGCAACAGGCGCCCTTGCAGTCGCCCTTGCAATCGTGTTTGCAGGTCTCCGAACACTTCTGGGCGCAGGCGGCCTTGTCGCCACCGTGCTGACAATTGCCGCAGTTGGCGTCAAGACGGCCGGCCGTAAAAAGGATGGCCAGAGCGACGGTCAGAAGCGCCGGCAGCATGAATTTCCGGTTGAACATGTCTGTTCTCCTCAGGTTGAAAAGCCACAGTTGTCAATGCACGCGACAACCGCGCCTCTCAAATGAGAAGCACACAGAGACGCAGGCAGCGCTCGGCGCCGCCCAGCGGGGGAGAGCCCGGTGGAGAATGTCCGTGGAATGCGCCCGCATCGTGCGCGGCATAAACGGCCGGCGCGGGCAGGGCCGGTTGCGGGGCGGGAAGCGGGCGCTTCAACACCGAGGCGCGCGGCGCCTCGGCGACCACTTCCGTCGTCAGACACTGATCGCAGGGCACCGGTTGGCGCCGACACTCACGTCCGGATTTTGATTCGCAGGGCGATATT
Organism: uncultured Ignavibacteria bacterium; assembly: GCA_964593585.1. Classification (GTDB taxonomy): domain Bacteria; phylum Zixibacteria; class MSB-5A5; order WJJR01; family WJJR01; genus JACQFV01. The sequence goes on from CAZQIZ010000025.1 coordinate 12,572, forward strand.
GGCGCGCATGGAGCCGGTTCGGCGGCACGGCTCGCGCAACATCCCGTGGTCGGCGGCGGAGGTACCGCACGTTCGGCGGCGCACACCGGCGACGGGCCGCAGGGCCGCTGGCAGATTGCCAGCAGTCGCGGCATCGACTGCGTCGCCGCCAGCAACACCACCGCCAGCAGTCCCAGCGCCATGTTCCCGAAGCGCCTCACAGCGGAAAGTTAGGGCCATGATTTCACTTTTGCGCCTTGAAATTCTCTCCCACTCACAAAAAAGACAGGACCGGGACATTCGTCCCGGTCCTGTGCGCCGTCGGCCGGTTGTCTACTTCAGGATCTCATCCCCATGGCCGACGGTCCGGTGAAAGAAAACCTGACCGGAGGGGTCAAGGACTGCCGCGGAGGTAGCGGCGGTGGCCTTGTTCCCGCATCCGGTCAGCGCGCAGCCGGGCCCGCAGGCAACCTCAGCCGCCGAGGCGCAGCCGCCCGACGCGCTCTCCTCGCAGATCACCACACACTCCGGAGGACAGACATCCCGGCATTCTTCCACCGTCATGACGGCGCACGCGGACGCGCATGCCGTTGAGGTGCAGAGGTTCGCTTCATCCGCCCAGGCAGCGGCAAACGACATTCCCAACGCCACGATGGCCAGCGCCATCATGGTCAGACGCAGAGTGGTCTGCATGACAGACTCCTTCTTCCGATGTGAGAGTTGACTCCAGTCCCACCGCGGGACCGGAACTCGGACCAGGAGCCGTCTCTCAAATCAGAAGCAGGCAATGCTTGATGCAGATGGTGGATTCAGATTCAGCAAGACGATGAGATGGCGGAGCGTGGCTGTGCGCGAGTTGAAGCGTCTGATCCAATTGACGCAGCGCCAGCGTGGCGATGCCGGCCGGCGCCGGATCGGGATCGTCCGACCGCGAATCGGCCTCGATAACCCGCACGGCGAGGGCGCGTCCCGGCAGACACACCGGACAATCGCCCCAATCCATGGGGCAGGGGCTCTCGCCGTCGCAGGGAAGCGGCAGGCAATCGGTCGTCGTGACGCAGGCGGCATCGGCGACGCAGCCGGCGGGGCCAGTCGCGGTGCATCCTGAGCAGTCGTCGGCGGCTTCCACGATAAGGCAGCAACCGGACGCCTCCGGCCCCGACCAGCAGACCATCTCGACCGGTGCGGTGGCGCCTTCGATCTCGCAGGGACCGATGCAAAGGACAAACGGTCCCGGCGACGCCTGGAAGCCGGTGAGCAGAAGCGATACGACGAGGATGAGGGTGCCGCGGACCCAACTCATTGCCCGCTTCTACGCATCCGCGGTGCTCCGGGTTCAAACAAAGTGATGCCGGGCGGGCAATGTCGCTTCCCGCAAACGGTTATGCACTACGGCGCACCGCGCGGCGGCGGGTATCGTCCTTGTCTGCCCCCCCAACGAGTGGTATAATCGACTGGGTTCGTGCTAGGCGGGGAGATAGCGGTGCCCTGTACCCGGAACCCGCTCTACCGGGGCTGAAGACCGTCCGAGGCCTCCAGCCCGACATGATGCAGGCCGGTTAAGTGATGTTGATGACCGGGTCTTGCGCAACGGTCGGTCGCCCAACCCCGCCAGGACCGGAAGGTAGCAACGGTAAGCTGATCGTATCGTGTGACGTAAGGTGGCCCAGTCGGAGTTGGCTGGCGGGCCGGTCGTGACGGGCAAGGTCGACGACGGGTGCACGAACCCAGATTCTTTATGGGTCCTATTGGACCTATAGGACCTATTCCACATGGCTGAATCCTATCAAGCGCTGGCCCGCAAGTGGCGACCGCAGACCTTCGACGATGTCGTCGCGCAGCCGCAGGTCACCACGACCCTGAAGAACGCGCTGGCCTCCGGACGCATCCACCACGCCTACCTCTTCTGCGGGCCGCGCGGAACCGGCAAGACCACAACCGCGCGCATCCTGGCCAAGGCGCTCAATTGCGAGAAGGGACCGACACCGTCCCCGTGCAACGAGTGCTCACACTGCCGATCGATAACGAACGGGTCCAATATCGACGTGCTCGAAATCGACGCGGCCTCTCACACACAGGCCGACAAGATACGTTATTTGCTTGAATCGACTTTGTATGTGCCGGCGCAGTCGCGATTCAAAATCTACATTATCGACGAGATCCATCGTCTCTCTTCGACTTCAAAGGATGTGTTGCTCAAGACGCTGGAGGAGCCGCCGCCGGCGGTGAAGTTCATCTTCGCCACCACCGAGGCGCACGAAGTGCCGCAGACGGTGCGTTCGCGCTCGCTGCGTCTGGATTTCCGCCTGCTGTCGCAGGATGCCCTGCGCCGTCACCTGCAGACCATCGCGTCCAACGAGGAGCTCGACATCGAGCCGGGCGCGTTGGAAGTGATCGCCGCTGAGGCGGCCGGGTCGGTGCGCGATTCGCTCTCGCTTCTCGACCAGATCGCCGCCTACGCCGGGGGACGGGTCACCGTCGATCTGGCCAACGAGGCGCTGGGGCTGGTCGACACCCAGATACTCTTTGCCTTCACCGATGCGGTCGCGCGTGCCGATGTCGGGGCCGCCATCGATGCGGTGGGGGCGGTGGCGCGCGCCGGGCGCGACTACCGGCAGTTCGCGCGACAGTTGGCCGAGCATCTCAAGCGCCTGCTGTTCGCCAAGACCCTCGGCGCGAAATTCAGCGACGAGGGGCTGGGCGCCGAGGACCTGGACCGCTACCGTGCAACCGCTTCAACTTGGGAAGAAAACGATATTCTCCGTTTGCTGTTGATGGCCCTCGAAGTGGGCCAGCGGGTGCGTCGCGGCGCGCCCCAGCCGCGCATGGAACTGGAGATCTACGCCATGCGCGCCGCGCGAATGGAGTCATCCATCGACATTCGCGGCCTGCTGGATCGGTTGGACGGGCAGACCGTTTCGCTGCCGCCCTTGGCGCGTCCCGCCGCGCCGTCGGAACCGCCGCAGGCGATGGCGCCGTTGTCGGCCAAGCCGATGGTGCGCCCCCCCGAGCCGGAACCGCCGTCGCCGGCGACAGAGCCGCCTCCGCCACCGCGCGCCGTCGGAGGCGAGTTGGCCTGGGAGCCGATCCTCGAAGCCATCTGCGAGCACCGTCCCAGTCTGCGTTCGGTTTTGGGCCACGCGCAGATTGTGCGCACCGCGCCCGGCATCTTCGAGCTGCATGTGGCCAAAAGCAACGAGTTCCAGCAGCGGCAGTTGGCCGAAAAATCGGTGCGCGACCTGATTCACACCGAGACGATCCGGGCCATCGGCCAAGGGGCGCGTCTGAGCATCCATGTCAAATCGCTCGATGCGATGCCGGCTCCCGCCCCCACCGGCGCATCCGCGCCCGCGCCGGCCCGTCCGTCCAAGGCCGCCAACGAGCAACGATTGGCCGACCATGGCCTGCAAGAAATCTTGCGGCGTTTTGACGGGGAAATCGTAGAATAGCGCTCACGGCCCGAACGCCGTAGGGGAGAACCCATGACGAATATGGAACAACTGCTCAAGCAAGTGCGCAAAATGCAGGCGGAGATGGAAAAGATCCAGCAGTCGCTGGAAAACGAAACGGTCGAAGGCACCGCCGGCGGCGGCATGGTCAAGGTGACCGTCAACGGCAAGCGCGAAGTCCTCTCCGTCAAACTCGATCCTGAAGTGGTCAAGTCGGACGATATCGAAATGCTGGAAGAACTGATCTGCGTCGCGGTCAACCAGGCCAACCAGAAGGCCGCCGAACTGCAGGCGCAGAGCATGTCGAAGCTGACCGGCGGCATGCCGCTGCCGGGAATGGGATTTTAGACGGTGCGGTTCGGGGCAGCCCTAACAAAGATTGCTTCGTCGGTGCCCGCCTGCGGCGGGCGCCTCCTCGCAATGACGGAATCTTGCGCCTGGGGTACCGTGGCCCGTCACTGCGAGGAGTCCGCCAAAGGCGGACGACGAAGCGATATTTGTTTCCCACCGACTACAAACTGACGCGCCATGGCCAACACCTCCGCCACCCTCGATCACCTGATCGATCAATTCGCCAAACTGCCGGGCGTGGGGAAGAAGTCCGCCTACCGGCTGGCCTATCATGTCATGCAGGCGCCGATCGACCAGGCGCGCGCTCTGGCGCAGGCGATCATCGCGGTCAAGGAACGGATCGTCTTCTGCTCGGTCTGCTACAACATCACCGACGATGACCCCTGCCCGATCTGCCGCTCGACCGAACGCAACAGGTCCATGGTGTGCGTGGTGGAAGAGCCGCACGATGTGCTCGCCTTCGAACGCTCCGGCGCCTATCAGGGCGTGTATCATGTGCTGGGCGGCGTGTTTTCGCCGCTGGACGGCATCGGCCCCGAGGAACTGAAGATCAGCGAGCTGGTGGCGCGGATCAAAGGCGACGGCATCCGCGAAGTGATCCTCGCCACCAATCCGACCGCCGAAGGCGAGATGACCGCCAATTACCTGGCCAAGGTGCTCAAACCGCTGGGGGTGACGATCTCGCGGATCGCCCGCGGGCTGCCGATGGGCGGCGATGTCGAGTACGCCGACACCAACACGATCATGCGCGCGCTCGAAGGACGGACGGAATTTTAGCCGTTTGATGGCACAGCCCGCTTTGAAGGCACGCCTTGCCAGCGGGAGGGCGAGCCGCCGGCCACACAGGGGATCAGGTTGACCATGTCATTTCTCGAATCCGCACTCACCAAGATCTTCGGCTCCAAACACGACCGCGATGTGCGGCGCATCACGCCGATTGTCGAGACGATCAACCTCCGTTTCGAGGAGTTTGAGTCGCTCTCCGACGAGCAACTCCAGGCCAAGACCGCTGAGTTCAAGCAGCGCCTTGAAAACGGCGAGACGCTCGATGACCTCCTCCCCGAGGCCTTCGCCGCGGTCAAGCAGGCCTGCAAGCGGCTGGTGGGGAAGACCTGGGAGGTGGTCGGCATTCCGACCACCTGGAACATGGTCCCCTATGACGTCCAGTTGATCGGCGGCGTGGTCCTCCACGAGGGCAAGATCGCCGAGATGGCCACCGGCGAAGGCAAAACGCTGGTCGCCACCCTGCCGATGTACCTCAACGCCCTCGAAGGCAAGGGCGTCCATCTGGTCACGGTCAATGACTACTTGGCCCGCCGCGACGCCGAATGGATGGGCGAAATCTACAAGTTTCTCGGGCTGACGGTCGGCGTCATCCAGCACGATCAGGATCCGCCCACCCGCCGCGCCCAGTACGAGTGCGACATCACCTACGGCACCAACAACGAGTTCGGTTTCGACTACTTGCGCGACAACATGGCGGTGCGCAAGGAAGACCGGGTGCACCGCAACTTCCACTATGCCATCGTCGACGAGGTCGACTCGGTCCTGATCGACGAGGCCCGCACCCCGCTCATCATCGCTGGGCCGACCGGACGCACCGACAACTCCGCCTTCATCGAGATGCGCGAGTTGGTTGAGCGGCTGATCCGCCGTCAGACCGAAATCACCAACCGGCTGGTTGACGAGGGGATCAAGCTCTTTGAGGCGGGCAACGAATACGAGGCCGGCATCAAATTGCTGGCGGTTAAACGCGGCGCACCCAAGAACAACCGCTTCCTAAAGTTCCTCAAGGAGACGGGCGTTAAGAAGGCTATCGGACGGGTCGAACTGGACTTCCAGCGCGACAAGAAAATGGGCGAAATCGACGAGATGCTCCTGTTTGCCATCGACGAGAAGGATCAGACCATCGATCTGACCGACACCGGCCTCAACTTCCTGCGCCCCGAGGAGCAGAAACTGTTCGAGATTCCCGACATCGGCGAGGGCGTGGTGGAAATCGACGAGCGCGAGGACTTAAGCGACGTCGACAAGGCCAAGGCGAAAAATGAATTGTTCAAAACCCACGCCGAACGCTCCGAGCGCGTCCATGTGGTTTCGCAACTGCTCAAGGCCTATTCGCTCTATGAAAAGGACGTCGAGTACGTCATCCACGAGGGCAAGATCGTCATCGTCGACGAGTTTACCGGGCGGATGATGCCGGGACGGCGCTACGCCGACGGACTCCACCAGGCGATCGAGGCCAAGGAAAAGGTCAAAATCGAGGATGAGACGCAGACGCTGGCGACGATCACCCTGCAAAACTACTTCCGTCTCTACAAGAAACTCGCGGGGATGACCGGTACCGCCGTGACCGAGGCGGCCGAGTTTTTCGAAATCTACAAGCTTGATGTCACCAGCATCCCGACCAACGTTCCCGTCCGGCGCATCGACTACGACGACGTCATCTTCCGCACCCGACGCGAAAAGTACAACGCGATCGTGGAGGAGCTGGCCAGGCTGTACAACTCCGGCCAGCCGGTGCTGGTTGGCACGGTGTCGGTGGAAGTTTCCGAAACGCTCTCGCGCATGCTCAAACGGGTGGGCGTGCCGCACGCGGTCCTCAACGCCAAGTACCACCAGCAGGAGGCGGAGATTGTGGCGCGCGCCGGCGAACGCGGGCATGTCACCATCGCCACCAACATGGCCGGCCGCGGCACCGACATCAAGCTCGGGCCGGGCGTCGTCGAACTCGGCGGCCTGCACATCATGGGTACCGAACGCCACGAGGCCCGCCGCATCGACCGGCAGCTGCGCGGACGCGCCGGGCGTCAAGGCGACCCCGGATCATCGCGCTTCTACTTGTCGCTCGAAGACGACCTGATGCGTCTGTTTGGCTCCGAGCGCATCGCCACCATCATGGACAAGCTCGGCGTGCAGGAAGGGGAAGTGATCGAGCACCCGATGGTGACCCGGGCGATCGAACGCGCCCAGAAGCGCGTCGAAGCGCAGAATTTCTCCATCCGCAAACACCTGCTGGAATACGACAACGTCATGAACCAGCAGCGCGAGGTGATCTACTCGCGCCGCGCCCAAATCCTCGAGCACGATGATCTGCGCGAGGAAGTGGTCGGCCTGATGGAGCAGATCGCCGAGAAGATCGTCGAGCGCTACTGCCCCGACCCAACCAACCCCGAAATGTGGGACACCGGCGGGTTGCGTCTCGACTTGATGAAGACCTGCCTGCTGGACATCAACTTCGACGATCCCCATGTGCGCGAACTGAACTATCGCGGACTGGTCGAATTCGTCCAGAAGGGCGTGCTGGCCGTCTACGAGAACAAGGAAACCGCCCTCTCACCGGCGATCATGCGGCAACTGGAGCGCTTCGCCATCCTCCGCGTCATCGACGAGCGTTGGAAGGAACATCTCTATGAGATGGACCAGCTGAAGACCGGGATTAATCTGCGCGCCTACGGCCAGCGCGACCCGCTGGTCGAGTACAAGAAAGAGGCCTTCGCACTTTTCAGCGCGCTGTTGGACACCATCGACAAGGAATCGGTGGAAATGATTTTCCGGCTGCAGGTCGCCCCGCCGCCGCCGGTGGCCCCGGCGGTCGACATGCGCCGGCTGCAGACGGTCCACGAAGAGGCCTCGGCGATGGGCTATGCGGGCAATCCGGAGGAGGCCCGTACCGCCGGCAAGAAGCAACCGGTCAAAGTCGAGCAGAAGGTCGGCCGTAACGACCCCTGCCCGTGCGGCTCCGGCAAGAAATACAAGAAGTGCCACGGCGCTGTCGGTGTGCAGCCCTGAGGTGGCACGGTCGATGTCGCGCGCGCGGATGTGGGGCGGTGCAACTTTCCCGGCGCCGCCATCGTCTCAGACGCATGCTCCCTTCGCTGGACACATTCCGAATCACGGAGGTTTCATGAACTCACCCACCCGGCGACTGACCGTCGCGGCGCTGGCGGCTGTGCTGTTTGCGGCCGGTCTGGCCTCCGCGGCCGATGAGGTCGCGCTGGATGTCAAGAAACGGGTCCTCGCCAACGGGATGACCGTGCTCGTGGTCGAGCGCCACAACGCCCCGGTGATGGCGACCTACATCCACTACAAGGTCGGCTCGGCCAACGAGTGGCCGGGGATGATCGGCGCCGCCCACCTGCTGGAGCACATGCTGTTCAAGGGCACGACGACCCTCGGCACGCGCGACTACGCCCGCGAGGCGCCGCTTTTGGTCCGCGAAGACTCGATCCGCGCGGCCATCGTCGACGAGGAGCGCAAGGCGCAGCTCTACGCCTTCCAGCGCGCGATCGGCATCACCGATGTGCCCGACAACGGCGCCACGATCGCAAAACTCAACGCCGAACTGGAATCGGTCAAGACCCTGCTCGATGCGCTGGTCGACAAGAACGCCTACGAACAACTCTACTCCCGCAATGGCGCCTCGGGATTCAACGCCGGGACGGGCTACGATGGCACCACCTACTTCGTCAATCTGCCGGCGAACCGCCTGGGTCTGTACCTGACGGTCGAGGCCGATCGCATGACCAACCCCGTCCTGCGCGAGTTCTACGCCGAGCGGGATGTGGTCATTGAGGAACGGCGTCTGAAGGTCGACAACGAGGGGGTGGCCAAACTGTTCGAGCAATTGATCGGCACCGCCTTCATCGCGCACCCCTATCAGATCTTCTGGGAGTGGAAATCCGAGGTGGCCCATCTGACCCGTCCCAAGTTGGTCGACTTCTACAAGCGCTACTACGCTCCCAACCGCATGGTGCTGGCGATCGTCGGCGACGTGAAGGCCGAGGAGGTCTTCACCCGCGCCGAGGCGGCCTTCGGCAAGATTCCGCGCCAGCCCGATCCCGACCCGGTGGTCACCGTCGAGCCGGAGCAGCAGGGCGAACGCCGGGTCATTCAGAAGTTCGACGCCGAGCCGTACCTGTCGGTCGCCTACCACAAGACCGCCTTCGACGATCCGGATGACATCGTCTACCGTGTGCTGCACCGTCTGCTCTCCGACGGACGCACCTCGCGGCTGTACAAGTCGCTGGTGATCGATCAGCAGTTGGCGACCAACGTCTCGACCTACGAATTCCCCGGCTCGCAGTCGGGCGACCTTGATCCCAATGTCTTCATCGTCGATGTCGAGCCCCGCTCGCTGCACACCACCGCCGAGTGCGAAGCGGCTCTCTACACCGAGTTGGAGAAAGTCGCCGGCACACCGGCCGACCCGCGCGAGTTGGAAAAGATCAAGAACCGCATCGAGTCGGATTTCATCTGGTCGCTGTATTCCAACCTCGGCCTGGCCAATCAATTGGCCGAATACGAGGCCCGGGCCGGTGATTGGCGCTACCTGCTTACCATCCGCGATCGTCTGGCGCGGGTCACCGCCGAGGACATCATGCGGGTGGCGCGACGCACTTTCACCGCCGACAATCGCACCGTCGCCACGCTGGTTCCGCTGTCCGACGAGCAGGCCGCCGTCGATGAGGAAGGGGAGGGGCAATGAACCGGCATCTCTGGACCATCGCATGCGGCGTGGCCGCACTGGCATTGATGCTCTGCCTGGCCGCGCCGGCCGCCGCGCAGAACCCCTATGCAAAGTGGAAGTTCGACGAGATTACCTTTGATCCGCCGATGCCGGAGCGTTTTGAGCTGCCCAACGGCATGGTGGTCTACTTCCTCCCCGACCGACAACTTCCGGTCGTGACGATCAGCGTCCTGCTGCACGCCGGGGAGGCCTATGTGCCCGCCGACAAGACCGGCCTGGCCGCCATCACCGGCGAAGCGCTGGTCACCGGCGGCACCAGGACACGCACGCCGGATCAGGTCGATGAGGAACTGGAGTTTCGCGGCATTCAGTGGAGCGGTTCGATTGAGATGGAATCGGGCGAATTCTCGATGCAGTGTCTTTCGCGCGACTTCGAAACCGCGCTGTCGTTGCTATCCGATCTGTTGATCAACCCCGCCTTCGAGGCGTCGCGTCTGCAGCTGGCGATCGACAACACGCTGGAAGACATCCGCCGGCAGAATGATTCCCCCGGACGAATTTCGCGGCGCGAGTATGCACGGCTGGTCTACGGCGATCATCCCTATGGACGCAGCCCGTCGGAAAAGACCGTCTCCGCCATCACGCGTCAGGACGTCATGGACTTTTACCGGTCTTACTTCCATCCCAACCGTTGCATCCTGGCGCTCTCCGGCGATCTGGATGCCGCTGCGTTGAGAGCGCGTCTGGAGAAGGCCTTCAGCGGCTGGCCGCGGGGGGAGGGAACACTCCCGGTGATTCCGGACCCGGCGCCGCCGCAGCCGGGCGTCTACCAGATCGACAAGGATATCAGTCAGACCAATCTGCGCTTCGGTCACCTGGGCATCGACCGCCACAATCCTGACCGTCACGCCCTGCGGGTGCTCAATCACATCCTCGGCGGCGGCGGGTTCACCTCGCGCATGATGGGCAAGGTGCGCTCCGATTCCGGCTGGGCGTACTCGGTCGGGACGGCGTTTGGCACATCGGACAAAGCCGGCCTGTTTGTCGCCGCCTGCGAGACCAAATCGGAGACCACCACCAAGGCGCTGGCGCTGATGCAATGGGTGATCGCCGATGTGCGCGACAATGGCATCCGTGACGAGGAGTTGACCACCGCCAAGGAATCGATCATCAACTCCGATGTCTTCAACTACGACACGCCGGTCGATGTGGTGGAAAACTACGCCTGGCTGGAGTTCCATGGCTTCCCGCCGGATCAACTGAAGCGCAACCTCGAGACCATCCGCGCCGTCACCCGGGCCGATGTCGAGGCGGTGGCGCGCAAGTACCTGGATCCGTCGCGTTATGTGGTCGTGGCGGTGGGAAAGATCGCGGCCTTCGACGCGCCGTTGGACAAGTTCGGCCCGGTCACCACCCTCACGCTGGAACCGGCGCCGTAGCCGCGCACTGCCTGAAATTAGATTTTACGTAGGGGCGTATCGCATACGCCCCTTTTCGCTGTGCTCTGTCGCGGGGTGGGGCGTATGCAATACGCCCCTGCTTCAGAGACTCATCACGCCGTCGCGCGCCGGCTGTTGGCCACCAGGAAAAATCCCCCCATGGCCAGCGCCGCCATCAAAATGTTCAGCAGACTGCCGACATAGGGCAGCGCGCCGAGGACGGTGACCAAGAACAACCCGGTGGCCAGCGCCATGTAGGGCCGCGGCGCGGCGCCCTTGCGCAGATGCGAGAGCAGCCAGTCGCCCAGCGCCAGACCGACGATGACGTCGGACAGATACAGCAGAAGCACCCAGGCCAGCGCGATCATGATCGCCACCGGCACGCCGATCAGCGTCAACGCCACCGCCACCGCGGCAATCGGCAGGCAGATCAAAAACAGCACCCCGATGCCCAGCGTCTTGAGCGCCGCGCCGGTGATCGTGCCGGAAACATCGAGCATGAACCGGCGCCAGAGCGCGATGAGGACCGCCCCGATGACCAGCGATCCGAGATACCACCAGGCATCCCAGAAGAAGCTGCCGAGGGTGTAGCCCTCTTCGTCCTTGCGGCCCTCTTCCTCGGAGATCTTCTCGACGCCGCCAAGGATTTGGGCGCCGTCCTCGATTTTGATCTCGCGGTCGGAGGCGTAACGCAGTTTTCCGCCGATGATGGCCCCCTGCAACACGACGATGTTTTCGCCTTCGACCCGCGCGTCGCCGTCGATCTGCCCCGAGATCGTGACATTGGTCGCGCCGCCGGAGAGATTGCCGCCGACCCGTCCGCGCACGATGATCTGCGCGCAGCCGAAACTGACATCCTTCTCCACCCAGGCGCGCGTGTCGATTAAAAGCGACTGGCAGAAGCCCATCACATTGCCTTCGATGTGGCCGCGCAGGGTGAAGTCCTGGGCGAAGACACGCGCCGAGTTGATCACGCCGCCGTTGACATCGACTTTTTGCGCGAAGGCCATGAAGGAGTTGTCGACCAGCGCCGAGTCGCCGAGCGTGACCGAACGGCCGGCGGCGATCACGTCGCCGAGGACGTGCCCCTCGAAGCTGATGTCATCGCCGCCGGCGATCACATCGTCGAGGAGTTCGGCGTCGCGGACGCTCACCACCGACCCGGTGCGGAATTCCGTGGCTTCTGCCATGCTCAGTCCCAGAACCAGCGCCGAAAACACGGCCAGGACCAAAGCCAGCGTATTACGCCTCTTCATGGTTGTCCACCTCCCCGCGGCTTGGGGGCCAAACCCCTTGTCGAGTAACACATTAGGTTCTACGGCCCCCGCACGTTCCGGTTGCGCGAATGTCAAACCTAACTGCCCGCCCCCGGCTTGCCAAGCCACATTTCGTCAGTTTAGCCGAGGCCCGACGAATCTGGCTGCCCACCGGGAAGCCCTCCCGCTCCAGTTTCTCGATACGCTTCCGATATAAAGACTTAACAGCGCGTCACTTAGCGGTAAGGTGGCGCGGTGTTGTTGTAGCCGATGCGAACATCCGATTCGCCATATCTGTCCATCCTCCCGACGGTGGAGCCGCTGTATTGGGCGGTGCGCTCCCTTGCCTTTCTCGGGATTGTCTATCACATCATGGTATCGACCCCGCCGCTGGTTGGCGACCTGCGCTGGTGGGTGATTGCCGGACTCTACGCTGTCTTGGCCGTGGCCCCCGCGCTTCTCGTGAAGTGGCAGCGGCTCCGCTTCGACACCTGGTTCTGGGCCATCTATGCCGCCGATGTGCTGGCGGTGGCCGCGCTCATCTACCTGACCGGCGGTATCGAAAGCAATTTCTTCGTCCTGTTCTATGTCCTGGTGCCCTATGTCGGCTACCAGAAGGGACTGCGTCTGGGACTGACGGTGGCGGCGGCGGTGACCGCGCTTTATGCCGTGCCCTGCCTGCTGGTCAACGGCGCATCGGCGCTCCCCGATCTCATCTTCCGCATGGTGATGATGTGGGTGTTCACCGCGGTCATGGGTGTGGCCAATGGCATCATCGGGCTGTTTTCCCAGCGGCTGCTCAACGCGATGGACAAACTGAACGAGCGCACCTCGGAGTTGGAGCGCTCGCGCTCGCAGTTGCAGACGATCTATGAGAGTTCGCGCTCGCTGGCCGAGCTGGTGCCGGTCGACAACGTCATCGACCGCATTCTCAGCATTGCCCGCCAGGTGTTGCGCTATCCGGTCTGTGAGGTCTACACCTGGGATCCGGTCAATGCCAAGTTGTGGCTGAAGGGACGCCTCGAAGGCCAGTTGACCGAGCGTCTCGAACGTCCGTTCCCGGTGGAGCCCAATGACATCTTCCGGCGCGTGATCCTCAACGGGGAAACCGTGCGGGTCGCCGACCGTCACCTCGGACGCGCCGTGATCGACGGCCTGGTTGGGCGTTCGCAGCTGACGGTGCCCATGGTGTGCGAAGGCAAGCCGGTGGGGCTGCTCAATAGCGAATCGCCGCACGCCGGGGCTTTCAGCCAAAACGATGAAGAGGTCCTCATGGTGCTGGCCGCCTCCGCCGCCATGGCGCTGGTCAACGCCGATCTGCACCAGCAGATGGAGAAACTGACCATCGTCGACGAACTCACCGGGGTCTACAACTACCGCTACTTCCGCACCCGCCTGGAAGACGAGCAGCGCCGCGCCGCGCGGTACAGCACCCCGCTGTCGCTGATTATGGTCGACATCGACTGGTTCAAGGGGCTCAACGACCGTTTCGGCCATCAGATCGGCAACGTCGTCCTGCGGCAGTTGTCGCATGTGATCTCCGCCTGCGTGCGCGATGTCGACGTGGTCGCCCGCTACGGCGGCGAGGAGTTCATCATCATCTTGCCGCAGACCGCCACCGACGAGGCCCATCGCATCGGCGAGCGCATTCGCCACAAGGTCGAGACCTCTGAGTTTGGTCCGGATTCGGCCGGGCGCTTCATCCCGCTGACCGTCTCGGTCGGCATCTCCTGCTTCCCCGACAACGGCCGTCCCGAAGACGATTTGGTCGAGTCGGTCGATCAGGCGCTCTATCGCGCCAAGGGGGGCGGCAAGAACCTGGTCTGCACCGCCTGATGGCCATTGCAAATCCGCCCTTGCCGACACCGCCCGCGCCATCTACATAGTGTCTGTGAGCCAAACCCCGCCTCCGCGTTTCGTTTCGCCCTTGGTGCTCTCCTACAAAGGGAGTGCGCCCGATGCGGAACTTCTGGGGTGGGCGCGTCAGGGGTTGTTGGCCGGCGTGGTCCTCTTCCAGGATAACTGCGTCGATGAGGCGCTCCTGCGTCAGTCCATCGACTACCTGCGCACCGTGTCGCCGCGTCGTCTCCGGGTGATGATCGATGAAGAAGGGGGACGTGTCCGGCGTCTGCCCGACGCGGGCGCGTCGATGCGCGACCTGCGCACCTATGAGGGCGCCCCATATGCAGACTTGGCGGCGGCGTACGCGGAAGTGGGCGAGCGGCTGGCCGCGCTGGGGATCGACACGCTGCTGGCGCCGGTGGTGGATGTCGGTCATCGCGACGCCGGCTGGCTCAACTCGCGCACCGTCTCCGATGACCCGCACCGTGTCGCGCACATGGCTGCGGCGGTCATTCCGGCGATTCAATCGGCGGGTGTCAGCGCCTGCGCCAAGCACTTTCCCGGCACCGGACGCGTCCATCTCGATCCGCACCAGGGGCCGGTCATCTGCGCGATCGACTGGGAGGAGTTTTGCGCCTGTGAACGCGTCCCCTTCGATGCCGCCATTGCCGCCGGGGCCGAAATGGTTCTGGTCGGGCATCAGGTGATGACCGGCTTCCACGATGAACTGCCCGCCTGCCTGTCACGGCGCATTGTCACTGAATTGCTGCGCGAGCAGTTGGCCTTCGGCGGGGAGATTCTCACCGACGATCTCAGCATGGGCGCGATCCGGCAGGCCTTCCGGCCGGCCGAGTCGGTCGCGCGCGCGCTGGATGCCGGCTGCGACCTGATTCTGGTCTGCAACGACCGCGACGCCCAACGGGAAGCCATCGACTACATCCGACGACGCGGAGCGATGCTATGACAGCGCACGGCGCGCATCCGCTCGCGCGTTTGCTGGCCCGCAAGCGTCTGCGCGTGCTCGGAATAAACAGCGGCACCTCGGTCGATCGTCTCGACGGCGCCATGGTGGAAATCGAGACGTCCGGACGTGCGACGACCTATCGTGTGCGCCGTGTCTTCACGCGCCGTTTTCCGCCACCATTACGAGGAGAGTTGTGCCAACTGGCCATCGATGCCAAGGTCGCCAAACGCCGCGTGAGCGCGGCGCACCTGGCCCTCGGACGGTTCATCGGCCAGAGCGCGCGCCTGTGGATGCGCGGGATGCCCGCCGATCTGGTCGCCTCCCATGGTCAAACGATCGCGCATTGTCCCGATGGGCCCCATCGCGCCACCTGGCAGATCGGCGCGGTCAATGCCGTGGCGATCGAGTGCGGCACGGCCGTGATCGGCGACTTTCGCCTGGCCGATGTCGCCGCCGGTGGAATGGGCGCGCCCCTGTCCGGATACTATCATCACCTGCTTTTCGGCGAGGGCGTGCCGGTGTTGAACATCGGCGGCATTGCCAACGTCTCAGTCTCCAGCACAGTGCGCGGACGCCTGAACATCACGGCCTTCGACACCGGACCAGGGAACATGATCCTCGATGCCCTCGCGCAGAAGCGGGTGGGACGGCCGTTTGATCGCGATGGACAATCGGCCGCGCGTGGCGCGATCCAGCCCGGCCTTCTTGCCCGGCTGCTGGCGTTGCCGTACTTCCAACGCCGTCCACCCAAAACCTGCGGCCGTGAGCAGTTCGGCTGGGATGCGGTCGGCCGATTTTTCGAACGGTCGCGGCTTGACACCAATGATGCGCTTTCGACCGCAACCGAACTGACCGCCTGGAGCATCGCCGATGCCGTGCGTCGCTGGATCGCGCCGCGCACTGCGCACCGGACGCTCGTGGTCAGCGGCGGCGGTGTCGCCAACCGCCACCTGCGGGATCGTCTCGGCGCCTATCTTGGCGAATGGCAGTTGACGCCTGCCGACACGTTGGGTGTGCCGGCGCGCTTTGTCGAGCCGGTCGGCTTCGCGGCGCTGGCCGGCGAGACCCTGCAGGCCCGCGCCGGCAATTGCGGCGGCGCCACCGGCGCCCGTCGAATGGCTGTGCTCGGCGTGCTTGCATTGCCGTCGCCGGAGGCATAATCTCACTTCGCCGATGAACTCCCCACGCCTCGTGACAGTGCTTCTGCTGGCCGGAACTCTCAGTTCCGCCGTCGGCTGCATCCCCGGACGAATTCGTAACGGTGCGTTGTTCGGCCTTGATCCGGTCAACCCGCCAGTGGTGCGTGTGAGGTTGCCGAACGAGGAAAAGGCGCTGTCGGTGCGCGGCGATGGACGATTCCTCGTCAATGTCTACAGCGCCGGAAACGCCGCGCCGATCACCTACTCATCGGATGAGCGGCTGGTTATCCGTCATGGCCCGGGCGGCCTTGAAGTGCTGGCGGCAGGGAACGTCACACTCGCCCGCGGCGCCGCCGGAATCGTCGCCTACGCCGAAGCCGACGGCCACCGGCTGTTCATCGAGAAGACGCCCTATCTGGGCGCCCTGATCTTCGGCCGTTTCAACGGGAAACCGATCGTGGTCAATCGCCTCAACATGGAGCAGTATCTCAACGGTGTCTTGTTCTCCGAGATGGGGGAGCGCACCGATGACGAATACGAGGCCGTGAAGGGACAGGCGGTGGCGGCGCGCACCTATGCGTTGCGGCACCTGGGTCAGTATGCGCTCGCGCCCTATGATCTCAAGGCCGATGTCTCCGACCAGGTCTACATTGGCGCGGCCGAGCCGCGCGACTGGGTGACGCACGCGGTTGCCGAGACCGAAGGTGAGGCGCTCACCTATGATGGCGCCCTGATCGAATCGTACTACCACTCGACCTGTGGCGGACGCACCGACGCCATCGAGGATGTCTGGCACAAACCGCCGAAGCCATACCTGGTGTCGGTCGATGATGACGAGTATTGCTCCTGGTCGAAATACTGGAACTGGACCGAAGAGTTCACTCGCAAGGCGCTGCTGGACAACCTGAAGTCTTATCGCAAGCAGGTCGGCGCGCCCATCGCTGATTTTGCATACATCACCGACATCGAACTGGTGCGCGGCACTCCCGGCGGCCGTGTCCTGGCCATGACCGTGACGACTTCGTCGGGGCTCTGGACGATTCTTGCCGATCAGACCCGCTGGGCGCTCGGGCGTCCGTCACGTCCGGGTTCGATTCTGCCATCCTCGAACTTCGAACTGAAGCTCAAGCGCGACAACAAAGGGCATGTGATTTCCGCGGTGGCCAAAGGACGCGGCTACGGCCACGGGGTCGGACTCTGCCAATGCGGCATGATCGGACGTGCCCGAGCCGGTCAATCCTACCGCGACATCCTCCCGCACTACTACAGCGGCGCCGCCATCGAGCGAGTCTATTAGAATTGGTCCTATCGGACCAATTGGACCAATCTCGCCTAACCCGTGCTCTATGCCCGCGTCTAATCACCAGATGGAGGAAGGCGATGCCGCCATCGTCCAAAGGGTGCGTGACGGGGAGCTGGATGCCTTCCGGATACTCGTCGAACGGCACAGCCGAGGTCTGTACGCTCTGGCACATCGGATGACTGGCAACGCCGCGGACGCCGAAGATATTGTGCAGGAAGCGCTTATGAAGGCCTACCGTCAACTGGATCGATTCGAGTCCCGCGCCGAGTTCGGCACCTGGCTGCATCGTATCGGGGTCAATTGCGCCCTCGACCATCTGCGCAGCCGCAAGGTCCTGGCCCAACATCAGGCCGATGGTGGGGAAGATGCCGGCGCGTTGGCTGAACGGATTCCGGCGACGGATCCCGCGCCCGATCAACGTTTGGCCGATGCCCAGATTCGCCAGCGGGTCGAAGGGGCGCTGGGCACCCTGAGCGCCACCGAACGGGCCGCATTTGTCATGCGTCACTTCCAGGAACTGCCGCTCTGCGAGATTGCCGGAGCGCTGGGGATCAAGGAAAACGCGGTGAAAAACACCATCTTCCGCGCGGTGCAGAAGGTGCGCCGCGCATTGGAGCCGGTGGTGGGAGACTTGCGATGAGCGGGCATCTGTCCGAACAGGAACTGGTGTTGCACTACTACGGCGACGGCGACAATCGTGCCGCCTGTGAGGCGCATCTGGCCGAATGCGCCGCGTGCCGTGCCGCGCTGGCGCAACTGTCCGATCTGCTTGCCGCGGTGAAGACCTCCGAGGCCCCCGAACCGCTGCATGGCCTGGAGGAGCGACTCTGGCGCAAACTGCGGCCGCAACTGGATGCGCCGCCGCGTCGTCGCTGGTTTGTCTTCCCTGTGCGTCAGTGGGTCTATGCGGTTGGAATCACTGGCGCGCTGGCGCTCGCGTTTCTGGCCGGCCGCTTCAGTCCACAGGAACCATCCGCGCCGCCGACCACAGTGGCCGCCCCCGGGGATGTCCGCGAACGCATTCTGCTGGTCACCGTCGCCGATCACCTGGATCGCTCACAGGTCATGCTGCTTGAGCTGTTGAACGCCGACTCCACCGGCGAACTGGATTTGTCGCGCGAGCGCCAACGCGCCGCCGAACTGGTCGCCGACAATCGGCTCTTCCGTCTGGCGGCCACACGCGATGGCGATGCCGCCACCGCCAGTGTTCTGGATGATCTCGAACGCGTCCTGCTCGAAATCGGCAACGCGCCGGATTCGCTCGGCGCCGACGAATTCGCTGATTGGCGACAGGCGATTGAGAACAAGGGACTGATCCTGAAAGTGCGCGTGCTGGGTTCGCAGGCGCGGGAGCGTCTGGTTCATCCGCGGGCCGATACGGCCCTCCCGGTGATGTGAAGGAGATGCCATGTTGATACGGATGTTGATCGTCGCGGCGCTGGTGTCGGGTCTGACGGCAAGCGCCATGGCCGCCTGGGATGAATCCTGGCTGTGGGTGGCGGCCGGTCCCCCGGAAGCAACAGCCCCCGAAGCGGGAACGCCGACGCCGCAGCCGCCCAAGGGTGCCACAGCCCCCGAAGCGGCGCCGGATGACGAGTCGGCGTGGTATGCCCGCGGCACCGCCGCTCTCGACGACGGACGCTGGCAGGAGGCGATTGAATACTTCCGCGAGGTCGAGCACATGCGCGGCGCGCGCGCCGACCGCGCGATCTACTGGTCCGCCTATGCCCAGGCGCGCGCCGCCTATGTCACCGAGGCGCTGGAGAGCATCCGCAAACTGCGCCGCGAATACCCCAAGAGCCGCTGGCTGAAGGATGCCGAGGCGCTGGAACTGGAACTGCGCTCCTCGCTGGGGCAGACCGTGCCGCCGGAGCGGGCTGAGGATGAGGAACTCAAGATGATGGTCCTCAACTCGCTTATGGCCTCCAATCCCGACAAAGCGGTGCCGCTGATCGAGAAACTCCTGAAGGGCGACAACAGCGCGCGGGTCAAACGGCAGGCGCTGTTCATTCTCGGTCAGAGCGGCGACGCGCGCGCGCGCGCGATCCTCGCCGCCTACGCCAAGGGCGAATCCGACCCCGAGCTGCAGCGTTCGGCGGTCGAATACCTCGGGCTGTATGGAGGCGCCGAAAACGGCCGTCTGTTGCAGGAAATCTATCTCTCATCGCAGAATGAGGATGTCCGCCGCAAGATTCTCGAGGCCTACATGCTCTCCGGCGACGGGGAGCGGCTGCTGGCGGTCGCCCGCAAGGAAGGCGACGCCGACTTGCGACGCTCGGCGATCGAACAATTGGGGCTTTTGGGACGCACCGATGCGCTGGAGGAACTCTACCGCAGCGAGACCGATGTCGATCTGCGCCGCCGTATCATCGAGTCGTTCATGCTCGCCGGCGACGGTGACCGTCTGTATGAGCTGGCCCGCACCGAGCCGGAGCCGAAACTGCGCCGCGCCGCCATTGAGCATTTGGGGCTTTTGGGGCAGACCGAGGAACTCTGGAACCTCTACACCACCGAGACCGATGTCGATCTGCGCCGCCGCATCCTCGAATCGTTCATGCTCACCGGCGACAGCCACCACCTCAGCCAGGTGGCCCGCACCGACAAAGACCCCGAACTGCGTCTGACCGCGATCGAACAACTCGGACTGGTCGGCGAAGGCGACGTACTGCACGAGCTCTACTACGGCGAAAGTGACAAGGCCATTCGGCTGAAGGTGATCGAGGCGCTGTTCTTAATGTCCGATGACCAGGCCCTGATCGAAATCGCGCGCAAGGAAAAGGACCGCAACCTCAAGCGCGCCGCCATCGAAAAACTTACTCTGATCAACAGCGAAGAAGCCACCGAATTCATGCTCGAACTGCTCGACCAGTGAGGAACCCATGCGCGCCTTGCCCGCCACGCTCGCTCTGGCCGTCGTCCTGTCGATGGCCGCCACGCTACGCGCCGCGCCCCCGCGGCTCAAGAACGGCCAGGTGGTCGAAACCACCCGCACCGGCACGTTGACGCCGTCCATCGCAGCGTTGATCGAAAGCGTGGCGCAGCCCGCCTGGATCGGCTATGCGGTCGATGCCCGCCCCGGCGCGCGCATCTGCAGCGGCGTTTGGGAGGGACGCAAGAACGTCGGCGAGCTGGAACGTAACGACGAGGGTCTGACGATCTCCAGCGACGACGGACACGACGATGAGATGTCGGTGGACCGCCGTCTTCTGATCCTGTTGCGCGTTGACAACGACCGCATCGAACGGGTCCGGGTCTACACCGACGATTGCCCGTTGGATGGCGGCGGGCGCACGCTGCACTGGCTGGGGGATGCCTCCAATGCGCAGAGTTTGGCCTACCTTGAGGCGTTGTTTGCCGGCGCCGATGCCCGTCGGTTGCGACGCGAGGAGTTCGCCGAGAAAATCATCAGCGCCATCGCCTGGCACAACGATCCGGCGGCCTTTGACGCGCTGGAGCGCGCTTACGCCGGCTGCGAGGACGACAAGCTTCGCGGCAGTCTCGTCTTCTGGATCGGCCAGACCGATGAGGCGCGCGCGGTCACGTTCCTGACCCGCGCCCTGCGCGAGGATCGCAGCGACGAGGTCCGCGAGCAGATTGTGTTCGCGATCAGCCAACTCGGATCGCCGGCGGCGGTCGATGCCCTGATCGAGCTGGCCCGCAACGACCGCGACGCCGAAGTGCGTTCACGCGCCCTCTTCTGGCTGGCGCAGATGGCCGGGGAGAAGGCGAAGGAGACGATCAAGGATGCCGCCATCGATGACCCCGACGCCGGCGTCAAGGAGCAGGCGGTCTTCGCGCTGTCGCAACTGCCCGACGATGAGGGCATCCCGCTCCTGATTGAGGTGGCCCGCAACAACCCCAGCCCCAAGGTCCGCGAGCAGGCGATCTTCTGGCTGGGCCAGTCGGAAGATCCGCGCGCGCTGTCCTTCTTCGAAGAAATTCTGTCACGCTGACGGGCAACGGTCAGCGCATAGCCAAAACCCCTCCGGGCATTCGCCCGGAGGGGTTTGTTATCGGCGCTGCTTGGCCAATCAGGGCCCGCGCCGCCGGACGATCAGCGGCTGATCGAACTGGTTGGTCTGAGTGTTGAGCAGTTCCACCAGCGGCTCGGCGGGCGTGTACCCGGCCCGGATCTCGAAGAAGCCGTCGATCACCAGCGTACGCGTGCCGCGATCCCACGATCTTTTCATCCGGAACGTCCACAAGGGATCCTCGATGGCCACCGGCGCGGCGATCTCGGGCGTGCCGGCGGACTCCGGCAGATGAATGGTCGCGCGGACCGTCCGCCGCGAGATCAGATCATCAAGATCGACGGGCACGCCATTACGGTCCACCGTGGCCAGCGCGTTGGCCCGCTCGCGGCCGATGAAGGACCAGTCCGGCAAATCGAGCACATCGGTCGCACCCACCGCCTGCCGTGCCAGCGAGACGGTGCCGTACGTCCAGGTGCGAAACGTCGAATCGGTGGTCTCGACGGGATCCAGCCGCGCGGAATCCACGGCCACCGTCACCTGCCAGCCGTCGTTGAGCATGCGTTCGATCTCGCGCGCGACATTTTCCGGCGGGGTTCCGCGCCACCACGCGCGGATGATGCCCGCGCCGAGATTGCGGTCTGTGCTCACGTGTTCAAACGCGAATCGCTCACCACCCAGCGGCCGCAATTCGACGGTCTCGTCGCGCCACCAACTGGCGGCCGGCGACACCGGCAGACGGGGCAGCGTGTCCGTCGCGCCCCATCCAACCACCAGCCGCGGGCGTCCGCTGGAGCCGGAACCCAGGCCGCCGCGCAGCGGCGCGCATTCGTTGGTCGGATCGAGGAAAAGAGTGTCTCCATCCACCAGGCAGCAGACGATCAAATGGTCGAAGTCCGGAGCGGGCAGAGGCAGATAGTTGGCGTTGTCGGACGTGCTGACCAAAACCGGCCACGCCGGAAATCCGTTGCGGCGCAACAGATGGATCAGCAGATGCGCCTTGTCCTTGCAGTCGCCCCAACTGCCGGTGATCACATCATCCGGCCGTCGCGGCACCGTGGCGCTGTAGTTGAAATCGACCGCCTGATAGGGAATATGAATGGCCGTGTAGTCATATAGGGCGCGCACCGAATCGGTGGCCGTCGAGCAGGGGGCGGTCAACCGCGCCGCCAGCGCGTCGGCCTGCGGGTTGCGCGCCAGCACCGCTTCGCTGATGCTTTTGTACCAGTTGTCGACAACCGTCCAATTGGGTACGGTGGAGACATGCACCACGCCCTTATATTCCTCGAAGGGCGGCGTCATGATCATGTCACGCGCGGCGGCGGCCACATCGTGTCCCTGCCAGCGTATGCGACGGAATCCGGCCACCGACGTCGTCTCGGCCGGCGGCACCGGCCCCACCGTGGCGACCCGCAAGTCATCGCGGTCGGAGAGAATCGCGTACTCGTAGTGAGCCTGGTAGTAGTTGGCGCCGATCCCGTAAGAGTCCCAGAAGTGGTTCCACAGGTCGCCGGAGCCGGACAGCCAGTAGCGATAGCGCAATTCCACCGCGTCGCCCGGCTTGAGGTCGCGAAAGACGATCTTGTCCTCGTCGACGGTGCCTTCCACCGGGGGCGCGCCGCGCCGCAGACGCCGCGCGGTCAACAGTCGGCTGCCCGCCTCGTTCGCACCGACCGGCGAATCCATTTCGCGAAAGCCCGACGCTGTTGTCTCGTCGTCGATGTACGATACCAGATGGATGTCGGACACGGACAAGCCGGATTTCAGCACCAGCTTTTGTCGCCGGTCAATGATGCGCCAAAAACCGTTTCCGCCCATGCGGTCCGGCGGCGGTGAGTCGGTCCAATAGGCCATCGGATCGACCGAGCCGAAGAGACTGTCGTAGGACACGCCCCCGTGCAGTTCATCGAGGTTGGTATAGGGCGCCAGCGCGGTCGGTTTGAGCTCATGCACCCGCTTCAGGCAGGCCCGCGCCGCATCGTACTCGCCCCGACGATTGTGCCGGGACCATTGCAGGTCGAGCGTCTCCAGATCGTAGGGGTACCGGGTCGCCCGTGCGGCCAGTACTTCCCCGATGCGATCGTCCTTGCCCAATCGGTCCATCGCCAGGCACCAGATGGGGAGCGTCCACGGTCGGGCCGGGTAGCCGCGATAGGGGTCTTCCAGCAGCCGGGTCACACCCTGGTAATCGCCCATCCCCAGAAGGTATTCGAGTTCGCTGTCGGTGGCGCGCATTGCGGTCTGCGATGACTTTGCGTACGCGCGGATCTCACGCAGCGCCGAGGGATAGTCGCGCAAGGCCGCGTACATATCGGCCATGGTCTTGTGCGCGATGCATGCGTTCGGATAGCGGCGGATCAGTTCCTCGAGTTCCCGGATGGTGCCGGCGCGGTCGCCCGACAACAGCGGGCGGTAGGCCGCGAACTGATCGAACTCGAAGCGGCCGGGGAACCGCTCGGCAATTGCGGCGAAGTTGCGAATCTTGTTCTCCCAGTTCTGTTCGGCCAGATTCTGGGCGATGAAATCCACCAGGGCCGCTTCGCTCTGCTCGTCCAGCCGCGCGAGAATCTCGGCGGCCTTCACATCCTGCTGGCTGTAGACCAGCGCCTTGTAATACGGCCACGTTTCCAGCCAGCTCAATTCGCCGCGCTCATAGGGTCCGCTCAATTGCTCCTGAGTTTCCTTCGTGTAGCCATTGAGATTCTGCACCGTCGCCTTCCAGAACTTCGCGTCGGGTTCTGGGTTGCCGGCCGCTTCCATGCGCAGGAAGCCGTCGAAGATCGGATGCACGAACCGCGGGTTCTCGGGCGCCGTCGGCGCCGGGGCGCCGAACCGACGCCACTTAAGGCCGGGGATGGCGCGATAGGCCGAGTCGAGAACCCCGACCTGGAAGGGGCTGATTTCCAGACCCAGCGCCAGGCCGATTTCATGGGCGCCTGCCTCCAGACGCATCCGGTATCCGCCGCGCACAATGGCGTTGCGCGGGACCACGTCTTCTCCCACCAGGACGCCGTCGATATAGGTTCGCTGGCTGAACGATCCGCCGAGCGTGATGATGACGTCCATGGCTCCGGGCAAGTCAAAGTAGGCACGGGCCAGGCAGGCGGCCTCGGACTGATCCTCGACCGCGATGCTATGGAGAAAATCGCCATACGCGTCGGCGTCGAGCCACGTCCAATACGCTTTGCAGCCGTTGCGGCCGGTCGCGTACGCGAGCGTGTCTAACCGATCGCGTTCCAGCGGCAACTGCCGATAGGCGGAGATGTTGTTCCGATTGTCGAAGGGGCCGCACAGCCAGAGCCCAGGAGCCCGTCCCAATCGCGTCCGGCTGCGCGGGTCGGGCGCCTGCCCATTGCGACTCAATTGCTCCGTCGCATACGCCGCCCCGACGTAGGCGAGCTCCGGCGAGTCGCTGGCCGCCATTCCCTCCGTCAGTTTGCGGATGGTTGTTGGCAATTCCTCCCATTCGGTCATCTCGACGACAACGTGCTCGTAGAGGGCCAGCGAGAAGAGGTCGATTCGGTCCGGTCGTGTCAGTCTGGACAGCGTGCGCAATTCCAACGCGTGGTCCACATCCATGAAGGCGACGATCGTCAGTCCGCGCAGTGTCGATGCCGTCTCACCGTTTTCGGCCAGGTCGCGTTCAAACAGCGCGCGGGCCGCGGCGATATCCAGCCGGTGCAGCACCTCCCAGGGGCCTGTCAGGAATTTTGTGTGTCGGTCATTTCTGTTCATAATCACGCAC
>CAZQIZ010000026.1:0-34866 GCA_964593585.1 uncultured Ignavibacteria bacterium
GTAAGATCAACAACCCAGTCCAAATGCAACACCCATTTTGTTAGAAGGTCTTAGTCTAAGCGGTGGGGGCATGTCGCGCCACATTCTATATATGTGGGAGCCGTCGCTGTCAAGACCGCGGCGTGGCGCGGTTTGTGTCACGCAACTCCATGACATCGTTGCCATTAAACCTGACACGCGTGGGGCAATTCCGCTTGACAGGCCTTCGGCGAATTGGGTAATGTCAACGACTCAATGCCGAGGGCTGGCGCGGCGCGTCGGGCGACGGCATTGGGACCTTCAACGGTGGGTGGGGTCATGGTTTCGCAGTTTGCGGCGGTCGCCATTTTCCTCGCGGTGGGTGTGGGGTTCGTCCTCTTCACCTTCCTGCTGTCCCGCTTGATCCGTCCCTCGGCCCCCAACCCGATCAAGATGTCCACCTACGAGTGCGGCGAATCCACCGTCGGCCCCTCGTGGATCCAGTTCAACGTCCGCTTCTACATCTTCTGCCTGATCTTTGTCATCTTCGACGTGGAAGTGGTCTTTCTGTTCCCGTGGGCGCTGGTCTTCCAGCAACTCGGGATGTTCGCATTTGTGGAAATGCTGGTCTTCATCGCGATTTTGATGTTCGGACTCTATTACGCCTGGCGCAAGGGATTGCTGCGCTGGTACTAAGCGGCCGTATCGCCCATGCTGGAACTGGATAAACTTATCAAGGTCATCGGTGATCTGATCGCCACAGTGGTGACCGCTGTGGGATTGGGTCCGGCGTGGGTGACCGCCGTGCAGCTGGCCGTCGCCGCCTTGGTGGTGGTGGTCTTTGTGGCGCTGGTGGTGCTCTTCCTCGTCTGGTGGGAGCGCAAGGTGTCGGCGCGCATCCAGATGCGTCTGGGACCGATGCGAGTGGGCCCGCACGGGTTGTTCCAGACCGTGGCCGACGCGGTCAAGTTGCTGCAGAAGGAAGACATCACTCCGGCCAACGTCGACCGCGGCATCTACTTCTGGGCGCCGGTGGTCACCTTCGTCACCGCGCTGGCCGTCTATGTCGCCATCCCCTTCGGCAAGGGCCTGCTGGTCTCCGACCTGAACATCGGCATCCTCTACATCCTCTCGATCACCACCTTCACCGTCATCGGCCTGCTGATGGCCGGCTGGTCGTCCAACAACAAGTACTCGCTGTTGGGCGGGTTCCGTTCGGCGGCGCAGGTGGTCTCCTACGAGGTGCCGATGGCGCTGGCGGTCCTGGGTGTGATCCTGTTTACCCAGACACTGTCGATGGGGGAGATCGTCTCGCAGCAGTCGAAGTTCTATGAGTGGTACATCTGGCGGCAGCCGATCGGCTTCTTGATCTACTTCGTGGCCGCCACCGCCGAGTGCAACCGGACCCCGTTCGATCTGCCCGAGGCCGATTCGGAGCTGGTCGCCGGCTTCGTCACCGAATACTCGGGTATGAAGTTCGCGATGTTCTTCCTCGCCGAGTTCCTCAACATGTTCACGGTGGCCGCGATCGCCACTACGCTGTTCTTCGGCGGCTGGAACGGTCCCTTCCTGCCGTCGTGGATGTGGTTTATGATCAAGACCCTGATCGGCGTGTTCATCCTAATGTGGTTCCGCTGGACCTATCCGCGGCTGCGCGTCGATCAGTTGATGGGCTTTGCCTGGAAGTTCTTGCTGCCGCTGGCGTTTCTGAACCTTCTGATCACGGGATTCATCATCCTGCTGGTGAAATAGCCGATGGACGCCGTCACGCTCACATTCTTCTGCCTGGCCTTCATGACCATCGTGTCGTCGTTGATGGTGGTCAGCTCGAAGAACATCTTCCATTCGGCGATCTTCCTGATTCTGGCGTTCTTCGGCGTGGCCGGATTGTTTGTCCTTCTCGAGGCGCCCTTCCTCGCCGCGGCGCAGGTGCTCATCTATGTGGGCGCGATCGCCATCCTGCTCATCTTCGGCGTGATGCTGACCGCACGCATCGCCGATGCGCGGTTGCGGCACGTCAACGAGCAGGTCCCGACCGGGTTGGCGATCTCGCTGGGGCTCTTGGTCATCATGCTCTATTCGCTGTGGAACACGCCGATTCCGGTGAGTTCCGCCGCCCCGACCGGCATCGCCGGCCACACACTCGGCCGGTTGTTCTTGACCACCTTCGTCCTGCCCTTTGAAATCGTCTCGGTGCTGTTGCTGGCGGCGTTGATCGCCGCGCTGGTCATCGCCAAGAAGGACGGTCCCTATGAGCCCCCGGTTGAGCGGCCGGCGGCGGAGAAGCGGGAAGTGGAGAAAACGGCGCGTTAAGCGCTCACGACTATGGCACCCATCGGAATCAATCATTACCTGGCGCTGTCGGCGGTGGTCTTCTGTATCGGGATCTACGGGATGCTCACCCGCCGCAACGCGATCGGCGTTTTGATGTCGGTCGAGTTGATGTTCAACGCCGTCAACATCACGCTGGTGGCCTTCGGGCGCTATGTCACGCCGGAGACGGTCACCGGGCAGGTGGTCGCGGCCTTCACCATCGCCGTCGCCGCCGCCGAAACCACCGTCGCGCTGGCCATCGTCCTGCTCATCTACCAGCACCACCGCGGGATCGATATCGACAAGATCAATTTCATGAAGTGGTGATCGCACCCAAGTAGCGTCGCATGTTAGAAAACGCCTGGCTCATACCGGTCTTCCCGCTTGTTGCGATGGCGGCCATCATGCTGGTCACCCACCGCAACCGCATGCTGTCGGCCGGGCTGTCGATCGGCGCGATGGCGATCGCCTTTGTCTGGTCGTGGGCCATCGCCGTCACGGTCTGGAACAACCCGCAGACGCTGCGTTTCGCCTTCGACTGGCTCAACCTGGGCCCGTCGATGAACATCGTCCTCGGCATTCAGATCGACGGCCTCACCGCGATGATGCTGATCGTGGTCTCGACCGTCGCGCTGATGGTCAACATCTACTCGCTGGGGTACATGCACGGCGACCCGAAGTTCGCCCGCTTCTATGGCTTCCTGTCGCTGTTCGGCATGGCGATGCTCACCCTGGTCTTGGCCGACAACTTCTTTCTGATGTTTGTCTCCTGGGAACTGGTCGGGCTGGCGTCGTACCTGCTGATCGGTTTCTGGTTTGAAAAGAAGTCGGCCTCCGACGCCGGCAAGAAGGCGTTCATCACCACCCGGTTGGGCGACCTCGGCTTCATCATCGGCCTGCTGATGCTCTACAACGCGGTCGGCTCGTTCACCTTCGCCGATGTCAACAACGCGGTGCAGACGGGGGCGCTGGCCGGCGGTTACCTGACCGTCGCCGCGCTCTGCCTCTTTGCCGGCGCGGTGGGCAAGTCGGCGCAGGTGCCGCTGCATGTCTGGCTCCCTGACGCGATGGAGGGTCCGACGCCGGTATCGGCCTTGATCCACGCCGCCACCATGGTGGTGGCCGGCGTCTACCTCGTGGCGCGTTCGCTCACGCTCTTTGCCGCCGCGCCCGACGCTGCGATGACCGTCGCCTGGATCGGGATGATCACCTCGCTCATGGCGGCGACCATCGGCCTAGTGCAAAACGACATCAAGCGCGTCCTGGCCTACTCGACCGTCTCGCAACTGGGTTACATGATCATGGCCCTGGGGCTGGGCGGTTTCACCGCCTCGATGTTCCACCTGATGACCCACGCCTTCTTCAAGGCGCTGCTTTTCCTCGGCGCCGGGTCGGTCATTCACGCGGTGCACACCAACGACATCCAGGAAATGGGCGGGCTGCATGCCAAGATGAAGAAGACCTCCTGGACCTTCCTCATCGCGGCGTTGGCGATCGCCGGAGTGCCGCCGCTGTCGGGCTTCTGGTCGAAGGATGAGATAGTGGCGGCCACCGCCGGGCATCCGGTCTTCACGGTGCTCACGCTTTTGGTCGCCTTCATGACCGCCTTCTACATGTTCCGCCTGTATTTCCTGACCTTCACCGGCCGTCCGCGCGACCAGCACAAGTT
The DNA here is from genome assembly GCA_964593585.1 of uncultured Ignavibacteria bacterium. Classification (GTDB taxonomy): domain Bacteria; phylum Zixibacteria; class MSB-5A5; order WJJR01; family WJJR01; genus JACQFV01. The sequence continues at coordinate 3,941 of CAZQIZ010000026.1, forward strand.
CGACCACGCCCATGAGTCGCCGGGCGTGATGACCGGCCCGCTCATCTTCCTGGCGGTGCTGTCGGTGATTTCGGGCTTTGTTGGGATGCCGTGGCTGCATCACAATTTCGCCGCCGTGGTCTTCCGGGGCGAGCCGCACCACGCCGAGTTCCACCTGTCCACCGCGGTGATCGCCACGCTCGTCGGGCTCTCCGGCATCGGGTTGGCGTACCTGATGTACTTCAAGCGCTCGATCGATCCGGACAGGATCGCCGCCTCGTTCAAGGGCCTCTATCGCACCCTGTTCAACAAGTACTACTTCGACGAGGCCTACGATGCGCTTTTCATCCGGCCCTACTATGTGATCTGCAACGGCTGGTTTGTGTTCGATCAGAAGATTGTCGATGGGTTGGTCAACGGCGCGGGCGATCTCGGCTTGCTCTGGTCGCGGATCAACACCTGGTTTGACACGTACATCGTCGACGGCGCGGTCAATGGCACCGGGATTGTCACGCGCGGCTTTGGCCTGACCATCCGCCATCTGCAGACCGGCCGGGTGCAGAATTACGCGTTCATCGTCTTTGCGGCGCTGGTGATTATCTGGCTGCTCCAATAGGAAGAAGACGGCGCGGCTCCCGCGGAGACGCGCCCCCGACAGACTGGACATAGCGAAGGACGGTTGCGACATGATATCGGGCATCCTCTCGTGGACGATTTTCATTCCGCTCATCGGCATGGCGGTGATCATGTTCCTGCCCAAGGACAATCACCGCGCCATCCGCGGCGTGACGATGGCCGCCACCATCATTCCGCTGTTGCTGTCGCTGATGATGCTGTTCTCGTACAACCCGGGAACCCACGAATTCCAGTTTGTCGAGAAGGCCGCCTGGATCCCCGCGCTCAACGTCAATTACCATCTGGGTGTCGACGGGCTCTCGGTGCCGATGGTCGTGCTGACGACGCTCTTGTGTTTCTTGGCCGCCCTCGTCTCCTTCAACATCACCAATCGCGTCAAAGAGTACTTCGCCTTCTACCTGCTTTTGGAAGCGGGCATGATCGGCGTCTTCTGCGCCCTCGATTTCTTCCTATTCTATGTGTTCTGGGAGATCATGTTGGTGCCGATGTACTTCCTGATCGGCATCTGGGGCGGGCCGCGCAAGGAGTACGCGGCCATCAAGTTCTTCCTGTACACGCTCTTCGGCTCGATCTTCATGCTGGTCGCCATCCTGGCGCTCTATTTCACCTCGACGCCGCACACGCTCTCGATCGCCGAGCACATCCAGCGCGCGCCGGCGATGACCCACGGCTTCCAGATTTTCGCCTTCATCTTCTTCTTCATCGCCTTCGCGATCAAGATTCCCACGCTGCCGTTCCACACCTGGTTGCCCGATGCGCATGTCGAGGCGCCGACGGCGGTCTCGGTCTTGCTGGCCGGCGTGCTGCTGAAGATGGGGACCTATGGCCTATTGCGGATATCGTTCCCGATGTTCCCCGAGGCGACCAAGTACTTCGCCTGGCCGATGGCGATCCTCGGAGTGGCCGGGATCATCTACGGCGCCTTTGTCTGCATGGCGCAGAAGGATTTGAAGAAGCTGGTCGCCTACTCTTCGGTTTCGCACATGGGCTACTGCCTGTTGGGCATGGCCGCGGTCGGATCGGTAGCCGGCATCTCCGGCTGCATGTTCCAGATGGTCTCCCACGGGCTGATCACGGGGGCGCTGTTTATTCTGGTTGGCGTGATTTACGACCGCGCCCACACGCGCGACATCGACGCCTATGGCGGCATGTGGCTGAAGGTCCCGGTCTATTCCAGCGTGATGATCCTGTTTGTTCTCGGCTCGCTTGGGCTGCCGGGGCTGTCGGGATTTGTGAGCGAGTTCATGGTCTTTCTGGGCGCCTTCCCGTATTTCAACGTGACGGTGGCCTTGGGCGTGATCGGCGTGCTTCTGACCGCCGCCTACTTCCTGCGCATGATCCAGCGCATGTTCCTGGGCACGGTCGCCGGGCACACCGAGCATCTGACCGAGATCAACGCCCGCGAGCTGTGGAGCGTGATTCCGCTGGCGGCGCTGATGATCGCGCTGGGCGTCTATCCGGCGCTGCTGTCGGATTACATCAAGGTGACGATCGAGAACCTGGTGCGCGTGATCGGTGCATGAACAAGACCGGGAGCAACTAAAGTTCTTTTTTCCCTCTCCCCCGCAAGGGGAGAGGGGAGGGTGAGGGGAAACTCGCAAGACGACTCAACCCAGAGCATGAACAAGCCAATGTAGCGACCCAAAGCTCTTCCCCCTCTCCCCCGAAGGGGGAGAGGGCCGGGGTGAGGGGCCACAGCCCCACAACAGAGCAGCGACACTGAGATGAACTTCGACTTCGCCAACTTCTACGCCGACTGGGCGGTCATCCTGCCCGAGTGCTTCTTGTTTATCTGGGGCGCGTTGATCCTTGCCTGGGCGACCGGCAAGCGCGATGAGGCGCCGGGCGGGTCGGGTGTCTTTGCCATTGCCACCTTGTTGGGCGTATTGGCGACCGCGGTCTGGGTGGCGATCACCCCCGACGGCGCCGCTTTTGGCGGGACCTTTGTCTTCGACCGCATGTCGGTGGTTTTCAAGGAGATTGTGCTCGGCGCGGTCCTGCTGGCGGTCATTTCCTCAATCGGCACGGTGGGCCGTTTCCGCGCGCATCGCGGCGAATACTACGGCCTCATTCTGATGTCCGCCGTCGGCATGATGCTGATGGTCTCGGCCACCGAACTGCTGACGCTTTATGTCTCGCTCGAATTGTCGACCATCGTCCTCTATACCCTGGCCGCCTTTGACAAGACCAACCGCCGCTCCGGCGAGGCGGGTCTGAAGTATGTGATCCTCGGCGGGATTTCGTCGGCGATCCTGTTGTATGGCATCGCGCTGCTCTATGGCCTCACGCAGAGCACCGATTTGCAGACGATCAAGACGGCGGTCTGGGGGATGTACATGGATGGCCCCTTCCCGCCCGGGATGACGCTGGCGTTGATCTTCATTCTGGCGGGATTCGGCTTCAAGCTGGCGCTGGCGCCGTTTCACATGTGGGCGCCCGATGTGTACGAGGGCGCGCCGACGCCGATCACCGCTTACCTGTCGGTGGCCTCCAAGGCCGCGGCCCTGGCCGCCTTTGTCCGTGTCTTCTTTGTCGGGCTCGAATCGGCCGAAGGGATCTGGGGACATGCGATCGCGGCCTTGGCGGCGCTGGCGATGATTGTCGGCAACGTCACCGCGATCGTGCAGACCAACATCAAGCGCATGCTCGCCTACTCCTCGGTGGCGCAGATCGGGTATGTGATGGTCGGCGCGGTGGCGCTGGACGCCTACGGCGCGACCGCCATGGCCTATTACATGCTCGCGTATCTGTTCACCAATATGGGCGCCTTCATCTGCGTGATCGCCTTCTCCGAGCGCACCGGCTCCGACGAAATCATGGACTACTCGGGTCTGGCGCGCCGTTCGCCGATTCTGGCCGCCTTCTTCACGCTCTTCCTCATCTCTCTCACTGGGATTCCCCCGACCGCGGGCTTCCTGGCCAAGTACTATGTCTTCCTCGCCGGCATCAATGCCGGTTACATGTGGCTGGTGATCGTCGGCCTGCTCACGTCGGTCATTGCGCTGTACTATTACGCGACGGTGATCCGTCGGATGTACTTCCCCTCCGATTTGGGCGACATGCCCTTCCCGGTCTCGCGCAGTCTGGTGACCGCGCTGACGATCGCGGCCTTGGGTGTTCTCTACTTCGGCATTTTCCCGGGCGCGTTTGTCTCGTTCGTGCAGGACGCCGCCCGTCAGTTGCTCGCCGCCCTGTAATCCGCGCGCGGACATAATTCCGGGCACACACTGCTGTAAGTCAGGAGCACCGCGCGTCAAGCGGTTGCAAGCACTCCATGCCGTGGTGCGCGGGGCTTCTGACGCTTCGTGGCGACGGGCATGACAGGAGCGCCGCGCTCCGCTCAATCCGGCGACGCGGGCATCTTTCGCGCGCGCAGCAGGATGATCCGCCGCCCCTTGAGCGTGGCGACATCGAGGCGCACGCCGGCGACTTCGATGTGGTCGCCCTTGCGGGGCAGACGGTCGATGGTGGTGGTAAACAGCCCGGCGAGGGTGTCGGCGATGTCGGTGGGCAGGTGGACGCCGTATTCCTCGTTGAAGTCGATGATCGGCATGCCGCCGGCGGCCAGCGCGGTGCCGTCGGGCAGAAGCCGGAACTCCGCCTGCTCGTCGGCGTCGTACTCGTCGCGGATGTCGCCGACAATCTCCTCGATCACATCTTCCAGCGTGATCAACCCGGCCGTGCCGCCGAACTCGTCGAGGACCACCGCCAGGTGGCGGCGCCCCTTCTGGAACTTGGCGAGCACCTGCGAGATCGGCATCGAATCGGGCACGAACATCACCGGACGGACCAGGTCGCGCAGGATGACCGGCGTACCCTCGGCCAGCAGGTGGATCACGTCCTTGGTGTAGATCACGCCGACGATCCGGTCGATCGTGCCGTCATACACCGGAAAGCGTGAATACCCCTCCTCGCGGATGGTCTGCAGCACATCCTCGATGGCCGCGTCGGCGGCGATGCCGACCACATCGGGACGCGGGGTCATGACCTGCCGCGCGGTGGTGTCGGAGAAGTCGAGTGCCTGGTGGATCAACTCACGCTCGACATCGTCGATGGTGCCGTGCAGCGAGCCCTCGACCGCCAGCATGCGGATCTCCTGATCGGAGACCGGCTGCTCGTGTTCGGAGGGATGCACACCCAGCAGGCGGGCGATGAAACGCGACACGTTGGTCAGCATCGCGACCAGCGGTTTGTTGATCGCGGCAAACCAAGTGATCGGACGCGCCGCCACCAACGCGATCCGGTCCGGACGCGCCAGCGCCAGATACTTGGGCACCAATTCGCCGAAGACCAGCGACGCGAAGGCGATGATGATCACAACCACGGCGATGGCGAGCTGCACCGCCCAGCGTTGCGCAAACTGCCAGGGCAGGGCGGCGATCCGGGGCGTGAGCGCCTCGACCACGGTCGCACCCGATACCACCGAGGCCAGCGTGCCGACCACGGTCACCCCCACCTGCACCGTGGCCAGAAACGACTCCGGCTTCTCCTTGAGCGCCTTGACCGCGCGTCCGGCCGCACCGCGGGTGCGCGCCAGCTCGTTGACCCGCGAACGGCGCACCGCGATCAACGCCGCCTCGGCGCCTGCGAAGAAACCGTTGAGCACGATCAGCACGGCAATCAGCAGGATCTCGACGCCAATCTGGGTCAGCATAGACGGGTCACCGGGGGTAATGTCGTAAGAGACGAGGTCGCTTGCCAGCGCATTCATGGGTCAGACATGCCCCCGGCGCTCCGGACATCCATCCGCGCGGCACGCAAAAACGCAGGAGCCCATTGAGCCGGGCTCCTGCGCTACGGACTCTTCAATGAGAATTAGACCTGATACACCAACGCTTCGAGCCGCGCGATCCGTTCCTCGACCGGCGGATGGGTCGAGAACAGACTCATCATCGAGCGTCCGGAGAGCGGATTGACGATGAACATGTGCGCGGTGGCCGGGTTGGCGTCCATCGGACGGCGCTCGGCGCCGGCGTGGAGCTTGCGCAGCGCGTTGGCCAGCGAGAGCGGTTTGCCGGAAATCCGCGCGCCGGTGGCGTCGGCGGCGTACTCGCGCGTGCGCGAAATCGCCATCTGCACGAACATCGCCGCGATCGGCGCGACAATCGCCATGACCAGGAGGCCGATGATCCCGCCGCCGTTGTCACGGTCGTCGCGTCCGCCCATCCCGCCGAAGATCGCGCCCCACTTGGCCATGCTGGCCAGCATGCCGATCGCGCCGGCGATCGTGGCGGCGATGGTCTGCGTCAGGATGTCGCGGTTTTTGATGTGCGCCAGCTCGTGCGCGGTCACGCCCTCCAGTTCATCCTCGGAGAGCATGTCGAGAATGCCTTGCGTGAAGGCGACCACGCCGTTGGCCGGGTTGCGTCCGGTGGCAAAGGCGTTCGGCGACCCGCTCGGTATGATGTACACCTTCGGCATCGGCAACCCCGCCTGGGTCGCCAGACGGCGCACCATCGTGTACAGACGCGGCGCGTCGGTCTCCTGCACCTCCTGCGCTCGGTACATCGACAGCACGATCTTGTGCGAGAACCAATACGAGATGAAGTTCATGATCACCGCGAATCCAAAGGCGATCACCATGCCCCCCTGGCCGCCGAGCAGATAGCCGATGCCGACAAACAGCACCGTCAGCGCGGTCAGAAGCATCAATGTCTTCATGCCATTCACTGCCATCATCCTCCTGTTGTGTCCGGCGTAGCCCGTAACGGATATGGCGCTCCGCGGTTTCCGCCGGCCAATCTCCTGTCCCGAACCAACCGCCGCCCTGTCGGCGGACACGTCTTCCTGATGGGTGATGTCTCATGGTTCGGTTCTCAGAATGATACGCAATCCGTCGCGTGGAGTTGACGAAATCGGAAAGCACCATTCCGATTTCGCCGCCGAGCGCAAGACATTGTCGATCAGAGACTTGCGGCAACACGGCTACCAACGGCCTCATCCGGCGGCGTTCGCTTTGGCGGCATTCTCTGCGTATATTCTCTGCCCGGTTTACTGAAGAAGGCAGGATCATGCGAGTTGTATCCGATCCAAAACGTGTGCGCAACTTCCGGGTGGCCGGCGAGGGTGGCTTTTATCCCGACAACCCGGTGATTCTGACACAGAAGATCGCCCGCTATTTCAGCGAGGCCAAACGCGAGACTTTCCCCGGCCCGATTGCCGCCCTGGTCTGCCCGCATGCGGGGTATGATTACTCCGGCGCGATCGCCGCCGTTGGCTACAAGCAACTGCAGGGACTGTCATACAGCACCGTGGTGGTGATCTCGCCGTCGCACCGCGCCTTCTTCCGCGGCTGTTCGGTCTATTCCGGCGGCGCCTACCGCACGCCGCTGGGAGAGATTCCCCTCGATCTGGAGTTCTGCGCCCGGTTGACCGAGACCGATCCGTTGGTCGCGCTTTCCGACATTGGTCACGAGGCGGTCGGGGGCGGATATGAGCATGCGCTAGAAGTGCATCTGCCGTTCCTGCAGGTGGTCCTCGGGCAATTCTCGCTGGTTCCCATCGTCATGGGCGATCAGGAGTATCAGACCGCGAAGCGCCTCGGCGAATTAATCGGCGCGCACGCGAAATTGGGCAAGACTCTCGTGGTCGCCTCCTCCGATCTGGCGCATGGGCACGATTACGTGACCACGCGCCGTCTGGACGCCACCGCCGCCGACGGGATCCGTGCCTTCGCGCCGGACAAGTTCTATGACCTCTTTGCCGATGGCGCCTGCGAGGCCTGCGGCGGCGGGCCGATTGTCGCGGCGATGATCGCCGCGCGCGCCATGGGCGCCGACAGCGCCAGGGTGCTGGCGCAGACCAATTCGGGGGATGTCACCGGCGAGAAACGCGGCTACATCGTCGGCTACCTCTCGGCGGTCTTCTACCAGGGCGACGGCGGGTCGGGGCGGGAGTATGTCTTGTCAGAAAGTGAGCCGGAGGTGCACGACATCACCGATCATCGCACCATCGACGCCGATCAGACCTTAAGCGCCGGCGAGCGCGAACTCTTGCGCAACACCGCGCGGCGATCGTTGGCGCACGCGGTCAAGGGCGCGCACATGACCTGCCCGGAGGCCGCCACGCCCCGTCTGCGCGAAAAACGCGGCGTCTTTGTCACGCTCAAGCGGCGCGGCGAATTGCGCGGCTGCGTCGGCTATGTCCGTCCCTTCAAGCCGCTCATCGAAGCGGTCTGGGAGATGGCCGAGTCGGCGGCGCTGCGCGACGGGCGCTTCATTCCGGTCGAGCCCAGGGAAGTCGACGAGCTCGAAATCGAGATCACCGTCCTCTCGCCCCTGAAACGTATAACCGATCCCAACCTCGTGCTGGTGGGACGGCACGGCCTTCTGGTCTCGCGCGGGCATCTCTCCGGTGTGCTCCTGCCGCAGGTGCCGGTCGAGCACGACTGGGATCGCGAGACATTCCTCGCGGAGACCTGCATCAAGGCCGGGCTGGATCCCGATGCCTGGCGCGATCCGGCCACCACGCTTGAGGTCTTCTCGGCCGAAATCTTCTAGGGCCCTGTGAATCTGGAGACGATTCTCTACCGGCATGTGCTCGGCTTGGTCCCCAATCCGGAAACCTGGCCGCCGCCGCCTGATGTCTCCTCGCTCCCGCTCCCTTCCGGCCGGGAGCGCACTGACGAGACCTTGCATGGCTGGACGATGTCGCCGGAGTTTGCACCCGGCTGGCTCCAGCGACGCACCGCGATCGGCGCGCAGGCCTATCGCTTCACGACCAACGGCGAGTACGACTGCGGTTGGCGGTTATGTGATCTGGCAACGCGGTTCCTCGCAATCAATCTATCGGAGAAATGCGATCTGGTGATTCCGGTTCCGCCGCCGCCGATTTTCACGCCGGTGGAGCCGATTGAATGGCTGGGACAGCGATTGGCGAAGTCGCTGGCGGCGACCTTTCGCCCCGACCTCATTGCGTTGTCGGCGCCGTTGGCCGATCACGCCGACCGGTTGCGCCATCCCCCTTTGCCGTGGGGAGATCTGTTCCGGCTGACCCGTCCCGAATCGGTTTTCAACCGGCGGGTGCTTCTGATCGACTGGCGCTGGGAGCGGGGACGGTCGCTGAAAGCCATCCAGAAGTTATTGCGCCATGCCGGGGCCGAGGTGGTATGCTTCAGTTGGCTGGAGTGATCCGATGTCGACCGTCACGCGCGACTTGTCCATCCTCTACGCCCTCACCACCGAGGCCCGTCTCGGCGCCAAGGCCGTGGCGGCATTGATCGCGCATTTCGGCGAGCCCGAGGCGATCTGGGAGGCGGGGACGGCGCAAATCGCCGAAGTCGCCCATGTCGCCGACGAGGACCTCGAGCGTATCGAGGGCGCGCGCAACCTGACCGACGCCCTGAGCGAAGATCTCGAACTGATGATCCAGCAGGGGACGCGTCCGATTCCGATCACCAGCGCCGACTACCCGCACCGTCTGCTCAACCTCGATGACCCGCCGACCATCCTCTATGTGCGCGGGGAACTGCCCGCGGCCGACACGCGCTGTGTCGCGGTGGTCGGCACGCATCAGGCCGACAACGAGGGCATCGCCGACGCGGTCGCCTGGGGCAAGGGGCTGGCCGAACGCGGCGTGACGGTCATCTCGGGGCTGGCGCGCGGCATCGACGGCGGCGCGCACACCGGCGCGCTGGCCGGCGGCGGCAAGACCTGCGCCGTGCTCGGCGCCGGCTTCGACAACATCTACCCGCCCGAGCATCGCGGCCTCGCCGAATCGATCGAGCAATCCGGCGCGCTCATCGCCGAATATTCGCCGCGCACCCCGCTCACCAAACCGCGCCTGGTCTTCCGCAACCGGCTGATCGTTGCGCTCTCCGATGCGATGATCGTCGTGCGCCTGCATGTCGACACCCGCGGCTCGATGGAGGCGATCCGTCGCGCCCGTGACCTGGCCGTGCCCACCTTCCTGGTCGCCGTCGATACCGAGAAGCCGTCGCTGGATGCGGTCGCCGAGGGGGCCATCCCGATTCCCCGCGCGCCGGACTTCGATCTGGTGCTCAATTATCTCTGAATTGAATCAACGCGGGCATTGATTGCCCGCCGCGCAGGGATCGCAAGGCGGCGGTCCGCCGCGGAAGGCGGCGTTGACGATTACGACCACATCCAGGACGCTGACCACGCAATCGCAGGTGTGGTCCAGGCGGCTGGTGTGCGGGCAGCATTCGACGTCGGCGACATCGGTCCCGCCGCGAAACGCCACATTCACCGTCATCACCACATCAACCACCGACGGCACACCATCGCCGTTGGCATCGCCATGGGTTTCGCAGAGACAGCTCTCGGGCTGCCGTCGGTAGAAATTGATCCCGCCGTCTTCCTCGCCGACGAATGCGTCGCGCAAGAGGTCGCCGTCGATGTCGGCAAAGACCACCCGCAGCCGGTAACCGTCATCGTCCCACGGCAACGTGTCGGTCTGCGCCGCCAGCGTCAGCGAATCAGGGAATGTCGCCGTCGGCGCGGTGTTGCGATACAGGACCGTGCCAAACGACCGCCCACCGACCAGCAGGTCTTTGGACCCGTCGCAGTCCCAATCGTAGACCACCGGCAGCGTGATGTCGCGCGGCTGGCGCTTGATCAGACGGTTGGTGACCAGCGATAGCGCCGGAGATCCCGGTGACCCGACATTTTCGTAGAGCAGGACATTCGCCGAGCCGTTGAAGTCCCACTCGCCGACCACCAGATCGGTCAGGCCATCGCTATCCCAATCCACCGGACAGACCGACGCCTGCAAATCGACCTGGATGCCCCCGAGTTGGCCGGTGACTTTCACAGGGGCGAAGTTGGCCGGCCCGCCATCGTTGCGCCAGTATTCGATCGTGCCGGCCTCGTTGCCGATCAGCAGATCGAGGTCACCGTCGTTGTCCCAATCGACCAGCGCCGGTGCCGCGGTCAGGCCGACATCGATGCCTTTGTAGAAATGGCTGGAAAGCAGGAAACTGGGGCTGCCAGTTGAGCCGATATTCTCAAAGTGCGACAGACGTCCATCGCCGCGTCCGATCAACAGATCGAGGTCGCTGTCGCCGTCCAGGTCTCCCGCCGCCGGAATGGCGTAACTGCCGACATCGATGTTGTCGATCAGGTTGGAATCTTCGACGGCATAGACCGGCAACGCCGGCGTCCCGGTGTTGCGCAGAAGCAAGAGATTGTTGAGGTCGTTGCCGTTGGCGGCGCCGACCAGCATATCCAGGTCGCCATCATCGTCCAGATCGGCAAACGCCGTGTGGTTGAGCCCGAAAGTGTTGACCGGCAGATACGCTTCGCTCTGCTCGGTCAGGTCGGAGACCGATGCGGTCCCCAGATTGGCGAACAGGTAGGCGTTGTTGTTGTTGATGTCGCCCCAGAACAAATCCTGATCCCCGTCGGTGTCGTAGTCGGCGAAGGTGATTGTCGAAAAGCCATGCTGCGGCTCGGTCACCGACTGCGCCAGTGCGCCGGGGAAGGCGTAGACGCTGTCGTAGAAGAACGACCCCATGACATACACCGGATCGGTCGAGTCGCCGTCGTTGCGGTACTGCCATAACTCGCCCGTCACCGAACCGAGGAAGAAATCGTAGTCGTTGTCGTTGTCGAGATCGGCGAAGTCGCCGGTGTTGTTCAATCCGGTCTCGAAGTCGCCAAACATGTCTTTAACGAGTTCGAGAACAATGTTGCCGCCGCTGGACAAATTCTGGTAGTAGGCGGTCATCCCGTTGCCGGCGTCGCAGAACAAATCGAGATCGCCATCGGCGTCGATGTCGCAGAAGCGGTGCCAGGTGCGGGTGTTGACTCCGCCGATCCGTTCGGTCACCGGTGTCCAGACAGGAACGACCACGGTCCCCGTGTTGCGCAGGTAGGCGACCTTGCCACGGGTCTCGCCGAGCATCAGGTCGGTACGTCCATCACCGTCGAAATCCACCAGCGACGGTTTCGGGCTGTTGACCCCGCCCCAGAAGGGCAGCGCCATGGTATCCCCGCCGACCACCACCGGCCAAGGGGCATATTCCTTCACAAACCCCGCCCCGGATACCGGGATCGGGCGCAGGATTAGCAGCAAGGCAATGAAAGCAAGGAATCGTTGTCGCATGAGCAACCGCGCGGCGGGTACGCCCGGGTAATCTAACACTTTACTCCCGTATGTCAATGTGCCCCATATCGACCCGGTCTTCCCTTTCCGGTAGTATCGGCGGCGCGCCCCGACCTTCCAGCATGTTGGCGAAGCAAGAAACTTTCCCGCATTCAGCGCTTTTGACACACAAAAAGAGTCATCCTCGTGTTTTGAGACAGTAATTTGGTGGAACACTGGACGGAGAGGCCATGGACTATCCCATCCTCGACACCGGCCCGCTGGGGCCGTCGACCTTGATCGCCGCCGTGGCGATTGTCCATGTGCTGATCGCGCAGTTTGCCGTCGGCGCCGGCATCGCCACGCCGTGGCTGGAATCGCGGGCGCTGCGGCGCAACGATGCCGTGCTGCTCAACTTCCTGGCCCGCTACGCCCGCTTCCTGATCCTGCTGTCGTTTGTCGGTGGCGCGGTCACCGGTGTCGGCATCTGGTTTGTCGTCGGGTTGATCTCGCCGGAAACGATTTCGCTGCTCTTGCGGCAGTTTGTCTGGGGCTGGGCGACCGAGTGGGTCTTCTTCCTGGTCGAGATCATCTCCGGCTATGTCTACTATTTCTACTGGGGCCGGATGGATCCGAAGACGCATGTAAAGGTCGGCTGGATCTATGCCGCCTCGGCGTGGGGATCGCTTTTCATCATCAACGGCATCCTCACCTTCATGCTGACACCCGGAGAGTGGCTGGCCAACGGCTCCTTCTGGAGCGGCTGGCTCAACCCGACATCGTGGCCGTCGCTGGTGTTGCGCACCATTTCCAGTCTCTCGCTGGCCGGGTTGTTCATCGCCGTGGTCGCCAATCTGCAGAAGGACATGACCGGCGAGGACCGGCGTCACATCATTAATGAGGGGTCGGTCTTCCTCGTGCCGCTGGCGCTGATGATTCCGGTGTCGCTGTGGTACTTCGCCGCCGCCCCGGCCACATCGACGCAACTGGTGGTCGGCGGCGCGGTCGCCATGTCGCTCTTTTTTGCCTTCGGCATCATCGCCTCGACACTCATCGGCGCCTACGCCTATTGGGGACTGCTGAAGAACAAACGCTCGGTGCATCTGGAAACCGCGCTTCTGCTCACCGGGATCGCGCTCATCGCCACCGGCTCGATGGAGTATGTGCGCGAGGGCATCCGCAAACCGTACACGGTCTACCATTACCTCTACGCCAATGGGCTGACCACCGGGCGGATCGCCGCGATCAACCGGGATGGCTTTTTCGCCGCGCCGCCGGTGATCGCGCGCGGGAAAAATCCCGACGCGCTCACTCCAATCGAGCGCGGCCGCATCATCTACGATGTCCAGTGCCAGCGTTGTCATGCGGTCGACGGCTACAACGCGATCCGTCCGTTGGTCGCCAACTGGACGGTCGAAATGATCCGCGACAACACGCGGCAGTTGCACCGGCTGCGCGGGTACATGCCGCCCTTTGCCGGCACCAAGCGGGACCTCGAGGATCTGGTGGCCTTCCTGGCCTCGTTGCGATCCGATGAATGGGAGCAGATTCACCGCCCGCCGAACCCGGAGGGACAGCGATGATCGGCGGACACGATCCGATGGCCATGCCGGCCCCGCCCCAGATTCTGCTGTTTCTCCTGGGATTGACCTTCGTGCTGCATCTGACGATGCTCGGCCTCCTGTTCGCCTCGCTGTGGGCGCGCGCCGGCGCCGAATGGGGACGCCCGGCGGGTTATGATACCCAGCGCGTGCACCGCGCCGGCGTGGTCGGCATGTCGATGACCATCACCATGGGTGTGCCGCCGCTATTGTTCGTGCAGGTGCTCTACGGGAAGTACTTCTACGCCTCCTCAATCAGCATCGGCTTCCCCTGGCTGGCGATTGTCGGCTACCTCCTGGTGGGATTTTATGCGATGTACTGGGCACAGTGGGCGTGGATGCGTCATCAGGGACCATCGTGGACGGGCAAGTTGTCCTGGCTTCTAACCGTCCTGTGCGTGATCGCCATCGGCTTTACCTATTCATGGAATCACCTGAAGTCGTTGTCGGCGACACCCTGGACTCATGATGTCTTCCGCCCCGATGCGCTGCTACGCTTAAGCGGATACTTCGGGGCCGCGTTGATCGGCTCGGCCGCCTGGGCCTCATGGCTGGGGGGCAATTGGCGTGTCGATCACCGTCTGCCGCGCGGAACCGGAATCGCGGCGTTGGTCGGCGGTGCGGGACTTCTGATCTGGACGTTGATTTCCGACTACGCATCCTCCGGGGTCTTCGTCATCGATCGTCCCCTGCAGATGATCGCGGCGTTCACCTCGCTTGTGGCCGGCGCGTTGGTGGTGGCCAACCGCGGCGGAGGCCTGACCCGCTGGCTGTTGACCATCGGGGCGCCGCTGGGCATGTTAGGCCTACTGGTTCAGCGCGAGACCTGGCGTCTGGCCGCCCTCGGGCCCCTCCATTCTCCGTTCGCCGAAACCGCGCGCACACAATGGAGCGCGGTGGCCCTCTTCGCCGCCACCTTCATCCTCGGTCTCGGCGTCCTGCTCTGGCTGCTCTCGCAGATTCGCCGGCTGCGGCCGCGATAGGCCGCTGACGATCCCGGCCGGCGGTGTTATCATAGGACCGTGACCAGCGTATCCTATGACAGCGACGATTGTCTGCGCGCACCGGCCGCGCCGGCGACGGCGTCGATTCTGGTCCTCGGCTCCAAATTCCTCGCCGTGCTTGCCCCCGCCGCTTCCGAGGAGGAGGCGATGGGGGTGCTGAAAGAACGCTCGCGCCGCTACCCCGATGCCTCGCATCATTGCTGGGGACTGCGGGTGGGACGTCCCGCAACCCTCATCGAGCGCTCCACCGACGCGGGCGAGCCAAACGGGACCGCCGGACGTCCCATCCTCGATGCATTGCGTCACGCGCAGTTGGAGAATGCCGTCTGCGTCGTGACCCGTTACTTTGGCGGGACGAAGCTGGGGACCGGCGGACTGGCGCGCGCCTATGGCGATGCCGCCAACGCCGCGATCGCCGCCGCCACGATCATCGAACAACAGGTGATGCGGGTGGTCCACATAGACTTTGAGCACGAACGCACCGGCGCGGTCTACCGGGCGATGGAAGAATTTGGCGTGATCCTGCGCGAGGGGCGTTACGATGAACGCGCCCACGGGATTCTACAGGTGCCAGTATCGAAGACCGATGCCCTGCGCGCGCGGATCGCCGGGCTGGCTCACTCCGGCATCGACTGGCGCGAAGGAGACCTGATTCTGGTATGATCGAGACGCTCCAGCAGATTGATGTCTGGCTCTTGCATGCGCTCAACAGCGGCGTGTCCAACACCGTCTTCGATTGGCTGATGCCCTGGGCCACTGAACTGCGCCATTGGGCGCCCTTCATTATAGGGGGGCTGTTGGCGCTGGCCATCTTCGGCGGCGGCAAGGGACGCGGCGCGGTGCTGATGGCGATCATCCTCATCACCGCCACCGATCAACTCTCGTCGCATCTGATCAAACCGCTGATCGCCCGGCCCCGGCCCTGCCACGATGTCGAAGGGTTGCGCGTGATCTATCGCTGCGGCCGGACATTCGCCTTCCCCTCCAGCCATGCCAGCAATTCGATGGCGGCGGCCATCTTTTTCGGCCTCTTGTACCGGCGCTGGCTGTGGCCCCTGGTCGGGCTGTCGTTCCTGGTGTCGTATTCGCGCATCTACCTCGGCATCCATTACCCCTTCGACACGCTCGCCGGCTGGATCCTCGGCGGCGGACTGGCGGTGGCGGCGTATTGCCTGTATCAAAAGCTGGTTCGCGTCTGGCTGAATCGTTATCGTCTCTTCCGCCAGACATTGCCCGTTTCAGACGGAAGGGAATCGTCCGCATGAGATCGTTTCTCGTTGTGGTGATGGTGTTGCTGGCGACCACGGCCGCAGCACAGGACAAAGAACCGCTCCTGGTGTTTGCGGCGGCATCGTTGAGCGGGCCGCTGGATTCGCTCGCGGACGATTACCTCGCCCGCACCGGCCATCCGGTGCTGATCGCCTATGGCGCCTCGGGCACGCTGGCGCAGCAAATTCAGATCGGCGCCGATGTCGACTTGTTCATCTCGGCCGACACGGCTTGGGTGATGCGTCTGGTCAATGAGCGCAGCGCCCCGGTCCGGCGCTGGCTCCCCTTCCTGCGCAACCGTCTTGTGCTGGTCACCGCGTCCGGGCCGGATCAACGAATGCTCACTCTCGATTCACTCAACAGCGCCGCCATCGGCAGGATCGCCATCGCCGATCCGGAGGCGGCGCCGGCAGGACGGTACGCCCGCGCCTACCTGCAGCGGGCCGGACTCTATGACCGACTGCGCGGCAAACTGGTCATCCAGGAGGATGTGCGCGGGGTGGTGCACGCCGTGCGACTGGGTGTCGCCGATGTCGGCTTCGTCTACGCCAGCGATGTGGCCACCGGCAACCTGCGTGTTATCGCCACGGTGCCCGACTCGCTTCATCCGCCGATCGTATACGGTCTCACGGTGATGCGCGGCGGGCAGGCGGAAGCGACAGATGGATTGGTGAAATATCTGACCGGCGCCGCGGCAGCGCGCGCCTTTGAGGCCGCCGGTTTCATCACCGAAAGCGCCACTTTCAACCGGTAACGCCGTATGACTCCCGCCGATTGGTCCGCCGTTCGACTCTCGCTGCTGGTGGCGCTGGGCGCGATTGCCTGGATTCTGCCATTGGCGCTGGCGGCCGGGTGGTGGCTGGGACGCGGCCATCATCGCTGGCGTCCGCTCTGGGAAACACTGGTCGCCCTACCGTTGGTCTTGCCGCCGGTGGTGGTGGGATTTACGGTGCTGTACCTATGCGCGCCGAAGGGACCGCTGGCGGGATTGTGGTCGGCGCTGGGCGGCTCGCCGGCGTTCACGCCCTATGGCGCGATCATCGCCGCCGGCGTGGTCGCCTTCCCCTTCCTGGCGCGCAGCGCCGCGGCCGGATTCGGCAGCGTCGATGACCGTCTGGTGGCAGCGGCCGCGGGATTCGGCGCCGGCCCCTGGATGATCGCCCGCAAGATCATCTGGCCGCAGGCCAAGCCCGCCCTCTGGTCGGGGATTGTGCTGGCCTTTGGACGCGCCCTCGGCGAATTCGGCGCGACCGTGATCGTCGCCGGCAACATCCCCGGACTGACGCAGACCATTCCCTCGGCGATCTACCAGCGGGTGCAGGTTGGCGACAACGCCGCCGCCGGTCGGCTGGTGCTGGTCTCCGTCGTCCTGGCGCTGGTCACCATCGGCTGGGCCACCGCCCTGGTTCACCGGAAGCGGCCATGTGCCGACATGGAATGATATGGGGTACTTTTCCGACCGTCGGGTTCTCGTCACCGGCGCCGCCGGCTTCATCGGCTCGCACCTGACGCAGCGTGTCGCGCAGGACGGCGCGCAAGTCCGCGCGTTGCTGCGCTATGACTCGCAGAACCGGATCGGCCATCTGGCGGAACTGACCGAGTCCGAGCGCGGTCGTGTCGAGATCATCCGCGGCGACCTCAAGGACCCCGAGGCGGTGGCGCAGGCGGTCGCCGGCTGCGACACGGTCTTCCATCTCGGCGCCCTCATCGCGATTCCGTTCTCGTACCAGAACCCGACTGATTACGTGCAGACCAACACGCTGGGCACGCTGCATGTCCTCAATGCCTGCCGTCGCCATGGCGTGCGCCGGCTCGTTCACACTTCGACATCGGAAGTCTACGGCACCGCGCGACGTGTCCCGATCACGCTGGACCACCCGCGTCAGGCGCAGTCCCCCTACTCGGCCTCGAAGATCGCCGCCGACGCGCTGGCGGCCTCGTACGCCTGCTCCTTCGATCTGCCCGTGGTGATTCTGCGTCCGTTCAACACCTACGGTCCGCGGCAATCGCCGCGCGCGGTCATCCCGACGATCGTGCGTCAGGCGCTGGTCGGCGAGATGGTGCGTCTGGGGGCCACCCATCCGACCCGCGATTTCCTCTTTGTCAGCGACACGGTGGCCGGCTTCCTCGCCGCGGCCTCGGCGGATCTGGCGCCGGGCACAGAGCTGCAGATCGGCACCGGCATTGAGACCGGCATCGCCGATGTGGTCGCGCTGGTCGGCCGATTGCTGAACAGGACGCTGCGCATCACAACCGAGGAGAAACGCCTGCGGCCGGAGGCCTCGGAGGTCGAGCGGCTGGTGTGCGATTTCACGGTCGCGCGCGCGACAACCGGCTGGGAACCGCGTGTATCGCTCGCCGACGGCCTCGGACAGGTCATCGCATGGATGCGCGCGCATCAGAGCGACACACCCACTCCCGAGATTCATCAATACACGGTCTGATGTCGCGCCCGTGCGGTCAGGCAATCGCCTGCAACAGCCCGGCGCAGACCAGGCCGCCGTAGATTCCGAGGATATTCCCCAGCACGCCCAACAGTAGTCCCACCGGCGCCAGCGACGGCTGGTAGACCGAGGCGACAATCGGCGCCGAGACCACACCGCCGATGTTGGCCTGCGATCCGGTGGCGATCAGAAACATTGGCGCTTTCAGTAGACGGCCGCCGAGGAAGATGATCGCGCCGTGGATGGCCACCCAGACACAGCCAACCAAGAGGAACAACGGCGCCTGCACCACGGCGCGCAGATCGGCCTGCGCGCCGATCGTGGTCAACAGCAGATAGAGAAAGAAGTTGCCGATGTGCGAGGCGCCCACCGACTCCAGTCGCGCCAGACGGGTAAATGAGAGCAGGATACCCGCGGTCGATGAGAGGATGATCGCCCAGCCGAAGGCATTGATGATTCTCCCGATCGGAGGCAGCCATGCGCCCAGTTTGAGCGAGGCCAGACCGATGGCGAATCCCAGCGACAGGATGATCGCCAAATCGACAAACTCGATGGGACGGCGCTGCGACGACTGGAACTCAGCCAGCCGCTGGTTGAGTTGATCGACAATGGTGCGGTCCACACGGAAGCGGCGGTCGATCCGATCCTGAAATGCGGAAGCGGTCATCACCAGCCCCATCCAGCCGTAACCCACGATCGTGTCGACCACGATCATGATTCCGAAGATTCCCTCGGGGCAGTTGATCGATTCCTTGATCGCCACCATGTTCGAGGAGCCGCCGATCCACGATCCCGACAGCGCCGCCATGCCCATCCAGGTGTCATCCGGCAGCCAGGACTTGAACAACAAAAAGGCGATTGGCGCGCCGATGATCACGCCGGCGGTGCCGAAAAGAAAAGTGCCGATCGCCTTGGGCCCCAGACGCCCTAGCGACTTCAAATCCACCGACAACAGCAGCAGGACCAGCGCGGTCGGCAACAGCAGGTTCTTGACCCAATCGTAAAGCGGCGATGATTTCGGAAAGATCCCCAGCGAGGTGCCCAGCATCGGCAGGAAGTAGAGCCAGATGATCGGCGGCAGGTAGTTGAACAGCCGCCCCAGCGGCGTATGGGCTTTGATCGCGTAGATGCCGCCGACGATCAGCATGAACACAGCCAGCAGAACCGGCCAGTCGGTGATCGGCGCCGGTGGTGTTTCCATGCGGCAATTAAGAGAGATTCTGTCGTCGCGCCCAAGGGAATCGCGTCAAGGGAATGAGAATACCTTGGTATAATCCAAGTTAAACCTCAGATTAGAAACTTTCCGGAGCCCAACTCCGGGATTGCCCGTACAACCTCCGACCGGAAAACAAGTTATGATATTGATCATTGAGGACAAACTTGCGATTAGACAGATCGTATTCCAATCAGCGTAGTTAATTTCAATGAAAGGATGATTTAGTGGAAGTTAAATTGTCGCCGACGCTGCGAGGATACGTGACGGCCATCTATAAGCTGCAGCGGAAAACCGGCTGGGCCTCGACTGGTGAAGTGGCCCGCCATCTCGGCGTCACCGACGCGGCCGTCACCCAAATGGTGCGGCGCATGGGACACAGCCACCTGGTGCGTCATCGTGCCTACCGCGGCGTCTGCCTGACTGAAAAGGGTCAGCGAATCGCCATCGAGATGATCCGTCACCACCGCCTGTTGGAGACCTTCTTCTACAAGATCGTCGGGATGCCTTGGGACCAGGTCCACGCCGAAGCGGAGCGTTTGCAGGCCTACATCTCGCCGGAATTGGAAAGCCGCATCGATGCCCTGCTGGGCTTTCCGCAGTTTGATCCGCATGGCAGCCCGATTCCCTCGGCCGACGGCGTCATGCCCGAGGTGACCTACCACCCGTTGCATGAAGTGGCGACGGTCGGCGAGCGCTACATCTTCACACGCGTCTCGGACCGCGATCCGCGTTTGTTGCGCTACCTCGATTCGCTGCCGCTCAAATTGGGCGCGGAGCTGACGGTCGAGGAGATGATGCCGTTTGATGGACCGATCACGGTCTTTGACGGCGCGCGTCGCTTTGCGCTCAGCCGCGAAGTGGCGCGGCACTTGTTTGTCGTCAACGCCAAACCCGAGCCAGCCGCCGCGCCGACACCGTCCGCGTAACCGTCATGGCGACCCGTCCAACATCGCTGCGCCAACTGTGGACGCGGCACCATCTGGTCTTCTGGACCGCGCTGGGCGGCGTGCTCATCCTCTCCGGGTGGATTGTCGAGGACGCCGGCCGGCGCGATCTGGGGCATGTGCTGTTCGCGCTGGGCTACCTGGCCGGGGGCTGGATGGCGGCCAAGGAGAGTTTCGATGGCTTGCGCGAGTACCGTCTCGATGTCAACCTGCTGATGACGCTGGCGGCGGTCGGCGCGGCGATCATCGGGCGCTGGGCCGAAGGCGGCACGCTGATCTTCCTGTTCTCCCTGTCCAACACCCTGGAGCATTACGCCCTCGAGCGGACCAAGGACGCGGTGCGTTCGCTGATGGACCTGCGGCCGGCGGAAGCGCGGCTGTGGCGCGACGGCGCCACACGCCAGGCGCCGGTCGAAGAGTTGGAAATCGGCGATCTGATCCTCGTCAAACCCGGCGAGAAGATCCCCGCTGACGGCACGATCGTCGAAGGACGAACCTCACTGGACCGTTCGACCTTCACCGGCGAATCGCTGCCGGTCGATGCCGCCATCGATGACGCCGTCCTGGCCGGCTCGCTGAACCTCACCGGACAGATCAAGGTCCGCGTCAGCGCGCGCGCCGCCGACACCGCGCTGGCCGCGATCATCCACCGTGTCGAGCAGGCGCAATCGGGACGGGTCCCGACCAACTCATTCGTACAGTGGTTCGGCCAACGCTACACCATCGGCGTCCTGGCGGGAGCGCTGCTGCTGACACTGGTCACCGCGGCGGTCTCGGATTTGAGTTGGCGGGCCAATCTCTATCGGTCCCTGACGCTTCTGGTGGTGGCGTCGCCCTGCGCGTTGATCATCAGCACGCCGGCGGCGGTGCTGTCGGCAATCGGACGCGCCGCCCGCAAGGGCGTGTTGTTCAAAGGGGGCGCGCACCTGCTCAACCTGGGGAGCATACGGGCGGTCGCCTTTGACAAGACCGGCACGCTGACACAGGGACGAGCGGTGGTCACCGATGTTATCCCGCTCAATGGCACCACTTCGGGGGTGCTGGTCACACTGGCGGCTTCTATAGAAGCCAGTTCGACGCATCCGCTGGCGCAGGCAATCGTCAATGCCGCGCATCAGGAGGGGCTGGCAATCCCGCCGGTCGACAATGCTGAATCGCTGGCCGGACTGGGCGCGGTCGGCGTGGTACAGCTCAATGGCACGCCGGAACGTGTCTTGGTGGGCAATCGACGGCTCTTGGTGGCCAATCATGTGGCGCCCGATGAACAGACCGAAGCCGAGATGCTCCGGTTGGAAGAAAACGGCAAGACCGCCATCCTGGTGGCGACCAATCGGGTCCTGGGGATCATCGCCCTGGCCGACATCCCGCGGCCGACATCGGAGGTGATTGCCCGGCAATTGCATGAGACCGGTGTGGAGTCGGTCGGTATACTCACCGGCGACAACCATCGTGTCGCCGCCGCCATGGCCCAACGGCTCGGCATCGATGAGGTGCGTGCGGAGCTCATGCCTGAGGAGAAAGCCGACGCCGTCGCCGAACTGCTTGCCAGTCACCGAACAGTCGCCGTTGTCGGCGATGGAGTTAACGATGCGCCCGCGCTGGCGTCCGCCACTGTCGGCATCGCCATGGGCGGGGCGAAAAACGATGTCGTGCTGGAAACCGCCGATGTGGTGTTGATGGGTGATGATCTCTCACGCCTCCCCTTTGCGATTCGACTCTCAAAAAGCACCAAGCATGTGATCATCCAGAACCTGACCTTCGCCTTGATCGTCATCGCCACACTTCTGACCGGCACATTCCTGGGGCAGATCCCGCTGACTCTGGGCGTTGTTGGCCACGAAGGCTCGACGCTGCTGGTGGTGCTCAACAGCCTGCGGCTGTTGTGGTACGATTGAGCGACCACGCATCCATCGACCAATAAACTGATTAGCACCGTGGCGGTTTTTGAACGCGCCGATGGAGTCGCTGCCGTCACCGGCATTCTGTGCAGTTAAAGTAGATTATTAGCCGCGCAACTTGTTGATAACAAAGCCCACGGTCGTCACGCGAAAATCCCCCAACAAAACCGCTTGACTTGCCCTGCCCGCCGGAGCCAATCTCTGCACGTCGAACTTGTTGTCCTGTAATGCGTTATCTGAATGTGGGTAAGGTGGACGGCGGATTGGAGCATCTTGTCTTTCAACAACCTAGCACGATCCGTTGATGTGAACAGTCTGTTGGTAAGCGATGCAGTGCTCGCAAGTAATCCTTTGGACTAATTAGAGTTACAAATCTCACGCCCATGTGGACAAGCATGTGGGCAAATCTGGGGCTGTCTGAAGTCTGAAGATAGCCAGGGGCTGACGCACTCTATGGAACAAGCGAAAGATGACATCTGGCAGGCCTGCCTGAATTACATCGGCAACCGCCTGCCCGCCGAGAATTTCCTCACCTGGCTGGCGCCAACGCATGTCGTTGACATGCAAGATGGTCTGCTGGTCATCGGCGCTCCAAACAAGTTCGTCGTCGACTGGATCCGCTCCCACTACGCGCCGCTGATTGATGAGGCGATCTGCGTGACACTGGGACGGCCGGCGACGCACCGGCTGGAGGTGCACTCCAACGGCAATGGCAACGGGCACAAGACAATCCTCGGAGCGCTCGAGGAAGAACCGGCGCCGTCGAACGGCAACGGCGACCACGAGACCGTCGGAGAACAGGAGCGCAACCGACAGACCGCAGATGCCCGTGGGCGGGCGCAGTTGAATCCGAAGTTCACCTTCGACAATTTTGTCGTCGGCGACTCCAACCACCTCGCCCATGGCGCGGCGCAGGCGGTCGCCGAAATGCCCGGCTCCACCAAGTACAACCCGCTTTTCATCTACGGATCGGTGGGCCTGGGCAAGACCCACCTCGCGCAGGCGATCGGCAACATGGTGCTGGAGAACAACCCCAACGCTAATGTCATCTATGTGACCTCGGAGAAGTTCACCAACGAGTTCATCGACTCGCTCTCGCGCAAGACGACCAGCGCCTTCGCCTCGCATTATCGCTCGGTCGAGGTGCTCATCATCGATGACATCCAGTTCTTCTCCGGCAAGGAGTCGACCCAGGAGCAGTTCTTCCACACGTTCAACACCTTGCACCAGAACGGAAAGCAGATCGTGCTCACCGCCGACCGTGCGCCGCGCGACATCAAGGGGTTGGAGGAGCGGCTCCTCTCCCGCTTCCAGTGGGGGCTGACCGCCGACATCCGTCCGCCGGATTTTGAAACCCGTATGGCGATCCTCAAAAAGAAACTGGAAGGGGAGGATATCATCCTGCCGCCCGATGTGTTGGCATTCATTGCCCGCGGCGCCCACTCCAGCATCCGTGAACTGGAAGGCGCGCTGGTCCGTTTGATTGCCGTCAGCTCCTTGAACAAGACGGAGATCAGTCTGGAGTTGGCGCAACAGGTGTTGTGCGACACCTTTTCGCCCACCCGCAAACCGATTACCGTGGCCGCCATCAACATCGTGGTGGGGAACACCTTCGGCATTCCGGAATCGGTCCTCCTGTCAAAACGGCGGACTCAGGATGTCGCGATGGCGCGTCAGGTGGCCATGTATCTGGCCCGGACGCTGACCAGCATGTCGCTGAAGACGATCGGGGCCGAGTATGGCGGCCGTGATCATTCAACCGTGATCCATGCGGTCAATGTCGTACGCGATCAACTGAAGGTTGATCCGGATCTGAAACTACGGGTTGATCAGGCAATCAGCGCGCTATTTGCCGGCAACAGCAACAGTTAGGGACCTGTCGATGGGTTGTGGATGAGGGAGGGATAAGATACGGAATGGCTGTGAGTGGGTTGGAGTTGTCCAGATTGGGAAACTGCGAATGTGGAACACAAACCGGAATTCCCACATCAACCGATCCTTTTTCTCACTCCAGTGACCGTCTTATCCGAACAGGACTTGGAAACCTCAATTCTCAGTCATCCCGATCATCCACACCCTTGTTTTTGTTCTGAGTAGTTTATATCAAGGGAAAGACAACAAGCTCTACGTGTGGAGAATCCAACTATGAAGTTCACGACCAAGCGCGATGACCTAAGCTCCCGTCTGCAGGCGGTGCTCGGGGTTATTTCCAGCCGGACCACGCTGCCCATTCTCGGGAATGTCCTACTGACAGCCACCAACGATGGAATCACGGTGGCGGCGACCGATCTGGATTTGTCGATGACCGCGACGGTGGCGGCGAAGGTGAGCAAGACCGGGTCGACCACGGTGCCGGCGCGCACCTTTGCCGAGGTGGTGCGCGAACTGCCCGATGAGGATGTCCATGTCGCGGTGGCCAACCATCGCATGGAAGTGAAGTCGGGGCAGGGTGTTTACAAGATGAGCGGGATGTCCCCCGAGGAATTCCCGCGTCTGCCCGGAATCCCCGAAGGGGGCGCAGTCACCATTCCCATCGACCAGCTGCGCAGCATGGTCCACCGCACGATCTATGCTGTCTCCACCGACGAGACCCGCCCGGCTCTCAATGGCATCCTCTGGCAGTCCAACGGCGAGAAGATGCACATGGTGGCCACCGATGGGCACCGTCTGGCGCGCGTGTCGGTGGCCGACAATCGCCTGGCCGGGCTGAAGAACGAGCTGATCGTGCCGCCCAAGGCGCTGTCGCTGGTGCTGAAGATGGCGACCGATGACACCGCCGAAGTGGCGATCATGTTCGGCGAAAAGAACATCGTCTTCAAGGTCGGCGATGTGATCATCACCAGCCGTCTGATCGAGGGGCCCTACCCGAACTACAACCAGGTCATTCCCAAGGGCAACGACAAGTTCCTCACGGTTGATTCCGCCACACTGGCCGCGGCGGTGCGTCGCGTCGCGGTGCTCTCCAACTCGCTCACCAAGCAGGTGAAGTTCGCGCTGTCGGGCAACACCATCGAGTTGTCGGCGACCAATCAGGACGTCGGCGGCGAGGCCCGCGAGACCATCCCCTGCGAGTACAAGGGCGAGGATCTGGAGATCGGCTACAATGCCAACTATATCCTCGATATGCTGAAGAACTTCGACGCCGGCAATGTGGTCTTCGAACTGGCCACGTCGATCTCGGCCGGGCTTGTCCGCGCCGCCGACGATCCCGACAAGGAGAAGTACCTCTGTCTGGTGATGCCGCTGCGTCTGGCGGATTGAAAACCGCGTAGACACACGATTCAATCGTCACTCCAAGCCCGCGGCATTATGCGGGCTTGAAATCTTTGTAGATGGCTGGGGACCTTCGGCGGCAATCGTCGCTTGAGTACATTGTGTTGCGGAGATTCCACAGGAGGTAGTGAGCTGGGGATTGACGGCAATCGTCGCTTGAGTACATTGTTTATGTTGACAGACTTGGCATAAAACGCGCTGGGGATTGACGGCAATCGTCGCTTGAGTACATTACTGGTAGGCAAACGAGAGACCACAGCGGTGCTGGGGATTGACGGCAATCGTCGCTTGAGTACATTCGATGTGCTGGCGTTTTACGCAAAGTCTGTGCTGGGGATTGACGGCAATCGTCGCTTGAGTACATTATAATGGTTAAAATGTATCGGGTCCGCATCGCTGGGGATTGACGGCAATCGTCGCTTGAGTACATTTCACCAATCTGTTGTTCTTCCTAGTTTTTGGCTGGGGATTGACGGCAATCGTCGCTTGAGTACATTACCATCTGGCAATAGGTCAGTCGGGCCGATGCTGGGGATTGACGGCAATCGTCGCTTGAGTACATTTGCGGCAGAACGCGAACGTGATAGCCCAACGCTGGGGATTGACGGCAATCGTCGCTTGAGTACATTTTTTTTCATTTGACTGTTTACCGGCCCGACGCTGGGGATTGACGGCAATCGTCGCTTGAGTACATTACCGGCCCCACTGACCTACTGCCGGAGGGGGCTGGGGATTGACGGCAATCGTCGCTTGAGTACATTTTCTGTCGTCGTCTACGTTGACAACGCTTAGCTGGGGATTGACGGCAATCGTCGCTTGAGTACATTAGATTTGTATACAACCGGTATTCTCTGCGGGCTGGGGATTGACGGCAATCGTCGCTTGAGTACATTATAACCCCGCGTAAGCGCTTGTCTTACGCGGGGTTAGCGGCATTTTTCGGCTCAAAAAAGCAGCAGTTGCCGCGGCGGTTCCTCTGTCTTGCTCCGTTTTTTCCCGCAATAGACTTCCATCTTCCCGAACTGGTGATCCGTGACCATGAGAAAGCGCACTTCGCCGTCACCTGGCAGTTGGTCCCGGATGCGGCTGCAAATCAGGTCGGCCTTCTGCTCACTCCCGCAGAATCTGGCATAGACCGAAAATTGCAGCATCATGAATCCCTGCCGCAGGAGGACCTTCCGAAAGCGGGTGTAGGCCCGCCGTGCCGCGGCATCGTCGACCGGAAGATCAAACAGGGCGCATAGCCACATGGCGCGATAAGGGGATGGCGCAGTGCGCTTGGTTTTCATTGCACAGGCTGCTGACACCCGTCCTACCAGGACGGAACCAAAAGACGCCGCGCCTGACCCGCCAGAACACTAGCCAGCGAGGCCGACATACGCGCCGTAGCGTCAAACAATGTTCTTTCCTCGCCGGCGATCACGACGCGCCCATGCAACAGGGCGCCGATCAGGGATTCCTTCGTGCTCCGGTCCAACGGCGTCTCGGGGCCGAAGGTATCGAGGATGCCGCGGACCCGTCGGTCGACGAGAGGGCGGAAGGGCTCCATGAGGTCGTCGGCCAGGCAATAGGGGTTGTAACGATTGTGATGGTGAATACCCAACGACGGATGCAGCCCGGCTCCGCACAACCCCCGGGCGACGATGGCCCGCAGGACGGCGTACCCATAATTCAGCAACCGGTTTATGGGATCGTCAGCGCCCGGCACCCGCACGAACCCGTCGCCAAAGACCAGCGGCCAATACCGCCGCGCCGCCTGCGCTTCGAGGTTGTCGGGATCCCCGGAGCGGACGCTCCGGGCGAGGGCAACCAAGCCGCCATCGCCCATCCCCAAATCCATCAGCAAACGGGCCTGGGAGAGTATCTTCGAGCGGACCACCTGCTTCCAGGCGAACTTCCTTGCCGGCAACGAGGACTCCGCCTGCGCCGCCAGTCGTTCGGCCTGCACATAATGACCGACGAGGGGAACCAGCATCCCGACAGGCAGCCGCTTTTCGTTGCAGACGATCAGCGGCGCGCCCGCGGCGCAGAGGCCGGAGAGAGTGGCGTGCGTGTAGTGAACCGCCGGATGCGAGACGACGACGGCGGTCACTTCCTCCAGCGGAACAGAAACTTCGCCGTCCTCGCTCTTGAGACGCAACTGATCCAGCCGCGCCGACAGCGCCACCTGTTTGTCGGCGATGTCGATGATCTTCTCGTCCATGGCCGATAGGGATTATCGGCTATTAGGACGATGTCTCAAGCAGGTTCAGTCACTGACGTACTTGAGTTCTCCGAGGGGGGTCACCGCGACCTTTCGACAGCGGCGCTTTCTCAGAGTATCCGCATTGGCGGTTAGGCCGGAAAGCGTGTCTTCCTCTTTAATTCTCTTCTTGGGGCGGGCATCGGAAGCCCGGAAGAAGAGCAAACGATCTGAAATCGTGCGGATTCGGTACACTGTGCGCTTCCCGTCCGGATTATCCAGTTCGATTAGCTCGCCGCCTGAAAGTGTGAAAAGAAACTCAGTGCCCGGGCCAAAATCCGTGCGGATAATTGGTTCTCCGGCGCGCTTGCGGCGGTGTGCCTCGAGCAATGACACAATCTCCGACTTCCACGTCTTGTCCTCAATCGACGCGTACACCGCCATGTGATGATTCCGCTCGGTCTCGGCCCAGCGGACTCGATGTCCGTCTCCGATCTTATAGACTGTCAGTTTGTCCTCGATGCGCACGTGCCGGATGGGCCGCCCGGCCGGGTCGAGCGGCAGGTTTTCATTGTCCTTGAAGGCGTCCTTCGGGCTGTCCTTACCCAATTCCGCAAGTTTGGCCGCAACCGCCGCCCGAATGGCCGGATCGACGATGGCGGAGACTTTCTTGGCGTCGAGCGACGCCAGCGGCTTGCGAATATGCACCGTGCCATTACCCTGCGGGCTGTAGAACGTCGCGGCATGCAACGGCCCCCGCACCCGACGCGAGGAGCGATGCGACACGACAATCGCTTCCAGTGTCTTGGCGACGTCGGCGCGAAGCGTGTCCCACGGAGAAGTCAGCGGGGCGAAGCGTCGACCGACTTCCAGGCCGCGTCGCGCCGCGTCGGCGAGGGCCTTGATGCGTCCATCGTTGGTCAGCGCCACGACGATGGCATCGACGGTGTGGTGCCGGTGGTCGTCGCGCGATTTTCCGGAGCCGTCTCCAAGAATGGAATCCAATCCCCACTCATGACGGAGCATCGCCGTGACACCGCCGCTGGAGGCGAAGACCCTCCGCGTCCCGAAGGCATCGATGCCGTCATCGTTGAGGCCGCCGTAGAGCAACCCGAGGTACTTCTTGGCCCAGCGCGAGGCCCAGCCGGTGTCGTTCAGTTGCCGCGCCGTAAAGGCGTCGAGGAGTCGGGCGGTTTCCGCTTCGTTCATGCGAAAGCGCCGGGCCTTCGCGTAGGAAAGTTTCGCGGCGCGTCGGAGTATGTCGTCCCATCGGGGGGTTCCGGAATAGGCCTCGAACGGGGTCCGATTGTGCTTCCGCTCGCGGTTTTCCCGCACGTCGCACAAGGTCTTGTTCATGAAGGAATCGTCCAGCGAGCGCGGCAGGGGGGTGATGTGCTCGATGTCAAACTGTGGTTGATCGCCGAAGAGATCGGCAGCGCTGATCATCTTGCCGGTGTACGGACATTGCTGCCCGCATTCCTCCCAGAGCAGGTACTTTTCTATATTGCGACCGTTCGGCACATATCCCTGCTCTTCCAGCCATTTGGCTGCCTTCTCGCGCGCCTTGCGATTCTTATTCTGCCGCTTGTGGGTCTCTTCCCGCTGCTTGGGAGTCTGCCGCACATCCCGGGCCAGTTCAATACGGATGCGGTCGGGTTTGCCGTACTTGGCGACGATCGCGTTGACAACGCGCCGCAATTCGGTGAGAGAGCGTTGCACGACCGGATTGCGCAACGCCGGGAGGCCCGACTCGGCCAGGGGCGGCAGACTGTCCCACGGATCGCTCGATCCGTCCCCGGAGTATCCCGCCTTCTGCTTTGCATCCGGCAATGTGCAACCGGCCTCGAGGTGAGGCAGTAGTTTGTCCAAGGCAGGGCGCGAGTATGCCGAGTATCCCTCATCCAGACGGAGAGTGGCGAACTGTCGGGCGGCCTCTTCGCTCAGCCGCCATTTGACGACTCCCCGCCGGGCCAGCGTCTCCTCTTTGGTGATGGAAATCCAGTCTTCGAGAACCTGCCGCCGCTCGGAATCGGGCATGGTGTCCCAGCGCTCGGCGCCGAAGATCTCTCTGAGTTTGGCGTTTGTCTTGTTGCCGGGGATCTTCTCCTGCTTGGCGCGTTCGAGGTTTATTTCCACGCTCTTGCCCAACTTCAAGGTTGTCTTGATCCTTCCGTAACTCATGGACTGCTGAGTCTCGAGTTTATCGGCCAGCATGCGACGCTCCGCGTCCGTGAGCGCGCGCAACTCGCCTGTCTCGCGGTCAAGCAGGCGGATGTTGTTGATGGTTTGCCAGAGTCTGAATCGCTGCGCGGAAAACAGGCACATTGGCGCACGGCGGCGATTCGGCTCCAGCTCACAGTAACCGACCAGATGCTTCACGCTCGCCAACGGCCGCTGATAGAAGATCGCCCGGTGGACGCGCTTGCGCAGCGCGTCGGAGAGGAGGTCGGCGTGGAAGCGCTTCTGGCTCTCCCAGATGGCGTCGAACTCCTGGGCGGTCATGTCGCGGCCGAGGTATTGGCCGCGCACCCGTTGAGCGGCGAGGGCGGAACGCGACAGCAGCGCCCCCAATGTCGGGGCGCCTTCGGTCTGCATCTCCTCCCGTAGTCTTGCGAGGTGCTCGGCCACTTTCCCTTTGGCCTCATCCTCGCTTTGCTTCGATTTGCGATTGCTCATGAAGCCGCGTCGCTGCGCGAGATGATAAAGCGCGCGACCAAGCGCGTACGGCTCGAGACGTTCAGACAGCGCGCGGGCCCGCAATTCGTAGGGAGAGGGCAGGCCCTTGTCCATGCTCAGAAAGAGCTGATGCCGTTCGACGGAATCGCGGTAGTTTCCGTTGGGTAGAAGTCCCGACGAAGCCAGCAAGTCGGCCAGTTGGCTCAGGCGCTGTGTCAGACGCCGAAGCCGTCGCCGTGCCAAGCGCGCCTCCCGCCTTGCGGCGTTGCGCGAGATCCCCTTGCCGTCGGCCTCGAGATCGTCCACTCCCGCGTCAAAAACGCGAACCCCGGCGGCGAGGATGCGATCCGGCTGCACCAGCGCCCACCCCAGCGACTCCGTGCCCAGATCAATTCCGAGCACCGTTTCCATTGCCTTGCTGCCCATAATTCCTATTGACCTCCTGCAGTAAACATACTACACTATGTCATGTATGTACTCAAGCGGCGGTTGTCTCGCTTCCCAGTAAGACAACAGTCGAGGGTCTGAAAGCCCGGCTCCCGTGCGAAGTTTCACGGGAGCCATTTTTCTCGTGTTCAATTTGCGGGGCGATTCCGCGGGAGCACTCTCCGGAAGCGTCTGCATAACCAACAGAAAACCAACGAGTTGCAAGGGCGTTGCCTTTGAAAAACCCATTGCCACCCCCGCAATCCCCTTGTAAATTGATGACTTAGACCCTCTAACATAATGACGATTGCAATGTACGATGACAGATCAGGATG